>CAZQTW010000025.1:63405-76906 GCA_964596165.1 uncultured Planctomycetales bacterium | reverse complement strand
CACCCGGTCTGTCCGCCCCCTACCCATTCCGAGCCGGGCGGAATCCGCCCGATCGCATGCCCCACATTCGCCTGGGCATGCAGTTCTGAAGCCTCGCAGACCGCCTCCGGACGTGCATCCCACGCCTCTGATCCACCCCCGTTCTTGACGCCCCACAGCCCCCGCGCTAGTGTGGATCTTCATGTGCGGCATCGCGGGGATCCTCCGACAACCGGATGAAGCCCTCCTGGACAAGGCAATGTCCGCGCTCGCACACCGCGGCCCTGATGGCCGAGGATACTGGATCGACGCCCAACGCCGCGTCGGCCTGGCCCACACCCGTCTGTCGATCATCGACCTGCCCGGCGGCGCCCAGCCGATCTTCAACGAGGATCGCTCGGTGGCCGTCGTCTTCAACGGTGAAATCTACAACTACGTCGAGCTGCGCCGCGACCTGATCGATCGAGGCCACCGCTTCGCCACCCAAACGGACACCGAAGTCCTCGTCCACCTCTACGAAGAACGCCGAAAAGCCCTGCTCGCCGATCTCCGCGGAATGTTCGCCTTCGCCATTTGGGACGACCGCCACGGGCTGCTCATGTTGGCCCGCGATCGCGTCGGCAAAAAACCGCTCTACTACGCGACCATCGACGATCGGTTCCTTTTCGCTTCCGAGATCAAGGGCCTCAAGGCGCTCGGCGTCGGCCCGCTGACGATCGACGATCAGGCCCTCTCCGACTACCTGACCTTCGGACACGTGCCGGCCCCGGCAACCATCCACCGCCAGATCCGCGCGCTCCCGCCGGCCTCCTGTCTGATCGCGGAACCGTCAGCCTCTCCGCGCGTGGAGACATACTGGCGGTGGCCCGCGCCCGATCAGAAATCAACCGACATGCCGCCCGACGGCCCCCGCACCGTCGCCGAGGCCGCCGAACAAACCGACGCCTTGATCGACGAGGCGGTCCGACTCCGCCTACGGGCCGACGTCCCGGTGGGCGTGTTTCTCTCCGGCGGCCTCGACAGCGGCCTCATCGTCGCCCACGCCGCTCAACACTCCCAACGACCGCTCACAACACTCTCCGTGGGCTTCGAGAACGAATCGTTCGACGAGCGACCCCTGGCCCGCATCGTGGCACGGCAATACGCCACCGACCATCACGAGTGGATCGTTCGACCCGACCCGTCGCGAATCCTGGAACGAATCGCATCGGCCTACGACCAACCCTATGCCGACTCCTCCGCCATCCCGTCGATCGCCGTCGCCGAACGCGCCCGACAACAGGTCAAGGTCGTCCTCAACGGCGACGGCGGCGACGAGGTCTTCGCCGGATACCGCCGATACGTCGGCGCAGCCGTCGCCGATCGCCTGGGCAGACTCTCGCCCGCATCCATACCGCGCCTGGCGCGCCTCTCCGACCGCCTGCTCCCCCAGTCCAAGCGACATCGCACACGCTATGCGTTCGCCCGCCGGCTCATCCGCGGCCTGGCAATGAACGACCCACAGCGAATACTGGCCTGGGGAAACGATGGACTCGACGAGCCGGCCAAACGCCGCCTCGTCGGCGACCGCGGCGATTGGCTCAACGCCTGCCGGCCGACCGACCTCCAAATCGAAACCCGCCTGGCCCAAATCCCGGCCGACTCGACCCTGCTCGACCGGCAACTCTGGATCGACGCCCACACGCTCCTGCCCGACGACCTCCTGGTCAAGATGGACATCGCCACCATGGCTCATGGCCTGGAGGCCCGAAGCCCCCTCCTCGATCATCGCCTCGTCGAAACGGTCGCTCGCTGGCCCGGCCGCGTTCGACTGCCGGGTTCGGAAACAAAGCCCATCCTGCGACACTTGGCCCGAAAATACCTCCCGCCTGAAATCGCCTTGGCCCCCAAACGCGGATTCGAGGTGCCCCTCACGGCGTGGCTCGAACACGATCTGCGAGAGGTGCGCAATGACCTGCTGCTGCATCCGACCGGCTTGATGGCCGAACGATTCGACCGGCGAGCGCTCGCCGAACTGGTCGACCGACCGCCCGCACTCGAGAAGACCCGATGGGCCCGATGGGTCTGGACCCTCATGATCCTGGCTGCCTGGGACCGCCAACGCTAACGCGATTCACAATCAGAAGCAGCGGCCGGCGCCTCGCCGGCCGGACGGCGACTGCCGACACCCTCGCCAACCGATCGGGCACCGCCGTGCACCGTAAAAGACCGGGTGACCGATCGCCCGCACCGCCGCTACCCCAGCCGCTTGTGGAACCGAACCAGCCCCAAGAGATTGAGCACGCTTCCCTGCAACATCATGATGAGGATGTTCGGCCAATAGGTCGACAGCCCCAGCCCCTTCAGCGACACGCCCCGACAAATCTCGAGAAAGTAAGTCACCGGCATCAGCGCGGCGGTGATCTGCGCCGAGGGTGCCATCGTGCTGATCGGCATGAAGAAACCGCTGTAGAGAAAACTGGGAATCATCGTGGCCACCATCGTGATCAGCGTTGCCGACACCTGCGTCCGAACCCACACGCTCACCAGCAAGCCGACGGCCGCCGTCGAGTACACATACACAACCGCCGACAGACACAGCACCGCCAGATTGCCCCGAAACGGCACGTGAAAAACCCACTTGCCTATGGCAATCAAGATGAAGAAGTTGATCATCGCGATGACGTAGTAGGGCACCAACTTCCCGATGATGAACTCCAGCCGACTGGCGGGCGAGTTGTAGAACGCGATGATCGATTCGTTCTCCTTCTCGCGGACGACGGACAAGACCGTCAACAATGCCGGAAAAAACATCAGGTTCGTCGCGATGAGCCCCGGCACGATAAACTGCTTGCTGTCGATATCCTCATTGAACCACACCCGCTCCTGAAGCTCGACCGGCATGATGCTCTCCGTCTTCCCGCTCCGTGCCAGCAAACGCCCTGCCAGCCGCCGAACAAATGTCGTGTGTGCCCCAATGCTGTACCCCCGGATAATATCCGCCCGGTAAGGCAACGCCCCGTCGATCAGAAGCTGAGTCTTCACGGGCTCCCGACGATGGATCCGCCGCCCAAACCGATCCGGGATCACCAGCACGGCGCGGATATCGCCCTTCTGCAGCGTCGGATCGATCTCACGCTCGTCGGTGATCTCGCTCACAATCCGGAAGTAACCCCCACCCGTGTACGAATCGATGTACTCCCGGCTCAGAATGGATCGGTCACGATCGTACACCGCCAGCGGAATGTCCTCGACGTCCAGACTCAGACCGTACCCAAAAACCAGCATAAGGAACCCCGGCACGAAAAACGCCAGCAACAGGTACGTCGGGTCGCGGATGACCTCGATCGTCTCCTTGACCGCCACCGTCCGAACGCGCCGCATCAACCCCCTCCCACCGCCGCCAAAGACGACCCCGACGCCGACGCCTCACGCTGACGGCGAAGGATGTGAAAGATGAACGCGTCCTCCAAGAGAACATCCTCCACATCCACCGACATCACCTGCAGCCCGGCGCCCCCCAGCCGTCCGAGAAGCTCCGCTCGAAAGGCATCCGTCCGACCGGGCGGCGCAAACAAATGCACCTCCCGACCGTATAACGCAACCTCCCCCGCTGCCGCCTGACAAACCCGACGCGCCGCCATGAACGGCTCCGCATGAACCACGAGCATCTGCCCCCGCTCGCGAACAACCTCGTCCTTGAGACCTCGCGGCGTATCGACCGCCACAAGCTGACCCCCGTCGATCAACGCCAGCCGGTCGCATTGCTCGGCCTCTTCCATGTGGTGCGTCGTCACAAGCACCGTCGTATGTCCCTCCCGAGAAAGCTGCCGAATGATCTGCCAGATCCGCCGCCGAACCAGCGGATCCACCCCGCTCGTCGGCTCGTCTAAAAAAAGCACCCGCGGCCGGTGGAGAATCGCACACGCCAGACCCAACCGTTGACGAAAGCCGATCGGCAAATCACGCGTCATCATCTCATACAGCTCCGGCAACTGCAGAAACTCGGCCACCTCGGTCACGCGCGGGTCCGTCATCGCAAGCCCGTATACGGCCGCATAAAGCAGCAAGTTCTCGCGAACCGTCAGATCCTTGTAGAGACTGAATTCCTGCGACATGTATCCGATGTTGGCCTTAATCGCGTGCCGATGGCGATGAAGGTCCAAACCGGCAACGGTGGCCTCGCCGCCCGTCGGCGGCAGAATGCAGCACAGCATCTTCACCGCCGTGGTCTTCCCGGCGCCGTTCGGTCCGAGAAATCCGAAAACCTCCCCCGGCTGAACGTCAAAACTGATGTGGTCCACCGCGACGAACGAACCGAACCGGCGGGTCAGACCCCGAACGCTGATCCCTCGAGCATCCGAGTCGCCGACCGAATGATAACGCAGCGCGGCCGACGCAAACGACGATCCGCGCGCTTCGCCCCCCCCAGGCTCCGCATGCGCCGAATCGAGCGACCCCTCCCCCGCCGACTGGATATGCTTGACGAACAGATCCGCCAGCCGCCCGCTCTCCGTCTGCCCCGCCAGCACCGGCGGCGAACCGTGCAGCAAAATCCGACCGTCAAACATGAAGGCCATATCATGACAACGATCCGCCTCGTCCATGTAGGCCGTCGACAACAAAACGGTAATGTGCTGCGCCGTAACCAGCTCGTTGATGATCTCCCAGAACTGACGGCGGCTGATCGGATCGACGCCCGTCGTCGGCTCGTCGAGCACAAGCAGCTCCGGCTGATGAATCAACACGCAACACAAGCTGAGCTTCTGCTTCATGCCGCCCGACAGGTCCCTCGCACGACGGTCCGTAAACCGTTCCATCTGCGTCATCGCCAGCAACCGAGCCTGTCGCTCCGACCGCAACGTGTCGCTCACACCGTGCAAATCGGCGAAATACCGAATGTTCTGATCCACCGTCAGGTTGCCCGAAAGCAACAAACCCAACCCCTGAGGCATGAACCCCAACCGCGACTTGACCTGACCGGCACGCTTCGGAATGGACTGACCGAAAACCTCGATCGACCCCGCGTCCGGACGAACCAACCCCACAATCATCTTCAGCAGACTGCTCTTACCTGCTCCGTCCGGTCCGACCAATCCGAAAATGATTCCCTTCGGGACGTGAAGATCGACGCCTCGAACGGCCTCGATCCGCCGATAGCGGCGAACCGCCCCCCGAACCGTCACCGGCGCCGGATCGCTCAACGAAGCTGACTCGGAAGTGCCCATGGTGCCTCCGGATCGAGGCGGATCACGCCGTCGGCGGGCAGGCCGGGTTTGAGCAAACGATCCGTGTTCTCCACCGCCAACTCAATCCCGAAGACCAACTTCACCCGCTGCTGAGGCGTCTCGATCGTCTTCGGTGTGAACTCGGCCTGTTGATTGATTCGCTTCACGCGAGCCTCAAACGGACGCCCCGGCATCGCGTCGATGTATACCCGCGCCGGCTGATTGATCTTCAACTGTCCAAAACTCGTCTCTTGAACGTACCCCTTCAGGTACAGCCGGTTCGGATCGACAATCACGTACAACACGCCGCCGGCGTCGACAACCTCGCCCGGCTCCACCACCCGCGTCAACACAATCCCGGCCGACGGGGCGTGGATCTTCGTCTGGTTCAGGTTCGCCCGACCCGCCCGCTCCGCCGCCATCGACGAATCCAGCTTCGCCCGCGCCTGCGCGAGCCCCTGCTCGGCCTCCACCAACATCTGCCGGGCCGCCGCCAAATCCGCCTCACGCAGCGAAACCTCCTTCCGCTGCGACTGAGCCAGCGTCAACGCCGCGACGGCCTGAGCCTTCGCACTCTCCGCCGCCTCCACCTGAGCCTCCGCGGCCTTGTTCATATCCCGGGCACGACGCAACTCCACCGCCGCCGCCACCGCCTTCTCGCTCAAACCGCTCAGCCGACCCAGCTCAAACTGAGCGTTCTCATACTGCGCCCTCGCCTGCTTGATCGCCGCCTCCGCCTGCGCCACCGCCGCCTGCCGAAGCCGAATCTGCTCCTCGGTCGACTCCCGGGCCAACGCCAACGCAATCTCCGCCTGCTTCACCCGCTCCATCGCCTGCGCGTGCTTGGCATTCACCTGACCGATCTGCTTCTCCGCCGCCACCACCTCCGCCTTGGTATACTCCCACATCGCCGTGAACTCTTCGCTGTCGAGTTCGGCCACCAATTGGTTGGGCTCGACCGTATCACCCTCGTCGACATGAAGCCTCACCACCCGTCCGGCCACCTTCGACGCCAGCGACACCTCGTCGCCCTCGATCCGCCCGCTCACCAACATGACGCCCGACGGCTTCTTCACACCCAACCGGGTGTAGGCACTCCAACCCACCGCGGCCACAATGGCCAGCACAAGCACCGCCTGCGCCAAGCGCTTGAGACTCATGAGATGGTTCTTGCCCTCGCAAACAAACCCATCCCCCTCTCGTACCGTCCCGCCGACACCCCCCAGGGGCCAATTCCGTCGGCAAGACAACGCGCCGCGCCACCAACGACGCCCAGGACCCCAACGCCCCGGGTATTCTAGTCGGAATGTCACCACTCGACCAGTTGGCCGCGCCCACTCCTTCTCGTCCGAAACAACCTGCACGCCGCATCGCCCCTGGGGCGCGGGCATCCACACTCATTGGGTTCGTGCCGCCTTGGAAGCGCGGGCGTCCCGCCCGCACCTCCGATCCGTTTGCCGTTCCAAGTCGGACTGGCCCCGCCGCAGCACGGCGAAGCCGGGAGGCGTCTCGCCCCGAATAGCCGGGAGGGGGACCGCTCGACTGCCCTCGACAAGCTCAGGTCCCGAGCCTGCCGAGGAGAACTCGCCGAAGTCCGCCCGGCTCAGAGTCTCGCCCCGGCCGCCGTTCCAACCCGTGCGGTCTCGTCCCATTCTTCTTGCGCCTCTTGGCGGCCGGTCGCGTCCCGCGCCCTCTACGCCTTCCGCCCGTCCGGCATCTCCAACCCGTAGATCTCCCGAATCGCCCGCCGTAACCGTGCCGACAAGTGCGGCCCGATCTCTCCCTTGGCCTTCGCTTCATCCACCCTCTCCGTCAGCTTCACCGCCAACAACTCACGCCGCAGCCGATCCGTCTCCGCGCTCGAGGCCGCCCGACGCAGGCTCGCCGCCGACGACGACAGCCGTGCCAGCTCGGTGATCCCCACCTCTTCCTTCTCATTCAGCACCGTGCAGATCTTGCTCGCCAATCGGATCGCCATCCGATCGAACGGCCCCTCGCGGTCGGCCTTCGACGCCTTAACCGGCAGCGTGTTCGCCAATCGCTCGAAATGACTCAGGGTGTGATTCCTCCGTACCCGCCGCGCATGCTCCTCGAACGCCTCCCATGCCACGCCGTACCGCGCCGACAGACGGAAATGCTCGTAAACCGACTTGGCGCTGCGCAACGGCGCCTGCTCGAGCGCCAAGGCCTCATCGACGGCCAGCCGCTCGTCAACCGGAAGCGCCTCCAGCACCCCGTCGGACGAGACGTCCCGCATCTCCTGTTGCGCGCGTGAACCCCTCAGCCCTTTCGTCCCGACGCGTCTGCGGTTGTTCGCCTTCCTGCTCGTCTTCATGCCGCATCCTGCCGGTCCACATCCGGGCTCTTTACCGCACCGTCGGCCGCCAATGCTTCCACCATCGCGCGCGCCAATCCAACCATCGCCGCCGTCGCGTCGGACAACCGGCGCGCGATGCCGTCCGTGCTCTCCAGTCGCGAACGAACCTCGGCCGTCGTCTCGACCAGACGCTCCAACTGCTCCCGCGTGTGCAGCGAGTCCTGCAACCACTCGCCCTTCGTTGCACACCCACGCTCGACCTGATCCAGTCGCTCAGCGACCCGCCGGACGTCCGACTCGAGCGTCCCGAACCGCTGTCCGTTGATCCTCTCATGCCGGTCCTGCGCCTCGCGAATCGCCCGCAGATACACCGCAATCATCGTCAGCGGCACGCCGACCAGCGGCGCCAAGCCGCCAACCATCGCACCCACCGTCAACCAATCCGGTACCCCGCTCACCACGCTCCTCCCGTTCGAAACCCGCACGGCGGGACACGCCGGCCGCTACCCCCGACGAAAACCGCAACCGACGCGGCCCACCCCCGCGCCCCTCCTACATCAACGGCAACAGACTGATGATCTGCGAGACCAGCCGAAACAACTGATTGGCCGCATCAACCCGGATCAGCCCGTCCGCCAAATCGTCCCGAAACTTCCGAATGATCTCGCTGTCATGCAGTGACACGACCGCCGTCTCACGCGACGGTTGCAGCAACACCCGATCGATCGCGTCGCCGCTCCCGCCGGACCGCACCGTCCGAAGAACCGTATCCAGCCGCTCAACCGCCTCATCAAATGCCTGTACCGCGCTGTCCATCTCTCAACCTCCGTTCGGTCATTCTCCTGCCCGTGATTCCGCTCAGCGGCCGGCTTTGGCCTCGCTTGCCTTCGCCTGGCCGCCCGTTTGCGCCGCCTGCGCCGCACGCCTCGCTTCCAGAAGCTGCTTGAAGTACCGCCGCACCTCGTCCTGAAGCGTCAGACTCTCGATCGCCAGCTTCCGAAGCCCTCGTGCCACCTCGTTGATCGCGGCAACGTTGTCCTGCCCGGCACGCAGCCGTTGATCCGCGACACGGCGATCCTGACGGATCTTCGCGACCGCCGCCGAGAACTCCTGCGTATGCCGCTCCACCTGCGCATCGTCGGCCGCGTCCTTCCGCAACCGCCCCACGAACGCCGCGATCGCCTCCGACTCTCTCGCGTCGTCGGACGCCGTCAGGTCGACCTGATACTCCCGTAACGCCCGATCCAGTTGGACCGCCGTCGCCTCCAACGTATCCGCCGCCGTCAGATCAACCCTCGCATCCCCGCCACAACCGGTGCCAATCACCATCCATCCAACACCGACCCAAACACTCCGAAATCGCATCGCAAGTCCTCCTTCTCCCCCTCTTAAAGAAAGCACAGGGTGTTCAACCAATCGCCTGTCCTCCTTGATCACCTGAAGGATCTCCACCTCCTCTGGCGGGTCGTCGTTCCAAGCCGGACTTGTCACGGCGCAGCGCGGCGAAGCCGGGGGGCGTCCTCGCCCCGGATACCCGGGCGGGGGAGGGCTCGTGGCCGTGCCGGCGAGGACCGCGCAACTCAGAGTCCCGCTCAGGAGCCTCGCCGACGAGACACGCACCAACCCATCCTACACCCCAAACCCCAGACCCTAGCCCCTAGACCCTGCGCCCGAACACCCTTTCCCCTCCGCCCCGATTGCCTTGAAGCCTCACCGCGCCGATCCTAAAGTGTCCCCATGCGAAATGACTGTACCGCGATGCCTCCGCTCGCCCCGCGCCGGCTTGTCCCGCTCGCGGTAGCGATCGTCGTCGTGAGCATCGTCGTGGCGGCAACATATTGGCCCGTCTTGTCCGCGCGGGCGGAGAGCTTCGACGACCAACAGTATGTGACCGCCAACCCCCTGGTCCTCAATCCGAGCTGGTCTTCCGTCGTCCGCTTCTTCAGCGAGGTCGATAAGCCGTCCACCGTCAAAGGGTATTACCAGCCCTTGGCCATGGTCTCGCTGATGCTGGACTGCGCCCTGGGCGGAACGGCCGATGACTTTCGCGCCTTCCACAGGACCAGCCTCGCACTCCACGTGGTCAACACCGCCCTCGTGATCGTGCTCATCTACCTGCTGTTCGCCGAGTGGTGGGTGGCGGCGGCGGTCGGGCTGCTCTTCGGCCTGCATCCGCTTCACGTGGAGGCCGTCGCAACGGTGGGCGAGCGAAAGACCGTCCTATCGCCGCTCTTCGCCCTGTGCTGCCTCATTGTGTACGTGCGCTACGCCCGAAAGCCCGGCAAGGTGTTGTGGACCGTCTGTCTTGCGCTGTACGTCCTCGCACTGCTCGCAAAACCAATCAGCACGCCCCTGCCCGTGCTCTTGCTCATACTCGACGGATGGCCTTTGAGAAGGTTGAACCGCCAGGCACTCATCGAGAAGCTGCCCTTCTTCATCGCCGGCATGATCTTTGCGGTCATCACGGTCATCTCGCAGGGCCAATTCGCACCCGTGCCCGTGCCCGGCGACTACCCCTGGGTTCGAGTGCCGCTCATCCTTTGCCACAACCTCATCTTCTACCTCTGCAAGATCATCTGGCCGGTGGGGTTGTCGGTGCACTATCCGTATCCAGACCCCCTCGGCTTGTCCAATCCGGCGGTGTTCGTCGGCGTGATTGGCACCTGCGCACTGGCCGTCGTGATCTGGCTGTCGTGGCAACGGACGCCGGCACTGCTGGCAGGCGTGGCGTTCTTCATGCTGGCCCTTCTGCCCACAACCGGAATCGTGGGCTTCACGGTCGTGCTGACGTCCGACAAGTACGTCTACCTGCCCGCCGTGGGACTTCTGCTGCCGTCGGCATGGATCCTGATCCGATGTGCTCGGACGGGAGCAGGGCAATCCTGGCGAAGCCCGCGGGCAGCCGTCACGATCGCGATGGTGTTGATCCTGGCCGGACTGGAGGCCTACGCCACGCGACGCGCGATCAGCCCCTGGTCCGACACGGTGAGCCTCTACACGCAGATGGCCCGCGTCGCTCCCAACGCGCCGATCGTCCGAAACAATCTCGCACTGGCGCTCATGGACCGGGGCAAGACCGCCGAGGCGGTCGAGCATCTCCGTGCGGCGCTGAGGATCAATCCGGAGTACGACTTGGCCCACCGCAATCTGGCCAACGCTCTCGCCGCCCTGGGAGACACCGAGGGAGCGATCGAACACTACGCGGCCTCGCTGAGGTTGAACCCGAATGCCGCCACAACTCATTTCAAGTTGGGGACGCTGCTGGCCGGCCGCGGCCGGCTCGACGAGGCGGCCGCCCATTTCTCCGAGGCACTGCGCCTAAAGCCCGACCTCGCCGAGGCACACAACAACCTCGGCTTGGTGCGACTCAAGCAGGGCAACGTCGACGAAGCCATCCGGCATTTCACGGAGGCAATCCGCCTGAAGCCCGACTTCGCCGCCGCCCGCAAGAACCTCGCCGCCGCCCAAGCCCGACGCCCGTCATCACCCTAACCCCCTCCGGTCTTCCGAGCCGGACTTGCCACGGCACAGCGCGGCGCTGCCGAGGGTGTCCTCGCCCCAATCTTCCTTCGGAGCCGGGCTGTATCAGCCCGCTGCTCGCCCCGGACATCTGTCCCCTCGTGGTGGTGAATCCTGCACCCTTGAGAAGTGCCTCGTAGCCTGCTGACAAGCAAAGCACGATTGGCATAGACTCATCATTGGATACACAATGGGCATTGGCTCCCGTCGTTGGAAGATAGACGGCCGGCCTGTGAAGAACGCAAGGGTACCTGTCCCTCTTTTGCTCTGCCCCCGTCTTGCTCACGGGACCGCATAGGAGCATCCGACACTGATGGCGCCCACCGAGTCGAACAAGATGATTCTCATTCTCTTGGCGACAGCCGTCGCAATCATTGTCGCCGCCGTGCATGGGCCTGCACTCTCCGCGAAAACCCTGTGGATCGATGATGATCAGTACCTCACGGACAACCTGTTGGTTCGCAACCCCAGCCTGTCGTCCGCAAAACAGTTCTTCGCCGAGGTGCTCAATCCCTCCACGGTGGGCGGTTACTACCACCCCATCTCGATGACCTCGCTCATGCTCGACTACGCACTTGGCGGCCGCCCCGACAACCTCCGGCCATTCCACCGAACCAGCCTCTGCCTGCACGTCATGAACGCATTGCTGGTCGTGGGCCTCCTGTACCTCTTGTTCGGCGACCCCATCGCGGCCGCCGTCGGCGGCCTGCTCTTCGGCCTGTGCCCCATGACCGTCGAACCCATCCCCTGGGTGGGCGAAAGGAAGACGCTGATCGCCACCTTCTTCGCCCTAGGGTCATTGCTCCTCTACGCAATGTACGCCCGTCGCTCCAACAAGGCGCTCTACGGCGCTTTCGCTGCCGCCTATGTCCTCGCCCTTCTGTCCAAGCCGACCATCACTCCGGTGCCCGTCATCATGCTCCTGCTGGACTATTGGCCCCTAGCCCGGTTCAGCCGCCGTACGGTGTTGGAGAAGGTCCCACTGCTAGTTGTGGGCGGGATCTTTGGCGTGATCACGATCATCTCGCACGGGCAAACATCGCCCATCGAGGTCTCACGAGACAACCCCGTCTCCGAAAGCGTCTATATCCTCTGCCACAATGTCGTCCTGTATCTGAGCCGCGTCGCCTGGCCCGGCGATTACACCTCGCCCTATTTCTTCCCCGAACCGCTCGGTCCCTCGAATCCGCACGTGCTGGCCGGCCTGATCGGCACGGCGATTCTGATCGCAATCGTGGCCGTATCGCTGCGGTGGACGCCGGCCGTGCTCGTCGGCCTGCTGGCATTCTTCGTCGCCCTGGCGCCGGCGATCAGCGTCATCAAGACCAACCCCGTCATCGCATCCGACAAGTACGCCTACTTCCCGCTGGTCGGCCTGACGCTGCCCGTCGCGTGGCTCTGGACGCGACTCTGGAAGACGACCGCCGGCGGACCACGCCCGACCGTCCGCCGCGTCGCACTCGTAGCGATTCTCGTCATCCTCGCCGTCGGAGAAGCCCGGGCCACCCGCCGTTATCTCGCGCCGTGGCAGGAGAAGGAACGACTCTTGCGGCATCTCCTCTCGAAGTGGCCGAAGGCGGCGGCGTATCATTACGGCCTCGGGAACCTGCTGGCCAACCGAGGCGATCTGGACGGCGCCGTCAAGTCCCTGGAAACATCGCTGGAACTCTCTCCGACGCTGCTGGATGCTCGAGAGCGACTCGCCGGCCTTCTCCTGCGACGCGGTAAGACACAAGAGGCACGCGGGCATCTCGAGGAAGTCATCCGACAAAACCCCACAGCGGCCCAGGCGCACTACCTGCTGGCAAACGCTCTGCTTACCGAGGGACGAGCCGACGAGGCGGCCGCGCACTACGCGCTCGCCGTCCGACTCAAACCCGACCTCGCCGAGGCGCATAACAACTGGGGGGCGATCTTGCTGAGACAGGGCAAGATCGACGAGGCCATTCATCACTTCACCGAGGCCCTTCGCCTCAAACCCGACCTCGAAAACGCCCGCAAGAACCTGAACACCGCCCTCGCCCGCCGGAACTCGCGACCCTAGCGCGTCCTTGGGCACGATGACCGGCGCATCGACACGCCGGTTCGCCCCGCAGACCCATATCCGCTCATGCGGGTCGAGACACCTGATCTGCCGCTGTCGTACCGCGTCGAGAAGATCACACTCACCAAGCGCAAGACCGCCGTCATCGTGAACGATTCGCTCCGTCCGAAGGGTATCCCGCCGGAGGTCTTCGAGTACCGACTGGGCAATCGCAGTGCCCTCGAATGGGTCCTCGATCAGACCAGGTCAGCACCGACACACGGAGCGGCATCACGAGCGATCCCAACCGTTCGGACGACGAACAGTACATCGTCCGCCTCATCTGCCAAGTCGTCCAGGTCGGTGTCGAGACGGTCAGGATCGTCAAATCGCTCCCGAAGGATTATGGTGTGCTCCTGGACTGAGGGCGCGTCTCAAGCCGAACCGGGCTGTCCT
>CAZQTW010000025.1:57410-63305 GCA_964596165.1 uncultured Planctomycetales bacterium | reverse complement strand
CAGCCCGGCCTGGTCCGCGTGACGAGACACCTGATCAGGATGACCGGCGTGGGGACACGCCCGAAGGGGAAGGCCCGCGTGGGAACACGCCGGTTCGGCAGGTCGCCCGTCCGGGTGAAGCGAGTTCGCCGAACCGGGCTGTCCTCAGCCCGGCCTGGTCCGCGTGACGAGACACCTGATCAGGATGACCGGCGTGGGGAGCCTCAGGGTCGAAGACAAGCCCGGCTCGGAGCAATTACGGTGCCGTGATGGTCAACTCGTATTTCGTGGCGGTCTTGGGAAATGGGATCGTGCAGGTTGTCGGATTCGTCGCCGGGACCTTCACGCGGATCGCCTGGGGCAACCGCATGGGGCGGTTGTCCCTTGCGCTGGTGTACCGGCCGGCAACATCGATTGTGGTGTCGGTCGGCCGGCTCTCCAGCTTCAACTCAACACAAAGCCGGCCCGAACCGTCGCGCCACGTCCGTTCGCCAAGGACCGTCACTCGCTGTTGAACCCCACCCGCCTTCAAGAGCACCTTCCCATGCTGAAACGCGATGATGCGATCGCTTGGCGCCGTCTGCGCCGCGCGGAGGCCCCCGCTCGGACGGCGGGCGGGTGAACCGAAGAGCGAAGGCGCCGGCCGACTCGCCGGCGCCGATTGCGCCGTGCGGAGGCGCTCGGCCGGCCGGCCGAAGAGCGAGAATGCCGGCCGCGTCGACGGCGCGGTCCCCGGCGCACGGGTGATTCCTCTCGGTCGGCTGGTCGGCCTCGTCTGCGCGGCGCGGAGGCGCTCACTCGGGCGGCTCGCCGGGGGGCCGAAAAATGAGAACACCGGCCGCGTCGACGGCAGCGTGCGGACCGTATACACCTCCTCCAACACCGGAGATCCCAGTCCCGCCCGCGTCACGCTGAACCTCAAGACGAGGATCGGCTGATCCCGGCTGTCGCTGGCCGATACCAGCGCCAACTCCGTGGCGTACTGACATCCCGCCGCACCGGGCGAGGCGATTTGAACCTTGGAGCCGCTGCGCATCGTGATGGCCTCGCCCAGTCGGACGGCAAACGCCGGTCCGTCCTTCACAACCACCGACGTCTCATTCGTCCAGCGAGGACTGGCAAGAAGGACGGGCGATTCGGTCCGGTCGACGACCGGCCACCGCCGCAGGGCGTCGGCGAACCTGGCCGCGCAATCGTCGAATTGCACGAAGTTCAACGGTCCGACCGGGTGCTCCGGCCGGGAAGACATACCGGCTGAGACCGCCTCTCTCGGGCCCGCGACCGCAAACACCCCCGTTACGACAAGCGAAATGACGCGAAAAACGGACGTCCGGACGAGGCCGGTCCCCGCTCCGCTCCGTTTTCTCATAACATTTTGGAAAATGGCCGATTGCATAGCTATCATCATAGGGGCGCCGATCGGTTTCGACCAGAGGACTCCGGCCCGGCGGAGATGGAGGTTCACATGGTGCATGGCTGTCACAGGCGAGCCTTCACTCTCATCGAGCTACTCACGGTAGTCGCCATCATCAGTCTGCTCATATCGATACTGACCCCTTCCCTCTCCCGGGCCCGAGCCCAGGCGAAGGCCACCGCCTGCGGCGCGCGGTTGCACGACATGGGAATGGCCATCATTACCTACACGAACGATTTCGGAAGCCAGCTCCCGGTGGCCGAGTTCGATCCCAACATAGTCGCTAACTGCAGACTGGGCTGGGCCGAACTCCTGGGCGAGCAGCTCTACCGTCGCAAGGCGCCTCTGGAACCGAACGAGTCCTTTCCGGTGCAATACAACCGGCGCGGCATCGGATCCCACTATTTCTACTACTTCAACTGCCCGTTGATGCCCAAGGAAGAGAACCATACAGGCCATTACCGCGTCTATCTGCCGGCGTGGTCCTACGGGACCATGCGGCGATCAGGCGGCATCACCTCGCAACCCGATCCGAACAGTCCGTCCACGCTCGAGAACATTCCACTCGAATTGCCGCTGCTGGGCGATGCCCGAATGCGATACGACGCCCAGGGCAACGGAGAGGTAACCAGCTACATCGCGGGCGGACAAGCCGAACCCGGACCCGACGGCTACGCCCACTTCGACGATCGTCACTACGGGCGAGTCAACCTACTTTTCGGTGACGGGCACGTGGAACTCGTGGCCTACCAGCAGGAGAGCACCGGCAATCTGTTTGTTCGACTCAACGAGGATTGGGATCTCAACGGCGTGAAGGACTCGCCGTAGACCGGCTCAGGGCAAGGCCTCCCCGCTCATACGTGCGGTAGCTGAGCGCCGAGGCAGGGGGCATTTCCAAGGTTTTCTCACATGCTGCGCGGACCTAAGACCTTGTGCGCCAGAATCATCAGTTCATGGTGGGACCGATTCCAAGCTGGCAACTGGAGCACCATGTGCCTATGATCAAGAGGTGCGGCCGTCAGGGGGGGTGTACGGGAGTCCACGTTTGGGCGTTGTGAAGGTCATTTTTGTCTCCGGCCCTCCGCGGGCCGGCAAGACCTGTCTGGTCAACCTCATGGCTCGCGAGGCCATGTGCCAGAAACCCCATCACATCCGCCTCGTGCCGGGCATCGAGGACGAGAGGCCTCCACTGCGCCTCGTGCCTCCGCCGGATCAATCCGATCTCGCCAGTTGGCAGTGCGTGACCTACTGCGCGGACCGCTCCTTCGAGGCAATCGCGGAACCCCTTCAGCGACTCCGCATGACGCCGTCGAGAGAAATCGTGCTCCTCGAGGCCGACGGCGACCCGGCGTTGCGCTACGCCTATCCCTACGACCGGCGGGTCTTCGTCATGCCGTCGCCCGCGGACGTGCACGACGTCTTCCGCACGCCCGAACAGGCGGCCATTGCCTTGAAGAAAGTGATGGAAGATACGGCCTCGTTTGCCGCGGAGATCTTCGGACTGTTCGGTGAGGACCCGATGGGCGACAGCGGCGGTGTCTTGGCCATCCGGGACAGCCCCGCCGGTTCATGGAGCGAGATCGCGGGCGAACGACTCGAGGTCGACGAGACACAGCTTCGCAATTTTCTCGATTCGCCCATCGGCGCCGAGATCGCCTCGCGAATCCAGCTCCAGCCGGAATATCACGGGCTCGTCGAGAGCGACGTCATCCTGATCAACACGGGCGTGGGCGCGAGCAGCGGCGTGGTCGACGAGGTCGCCCGCCGCCTGGAGTTGTTGTTGAGTCGCATCCGCGCGCGAGCCCAGAACGACGGCCTGCTGTTCTGCTGCGATCCGTGCGAGCCACGCGACCCGCGCCGCGTCAAGCTCTTCGACAAACTCAGCCTGATGAACCATGCCCTGGTGTCGTGACGATGTCTTCCCCAACCCCGATTCTCCGCCACAGAGGTCACAGCAATCACAACGTAGCGCAATCCCATGAAAGGGGACGTTGCGACGGATCTCCCCCCTTACCAAAGGGGGGGGTTGAGGGGGTCTTTCCGAGCCGGAACGCCCGCCCCGGATATCCGAACCGGTCTTCGACAAGTTCAGACCCCGAGTGCATCGAGGGGAGCTCGCCGAAGTCAGACCCGAAGGGGAACGGTCCGGCCCAGAATGACGAAACGACTCGCGCAAACGCTCGTCCTTTCGCGAAATCGGGACTACTGCGCTACGCATGACTACCTTATACTGAAATGATGCCGGAGCGATCGGGTTCCCGGAGAATGGAACCGATTGAGAATCGAGCGACGCATCGGTCATACGCTTCAAGATGGGGGATATCCAGGTGAACTCAACTGCTCAATCCGCCGGGATCCCGCAGCGACTCATGTCGATCGACGCCCTTCGAGGCTTCGACATGTTCTGGATCTGCGGCGGGCGCGGCGTGTTCCTCGCGATCGTCGGGCTCTTCGTGGCCGAGAAGGATCAGCCGGGGTGGTTCACGTATCACATGGGCCACGTCGACTGGATCGGCTTCTCGGCCTGGGACATGATCATGCCGCTGTTCCTGTTCGTTGTCGGCCTGTCGATGCCCTTTTCGTTCGCCAAGCGACTGGAGACGGCAGGCAAGGCCCGTGTGTACTTGAAGATCGTCCGCCGGGTTGTCTTACTGTGGATCCTAGGCATGATCGCACAGGGCAATCTGTTGAAGGCCGACCTGTCCGTTCTGCGCATTTACAGCAACACGCTCCAGTCAATCGCAAGCGGCTACCTGGTAGCGTCCATCCTGCTCTTGAACGTATCCGCCCTGGTGCAGTTCCTCGTCATGGCGGGGCTGCTCGTGGGCTACTGGCTGCTGATGGCCTTCGTCCCCTTCCCGGGACACGCGGCGGGGACGATCGAGCCGACCGCCAACCTCGCCCGATACATCGACGACGTTGTTTTGGGGCGATTTGACGGCGGCACCACGTACACGTGGGTCCTCAGCAGCATGGGCTTCGCTGCGACAGTCCTGCTCGGCGTGATGGCCGGACACCTCCTGCGGTCCGGCAAGCGCCCCTGGGCGAAGGTGGGCTGGCTAATAGTCGCCGGCATCGGCTGCCTTATCCTTGGCCGCGTCTGGGGTCAGGCCTTCCCGATTATCAAGCATATCTGGTCGAGTTCGATGGTGCTCTGGTCCGGCGGCTGGTGCTTGTTGCTCCTCGCCGCGTTCTACGCGGTTATCGACGTGCTGGGTTGGCGACGCTGGTCGTTCCCGTTTGTCATCATCGGCATGAACGCAATCGTGGCCTACATGGCCCCTCGGATCATCCCGTTCGGAACGATTGGCGACACACTCGTCGCCGGCTTGGCTAACCACCTCGGCAAGTTCGGCGGTCTGCTCAAGGCCTTCGCGGCATTCATGGTTTTGTGGCTGATGCTGTGGTACATGTATCGAAAGAGGACATTCGTCAGGGTCTAATTCCCGCGATCGGGTACGATAAAGCAAGATAACCTATTTCCCTGAAATAAGATATGATCAAGAATCGGACCCTGATCGTTTCGAGTTGAATCCCCCCGGAAACGAAAATGATTCCGGATGATGGATTTATCGTGTTTTTTATGTGACCCATATAGGGCAAGCACACCTCGCCGAATCCCGATAAGTATTGTGTGACAAGAAGGTTAACCTGTGCCGTTTCGCCGTCGGCGAGTTGTGTGCGGCCAGACTTCATCAATTCACCCGTGCGTTGCATCACAGCCTCCGGACCTGGAGCCGTCGTTTGAGTAGAGATGCATGGTGACGTCTGAACAGACCGAGATCGTTCTGCGGGCGAGCGCTCCCTGTAGCGAGGGTCGACGGCTGCGCAGGGGTTACTGCCTGTGTTGGATAGGTCTTTTGTTTAGCACCGGCTGTCTGCCGTGGCCTCCCGTGCCCGCCCCGACGTTTGACCCTGGGGGAGGAGAGTTCGCCGAACCTTTCTATGTCTCCATCTCGTGCGGCGTGCCGGGAACGTTGATCGTCTACACGATGGACGGTCTCTCGCCGTCGAAGACGAGAGGCACGATATACAGCGGACCGATTCTGCTGACCGACAGCGCGACGATTCGCGCCGTTGCCTACAAGGAGTGGCTGCCCGAAAGCGAGGAGGCGGTTGCGACATTCACGATGCGGGAGCGGGTCGGCACGCCGACATTCACGCCCCCCGGCGGGGTTTTCACCGAGTCGGTTGAAGTGGCCGTCTCATCCGCCACGCCGGACGCAACCATTCTGTACACGACCGACGGCAGCGAGCCGTCGTGTTCCAGCGGAATCACCTATCAAGGTCCCATCCAATTGACGAGTACGACGACGCTCAAGGCCGCCGCCTGCAAGGATGGGATGCTCGGCAGTCTGGTCGCCATGGCAACATTCACCCGACCCAACCCGGTGGCGACGCCCACCTTCTCGCCGTCGCCGGGAACGTTCATCGCATCGACGGACATCACGCTGTCGTGTGCGACGCCGGGCGCAACGATCTGCTACACGACCGACGGGAGC
>CAZQTW010000025.1:0-57310 GCA_964596165.1 uncultured Planctomycetales bacterium | reverse complement strand
CACGCTGTCGTGTGCGACGCCGGGCGCAACGATCTGCTACACGACCGACGGGAGCGTTCCCTCGATGTCGCACGGAACGGTCTACAGCGGACCGATCCGCCTGACCGACACGGCCATTGTCATGGCCATCGCGTGGAAGGCAGGGATGACCATCAGCCCGGTCGGCTCGGCAATCTACACGAAGCTCGGACAGGTGTCGGCCCCGGTCTTCAATCCCAGCGGAGGGTATTTCGTCGACTCGAGGGACGTGACGCTGAGTTGTTCGACGCCGGGGGCAACGATCATCTACACGACCGACGGGAGCACGCCTTCCGGCTCCAACGGAACGGTCTACACGTCGCCCATCCACTTGACCGCAACCACGACGGTTCGGGCCATCGCCCGCGTGACCGGCCGGACGGACAGCGAGGTGGTCTCGGCGACGTTCACGCAGCAGGGGCAGGTAACCACGCCCGAGTTCACACCGCCGGCAGGCACCTTCAGCGGCTCAACCGACGTGACGATATCGTGCACGACCATCGGCGCGACGATCATCTACACGACCGACGGCAGCACGCCTTCGTCGAGCCATGGAACGTTCTATAGTTCCCCCATTCACGTGACGAGCACCACGACGATCAAGGCGATTGCCCTGGTGGACGGGATGATCGACAGCGTGGTGGCTTCCGGGACCTTCACGCAGCAGACTCAAGTGTCCACTCCCGTGCACAATCCTCTGACGAGCAGCTACGACTATTCGCTTGATGTGACTCTGTCGTGTGCCACGCCGGGGGCGATCATCGTCTACACGACGGACGGCAGCACGCCGACGGCCACGCACGGCGCCTTCTACAGCGCGCCGATTCACCTGACCGAGACGACGACGATCAAGGCCTTCGCGTACAAGCCGGACCTGATCGACAGCACGGTCAGTTCGGAAACGTACACCCGGCGGGAAGAGGTGGCCACGCCGACCTTCAGCCCCGACGGCGGGGTGTATATCGAATCGGTCAATGTGACCATGTCGTGCACGACATCCGGCGCGGAGATCCGATACACCACGAACGGGAGCGATCCCACGCCGACGACCGGCACGGTCTACACGGTCCCGCTTGCATTGACGGCGACCACGACCGTGAAGGCCATGGCCTGGAAGCCGGGCGCGATCGACAGCTCGATCCGTTCGGCGACGTTCACGCGCCTACCGCCCGGGTGGTACCCGATGACCAGCGGCGTCACGAGCCGACTCTGGGCGGTGTGGGGAACCAGCGCCACCAACATATTTGCAGTGGGGGTGGGAGGGACGGTTCTGCACTACGACGGGACCTCGTGGTCGCCCATGGTGAGCAATACGCCACTCACGTTGCGGGGGGTATGGGGATCGGCCGCGAGCGACGTCTTCGCGGTTGGGAACTCGGGCGCGGTCACCCACTACAACGGCTCGACGTGGAGCACGATGGTCAGCGGAGTCAGCGACACCATCTATGCGGTCCATGGCATCGACGCCGGCAATGTGTTCGGCGCGATCGGAGGCGGTTACGTCGCCACCTATAACGGTTCGACATGGTCGTCGGTGAATACCGGCACGGCCAACAACCTCTTCGGCATCTGGGCCGCCGCGGCCGACGACATCTTCGCCGTCGGCTCAAACGGAGCCATTCGTCGATACTCCGGTGGAAGTTGGGAAGGGATGACGAGCGGCACCACCATGGACCTTTACAGCGTCTGGGGCACCGCCAACAACAACGTCTACGCCGTGGGCATGTCCGGCAGGGTCCAGCGCTATGACGGATCGAACTGGTCCGGCACGGCCTACGGCAGCAAGAACCTCTATTGCGTCCATGGAAACAGCGCCTCCGACATCTATGCCGTAGGCGATACCGGCACGATACTGCACTACGACGGCTCAAACTGGTTGATGATGCCCAGCGGCACCACGGAGCACCTCTACGGCGTCTGGAGCAACGGGCCGACCCGGGTCTTCGCCGTCGGCGACAACGGCACCATCCTGTTCTATCACCCCTGAGTCCTCCTCAGGCGGTCTTTGTGTGTGTACCGATCTTCGCCTTTGTAGCGGTCGGAGTCTCCGTAGCGGCGTGTGCCTCGCTGTTCCGGCCTCTTGCAAGCTGGTAACATGAGGACCTCGGGTTAGCCTGACGCGAGATAGTCCTCTGGTGACAATCGAAGGACGGCGCACATGACTCCATCAGAAGGGTTGAGTCGTCGCGGATTTCTTCAGGCAACAGTCGCGGGCGGCGCATTGGCCTGTGGTTTGGCCCGCGGCTCGGAACAAGCCACCGGAGTCGCGACGGCGGCCAAGCCGCCGACAAGCAGAATCACCAGTCCGTACCCCGGCACCACCTACGAGGCCGTCGTTCCGGATACGCTGGACCTCGCCGAACGGGCGGAACTCGCGCTGCACGGCATCGCCGGCACGAGCGATGCGAACGACGACTTCCTGATGTGGTTCGAGGTCTTCTGGTGCAACCGGCCTCCCTACCTTAAGCACAGCGGGTGCGATGTCGAGTGCGCCCCGAAATTCCTCGACTGCATGACGCTGCTCCGCAACGCGTGCGGGAGCAACAAGTATCTGGAAATCGAGCAAGGGCTGCTCAAGGCGGTGATGAGTTTCGTATCACCCGAGGACGGCCTCTACTACGCCAAGTACAACCCGAAACGCCCGTGGCACCTGGATGCCTATGCCGACAAGGGTTACAAGACCCAGCCACAAGACTATGCGATCCCCGGCACGACGGGCATTCTGCTGACGGCCCTGGCCGTGAGAAATGCCGCGGGGATCACGCCCTGTGCCGACCTGGTCGAGAAGATCGCTCGCGGCTTGGCGCGCGAGACCATCAAGAAACAGGACCCGGCCACCGGCAAGACCTACGCCTATTATCCGGAAGGCGGCAAGACGGGCCATCCGTTCACCCGCCCGCGGTCCGGCTGGCTCAACACCGACGAACCCCGCAGCGAACACGAGGGCGGCGAAGGAAGCGTGGTGGCCTACTTCGGCTATCCCCTGCGGGGCCTGGCGATGTGGGCAAGCCAGAGCGGCGACGAGCAGGTGCTGGAATCTGCCGCACAGATCGCGCGGTTTATCAGCAAGCCGAAGTTCTGGGGTCATCCGGCCGATCCGCCGCGGGTTGCCGGCAGTGAGCAGGGGCACGTCGACAGCCACTTCCACGCCCGGGCGATCGCGCTGCGCGGTTTGCTCGAATACGGGCTGGTGGCCGGCGACTCACGCGCTTGCGACCTCGTGCGGTCGTCGTACGAACAGATGCGCACGTACGGCATTCATGAGATCGGATTCATGCCGACCTGGCCGGCCGACCGCCCTTCAATGGAAGGATGCATGCTCGGCGACCTGATCGCCATGACCGTGAAGATGAGCGACGCGGGGCTGGGCGACTACTGGGAGGATGCCGATCGGATCATCCGCAATCACCTGGCGGAGGGGCAGTACACGCGCCGCGACCTCCTCGAACAGATTGCCGCGCAGCAACCGCAGACTCAGCCGACCGGGCATCCCCGGCAGGTGTGCACGGACAGTGTGCTCGACAGAATGCTCGGAATCTACGCCTCTTATCTCATGCCGGACCATTCGCTGGTGGCCCGCACCATGCAATGTTGCACCGCCAACGCCACGCGCGGTCTGTATTACGCATGGGAGGCCATCACCCGTTGCCAGGGCGATCAGGCCCAGGTGAACCTGTTGCTGAATCGCGCCGCGCCGTGGCTGGACATCGACAGCCATCTGCCCCATGAAGGACGGGTCGTCATCCGCAACAAGACGGCCAGGCGCATTGCGGTTCGCATCCCACCGTGGATCAACCAACGACAATTCCGTTGCACCGTGAACGCCCAGGAACGGCGGTTGGCGATGACGGGCCGATATCAGGCCTTCGACGAGCTCAAGCCGGGCGACGTGATCGAGCTCCGCTTCGCCGTGCCCGAGACGACACTGAGCCGTACGGCCCATGCGAAGACGAAGAACGAGGCCGTCTACACGATCACGATGCGCGGCAAAACGGCAACGAAGATTGCCCCGCGCCACGGCGCGCCGGGCGTCTACCCGATGTACGACCGGGATTACATGCTCAAGCCCGCCGCCCCCATGAAGACCGTCCGCCGCTGGGTTCCGGATGCGGTGGCCAGGTGGTAGCAATCCACGGGCACGTTCGGGTGTCTTTCCGCACCGTGGTATGATCGCCCGGGAAACGCGCCAATTGAGGCATGCCGGCCCCTGTGGTCGGCCCGCTCAAGCACGGCAAGCGATGGCGCGAAGCCAGACCGGCGGCGAAACGCTATGGAATCGATGGACACCGGGGTACAATAATCGTTGGAGGGTCGGAGACCGGGAACCATGTTTGATCGTATCATTTCGAATCCCGAGATCCTCGGCGGCAAGCCCTGCATCAAGGGAACTCGAATCAGTGTCGAGTTCCTTCTGGAGCTGGTGGCCGGCGGCGCCTCTCGCGAAGACATCCTGAAGGCGTACCCACACCTTGCCGCGGAAGACGTGGAGGATGCGTTGCGCTACGCCGCGCGGTTCCTGCAAAACGAGGTGGTCATCCGCACCGAGGTGAACCGTTGAAGGTGCGGGAATTCGCGCTGGTGGCCGACGAGAACATTCACCCGACCGTAGTGGAGCATCTTCGTGACGAGGGCATGGACGTCCTCGATGTCAAGGAGAACGGACTCGTCGGGATGCCGGACATCGAGCTGATTCGACTGGCCCGTTCTCAGGACCGGGTCATACTGACGCACGATCGCGACTTCGGCAGACTTGCCATCGCCATGATGGAGCCCATGGTCGGAATCATCTATTTGAGACCAGGGCACATCGATCCCGGCTTCACAAACGACTCCATTCGAGCATTGCTTCAAGAGAGTCTTGACGTAACCGTTCCGTTTATCATCGTAGCGGTGCGAAAGGCCGGCCAGGTCAAGATCCGGCTACGGTGCTATTAGGGATGGTACCGTCACGATGCGCGGCAAAACGGCAACGAAGATTGCCCCGCGCCACGGCGCGCCGGGCGTCTACCCGATGTACGACCGGGATTACATGCTCAAGCCCGCCGCCCCCATGAAGACCGTCCGCCGCTGGGTTCCGGATGCGGTGGCGGGGTGGTAGCGGCCGCGGACGGCCCTCCGCCCCTGCTTCCCGCGGACAGGTCGATTACGATGCCGAACGGTTCCGTGTGACGCAATGGGTGATCGCCGCACAATCCGCACCGACTTGAACACGAATGCGTTCGTCGGGCAAGCCCATCGACGCGGGCTTGGCCCCCTGCCGCCGGGCTTCGTTGTTGCCCTGCTGGCGGTCCTGCCCCGTCCCGCGCTTCCGACCGATGGCCTCGAGCCCATTGGGATCAGCGTGCAATCGCAGGCCCGCGGCGGCGCCGATGTGGCGGTCGGCGATACGGCTCTGTCTCAAATCGACAACCCCGCAACGGTGGCCCTTTGGGGCATGCAGGAGTTCCGGTTCGACATCGCCGAGGAGTTGGCCATCGCCCGTACCCGCTGGAGCAACACCATCAACTCGGCGGAATCGGAGCGGCCGATGGGGCTGCTGAGCAACGTGGCGATGACGACGCCCCTGAATCGGGATTGGACCTTGGGCTTCGCCCTTCACTGGAAGGACGGCCTGGCTTCGCGTTTTCACATCAAACCGCAGATGATGCCCCTGCTCGAGCGTCGCATCGGCTCGGAGTTCGTTGTGATCGATCCACAATTGAACATCGGATACCGGCTCACGAAGAAGCTTTCGGTCGGCGCCGGCGTCCGGGTCGAGGCGGCCACGGTCGAGCTAAGCACGGTTCTCGGGTCGACGGACATCCATCTCGGTCGCGGCTACGCCTGCGGCGGAGGTCTTCAGGCCGGCGTTCACTATCAGGCACGGCCCGATCTTGCCTTCGGCGCGGCTTACCGATCGCCGACGTGGTTCGGGGACATGCCGATGCCTCATGCACGGGCGTCGGTCTACGGTCAGGGCCCGGTGTATATCAAGGACGCGGAGGTTGAGGATTTCCGTCTCCCACAGAAGATCACGGCCGGTGCGGCCTGGGACGCGACGGACCGGCTGAAACTGGTGGGCGAGGTCCGCTGGATCGACTCATCCGACACCACGTTGAGCTCGACTACTCTCACCGGGGACGGTCCGGTCCGTTTCAGCATTCCGTTCGGATTGGGGTATCGCGATCAGTGGGTATTCGCCGGAGGAGCGGAGTTCAAACTGGACAAGCACTGGACGCTGGGAACGGGGTACCACTTCGCGACTCAACCACTCGATCACGACAACCTGATGCCGACGGGATCCGTCATCATGCAGCATCACATTACGATGGGCTTGCGATACGAGGCGAAGAACTGGTGGGCGGGCGTGGGTTGGGTCTGGGCCCTTCCGAACACCCTGAGCAACGACGGCCGCAGCGACATCCCGCTGGGTATCGACTTCGGACACAGCGAAATGCAGCAGCAACAGCACAGCATCCTCATGGGGTTCGGATTCAAGTGGTGAGGCCCCCGGTACGAGGCCCGATCGACCTTCTGTGCTGCCGATCCCGTGTCGCGAGCTCGAACAACAAGAGGTGTCGGGAAGGATTTCCAGAGAGACTCTTCCTGACATTTTCTGTATTCTCATCTCTCACACCGCCGTTTGCACGTCGTCTTTCATGTCAGTCCTCAAACGATCCTTTTCAGTGTGCAGCCGGACCTGCCGGTCTGTGCGTTTGCTCGCATTCCTCGATCGACGTGGACAACCGGACCTGCTTCTGAATCGCCGCGACATCGACGGTGCGGATGGACGCGCCCGACTTGGCCACCTGGGCGGCGGCCAGGCCGGCGGCGTGGCCCAAGGCGATGATCGTCCGCGACAGCCTGCAACTGGACGCCGCAATCTGAGTGAAGCTTGCGCCGCGACAGGCCACCAGCAGGTTCTCCTTGCCCTTGGGGATCAGGCAACGGTAGGGGATTCCGTAAGGGCCATTCAGTGCCGTCAGTCGGCCCCCTCGCCCGCCTCCGTGAACGTCCATCGGATGGTCGGCAATGGCAATCATATCGGGATGCTTCTGTCCGGACAGACCGGCCAGCAGATCGTGCTGCGTCAGCACGTATTCGCCCACCACGCGATGGCTCTCGCGAATGCCGAGCATCGGGGCAAACTCACCGAACTCGTACCCCTCAAACGGCGCGTGGCCATGCAACCACCGCCAGTGGGCCCGGACGATCGGCTTGCACGCCTCATAAGCCTTCTCATAGCCCATGCTGATCAAGCAACGCCCGGGCAATACGGCAAGTGGATTGATGAGAAGGTCGCCGCCGGGCAGTTGCGTCACGTGCGCCGCACGTGGCCAGGTCTTGGCCGGTTCACCGGGCTCCTGAGGCGATACGGGATTGGTGCTCTTCCGCACGCGATAGCACAGCGAAACGGCATTCAGCGAAGGGTCGGGCTTCTCAGGCGCGGCCGGCTCGTTAAACCGACTCTTGGGCTCCGCACCAAGCATGGTCTCGCAGCCGATCGCGCGACAGAGATCCACGTTTCCGGTGGCGTCGATGAAGACCTTCGCCCGGATCCGATAGACGGTCCCATCCGTCGACTCGGCCCGAATCGACGTGACGCGCGGCCCCTCGGCGGCTGCGGCAACGAACCGTGTGTTCAGCAGGACCTTGCACCGGCCCGTTTCGGCGAGGATCTCGGCCATCGTCCGGCTCATCGCCTCGGGCTCAAACGACACGCCGTTGCACTTGGCGTAGAGGGCATCCGAGCGCCGTAAGGTCCTCTCATATGGGATTGCCGGCGAGATGAGCCAGAGGCCGAATGGCCCCTGCTTTCGATCGGGGTTTTGTTCGCTGGTGACGCCCGCGGCGCCGATCTTTCGCAGACGCTCGTAGAGTTCGCGGGCGATAGGGTCGCCCGGTCCGGGCTCCCAGTTGCTGACCAGGCCCATCGTACTGGTGCCCCCGAGTCGATCCAGTCGTTCAACCAGCACCACGTCGGCGCCCGCCCGCGCCGCGGCGAGCGCCGCGCCGAATCCGCCGCTCCCACCTCCGACGACACACACATCGGCGCGAAGATTGCCGGGTTCGGCCGCGGAGGCTGCGATAGGCAGCAGCAAAACCGCTGCTGCCGGCAAACCGTAGTGGGCAGTTGAGGTCACGGCGTCTACTGCAACCGAATGATTGAGATCGTGTACGGCTTATCGAACTTCGCGTTCTTCACGCCCGGGAAGGGCATGTCAAAGTTCGCGATAATCAGGTCCTTGCCACGGACGACCGTCTCACAGGGCTGGTCGAGCAGCCCGTCTGTCCCATCGGTGTCGGCGTTCTCCCAGAGCGTCGTCATCGTCCCGTCCGGTGAGATCACGTGGATGGCGTTTCGCTCGGAATCGGCCACGTAGATCGTGTCGGTCTTCGGGTCGCAGGTCAGGCCGTCGACACACGTCAGCTTCGGCGGACCGATGACGAGTTCCTTGGCTTTCACCGATCCGTCTTCGTTAAACCGGATGCGGAACAACTGACCGTCACCGAAGTTGCCCGTGTAGAGGTTGCCCTGGCTATCGAACGTGATGCCGTCCGCACCGGCGAGCTCTCCGCGCCGGTGCTCGAGCGGCTTGGTCTGAAACTCGGCAATTAGGTGCGGATCGCTTTGGCCTTTCGGCTTGAGCTTGACCGTGCCGCGGTTCAGTTCCTCCCGTGTGAATCGGTAGACGCCGCTGGCGCCCGGTTTGTCGCGAAGGTCGAAGAACGTGTCGCTGACAAAGAGGGCGTTGCCTTTCCACATCACGGCATTCGAGAGCTTGAAGCCCTCGACGACCACGTCGGCGCCCACCGGCTTACCGTCGTTGATCCGAACGCGGATCAGACGGGATGCGTGGTTCTTGTCGTAGAAGTACTGGTTGTCGGCATAATAGAGGTGCCCATCGGGGCCGAAATCCAACCCCATCGGGCAGGCCTTACCCGTGCCGGGGTGGACCGGCAGTTTGTCGTAGAAGACCTCCCATGTATTGTCCTTCTTGATCTTGATGAGCTTGCCGGGATAGTTGGGATCGTTGAAGTTGGGGCAGGACACGATGACCTCGCCGGTCTTCGGGTTCAGGCGCATGCCGTCCGGCGTGTTGAGCTCGACGGGCAACGAGGCCAGAAGCCGAGGCGTGTAGCGGCTGTCGAGCGACACCTTGGGGATCATGTCCCGGTACTCCGGCAGCGGCCCCGCCTTCTTGGCCGCGTCGACGGGGAACGTCGGGTCGCCCGGGGCGACGCCGAAGTGGTTGTCTTTCCACGTCAGATTGTCCTTGTTCGTCTGGTTGAATCGAATCGGCTCGCCGGAGGTGTTGTAGATGATCTGGC
The DNA here is from genome assembly GCA_964596165.1 of uncultured Planctomycetales bacterium. GTDB lineage: Bacteria > Planctomycetota > Phycisphaerae > UBA1845 > JAFGLZ01 > CAYUQT01. The sequence goes on along the minus strand of CAZQTW010000025.1, from coordinate 47,980 downwards.
CCTCGACGAGGAGGCCTTTGGTGCCTTCGTCGAAGAAGATGCCGTTGTTCGGCGCGCCGCCGTGGGCGTACCCGCTTCGGTGAATGTCGTGAATGAGGTTGCCGCGGAGCACCGTTCCGGGTTGCAGGCCCAACGTATAGATCCCGCCGCCGTCGGCGAGCTTCTTCATGCAATCGTGAATGTGATTGAAAGCGACCAGCGTGTCGCGCTGCGTCGTGGGCGTCGAATTCCACCGGAAGCCCACCGAGATTCCGGTGTAGGGCATATCCCACACGAGATTGTGCGTGATCTGCGTTCCCGCGCAGAAGGCATCGAAGATGCCGACACACCCGTGATTGACCGCGCCGCAATGATGAACGACGCAGTTCGAGACCTCGTTGCCGGCGGGTGCATCCTTGGGGTGCCGCCAGTCAGCGGACAACGATTCGTTGCCCGCACCCTGGATGATGCTGTTCTCCCGTTGGCCCCGCCAGCCGACCATGATGCCGTTGCCGCCGATGTCGTACAGCTCACAGCCGATCACCTTATTGCGTTGCGTGCCCGGTCCGAATCCGACGCCCGACGCGCCGGTGTGCACGATCCGGCAGCGATGCAGCCCGCAGTCGGCGGCGTAGTCGAACTGAATGGCCAGCGGCAGGACGTATGTCGGCTTGTCTATCGACGTGCCGTGGTGGCCGGCCTGGATGCCCATGTAGCCGAACGCCGGCAGGGCCCACTCGGCGTAGGCGAACGTCAGCCCCTTGAAGTGCACGTTTCGGACGGGCCCGTCCGGCCGACCCGCGATGTCGACGAGCTTGGCCAGCTTCGGCGCGACGAAGACGCGATCGTTGGGGTTCTCCCCCTCTCTGGCCATGTATGTGAGCACGCCCGTCTTGGCGTCGAGGTACCACTCGCCCGGCTGATCGACGAGCTCAGGGGCGTTCTCTATGTAGCACAGCTTGCCGGGGCTGGCGGTCGTGTAATCTCCATGGCCGATCCAGCCCATGGGACACAGGACGTTGACAACCGCCCCTTCCGACGAAACCACCGGGTCGCGCGAGATGGACCAGTTCTGGTACATCACCAGTTCGGCGTCCTTACCCGCCAGGTTGCCGAAGGGCAGCGGCTCGGTGAGCGTAATCTGCTTGACGTCCTTCGAGACGTGCTTGACGCGGAGCAGGCCGTCGCCGTTGGGGAAGCGGCCGCGCGGCAGGCGAATACCGTCGGCAAAGAGCTGTCGGAACCGCCAAGTGCCCGCCTTCACGTCGGACAGTTCGACCGTCCACTTGCCCCCCTCGGCGCGGCTCCAACCCTTGATCTTCCGCCCGCCGCTGATAACGACCTTCTTACCCGGCTGGGCCTCGTAGGTGATCGAGTGATCCGCCGTGCCGGAGTCGTCGGGTGTGAATGTCAGCGTCTCCGGAAGCTCGTAAACGCCTTCCGCGATAAGGACCTTGACGTCCTTCTTCAACCCGGCGCCGACCCGCTTTCGCACGGCATCGCGGGCGGCGGCGATCGAGGCAAACGGCGCGGCCTCGGTGCCGGGGTTCGTATCGTTGCCGTTGGGGGCAACATGGAAATCGGCCGGCTGCCCGGCCGCCAGGAGCCATGAGCTGATTGTGAGGGCGACGGTTGGTGCGATCATGTTCTATCCTTTCACGCAGAGCAAGTGTGGCGTGAGGATAGCTCCGTGGAGCGGAGTTGTCACGCTTGGGGTTCGAATGCCCAGGCGGACAGGTCGGGGAATGCGTTCGCGGGCAAAAAGAGCGGACATCTTTACAGGGGATCAAGGCGAACGTCAGCCCGCATTAAGTGCGCTCCCTGCGACGCACAACTGACCGCCGTCAGGCCCTCCGGGACTTGGCCTCGGGGCTCGGCGCTTGAACGACCGGTTTTGCCTCGCTACAGTCCTCTCCGGCGTCCCGAAAACAGAACGGTTCGTTTCTTCCGACAAGGGGCTTTCAGTGTCAGACAACATCCTGGGCGGCAAGGCTGGCAAGCGTGTTGAATGATCCCGTTCTTTGACGATTCCGGTTTCCTACCGCCCGGTGTTCACCCGGCCACGCTGGATGAAATCGCAGCGCGGTTCGGACGCGAACCCGAGTTACGACGCGTGCAGATGGAGTCTGTGCGGTGGATGGTGGACTTGGCCGTGCGCGCCGGCGTCCAGCGGATCGTTTTGAACGGCAGCTTCGTGACGGATATAATGGAACCTAATGACGTGGACTGCGTGTTGTTGATAGGGCCCGGATTTCCCGAGGACCCTGCCGCGGAGGCGGAACTTCGCGGTGGGTTGCCTTTCCTCGACATCGCGCTGGTCCGGCAGAGGCGTTTCGACAGGCTGGTCAACGTGTTCTTTGCAACGGACCGCTTCGACACGCCCAAGGGCATGGTGGAGGTCATTCCATGAGTCTTCGGGATGATCGCGATCTGGCCAATACGAGACGGAAGCTTCGACTCCTAGAGGAAGGCTACGAAGAAGCGCGAGGCGATACGGAAGGAGACGAGCACCTCCGCGAGTTGGAGATGGAGTCGCTGAAGCGTTTGATAAACCAACTCAAGGAGGAGATCGCCCGTTACGAGGCCAGCCACTCTGCTCGCATGTGAACCTGCCAGGCCGAGAAGGCGCCAGAAAGAAATCCTCAAGAAGTCCTTCCCGACACCTGTTGCGGCCGAACCATTGTTAGGGGCGACGGCGCCATAGAGTGCTACGGGCTACTTCGTTGCCTCCCTCATATACCAATCCCTCCACTGAAATCAGCGTGCTCTTGTAGTAGTCATTCCGGTTACGGATTCCTTCAACCTGGCGCTCATAGGCTTTGCCGAGCGTAACTACAACGATGGGCTTGCCGGAGTATTCGCGAGAAACCTCTGTGATCATCGCGACGGCTGCGGCGTCTTGCGGTGGCGGCATGGTTCTTTCTCGGCCGCGTCCTGTAGGACTGACCGGATAGAACACGGCCACAGCAAACTTCAGTGCCTTGAGGTCAGCAAGTCGCGAATCGAAGAAGCGGCCAATCTTCTCGATAGTGTGCCCACGGCGTGTCCCCTCGACCTCCAGAACACCGATTGCGTCAAAGTTCTCGCAGAAGATCGCGTCACACATACCGCCACCCACGCCCTTCTTGAAATACCCGTACGAAGGGCCGCCTTCCATGGCTCGATGTCTCTCAGGCGCCAAGGAGATCCACCAATCCACGAGCAATCCTATCAACGTGGCGTGGTTGTTTCCGTAGGTGTTGGCCGCAACACGCCATCGAGCTTCCCTCAGGCTCCTCAGGAGGTTCACGCCCGATAGTTCCATTATTGGCCTCCATACTGGCACGACGAGGGCGCCTCGATGTGACGGACCCCTTCGATGCCCTCGAAGTCGTTGTCTTGAGTCCAGAGGGTTGCGTCATATGCCCTTGCCGTCGCGAGCATAATGCTGTCGGCCATAGGAAGCTTTGCGTCGAGGGACAAGCGGGCGGCACTGAGGGCAAGGCTTTCGTCCAGCGGAACAACCGTACCCTGTTGCATGGCCGCGATGGCTCGCAGGGCGTCCGTGGCCCCTCTTTGCTGCAGGACCCGCTTGAAGACTTCGTAGAGGCTCACCGTAGGGACCAGGAGTTCGCCGGGCTTATGAATGGGCGGCGCGAAGAAGGAGGCGTTGGGCCCATCGGCGAAGAACTCGAGCCAGCCGGACGAGTCCACGACGTTCATATCCGATCCCCCTCGCGTTCAACACGGGTGTCGATTCCCTTGAGGAACCCGCGAGTCTTCTTGATCGGTTCGAGAGGGATGACCTCGATTCTTCCTTCGTAGGGAATGACCTGGACCTTCTGGCCGGGTCGAATCCCGAGGGCCCGGCGTACCCGGAGTGGGATGACCACCTGGAACTTGGTTGACACGGTCGTCGTATCCATACGGTTCTCCTATCGATCATCTATTCGTATTACGATATTATCTTAGGCGAGCAGCCACGCGAGTTGCAAGACAAAACCCGAATTGTCGTCCATTGGCAGGATGAGGGCGTCGCGTGGCCGGGTCCGCGCGCGCCGGGCCTCGACGTCCGGCAGCCCGTTCTGCTGAGAGGCCATGGTGCATCCCCGGCTGCTCAGACATGCATCAGGAGCGGGTTTCTGACATCCGCCCAGTCGGCGATGAGCGATTCGGGCGTGAACCGGTACCCACACTCGGGGCAATGCCCACCATCCTTATGTCCGGCGAGCGAATAGTGGCAGTCGGGACAGATCAGGTAGTTTTGGTTTTCGAGCCAGTAGAGGAACCGTTCTCGCCGCAGGAGCAACATAAGCCACACGCCACCGAATACGACGAGCAAGAGCGCTACGATCGGCAAGACGCGCAAGGGAAACCGAAAACCCAAGGCCGCGTTTACGGCGATGGTCAGGCCTATCAACGAGGAGGCCAGCATGAAGGCATTCAAGTAATAGCCGTGAAACGGCTGAATCATTCGGCGCCGGATGATCGCCCTGTCGCGCCTGAGTTGAGCGGGCCCGCCGATGTGTAGGAGCTTCTCCACGTCCGCCCAGTCCTGTTTCAAGGACTCGACGGAACAAGCGTATCGGCATAGATGGCACTGCCCCAGGTTGTCGTTCATCTGCAGAGATCGATGGCAGTCGGGACAGATCCGACCGTTTTCATACTCAAGCCGGGTGAAGAAGCGACTGCGTCGGACGGATCTGTTGAACCGGTACTTCTCACCGAGGATGTAGGTGCCCGCCAGCGCCGGCATGTAGAGCTGCCACCACCAGGGAAGGGGCGGCACATTCTTGAAGGCCTGTCCCAGGAAAGAGCCTATTACTGTAAGCCCAAGCATCACCACAGCGGTCGCAAGAATCGGCTGCGGTCCGTTGATTCTCCGGGCTCTTCGGGCCGCCCGCGCCCGCCGAGTATGATCGGGAACTGCCCGCCGCCGGAGGACCCAACGAATGATCCCGTACCCGACGGGAAACGTCACCATCATCACCACCAGGACGGCAGCGTATGTCTCCATGTGTCACTCTCGAAACGATGGCCCCTCGAGATGGTGAGCTTGGCTGGAAACGCCTCGTTTCACCCCGACCGCTCCCCTCCAGTCCACGGCTGCAACCGCCGGACTATCCGATCATCCTGCGCTTGTGTCAAGGTACGACGACGCGGCATTAGATTGTGCCGGTTCGAGATTCTTGCCCCAGCGGACAGTGCGTTCGCATGGCAGAGATCGCCGGGGCGTTTGATCATGGGATCGGTAGGATGACTGGGATATCCCAATTCTGTTCGGGACTCCGATTGCGTGCGAGAAGGCACGGAGAATAGGTCCCGAAGGGACCACCGAGGGTAGCCCCGGACGCGAGTCCTGGGATCATCGGTGTCCTGTGTTCCGACCAGTCCCGTAGGGACGGCTGAGCACCGCACGTCTGCCTGAACGCATGGTTCAATCGTCCCTACGGGACTCAATGCTTGATGTTACCTATCTTCCCAGGACTCACGTCCTGGGCTACTTTCAAATGTCCCTCCAGGACATGCAAACAGAGCACCGAACAGTATCGAGGATATCCTCTTATCCCTGCTTCTTCTCGTCGACGGTCCCCGTATACTGAGCCGAGGTGAGAATGCATGCTCAACGCGAGGTCTGCGAAAGGCTGAGGGCGGTGCAATCGTTGGGAGTTCAGGGCTTCCAGTGACGCCGCTGGGGCACGGTCGATCACGATCAGACCTGGTCGAGAGGATGAGGAGCTGAAGAAATGAAACGCTCATGTGATTCTGCACCGGCGGCCCGCGACTGTCGGGATTCCAACGGCGACACGACGCCAGTGCTTTCGGATCGCCGATACAGGCCTGTCTTCGCGAGCATCGCGATCACGCTGACCGCATGCCTCAACACCGTCGCGGCGCCACCGGCGAACAAACCCAACATCATCCTCATCATGACCGACCAGCAGTTCGGGGATGCGATGAGCTGCCGGATGGGTACGCAATACCTCCGTACGCCGGTCATGGACAGCCTGGCGTCCAAAGGCATGGTCTTCACGCGCGCGTACAGTACGAATCCCCTCTGCATGCCCCTGCGCCACTCGCTGTTCACGGGCCGGTATCCGCACGAGACGGCCGTGACGCGAAACGAGTGCCCGCCCGGTGGCGTGGACCCGAGGGAATGCGTCCCGATGGGAATCTATTTCCGAAAAGCCGGCTTCGAGACCGCCTATTGCGGCAAGTGGCACCTGTGTTTCCACGAGAGAGACGCCGGTGTCCATGGCTTTGAGATCCTGGGCACTCGGGCCAAGGACGACCACGACGCCAAGACAGCGGAAGCGGCCGTCCGGTTTCTTGGCCGGGGCCACGACAAGCCGTTTCTGCTGGTGGTCAGTTTCCTCAATCCGCACAACATCTGCGAATGGGCCCGGCGAGGGGCAGGGCTCAAGCAGAGGCTGTCGTGCGGCGAGATCGGCACCCCGCCGCCGTCGGACCAGCTTCCTCCGGCGCCCGCCAATCTGGCCCCGCCGAAGAACGAGCCCGACGGCATGACCCTCATACGCCGAGGATACCATGCGAGCGACAAGTTTCCGGTGGGACGTTTCACCGCCGAGGACTGGCGCAAGCAGCGCTGGGGATACTACCGGATGATCGAAAAGGTCGATGCGGAGATGGGCAAGGTCCTCGACGCGTTGCGGAAAGCGGGCCTGGAGGACAACACGGTGATCCTCTTCACCAGCGACCACGGGGAATGTGCGGGGGCCCACGGATTCAATCAGAAAACCGTCTTCTACGAGGAGTCGGTACGCGTGCCGCTGGTCATCGCCTGGAAGGGTAAGACGGCCGTGGGAACCAGTGACAGACTCGCGAACACCGGCATCGATGTCCTGCCGACACTGCTCACCGCTGCCGGCTTGGACGTGCCCCGCAGACTGCCCGGCCTGAGCCTGTGGCCTCTCGCCCTCGGGCAACCCGTCGGTGCGTGGCGCGATCACGTGGTGGCAGGGAATGACATGTCGCAGACCGGCGAAGTGGACGGCCTGAGGCCGACCATGGAGGGCCGGATGGTCCGAACGGAGCGATACAAGTACTGCCTCTACAGTCGCGGCACCCGGCGAGAGTCGCTGGTGGATCTGCAGGCCGACCCCGGGGAGATGAACGATCTGGCCGCGGACCCGAACTATCGCCCGATCCTCCTTTCGCACCGAGAGCTGCTGGCGCGGTTTGGCCGGGACCACAAGGACCCGCTGGTCGCCGAGCTCCTGGCCGACAACGTCAAACCGATCCCGTTCACATCGGAGGCCACATCCGCAGGCAAGGACCGAAAGCCTAAACGATAAGTCAACGCGAATGCTGCCATGACAATGCGAACCGGACGACAGGGACGCGGCGAACCAGACACTCCGCCACCGTGTGCGGAGCCAAGCGTCATTTCCTCCTGACGTCGGCCCGCATCCCCATTTCCCGGCAGGGCGATTCGGCGCGCTGACGAAAGTCTCCGTTCGGCGCATCGACGAACAGCGGTTTGGCGATCCGGCTATGCCGGTCCTGCCCGGAGGCCGCCTGATAGCGAGCGAACTCCGACGGCGCGTAGGATCGGCCACCCCAGTCGATGAGCGGGCCTCCGGTTGTCTGCCAGGCCTTTATCGCCTCCGCCCAGCTCTTAACGCCCTTGCCGTGATGGATGAGCAGTTTCCCCTTGGTCTGCCAGTACGCGTTGTGGTCAAGGATGAACTTCCGTTCGTCGGCGGGATCAGCGATCAAGCAGACTGCCGCGCCATAACCCTCGCAGAACACGTTGTGGCGAACGTAGACCTGACCGGGCAGCGTACCGGGGTCGATCATGTAGGCCCACACATGGTATCCCACGGGCTGCGGGTAGGGATCGGACCGGCGCGGCGGTTCTTCCCCTTGCATGCTGAAGCCGCCGCCGGCATTGAGGCAGGTGTTGTGCTCGAAGTAGACCTCCCGCGCGGGCTCGCGGCATTCGTAGGCCACGAGGCCACAGTCGATGAACAGGTTGTCGCGGAAGAAGAGTCGTTCGGGGATGTTCCGTGTCTCGCCGCCCTGGTGCGTCACGCCGGAGTCGTAGATGTTGTCGAAGAGGCAGCCCTCGACCGTAACGTCGCCGGCGCCATCCCAGAGCTCGACGCCGTTGCCGAAACGCATGCGGCGCTCGCGGTGCCAGACGGCGCCGCCGATGAAGCGGAACTCGCAGTTGCGGATGACCACCTGCCGCGCGTGAGATTCCTGGTAGCCGTGCACGCCGGAGTTCCGGAAGCTGAGGTTCTCAAGCACAATGTGGCTCCGGCCGCCGACCAGCCGCCGCCGACCCCAGAGCACGCACTCGATATCCGCGTAGGCCCGCCCGGGATTGATCGGCGAACAGAGATAGAGACGGTCGCCTCCCTGGTGCTGCCTGCCGAAGCCGGTATAGTGCCATTCTCCCGGCCGGCGCAAATCATCGAGTGTCCAGCGCAGAACGCCGCAGCACTGGCCGCCGTTAAAGACCAGATTGCAGACCTCGCTCGGGATCGTCTGCGTGCAACGCCAGACCGACGGCCGCTCCTCGACCCATTTGTCCGATGCGCCCACCGCCATGGACCCCAGAAAGGCAGGCTTCGGGCCTTCACCATATGCGCCGTAGACGATCGGCGCCTTCTCGTCGCCGCTGCGCGCATCCAGTACGTCGCGGATAATGCTGCCGCGCTTGAAGAGCACGGTGTCGCCGCCCCTGAACTGGCGACCGGCATACGTCTTGAACGGCCGGGACGGTGCCAATCCGTCGTTGGCATCGTTTCCCCCTATCGGATCGATGTGATAGGTTCTTCCGTGAACCGCCGACGGCTCGGCGGCCACCGCACGGCGCACCCTCGCGGTCTTCGCGCAGGCGGCGACGACTCCCAATCCCTGAACGAACTGTCGGCGGCTCAGCGGCATCGTGACTTCGTTTCGATTCACGTCAGTCCAACCTGCGGGCCCCCGCCGGCATTCTCGCTGCCCGCAGGCCTGATGCCAACTACCTACTCGAGGACGATCAATCGAATGTCGCAGCACCTTTCGCAAGGCCGAACACAAGTGGTCGGGCATCTCGATTCCGGATCCCTATTTCTCGCCGGTCCGTCCGTGGGTGTAAAGCTGAGAGCGGGGCGGCCAAGGGGCGGTGAGAATTCTGAGGCAGTTGTTTGTGAGGCTCCGGCTCGGCCGTAGAGGACCAAACGTAGACGCGGCGTCTCGTCGTGTTGAAGGCGACAGGATGTTGCTTCTACAGGCGAGTTTCGGAGCAGGTGGAAACGAGCCCTCACATGCCGAACCGACGTGACATCACGCCGACCAGGCCGGGCTGTGGACAGCCCGGTTCGGCGGCAGCACCGCGTCCTCTAGATAGCGGCCTACGGGACCTCAACTTGCAACGTCACCGGGCCGCGGAGGCCGGCCGGCACGAGACGGCTGTCGGGCTTCAGGGCCACGATCGTGTCGCTGAGCGAGGTCCAGGTGACACGCTTGTCCGGCGGCAGGGCCACGTCGCCGATGATCCGGTTCGCCCAGACGTTGATGAGGTCGATCTCCAGGACGTTGCCCGCCGGCTTCAACAGGCCCGTCACCTCAACCTTCCATGGTGGGCACCAGAGGACGCCAAGGTCGTGGCCATTGAGGCGAACCTCGGCCAAGCTGCGCAGCGTGCCCAGATCCAAGTATGCACGGTGTCCGAGCGCTCGGAACGATTCCGCCGCCTCGAAGGTCTTCTTGTATGTGGCCCGGCCGGAATAGAACCTGATGCCCGGCTCGGCGCGTTGGGTCCAATCATCAAGCTTGTCGAAGGTGACTTGGCCCGGGCCGCCCCACTTTGGATCGAAGGCGACGGTCCATGGGCCCTCGATTTGTGCGGACGTCTTCAACTCGGGCCAGTTCTTGCCGGAGGACGATCTCGGTTGGCTCGACAGAGCGCGACGGAAGACAATGAAACAACTACCCGAGGGCGGCAGCGACAGCGGTACGATGGTCCGGCCATTCTCGACGCGGAACTCCGGCAGATCGCGCCGCGTGCCGGTGACCGCGTCCCACAGCTCCGGCTGTCGGCCGGAGACACGAAAAGCGGCATCGAAGCGGACTGCATCCTTCTCCCGCTCGTTGACCGTGAAGGCGCTTTGGCGCCGCTCCCAGATCTCGAGCGACACGCCGTGATTGATGATGTTCCGCTGGTTGGAGAGAAAGTAGATGTCGGCGTCGGGCGTGCGGCGATGAATCCATTCGATCGGACCCTGGCCGTCACGCAAGGTGATCTCGACATCGGCGCCGACGTTCACGGACCTCAGGATCTCGCCAACCGACGGCCCCCAGACGATGCGACCCCTGCCGACCACATGTTCAGTCACGGTCTTGCCGTCGATTGGACCCCACAGTTCGTCTGCCAGAGTGCGCACCTGGTCGTCGCATCGGGGATAGTCTTTCAGGCTCGGCGACTCCTGCGGCTTGGGAGAAATGACGGTCGCGCCGGCCCGAACAAGGTTGCGGACCTTGGCGAGCAGCTCCGGCGTCATGCGGGCATCGTTTTTCAGGACCAGAACGCGATAGCTCATCTCGTTGGGCAAGGTCAATCGGCCGTCCTTCACCTCGACTCGAGAAAGGAGCGTGGCCGCGTCGCAGCCGTCGTAGGCGTATCCGTCGGGCAGCGCGGGCTTGATGAGAGGTCTGGCCGGCAGCATGTTCGGCGCGCCCTCGCCGTAGAAGTAAAGGATGTCGGCTACGTGGCGGCCTTGCTGGAGCATGGTCTGGCAGCGTCGGAGGTAGTCGATGTAGGCCTTCGCCGGCCGGCCCCACCAGGTGTTCATGCGACCAAAGTTGACGCCGAATGGCCCCATCGTCATGCCCGGCGCACGATCGAGCCACGGATGCAGCGCCCACGTGTGAAACACAAGCCGATTGATGCCCATGGCCAATGCCAGGTCGCCGATGCCCTTCAACGCGTAGGGATCGGTCATCCATCGATCGAATGTCGTGAAGGCCTCGGCCGCGGCGATCGTTTGGCCGTGGATGTGTGCCCCGGAGGCTGCCTCGCGAGAGTCCGATCGGGCCCAATCGTCGCCGTACACGCAATTGGGCATCTGGAACTCGCCCATCGGCAGGTCGCAGCGACCCTTCACCTGCAACTGGTCGACCGTCGTCTGTACCATGACGCCGGCAATCTCGCCCTGGAACTTCAACCCCCGCTTGTGGCATAACTCGTTGAACGTTCCGAAATGGTTGTCGGCAATGAGATCGGCGATGGTCCTGCGGACGTCCCAGAGGAAACGGTCGGCGATTGCCGGGCTGTCGACGACGCGCCCGCCGCCGTGGACCAACAGGAATGGCGTCGGATCGTAGCCGCGGCGTCTGCGGAACTCCTCGACGAACTTCGGCGTGAAGTTCAGGTCACCCGCCTCCCAGGAATCGACGTGAATGGCGTGGAAGCCTGAGCCGATCAGGTCCTTCAACTCGTCGGCCACGCGGCCGGCGTATTGGTTGAAGTGATGTGCGACGGCCTCGGCGTCAAGTTTGTCGCACTCCAGGCCGGCAAACTCGCGGGCGCAGGGCGCGTTGAGCCTTCCGATCGGTGCGCAACCAAGCCGGACGATTAGCCAGTCGCCTTCCGATGCGTCCCAGTTCAGGGTTCCATCGGCGCCGAGCCGATCGGTGAGATTCAACACGTCCTTCGACTTGATCGTTGCTGAGGCCCACGCCGGCGTCGGTGAACCGATACGGTCCTCGGCCGTCTTCACGTCTTCCCAGACGCCGTGAAAAGATGCCTTCGGTGGGTAGTCCTGCACCAGTGAATCGCCCGAGAGCGTGACGTCGCTCGCCGAGCCGCCGCCGGGGTAGAACAGGCGGAAGTAGCGGGCCTTCGTCTCGGGTACGGGCAGGGTTCGCGGGTAGTTCCCTGTCCGCGGAGCGGCCAGATCGGCGATCTTGCGCCAATGGACCCCGTCGTCGCCCGCCTGGAGTTCGCAACCAGCGCCCAGGTACTCAGCGCCGCGGATAGTGACCGGCTCGGCGAAATCGAGTTGGAGGAATCCGTTGGCCTTGACGGCCACGGATGTCGCGCCGTCGCCGTCGATTGCATTCCTGGCGTGCTGGTCGGCCTGACTGCAGGAGAGCTTCGGCGGCCAGAGGGTGGCGGTTCGGGCAGCCGACGGGTCCATACGATAAGCCAGCACGGCCACGTCGCGGTAGAACCGCTGATCGGGCGGCGCGGATTCGCGGATGTGCGGGCGCGCCGCGGTCAGGTTCTGGTAGTTCGCGTAGTCACAGGGCGGCTTGGGTAGCGGCGTCGCGAGGCGACCGGGGCCCTTGAGGTACGTCTCGCTCCACGCAATGCGCATCATCGACTTGTCCGGCGGCACCCATGGCCCGCCCGAGGTGGACCAGCCCGTGCAGTTCATCAGCGACAGTTCCAGGCCCAGTCGTTTGCACTCGGTCGCCGCGTGCCGGAGCATGGCAAACCATTCCGGTGTGAGGTGCCGGACCGGTTTGTCGATGTAGACCGGCACCGATTCGGTCAACTTCCCCTCGACCACGAACAGAAACACGCCGCCGATTCCCGCCTGCTGCATCGCCTCCAGGTCGGCCGTAATGCCTTCCTTCGTGACGTTTCCGTTCATCCAGTGCCAGAAGGTATGTGGTCGAGCGGAGTCGGGTGGATGGGCGAATGCGTCCGCCAGTTCGTCCGCGCCGGCCGGCGCGGCGAAGAACGACAGACACAACACAGCCGCCCAAAGACGTCTCTTCATGAGGTGTCTCTTCCTTTCAGATAGGGTGAACATGTGGCGTGAAGATAGCTTGGCGAAGACGGATTGTCATGCTCCAGCGACCCCGAACGCGCGGGCCGTCAAGCGCCGTTCTCAGTCGGTCTGTTCATCGTAAGGCGCCCACACAGAATCAAGCTGTCAATCAGAACCGCGACCGTCAGGGAGCGCGTTCGCGATACCAGGAAACCCAAGGTACACTGATGCGTTGAGGCGCGGGCATGTTGCCCCCCGACGAGCGGGACGCCTGCCTGCCATTCTCGGGGTGGAGCGCTGCGGTCGTTGACGAAAGACACGTAACACATGAATAGAAGGCAATTCATCAGGACCTCGGTCGGACTTGCCGCAACGGGCGTCTCGCGAATCGCGCCGGCGGATCAACAGGCAATTCGCCCGAGCCAATCCCGCCCAGCGGGGATGCCGAACGGCGTGCCCGTGGATGCCACTCACATCCCTCGGTGGAAGGGCTTCAACCTCCAGGAGATGTTCGGCTGGGGCCGGAAGCCGCAGCCGTTCTCCGAGCTCGATTTTGAGTTGATGGCCACGTGGGGCTTCAACTTCGCCCGGCTGCCCCTGTCGTATTGGAACTGGAGCAGTCGCACCGACTGGATGACCATCAACGACGAGCCGCTCAAGTTCGTCGACCAGGCCGTCGAACTTGGCCGGCAATACGGCATCCACATCAATCTGTGTTTCCACCGCATCCCCGGCTACTGCGTGAACGGCGTCGACCAGGAACCGATGCGGCTCTTCCATGGTCCGCCGGAAGACCGCAAGCAAGCGTTGAACGCGGCGGTTCACCACTGGCGGCACTTCGCCGGGCGGTACAAGGGCATCCCCAACGAACGGCTCAGCTTCGACCTGCTCAACGAACCGCCCTACGCCTCGTTGGGCGAGAAGCTGACCAAGCTGCTGAAAGCGCAACTGCCGGAATTCGCCCCGTATCTGATCACCGAGCACGACTATGTTGAGGTCGTTCGGGCGCTGGTCGCGGGAATTCGCCAAATCGATCTCGGCCGGCTGATCTTCGCCGACGGCGTGGACATCGGTCACGCGCCGGTGCCCGGCATCGTCGACCTCGGACTCGTCCAGAGCCTGCGGGGCTACGCGCCGGCAAGCCTGACGCACTACAAGGCGAGCTGGGCCGCAACGGGGGCGCCGTGGCTCACCAACAAGGTGGTCCCGACCTGGCCCATGGTCGTCACGCCCAGTCACTTCAGAGACCGCCTGATCGGCGTGGTCGTCGGCTATGGCCTCTGGGACAGGAACCGGTTGATCAAGGAACACGAGCCGTGGTTCAAGTTGGAGGCCCGGGGCGTCAAGGTCCACGTCGGGGAATGGGGTGTCTACAACCAGACGCCGCACGACGTTACACTCGCGTGGATGCGCGACGTGCTGTCGCTATGGAAGGAGAAGGGCTGGGGACACGCGTTGTGGGAGTTCCGCGGGACGTTCGGGATCCTCGACAGCAATCGATCCGACGTGAAGTACGAGGACGTGAAGGGACACAAACTCGATCGCAAGATGCTGGCCCTGATTCAGGAGTTCTAGCCCACGGGGTGAGCCAGGCAACTCACGTTGTGGGCTTCCTCTCTTTAGCACGCCGACAAGTCATTGCCCACCCCATCAGGAGGAAAAGGACCGAACCAGTCTTGTCTTCACAGGGGAAGGTACCGAACCTGCCCGGCCCATTCATCTTCGAAGCTGCATTCCGTAAGCAGCGACAGATCGTCGATTACGGTACCCATCGGACAGGAAAGCGGGACTTCGAATACGCCAGGCATGGGACGCCCTGCCTGTACCCGCTGATAGGCGAAGCCTGGTATCGTTTTCATGTCGTGGGTGAGCAGTATCCCGTTCTCACGGGCACACCATTCGAGAACCATGTGATCATCCGCCCCGGAAAGTCCGACATCTTGTATGCACACGATGTCGAGATCTGGATTCCGACGAAGCAATCCTCGGACAATATCGGCGTTGAAATTCTCCTCAGCGGCCAGCCGAAGCATCAGCCTGGACTCTTTCCATGACGACGGGCCAGCAATCTCTCGCGAAGGCCGTTTGCGCCGAACCTGGATTCCATGGCCCGGCGAACATCCTCGGATTCTCGGCGGCACTCCTGAAGGTAGGCATCCACCTCGGAGCGGTGCCTCAGGTAGTAGGCTATCACCGCATAGACATCGGGCAGGTCAAGTGAGGTGTACCGATGGACAATCTCTTCGGCTGTAGCACCGTCTCTGAACGCCTCAATAACCGACTCCAAGGTGACGCGCGTTTGACCGACGCGCAGAGTCCCACCCTTGTCCATTCGCAGCGGTACTGGGTCAGATTCAACGACCAGGTTCACGGTGCCTCCCTCCTATTTCCAATTATATCAGAGGTGACGTACTCGAACGCAAGCCCCAGGCGGCTTGTCGGGTGCGACAGGTCGTGGTCGTAGCCGATGCACGTTGCACGCTCTCCGCCCAAACGGTCCGTTACGTGCCGCACACACGCGCTCATTCGCGCGGGGCCGCGATGGCTTGTGCCAACCCTACTGCTTCTGCTTCTTCGGACTTTGTCGTTGCACAGGCCAGGGTACCACGTTCGCTCGCTTGGCCCACGCGTCGTACAATGCCGCGAGTTCCTTGACCTTCTCGGGCTGCTTGTCGGCAAGGTTGTTGAGCTCCGTTCGGTCGGTTTCGAGGTCATAGAGTTCCCAGGCGCCCGGATCGCTGCGGCCCCGTCCGGGATGCATCGAAACAAGCTTCCACTGGCCTTGCCGCACCGCCCGATTGCCCTCGTGCTCCCAGAAGATCGCCTTGTGTCCCTCGCGGGTTCCGGTGTGAAAGATCGGCCGCAGGCTCTTGCCCTCGAGCGGCGTGATCGGCTGACCGTCGCGAGTCTGCGGATACGTGGCCTGACCGACATCGACGCAGGTGGCCATCAGATCGATCACGTGGCCCGGCTGGTGCGTGATCTGGTTCGGCTTGATCACGCCGGGCCAATACGCGATCAGCGGCGTGCTGATACCACCTTCGTGGACCCAGTGCTTGTAACGGCGAAACGGCGTGTTCGAGGCGTTGGCCCAGGGCAGCCCGTACGACAAAAACGAATCCGCGGGACCGGCTGGGACGCCCTTGACGCCACGGTCGACTTCCTCGGCGCACCCGCCGTTGTCGGCCAGGAACATGACCAGTGTATTCTGTTCCATCTTCAGCTCGCGGAGCTTGGCCAGAATCCGGCCGATGTTCTGGTCCATGCGGTCGATCTGGGCGGCGTAGACGGCCATTCGAAGATCCAAGTCGGCCTTGTTCTGGGCGTCTTCCCAAGCCTTCGCCGTGGTGTCGCGCGGCGTGAGCGCCCAGCGAGGGTCGACCAGGCCCATCTCGATCATCCGCTTATGGCGCTGCCGACGCAGCTCGTCCCAGCCCATCAGGTACTTGCCCTGATACCTGGCGATGTCTTGGGGGTGCGCGTGCAGCGGCCAGTGCGGGCACGTATAGGCCACATACAGAAAGAACGGCTTGTCACTCCGCCCGTGTTGGTCGAGGAACCGAATCGCATGGTCGGTGAACAGGTCGGTCATGTAGAACGGTTCGCGCGGCGTATAGAGCACGTCGTCGAGCGCCATCTTGCGGCCGGGGTCGAGCCGCCAGTAGTTGCTCCCGCCGCTGATCAGGCCGAAGTGTCGGTCGAAGCCGCGGTCGCAGGGCCAGTGGGGGCGGTCCTCGCCGACGTGCCACTTGCCGGCCATCAGCGTGGTGTAGCCGGCGGGCCTGAGGACCTCGGCGATCGTCACGCAACGATCATTGAGAAAGCCGCGATAGCCGGGCAAGCCGTAGTCACCGACCATGTGGCCGACGCCGGCCTGATGCGGATAGAGTCCCGTGAGCAGTGAGGCCCGCGTCGGACAGCAACGGCCCGTGTTGTAGAATTGCGTGAACCGCATCCCGCCGGCGGCCAGCGCGTCCAGGTTCGGCGTGCGAATCTCCGAGCCATAGCAGCCCAGGTCGGAAAAGCCCATGTCATCGGCCATGATGAGGACGATGTTGGGGCGCGCCGCGACGCCCGCGGCGGGAAGAAGCTGGACAGTCACCAGCACCCCGAAAAACACTAACGCGATTCGACCAATCCGACATTGACGCATGGCAGACTCTCCTGAATGCAACCCGCATCCGCAACAGTAAGCCGCAAGAGCTGTTCGATCAATCGGTTGGATCAAATGGCTCGATCCGGCCCGCAATATGACCCCATTCCACTCGTTGCGCTATCCGAGCGGAGGCACTAACGGAAAGTCCGCCAGAAAGGGGCCGGTCATGGCAAAGGTACTATCCCGAGTCTTGGTAGTCGTTGTCGTCGCTACCTGCGCGACGAGGGCGTTGGCACAGGTCGATCGGAGCGGAAAGCCCAGGAACATCATCCTAATCGGCTGGGACGGCGCGCAGCGAGAGCACGTCCAAGAGTGCCTGTCGCGGGGCGAGCTGCCGAACCTCAAGGCCCTCGCGGCCGAAGGCAAAATGGTGGACATCGATATCCGCGGCACCACCGACACCAAGGCCGGCTGGAGCCAGATCCTCACCGGCTACGATCCCGACGTCACGGGCGTCTATAGCAACGCGCGGTATCAACCCGTACCGACCGGGCTGAGCGTCTTCGAACGGCTCAAGGAACACTTCGGACCGGACCGGTTCGCCGCCGTGGCGGTGATCGGCAAGAAGGGCCATTGCGGCGAGATCGATCCGCCCCAGAAGGTGAAGATCACCGATCAAGAAGCGGCGGCCGCCAGCCAGGCTGCGCGTCCCGGCAGTCGCAGGGAGAACCGCGCCGGCGGACAGCAAGGCGGCCGACGGGCCATGAAGAACCGTGACGCCGACGACAACCAGGAAAGACCTTTGCGCGCGATGAGAAAACGCCTGATGGGTGAACCGGGCAGCTATGTCATCGAGGAAAACGGCGTCAAGTACCGTGTCACACCCGGCAAGCCCTACATGAACATGTCGAAGGCCTGCGACGAATGGATCTTCGGGCTGATGCTCGACGAGAAGGTCGGAACCAAGGCAATCGAGCTGCTCGATACGTACAAGGACAAGCCGTTCTTCTTCTTCGTCCACTTCGCCGAGGTCGACCACAAGGGCCACCAACACGGCGAAAACTCGAAGGAGTACAACGACGCCCTCATCTCCAACGATACCTGGACCGGCAAAATTGTGCAGAAGCTCAAGGACCTGAAGCTCTACGACCAGACGATCATCTATGTGACGGCCGATCACGGATTCGATGAGGGTAAGACGGGCCACAGGGCGGCGCCTCGGGTCTTCCTGGCTACCAACGACCCGAAAGTCTGTCGTAATGGCGACCGTGCCGACATCACGCCGACGATCCTGGATCGCTTCGGCCTCGATCTGAACCACCTGACACGAAAGGCGATCACGGCGACACGGCCGAACGAGAAAGACCCGCCGCTTGCGGGTCACTCGCTGATCCGGCCGCTGGACAGCCAGGGAAAGCAGTGAGATCCTGTTGCCAAGAGGTTTTCCGTGCTCCTGTCCTCGTGGATCGTGTCTGCCGCATGTTGGGTTCTCGCAGCCTCCCCAGCGACGCCCGCCGAATGGGGTACCGTCGGGCCACGTGATTCCGCGCGAATTCAGTCGAGCAAGTTCCGCGTTATCAGACTGCCGCGAAACCCCATCATCACGCCGCAGATGCTCCCGGGCGAAGACGGCTCCAACATCAACGGTCCTTCGCTCATTCGAGTGCCCCCTTGGGTGAAGAAGCCCCTGGGCAAGTACTACCTCTACTTCGGACACCATCGCGGCCGGTACATCCGCATGGCCTACGCGAACGCCGTCGAAGGCCCATACACGATTCACCCCGGCGGCGTCCTCCACCTGGCCGACCAGCGGGTGTTTCACAGACACATCGCGTCGCCCGACGTGATCGTCGACGAGCGAAATCAGGAGATCTTGCTCTATTACCACGGTGTCGTACCGAAGGAGGCGAAGCACCCCGGCTTCGAAGAGCATCCGGGCCAAGCCACCTCCGTGGCCGTGTCCAAGGACGGGATCCACTATACGCCGCTGAATGTCATCGTGGCGCCCGCTTATCTGCGCATGTTCCGGTACAAGGGTTGTTGGTACGGCCTCACCGGTTTAGGGCGGGTCTTCCGCGCCCGTGATCTCAAGGCGCCCTTCGAGAACGGACATGACGTGATCGACAAAGCACAGGCCGTACAGGCTCTACATCCGCAAGGCGAGGGCAAGGACTCCGCAACGACCAAACCGTGGAGCGGCCGTGTTGCATTCCGCTTCCGTCACGCAGCCATCGACCTCAACGGTGACGAGCTGACGTTCTACTTCACCTGCATCGGACACCGCCCCGAACGGATCCTTCGCACGCGCTGCACACTGGGAGATGACTGGACCACCTGGAAGGCCGCTCCGAGCTTCGAGGACGTCCTCCGTCCCGAGAGGCCATGGGAAGGGGCAAATCTTCCGCTCGAGTTCTCGCAGGGCGGTCTGTCGCGGAAGCCGGAGAACGCCCTCCGCGACCCCGGCATCTTCAAGGAGGCCGGCAAGACGTATCTGCTCTACTCCGTCATGGGCGAGTACGGCATTGCCATCGGTCGACTGGAGTGAGCACGTTCGGCCCGCAGGGGCACAGGTCGCTACAATGTGGGGATTGTCGTCGGGTGAAACCCGCCCCACCGCCGACAGAGCCGGGGCGTGTCGCCCCGGTGCCCAAAATCGGGCCTCGCGGTTTTCCGCGTTGCACCAGGCGAGCTGATGCCCACGATCCCGGCTCGACACCCTGGCACGGCCTTCGGCCCTGCAGAGGTGGGCGAGGCGGCTCTGTGGAAAATGCGGCGGATGAAACCCGTCTTGCCACGTTCCCGAAAGGTCACAAACCCTGGCGACCTAGCCCTACGGCTTCAACCGAAACGTGTCCATCGTAATGGCCTGATCGACGGCGCCGTAGGCGTCGTCAGACCCGATGTGGGCGAAGATGCAGATGCGGCCATCGGGAGCCTGAAGGCCGCGCGGATAGTAGTTCGTGCCGGGGGCGTTCACGCGGTGCCAGGTCTGGCCGCCGTCGCTCGTCCCGTGGATGCCGCTGGTGGCGATGTGAAGCACCACCCCTTCGCGCGTCGCCAGCAACTCGGGGTGGCCACTGTGGGGAAAAGGCGCCGGACCGACGGCGATGGGCATCCATCCATCGCCCTCTTTCCTCATAAGGCCCTGCCAGCGAACTTCGCGACCCGGACTCTTGGGGTCTCGTCTGCGGAAGACACAGAGCAGGTCGCCGTTGGGAAGCTCGGCCGCGTCATGTTCCTCGCCTCCTCATCCCTCGCGGTGGGCCTTCGGGATTACGTCGAGCGGCTTGCTATACCTCATGCCTCTTCGACGAACTTGAACTTCAGGGCCGCCGCCAGTTCCTTCACCGGCTCCCGCAGGTCGCCGTAGAACGTGACGCGGTGCCAGCCGTACAGATCCCAGAACGTCAAGAGCTTCTCCATGTCGCCGACGACCTCGCCGGCGAGCTTGGTTCGGCACGCGCGGTCGATGACGATGTTGTCCACGGCCTTGGCGCGGTGAAACAGAATCTCCTGTCGGCCCGGATGGATCTCCATCGTCGAGGTCATGTATCCCAAGGGAAGGAACGAGCGAACCGACGCGCCGCGACGGTCCTCGGAATGCGTCAGGATCTCGTAGGGATTGGACCCGCCGGCCGGACCGAACACCTTGGTCGAGGCGACGCAGTGGGCGTAGATGATCTGCCGCTTGGAGGTGTCCAGCACCGGATCGGAGATGTATCCGGGGCGCCCCACGAGATGCTTCATCGCGATCATCGTGGCGGTCGACAGCAGATCGGCCTCGCAGGCCCCCACCAGACCGGCATCCAGCAATTCGACGAATCCCAGACAGGGGTATGACGTCAGGTGCCCTCCGTAGAAACCGCCGAGGCAGTTGATCGTGATCGCCTCGGCCTGATACTTGGCAAGGACGGCCTGCTGGGCCAGGTATTGCCTGGCCGACTTGAGCAGTGTCCCGTCGGGATCGTCAAGCGTGACACTGCGGGCGCCGGATTTCCACCGGCCCGCGAGTTCCCGCGACTTGTCCTCGTCGGCCTTCTCGTAGGCCGCGACGAGTTCCTTGAAGTCGATCGGTATCACCTCGATGCCCAGGTGCTGCTTGATCTCCTTGGCGACGTCCCGCATCTTCCCGCCGACGGTCACCAGCTTGGCCCGCTTCATCACCTCCAGGCATTGCCCCATGTCGGCCACTTTGAGCGGATCGTCCTTGCACGCGGCGGTGTCGCAGGCGGGGGTCTTTTCGCGCCGCACGCGGTCGCACGCGGAGACGAAGTCGGCGACCGAGCCGCCCTTGCCCAGGACCTCGAAACATGTCGCCGAGGCGGCTAGGTCTTCGATCTTCGATGAGGCGACCACCGAGAAGTTCGTGTGCTTTCGGCGCAGGCCGGCCGTGTAGACCAAAAACCCGCCGCTGCCCGCAAAAGAGAAGTCGGCGATGAGCGTCGGCTTGCCGGACCCCACGACGACCTGCATCACCTGTATCCAGTTGTTCATGTGGTAGACCACATAGCCGTCGATGCGATCCGAGCGGTCGGCGGCAATGAGCTTCTGGGCCTGCTCGGGGCTGTTGACGACCGTGGGAACGAACTCCACGTGCGGGCATTGCTGCGTCAGGACCGACGTCACCCGCTCGATGTCGCCCGCGAAGTCGTACCCGATGTGGGGCCACGTGGGTCGGTCCTGTTTGAGCGCGAAGCAGGCGAAGATGAGCCGGACTCGCGGACGTTTTCCACCCGCTCCTTCGGCCGAGTTACCCGCCTCGTCGGCCGCCAGGGTAATCCCGGCAAGAGAGCCGGCGCAGAGCCCGCAACCGGCGGCCAGGAATCGACGGCGGCTCATGCAGCAGTCACAAACGGACGAAGAGCGTCGGTCGGTACTCATGATCTCCTCCGCCCGATCGGCTGATCGCCAGCAGAGGTGCGTCCGCGGCGTGCCACACACGCCATGACACACCACGTTCTGCTGGATCGGCCGGTCGAAAACCCTCTCGGCTCACCAAGGACCTACACAAGCCATGTAACCTGAATCTTCGGTACCGACGGCAATGGTGTCAAGGACGACCCGGAGAGAGAGCGTGCGTCCGTGGCGTGCATGGCAGATTGGGCGGCGTTGCACTGGGCGGACGAACCGAGATGCCGTTTGGCCTGAAGGGCCACAAGAGAGTAGCCGGGCGCAGAGCCCCCGGAAAGTATGCACCCCAAGTCCTTTGAGCCCTGAAAGGGCAAGAGAATGACGGGGGTTTGCCGCTTCGCCCATCTTGCGCCCTTTCAGGGCAGACGACTCCCACCAGAATTCTCACGCACCCGGCGCGTCCGAAGCGTGCGGTGCACGCCTTGACACGCCTTGCGCCTCTCAGATGCCTTGGATACAACCGGAGAATAGGGCGGATACGACGCCTCCGAGGGCTGCGGTGCCTAGTGCGATCAAAGGAATCATAGTGAATGCAACAAGCCGCTTTGCCGTAGGCACTGTTCGGACTGCAATCGCCCTGACCAATGCAGAGTACCACCATACCAATACCGCCATTCCCAGGATGGTGCTCGGAAGAGACAGGTATGATGACGGTCGGGAGATTTGGACAAACATTGCAGATCCGAACGTAACCGCGCTCAGGATGAGAAAGCTTCGGTAGAAACCGACAAGACCACGCCAGTGAGTCCACAGGGCATCAGGACGACCCGCCGAAGTCCCCGTGCCCCGTAGCTCAACCCACTTGGCGAAGATCGTTGTCGCGATTAGCTCGCACACGGCCACCCCTACTAGAACACCCGGTACGACGACGATGGCATTGGCAATGATGATCTGCGGGACATACTTTCCCAGGGTCGCGATCAGTAGGACGATGCACGCCGACAGCCAGAGCAATCCCACGGCAACCACTGAGCAGAGCAGTCGAAATCGGGCTGCGGACCGAGCGTCGTACGACCGTGGGAATTGGCTGGCGAAGTGCCCAGGGGTAAACCATGTGGCAAAACAGGTGCGGAAGAATGCGGTAACTCTGTTCACGTTTGCACGATCGTCCCACACTGGGATTGGCCGTGGGTGGTCGGCGGAATTGGCGCGCAGCTCACTCAAATCAAAGGCCGTGCCGCACTCGGGACACCGACTGACGGTCAAACCGGCGAGGTTGTAGTCGCAGGTGGGGCAATGCAATTCCGAGTCGATTGGGTCGGATACTGATCGAGGCTGGGGATTCTGGTCCATGATCTCGATTTCCGATTCTGATACGATATTCCCACTCAAGCAAGACATCGATTCTGGTGGGTCTGATCCTCGCGTCGCGGGTTCTTGATTGCTCCGGTCGTCAGGAACGGGCAGAATAGAAACGTAGGATTCTGTTGGGGATTCGGATCATGGCTCTGCAAACCGACGATTTGGAAATCTGTGCCGAGTTCAAACGCCGGCTGAAGGAGCGCGTGCCGCTTGTTGCACTGGCACTGTTTGGCTCCCGGGCCCGCGGAGAAGCCGGTCCGGAATCCGACTACGATTTCTTCGTGGAGGTCGAGCGGTCGGACCGGGACGTGCGTGAGGTCGTGCGGGACGCGGCATGGGAAGTCGCCTTCGAACACGGCACGGTCTTCCAGACAATCATCGTAGGCCGGCAGGAGTTGGAGAACGGGTTGGAGGACGCTTCGCTATTGGTAAGAGAAGTCCGACGCGAGGGAATCCCCATATGACCTCGAAGGACATCTGTCGGTGGCGGTTGAACCTGGCGCGAGACAGCATCGAAGATGCGCGTTGATCGGATAAGGCCGGCGCTTCAAATAGGAGCATCATCAACCGAAGCTACTATGCCATGTTCTACGCGGTCCTCGCTCTGGCCAACCTCAAGGGCATTCCAACCCGCAAGCATCAGGGAGCGCTGTCGTTTTTCGATCGCGAGTTCATTCGAACCGGCGTGTTCCCGAAAGAGATGTCCGCGGCCCTCCACAAGGCGTTCGATCTGCGGCTCGAAATTGACTACGCGGATCTATCCGAGCCGACGTGCGAGGAAGCATCGACCGCAATCGAAAGGGCAGCATCCTTTGTCGCGGCCGTTGAGGTCTACCTCGGCCCTCAGCTTCAGGAATGACCACGGGAACGAATCGGCGTAACGGTCGCCAAAGCGTGCCCAAGAGACCCGGTCACAGCGAGTTTGTGCCGTCTAGTCGACCTTCACAGGCACACTATTGAAGACCAGCTCACCCTGCCAGATCTCGAAGATGTCGAACGTATCGAGGGCGACCTCTTTGCTGCTGCGGAGGATCACGTCGACGGACTTGGGGACGGGGTGTTGACAGCCCGGCGAACGATGAGGACCGGAGTACGATCTGCCGCGGTGGATACAGACCGGATCCGCCTCGAACTCCTTGCCCCGGACCCGAAACAGAACCCGGAACGCGACATCCATCGGCAGCGGCGTCGTGGTGATCGTGAACTGCGGCGCGAACTCGTCTTTCGGCCGGTGCCATCTCGGCTGCCAGCACGCCACGGAGATCGATCTCGACAGCGTATCGCGCAATGCCGGGTCGCTCACATAGGTCACCCCGCCCGACCCGTCGTCCGGCCGGATCTCGAACTTCGCCTCGCGGCGTACGACCTCTTCGAGACAAAGCACGCTCTTATTCTCCTGGGGCGGGGTGCCGTAGAAGACCGCGTGCGTCGCCTGAACGGCCAGGACGTGTGACCCCACCGCCAGCTCGCCGCACGAGAGCCGCTTGTGCCAACGGCTCCGGGGCCCGCCCGGAAATGCCTGCGTTAGCCCCGACAGCCCCGAGACCTCGACCGGCTTGTCGTCGACAAGCACGACGATCTCGCTCAAACGGAACCACAGATCCTTGCCCAGGTTTTCGGGCCCCATCAGAAACTGCCTCACCGTGTACTCGAAGGGAAGCGTCCCGCCCTGGGCGATCCATGGCCGAGCTTGAAGCTCAATGTGCGCCATCCGCCTGTGAAACGTTGCTTGTTGCGCGGGCGACAGCAAGCCGCGTCGATAGCCGTCCAGGAGGAATCGCGTCATCCCCTGCAGGACCATCCAATCGGCCCCGGGCTTCGGATACTCCAGGCACAGGTCGGCCAACTGCGACTGCTGCGATGCGCTGAGGCCGCCGGCGATCCGCCGGCGGTTCAACTCGAACCAGGCCTTCCGGTTCGTCTCGGGCGATCCCGGCCGCAGTTCCCTCAAGAGCCACCATGTTGGGTAGTACTGCTGCCACTTCACATTTGCAGAGGCCGCGTAGCCGAATGTGCCTAGAACGGACACACCGGTGATGATCGACAGTGCGCCGACCACCGCAAGCGGCGTTCGCCGATGACGGCGTCCCCTTCGAACGGCGTCCGGCGCCAAGAACGTGCCGCATTCAGGACAGCGATTACTGGTCAGCCCGGTGAGGTTATAGTTGCATTCCGCACAGTGCGGGTCCGATCCGAGTCGCGCGGGCCACAACCCGAACCGCAGGCACGCCAGGCCGATCAACAGAAACACAAGGCCGAAAATCCCAACCCAGGTCATGCCACAAGGTCTCCGCGCGAGGCACGACGACATCGGCCTTCGTCCAAAGGCACGCCCCGTGGGCACGAGCCCACCGCCCCTATCATATCACCGGAATCGTAAGCACAAACTCACATCAAATACGTTCCCCCGATGACGCCTGTCGCCGGCCTGGGCTTCCCAGAAAATCGCCGAATGGACGCCTTCGCTTCCCACAGTTACGATGAAGCCGTCTGCCTCGGACGGGGAGTGTTTTCACGAAGGAGACCGCAATGAGCGACGGACTCTCACGGCGGGACTGGATGCGTGCATTGGGCGGTTCCGGAATCGGCGCAGGCCTCGGATCGCTATACCTGTCGAATCCGGCGGCCGCCGACACCAGGGGCGTCGGACCCGCGGCCGGCATCGTCAACGGAAAAGTGATCCAGCCGCAGCGCGAGTTGCCGATTCTCCGGCGGACCGAGGTGCTGGTCGTCGGAGGCGGGCCGGCCGGCGTGAGCGCCGCGATCGCCGCGCGGCGGTGCGGAAGCACGGTCGTGCTCGTCGAGCGGTACGGGCACTTCGGCGGGTTGTGGACCGGCGGACTCGTCCTACTGGTGATCGGCCATCTGGCCAACGGCAAGACCCAGGTCAGCCGCGGCATCGGCGAGGAGATGATCCAGCGGCTCGAGAAACTCGACCGTGGGATCTGCAATCGCGGACCCGGCAAAGACCCGACCGTGGACGCCGAGGCCCTGAAGTACGTCATGGTGGAAATGGTGACGGAGGCCGGCGTCGACGTGCTGCTGCATTGTTGGGGCGTGGACGCCATCATGGACGGCGACACGATCAAAGGGGCCGTCTTCGAGAGTAAATCCGGACGTCAGGCAATCCTCGCCGACGTCGTCGTCGACGCCACGGGTGACGGCGATGTGTGCGGGGCCGCAGGGGCCGAGCACGAACGCCGGATCTACCACATCGGATTGCCCTGCCGCATCGGGAATCTCGATCGCGTCGACCGGGCCAAGGCGCCGAGTAAGCCTCCCAAGGGGCTCGGCCACATCACCCCCATCGACGGCGTCAACTGGGTCAACATGCACGGTCCCGACGCCGACGGGCTCGACGTGACCGCCCTGTCGCGCCTCGAACTGGCCCACCGCAAGCAGATCTGGAAGGCGGTCCAGGCCATCCGCCAAACGCCGGGATACGAGCAGGTCTATCTGATGGAAACCGCGCCCCAGCTCGGCGTCCGAATCACGCGGGTGCTCAAGGGAGTCGGCTCAATCACGCATGAGGACCACCGTGCCGGAAAGACATTCCCCGACGTGGTGGCCGTCGGCGGCGTGACGGGAGGCGACGGCGCGAGGCTCGGCTGCAACGGGCCGTGGCAGGTACCCTACGGCGCGCTGTTGCCGAGGAACGTGCAGAATCTCCTGGCGGCGGGACGCTGCATCTCGTTCGATAAGCAGATGACCGACGTCGTTCGGCTGATTCCGAACTGTTTCACGACCGGACACGCGGCCGGCGTGGCGGCGGCCGTCTCCGCAAAGGATCGTTGCCGACCGCGCGACGTCGAAATCGCCAAGGTCCAGCGAATTCTCCGGGATCAAGGGGCGTTTCTGGGTTAGGGCTCAACTGCACGTCCCGCAAGGGGCGAGTGGGAAGGCGAACGCAACCCGGACTGTCTCCGACCCTGAGGCCCCCCTCGGCAAGCCTGGGGGCCTGAGTCTATCGAAGGCAGACCCGAAGGGAACCGGTCGAAGCGCTCGCGAGCCGCTTTTCAGGCGACGGTTCACATGGACAACAAACGTCGAAGACGGCTGATCGTCCGATGCGGTTTCCTGGTGGCGGCCACGCTGCTGGTCGCGCCGATCCTCCCCTGGCGGACCTCGCCGTATGTTCTGGCGTCCAGCCCGTTCGTAACCCTCTGCTCGTTGGTGGCCACCCGGTCGATCCGGCCAATGATGCTGGCCGCCGTGCCCGTCCTAGTAGTCTGCGTTCTCGCTCGCCGATGGTTCTGCCGGTACGCCTGCCCCACCGGCTGGCTGCTCGAACACGTCGACCGAGTGCGATCTCACCGGCGAGCCGGCCTCGTTCGCTGGCCGCGCTTCGGGCTCTGGATCGCCCTGTTGACGCTCGGCGGCGCATGCGCCGGCTATCCTCTGCTGCTCTGGACCGACCCGCTCGCGGTGTTCGGCAACGTCGTCGGCTTGCCGTGGCGAGATTCATGGGCCGCAGGGGTACTCGTCGCGGCTGTTGCGTTGTTCATCGTCGCCCTCACAGCGGCGTGGCCACGCGCGTGGTGTCGAAAGGTCTGTCCGCTCGGAGCCACACAAGACCTGTTGGCGAGGATTCGATTGCGCCGGCGTCGTGCCGGGCAAGCCGACGCCGGCTTCGTCTTCGATCGGAGGCGTGGAATCCCGCGCCGGTCCGTGCTCGCGGTGGCCGTCGGCGCGGTCGGGGCGAATGTGGCGTTCCGACGATCCGACGCCGATCGGGCCAAGCCGCTGCGTCCGCCGGGCGCCATGTCCGAGGCAAGGTTCATCGGCTTGTGCGCACGCTGCGGAAACTGCGTTCGCGCCTGCCCGGAGCGACTACTGAGCCCCGACGTGGGGCGACACGGCATCGTATCGCTCATGACGCCGCTGGTGGAATTCAGGGAAACCTACTGCCTCAAGGAATGCGTGGCCTGCATGGAGGCGTGTCCCACCGGCGCGCTCGTGCGGTTCTCGAGCGATCGAAAGGTTCAGGCGTCGATCGGCAAGCCCGTCATCAACCGCGAGCGATGCCTGCTCAACGCAACGGAATGCCGACGGTGCATCGCGGCTTGTCCTTATGAGGCCTTGCGGACCCAATGGGACGCCGATGCGTACGAGGCCGTCCTTGCCGTCGACCCGACACGCTGCCCCGGCTGTGGCGCCTGCGAGGTCGTCTGTCCGACGGCGCCGAAGGCAATCGTCGTCCGTCCGAACCGCTGCTGATACGTAAGAACCGTCCCCGACGACGATTGTGGCGGAATGCAAGCGCCCCATTGGCCACGCACTCCGCCGTCCCTCTTTTCGGCGCGGTTCTTGACGCGCAATGAGGGGAAAGCTATCTTTTGAGTATCCCGTGCGGTGGTCGTGCCGCACCGGGGGGCACCGGGTAGGTAGCTCAGGTGGTAGAGCACACGACTGAAAATCGTGGTGTCGCCGGTTCAACTCCGGCCCTGCCCAGTTAGGTTCAACGGCGGCTTCGGCCGCCGTTCTTCGTTGTGTGCCGAGCCCGTTTGGCAACTGGAGGTTGGAAGTCCCCCGCCCAACCTGATGGAGGTGAAGGGCAAGCGACCGGCAAGGGCCCCACCGGGAGGGGGGCTGAAAGAAGCCACAGGGAAAATGCGGCCCAATGTACGAGAACCGGCTCGGAGTCGGTCACGATGGCACGAGTGGGCAACAGACCACGAAGTTCGTAGGGCACGTTCCACCTGCCTCCACCCCTGGCCTGCCCTCTTCAGTAGAAGCTGACCACAATCAGGTCGTAGACAATATGGCACCCCGCCGCAATGCCGAACCCTCGTAGAACGAACACCCCCGCCAGATAGACCCCCGCCAGCGCCCGGAAAATGAACGTGGGCATGTCGAACGGGAAGCTCCCGCCGAAGCCCTTGTAGTGATGGCCCGCGAATATGATTGAGCTGATCAGCACGGCAGCGAGTTCGACCGGCCCCAATTTGAGCCCGAATACGTCCGCCAGTACGAACACGATCAGGCTGATCAGGATCAGACGGAAGACCAACTCTTCATAGATCCCCGCGCTGATGCTCAACAGGAGCGACTCCGCCCAGTCCGAGCTCGCCAGCGGAATACCGTTGGTCAACGCAAAGTGAAACAGAAGCGGCGGCAGGGCGAACAAAACGCTCTCCACGGCCATTCCGAATAACACGCCCTTGTCGACGCGCCACGGTTCCTTCCGGTAGAGGTGCCAACCCAGCAGCGTCAGGACCACGATCAGACCGGGCAGGTAGTACCCGGAGATGCCGAGCAACGCCATGACCCACGAGAGCAACACCTTGGCCATCACCTCGGGCGGCTGGGTCTTGCTAAACGGCGGATAGGCCATGAAAACCGCCACTTCGTAGACAATCAGCATCGGCAGCAGAAACACCAGGCTGTGGAGCGGCCCGCGGGTCTGTTCGAGGTATCCGGTCGGCGAATAGCTTGACTGTCGTCGCAAGGATCTCGATCTGGATACTCTGGCCGCCATCGGGGTATCATTATGCCGCCGCATCGGGCGTTTTGAAACCACGACGATCCGTTCAACCACAGGTGCGACCGTATGCCTCCTTCTTCCACCGCCGCCCGGCTTCGGGCCTTCTACGACGCCCTCCTCGCCGCCTACGGCCCTCAGCACTGGTGGCCGGGTGAAACGCCCCTCGAGGTGATCGTCGGCGCCGTCCTAACGCAGAACACCGCCTGGACCAACGTCGAGCGGGCGATCGCCAACCTTAAGGCGGCCGACGCGCTGGACTGGCACCGGCTGCACCGCATGAGCCACACCCAGCTCGCCGAACTGATCCGCCCCGCCGGCTACTTCAACATCAAGGCGAAACGGCTCAAAAACCTGGTCCGGTGGGTCGTCGATCGCTTCGACGGCGACCTCGACGCACTGTTCGCCCTGCCCACCTCCACGTTGCGCGAGGAGCTGCTCTCGATCAACGGCATCGGACGCGAGACGGCCGATTCCATCCTCCTCTACGCGGGCCGCCACACGACCTTCGTCGTGGACGCCTACACGGCGCGGATCCTCAAACGCCACGGCCTGATCGACGACGAGGCCGACTACGAAATCATCAAGGACGTGTTCGAGTCGCACCTCCCGGCCGACGAACCCCTGTTCAACGAATACCACGCCCTGTTGGTGCAAGTCGGCAAGCGCTGTTGCCGACCACGCGATCCACGGTGCGACGAGTGTCCCCTGAATCCCTTCCCGCACGATCCGTCGGTCTGATTCGCTCGAGCCGGCGGCGTCCTCGGCCGGCAACTCGCGCCCCCTTGGAGCGCGATCATCGCCGGGGCCCAGCCGGTCGAAGCCGGCCCGCCCCCAAGGAAACCGGCGTGCCGAGAACGCCGCGACCAAGACGCTCACCCGCTCCGACGGAACCGCTCCGCGGGTGGTCAAGGATGGTGCGCATCAAAGCCCCTCATCCGCGCGCAATACGGGCGTCCGACTCGCCGAACACACCCGTCCGTCGCAAGCCGGACGCCCGTACTCCAGGCGTCAAATGCCGCGTCGGTTGTTCCTAGACCTGCCGTTTCCGGATGATGATCAGAACGATCAGGATGACCAAGACGACTCCAACCAGTGCAAACCAGCTTCCACTGAACAACTCAAAAGCGCCCAGCAAATCACCGAGTGTCATGGTTCGTGCCTCCCACCGTATTGGACTGTTCGCGTGAACCCAAACTCCGAACGGGAACACAAGATAGTTCCGGCTTCCGTGCCATGTCAACCCTTTCTGTAGACCGTCGTCGCGTCGCTTGTCGGTTCCCCCGACCCGGCGCCTCCGCGCCGTCGCGTTGCACGGTTGGTGCAAACGGCCCGGGGCGATTCGGAACGAAAAGGATTGCCGGGGTGATTGCGGGAGCGCGACCGGATATAATGATTCCTCAGAGAAAGGCGAACCCCGAAACACGGTTCCGTCCAACGTCGTTTTCGGAAATCGTGGCCGCGGCGACGATCGGGCCCGTCATGAAGATCCAGCTAGGCACCCAGGATTCCTTTGAACGACTGGCCAAAGGCATGGGCCAGATGATCGACGATATCTTCCGCGCCAGCTATGTGAGGTTTCACCCCTCGAAAGCCTGGGAGCCGCCGATCAACGTCTACGAGAGTTCAACGGCGCTAATGGTGTGCGTGGAACTGGCCGGCATGCGCCGCGAGGAGATCGACGTCCAGGTCAAGGCCGGGCGACTGACCATTCGAGGCGCGCGTCCGGACCCGGACGTGCCCGCCGATCAGAAGCCCTGTCGGCTCCACCTCCTCGAGATCCATCACGGACCGTTCGAGCGCACGATCGAGCTGCCCAATGGCCTCGACTTGGACTCCGCCCAGGCCCAGTATCAGAACGGCTATCTCTGGATTCGCCTGCCCAAACAAGGTGAGTAGACACACGGATTAGAGCAATGCCCGACGAGCCCGGTAACCCTCAGGCCGATCGGCCCGACCCAGAACCCCATCCCGAAAGCAATCCCTCCCAGTCCGGCGCGGACGAAAGCCCGCCGGAGGTGGCCGTCTCGCGGAACGGCCGACCCGCGGGCGAGGAAACGGAACGCGCCCGCATCCCGGACCACCTGCCGCTCCTCACCCTTCGCGACGCCGTGGCCTTTCCGGGAGCAATCCTTCCCCTGGAAGTCGGACGGGATAAGAGCCGCAAGGTCATCGATGCGGCCATGGCCGAGCACCGTATCCTGGGCATCGTCGCCCAGCGACATCCTCAGACCGAGGATCCCGGCCTCGCCGACATCTACCGCATCGGAACCGCCGCCATGGTCCTGCGGATGACGCCGTTGCCGAACGGAAACATCAGCATCATCGTTCACGGCCTGGTCCGTGTCGGCATCGAGTCGCTCGTGCAGTCGGACCCGTTCCTGATCGCCAAGGTCAACACGCGCTACGACGACGTGCAGCCGTCGCTCGAACTGGATGCGCTCGTGCACACCGTCCGCCAGATGGCCGGCCGCGTCATCGAACTCAGTCCGGGCATCCCCGACGAGGCGACCAAGGTCCTCGACAGCCTCGACCGTCCCGGCGCCCTCGCCGACTTCCTGGGTCAGAACCTGGCGATCAACCTGGTGCACAAACAGGAGTTGCTGGAAACCTTCGATGTGTTCTCCAGGCTCCGGAAGATCAGCGCCGCCCTGACAAGCCAGCTCGAAGTCCTCGAACTCTCTCAGAAGATACAAAAGCAGGTCAAGGACGAGATCGACAAATCCCAGCGCGAGTACTACCTGAAGGAGCATCTCAAGGCTATTCAGAAAGAACTGGGCGAAATCGACCACCGCACCGGCGAATTCACCGAGCTTCGAGAAAAGATCACCGCGGCCAAAATGCCCGAAAACGTCGAAAAAGAGGCCCTGCGCGAACTGGGCCGCATGGAGCGAATCCCCCAGGCCTCGCCCGAGTACTCGGTGTCTCGCGACTATATCGAGTGGCTTTGCGAAATGCCGTGGTCGGTCGGCACGACGGACAACCTCGACATCAACCGCGCGGCGAGAATCCTCGACGCCGACCACTACGACCTCGAAAAAGTCAAGAAGCGAATCTTGGAATACCTCGCCGTTCGCAAACTCAATCCGGCCGGACGCGGACCCATCCTGTGCTTCGTCGGACCGCCCGGCGTGGGCAAGACCTCGCTGGGACAGAGCATCGCGCGGGCGCTCGGACGCAAGTTCATCCGCATGAGCCTCGGCGGCATCCGCGATGAGGCCGACATCCGCGGCCACCGGCGCACCTACATCGGCGCGCTGCCCGGACGCATCATGCAGGAAATCCGCAAGGCAGGCAGCAACAACCCCGTCTTCATGCTCGACGAGGTGGACAAGGTCGGCGCCGACTTCCGCGGCGATCCGTCGGCCGCGCTCCTCGAGGTCCTCGACCCGGCCCAAAACGACTCGTTCACCGATCACTACCTCGACGTGCCCTTTGACCTCTCACGGGTCATGTTCATCACGACCGCCAACATCACCGACCCCATCGCGCCGGCCCTTCGCGACCGAATGGAAATCATCGAACTGTCCGGTTACACGCTCCGGGAGAAGGTCTTCATCGCCCGAAAATACCTCCTGCCGCGACAGCTCAAGGAAAACGGCCTCGACGCGAAGGACCTGGCCGTCGGCGACAAGGTGCTCGCCGCCGTCGCGCAACGCTACACACGCGAGGCCGGCGTGCGAAACCTCGAACGGCAGATCGGATCGATCTGTCGTGCGGTCGCGGTCCGAATCACGCGGGGCCGCCGTCAAAAAGCCGTCATCACCGAAGACAAGCTTCATGACCTGCTGGGCGCCGCCCCCTTCGAATCCGAAACCGCACAACGAACCAGCATCCCCGGCGTCGTCACCGGCCTGGCCTTCACGCCCGTCGGCGGCGAGGTCATCTTCATCGAGGCCACCCGGATGCCCGGCAAGGGCAACTTGGTGCTCACCGGCCAGATCGGCGACGTCATGAAGGAATCGGCCCAGGCCGCCTTCAGCCTGGTCCGCAGTCGTGGCCGCCAGTGGTGCCTCCCGTGCCATGACGTCAACCAGATCGACATCCATATCCACGTGCCCGCGGGCGCGGTGCCCAAAGACGGACCTTCCGCCGGCGTGGCCATGTTGACCGCCCTCGTCAGTCTGTGCCGAAACCAGCCGGTGCGGGCGGACGTCGCGATGACGGGCGAGATCACGCTGCGAGGGCTCGTACTGCCCGTCGGCGGCGTAAAGGAAAAGGTCCTGGCGGCGCATCGCGCGGGCATCAAGACCGTCATCCTGCCCGAACGAAATCGCCCGCACCTCGAAGACGTACCCAAAGACGTCCGCAAACAAATGAAATTCGTCTACGCCCGGAACATCGATCAGGTCCTCCGCACCGCCCTGCCCGGCAATGCCAAACACGCCGCCAAGAAACCCAAATGCTGAGGCCTTTATCCGCCAAGACAGAGCCGGACCGTGTCGGTCCGGTGCCTGTCAGAAACGTGTAGGGCGGGGTTCACCCCCCGGCCATGTCCGAGACGGCGATTTCTCACGAAGAGAGAGGGAGGGGATGTTCCTCGAACGCGACGATCCGAACCCACGCCATGCCGTGCACATCGTCTGGGCCGGCCGGAAGGTTCGCCCAGAGAACCCCCTGCCGTCCCCAACCACCGATGAAAGCGAGCGGCTCGAATCGGACAAGTCGGTGGTCTCGCTCGCGGGCCTCGTCCGGATGAAGCTGATGTACAACCGCCACCAAGATCGTGTCCACCTTCGCGACATGATCGACGTGGGCCTCATATCGCGCGAGATGCTCACACTTCTTCCGCCTGAACTCGCCGCTCGGCTCGACGATTTGCTCACCGAAGCCGGAAGATAGCCTTGTGAACTCCGACACAACGGGAACCGGCTCCTATCCGGGTCCGATTGTCGGGCTGTGAACAAAGCAAGGGCGTCTGTCCCCGTTGTGTTCGGTTGCCGGGCTATCCAAACGACCGAATCGCCCTATCCAGTATCTCCGCCTGGCGCCGGGCCGCCTCGAGGTCGAAGTAGTTCGTCTTGAGTTGCACCAGTCGCGGCTGAACCCGCTCGACCACCGGACAGGTCACCTGTCGATAGTCCGGCAGCACGCCGGCCCATTGCGGATACCGCTTCGGATCTTCGGCCACCCTCTCGCTGAGCCGGGCGAACACCGGCTCCTGGTGCACCGGCAGCCAGCACCCGTAGAACCCGTCGCCGCCGAGTTCGACGAACTTCCGGCGAAACGCGAGCCAATCGGGCGCATCGTCGGTCATCCGGGCCGCATACGACCAATATGCATGCACATACCCCTCCGGCGTCCGCTGCGGCACCAGCCACCGGCACTGACGGACAACGTCGTCGAGAAGCCGTCCGACGGCCTGGCGCATCCCCACCAGCTCCTCCAGCCGCTCCAACTCGCCCAGCGCGACGGCCGCCGCGATCTCCGGCATCCGAAAGTTGTAACCCAGCTCGACGTGCCGCGCGAATGTCGGGTGGCACCGCAGCTCCTCGGGTATGCTCGACGCCCCCGGCTTCGATGAAATCGCCGAGTACCCGAGCACACACGCCCTCCGAACGCGAGTGGCCAGCTCCTCGTCGTCGGTGATCACGATGCCCCCGTCGCCGCACGTCATGTGCTTCGAACCCTGGAAACTGAAACTGGCCATCTGACCGATCGAACCGACTATCCGATCCTTGTAGTAGCCCAGGAAACACTGGGCGTTGTCTTCGATCACAGTCAGGTTGTGCTTGCGGGCCATCTCCATGATCGGATCCATGTCGGGCGACAACCCGTAAATCGATACCGGAATGATCGCCCGCGTCCGCGGCGTGATCTTGCGGCGAATATCGTCGACACTGATCGTGAAGGTCTCCGGATCGATGTCGGCAAAGATGGGGATCGCATTGACGTAGAGCGCCACGAAGGCCGTGCTGGCCATCGTCAGCGACGGCACGATGACCTCATCGCCCGCGCCCACCCCGGCGGCCATCAGCGCCGAGTGCATCGTCGCCGTCCCGTTGCAGTGCAGGATGCCGTACTTCACGCCGAACGTCGCCGCAAACTCGCGCTCCAGCCGGCCGGCGATGCCGGGCCCCGTCGTGTTGTGAAAACCAAAGTCGAGGACCTGCCGCACATACTCACGCGCCTTCGCCGACACGCGAGGAATTGAGGATTTCGCCTGGCTCATTCCGCCGTCTCACTTTCTCACAATCCGTCAAATCACGCTTCACTCAGACCGACTTACATCCCCGATCGCGCCGCCAATCAGAGCCGCGACCAACCGGCAGCCGGCGGTTGCGACGGCCGACATGCCCGTCTGCCGGTCCGCCCCTGGCGGACCGGCGCATGCCTCATTGCCTCATTCAACAATCTCCTCATCATCCGCTTCGAAAGGCGGCATGACGACGTTGACGATCGTCACGCTCCCGCGCGCGGCGTGCGCCACCCCGGGCGGGATAAGCACCACCGTGCCCGGGCTGAAATCGTGCAACTCGTCGTCCAACTCGATCTGGCCATGACCCTCCATGCAATAGTACATCTCGGTGAGCTTGCGGTGGCGATGCTTGGTCGCCCGCCCTTCAATCCGAACAATATGGAAACTCGCCGGACCGCCGTCGGCCTTCGTCATAATGCGAAACGCCTGGCCGCACGGGCACAAAACCGGATCGGTATCCGCCAACCGACGAATGATCGCTCTGTCGGCCATCGCCCGTCTCCCGTACGCGGTGAGGCGCCCCGAACGCAGGGCATCGTCGCACTATCATCCGCCGCACCGGCCCCATTCGCAACGGGTCTCGCCCCGAACCGATTGCCCAACGTCCCGATGCCGCGTAGAGTCTCCGGCGATCGGGCGCCCGCCGGCCGCCGCCGGGCGCGCGAATCGTGGGGTGTCGTCGTGAGTCGTCCGAGAACCGTCGGCTTCATTTCGCTCGGCTGCGCCAAGAACCTCGTCGACAGCGAGGTGATGTTGGGCCGCCTCGCCGAGGCCGGCTGCGCCGTCACCGCCGACCTCGCCGACGCCGACGTCATCGTGGTCAATACCTGCGGCTTCCTCCGCGCGGCGCGCGACGAGGCCGTCGAGGCAATCACCCAGGCCGTCGAATACAAACGGACCGGACGATGCCGACGCGTCGTCGTCGTCGGCTGCCTCGTCCAACGCGACGGGGCTCGCCTCCGCCGCTCGATCCCCGGCATCGACGCCCTCCTGGGCGTCAACCGGCGCGAGCAAATCGCCGACGTCGTGCTGGCGGGACCTCAAGCCCGTCCGCGACCCGTCAAGGGCAAGGTATGCCATGTCATGCCCGCCGATACGGCCAGGCTCCGCCTCACGCCCCGCCCGTACGCCTATCTGCGGATCAGCGAGGGCTGCGATCAACGGTGCACCTTCTGCACGATCCCTCAAATACGCGGTCCGATGCGATCCAAACCCCTCAAGGTCGTCCTGGACGAGGCCCGCGAACTCCTCGCCGACGGCGTCGTCGAGCTGAACGTCATCGCCCAGGACACCACCGCCTACGGACTCGACATCGGCCACAAGCCGGGGCTCGCCGGCCTGCTTCGCGAACTGGACTCTCTCGACGGCGTCGCCTGGATCCGACTCATGTACGCCTACCCCCGCCTCTTCAGCGATGCGGTGATCGACGCCCTCGCCGAGTGCGAACGTGTCGTCAAGTACGTCGATCTGCCCCTGCAGCATATCAACGATCGCGTGCTCCGCCGCATGGGACGCAGGGTCAAGCGCGCCGCCGTCGAAACGCTCCTGAACACGCTCCGCCGCCGCGTGCCCCGCATCGCCATCCGCACCACGATGATGGTGGGCTTCCCCGGCGAGACCGACGCCGAGTTCCAGGAGCTGCTGGACTTCGTCCGCGAATTCCGCTTCGACGCTCTGGGCGTCTTCGCCTACTCGAACGAACCGGAAACACCCGCCGCCCGGCTGACCGGCCACCTGCCCGAACACGTCAAAGACCGGCGACGTGACGCCGTCATGCGAGTCCAACAGACAATCGCCTTCGCCAAGGCCGATGCAATGCGGCGCAAGCGCCTGCGCCTGCTCGTCGAGAACCGCGCGCCCGACGGCCGGCTGATCGCACGCCACGCCGGACAGGCGCCCGAGGTCGACAGCGTCGTCTACGTCGTCGACCCGCCGCGCATACCGGCCACCTTCCTCGACGCCCAATGTACCGGCCGAGACGGTTACGATTTGATTGCCCGGTCCGATGAAGGTATCCTCAGGAAACAGGGCTGACGGCTTTCGCCAAGAGACGCTATGCGGATCAACCTTCCCAACCAAATCACCATCGGCCGGCTCATCCTCACGGTCATCTTCCTGATCCTGCTTGCCGGGCTCGACCACTCCCCCAAAGGCCGCGACCTGATCGTTGCCCACGTCTGCTTCTGGCTCTACCTGGTCGCCGCATTCACCGACGTCATCGACGGCTACCTCGCCCGCAAACAGAAACAGGTCACCAGCTTCGGCCGAATCACCGACCCCTTCGCCGACAAAATCCTGATCTGTGGGGCATTCGCCCTGCTCGCCGGCGCAAGTTTCTACGACCCGACCACCGGTAGATACGCAACCGACATCCGCCCGTGGATGGTCGTGGTCATCGTCGGTCGCGAGTTGCTCGTCAGCAGCCTCCGAGGGTTCAGCGAAGGCCAAGGGGCAAGTTTTGCCGCCAGCGTCTACGGAAAGATCAAAATGCTCACCCAGGCAATCGCCGTCGGCGTCGTGCTGGGCACGCTCGCCGGCATCGACGGCTGGATGGGCTTCAACGCACATACGTGGCTCCAGCCGTTGTGGGTCTGGGCGGCCGTGATCATCACCGCCCTGTCGATCATCAGCTACGTCCACGCGGCCAGAAACTTCCTGTCCCAGACCACGGCGCCCGCCGACGAACCGCAGCCGCACTCGGCCCCGGGGGATTAGCACGCGTGTCTCATCCGCTCTCCACGATCCCTGCGAAAAGCCGATGCCGACCCGATGAATGCGC
Source organism: uncultured Planctomycetales bacterium (assembly GCA_964596165.1). GTDB lineage: Bacteria > Planctomycetota > Phycisphaerae > UBA1845 > JAFGLZ01 > CAYUQT01. Next base: position 9,520 of record CAZQTW010000025.1, on the reverse strand, counting down.
CGGGTGCCATCTTCCAGATGAACGTGTGAACCTGTCACCCCGCAATCAGAGCCGCGACCGCAAGCGAGCGGACGCCTCGCAACTTGTAGCGGCCGGCGCCTCGCCGGCCGTGTTCGTTCCACAGGGGTGGCATACCCAAGGCCGTCCGCCAAAGTCGGAACGGCGCGGGTCTGCTCGACTCACGAGCGCCATGCCGCCGCCCGTTGCGAAATCGCATCCAAGGAGGTCCCCGATCACGTGAGGCGCCTGATCGTCACATTCTTCGGCAGCGGTTACCTGCCGATCGCACCCGGCACCTGGGGCTCGGCCGCCGCGCTGATCGTCTTCGCCGCCGTTTACGCGATCAGTCCCCACCCGATCTGCTGGAACGGATCCGTCGCCCTGCTGACCCTCGCCGCCTGCATCGGCTCCGTCGCCTGCGGCCCCTGGGCCGTCGACCACTTCGGAAAGAAGGACCCCAAGCCGTTCGTCCTCGACGAGGTCGCCGGCCAATGGGTCGCCATGATCGCCCTGCCGCTCGCCGACGTCCGAACAGCCCTCGTGGCCATGGCGGTCCAGTTCCTCCTCTTCCGCGCGCTCGACGTCATCAAGCCGACCCCTGCCCGCCGGCTCGAAGCCCTCCCCCACGGCTGGGGCATCCTGCTCGACGACCTGGCCTCCGGCGTCTACGCGAATCTGATCGGGCAAGCCTTCTTTCGCTGGTTGTGGCCCGCGCTGGTCACGAGGTGCCTGACATGACCTACTGGCAAGCGATCATCCTCGGCATCATCCAAGGCGTGGCCGAATTCCTGCCCATCAGCAGCGACGGACACCTGGCCGTCGCGCAGCACTGGATGGGCCTCGACGCCGAATCCGTGCCCATGATCCTCTTCGACGTCGTGGCCCACTGCGGTACCCTCGTATCCATCGTCATCGTCTTCTGGACCGTCTTCTGGCGATTCTTCCGGCGACTCATCCTCGAACTCCGCCCCCCCGCCGGTCCCCGCAAGGCCGATCGCAGACCGTGGCTGGTTCGAAACGCCTCGTGCCGAATCCTTCTGCTGGCCATGCTGGCCTGCATCCCCACCGGCATCATCGGCCTGAAATTCAAGCACCAGCTCGAAGCCCTCTACGGTACCCCCGTCATGATCGGTGTCGGCTTCCTGATCACCGGCGCATTCCTGGTCGTTTCTCACCTCCTCGGCCATCCGCGAAGACCCCTGCGAGCGTTCGGCCCCCTCGCCGCCTTCCTGGTCGGAATCGGTCAAGGCGCGGCCATCGCCCCCGGCGTGTCGCGCAGCGCCCTCACGATCAGTATCGCCCTTATGTCCGGCCTGAAACGGCGATGGGCCGCGGAGTTCAGCTTCCTCATCGCGTTCCCCGCGATCTGCGGCGCCACCGTCGTCAAACTTAAGGACGCCTTCGAAATGGCCCAAGGCAGCCTGGCGGGCCTCGTCGGCCCGATCGCCGTCGGCTCCATCGTGTCGGCCGTCGTCGGCTATGCGGCCTTGCGAGTCCTCCTCGTCGCCGTCCGCCGCGCCAAATTGATCTACTTCGCCTATTACGTCTTCGTCGTGGGAATCGTCGTCATGATCATGGGCGCAACCGGTCGCCTGGGCCACTGACCGCATGTGCGGGTCCGTCACGTGCACAAGCCTCTCACTCCCCCGCCTTCGTGCCTTCGTGATTGCTCCGTCCTCTTACCAGCCTGACTCACCCTCACCACGACGCCCGTTCCGCCTCGGTCAGCAGCCGTGCATGTCCAAGCACCCGGCCGCCCATGCCCTGTCCCGGATTCCCAGGCATTTCCTGAACCGAAGGCAACAACACCTCACCCTGCGACAGTCTTCGGAGCAGATCCACCGCCTGATCCCGCTTTCGCAGGATGTCCGCCGGCGCCGGCGGTCGCCGGCAGTGCAATCGGAACTCGACCAGGTCGAGCGCCAGGCTCTTGAGCAGCCCGCCGACGGCGGCAGCGCCGCTGACGTCGATCGGCACCGCATGCCGTCGCGCCAGGTAGGTGTCGATTTCCGCCTCGGCGCCCGTCCGCGCCTCCTCGACCCTCGTCGGGTTCGCCGAACCCGTCCCCTCGTCATCCGTGAGCTGCACATACGCCGCCGGCCCCAAACGCGCCTCAATGTCCGCATGCGTGATGTAAGCCATGGCCTTTACCCTCGCCCGCTCAACCGCCAATAACAGCCGTGACCGCAGGCGAGCGGACAACCCCGCGATCGCAACCGTAACCCCTGCTCGGCGTGCCCCGATCGCCTCGTTGAGTGCGCCGGAGTCGGGCCAGGGCGTATCGGGCGGTGCCTGACCGACAATGGAGCGTCAACTCGACACCGCCGAAACCCGACGCCCGATACCCTCCGCCCTGGCCCGCGGCCGAAGCCCTCATCGGACCCGCCGCCGACCCCGACAAACCGACAGCCCGCCCATTACACAAAGTCCGTCCGCACCGCATACTGCCAGTACCCGTAGCCCATCGTGTATCGGGCCCGAACGCCATAGAGGAACTTCTCGCGCTTGAACGCCTCCTCGCTCTCCTCGGCTAGCGCCCCGAACTCCACCGGCTCGCGATCCTGAAAGATAAACGGCCGGACGACGCCGTCCGTCTTGAGCAGATACCACTTGCTCGCGTCACTCAACCACGCCAGCGTGATCACCCGGGCCGCGCCGGCCATGACGTTGCTCGTGTTGTTGATCACCGTCGCGTTCATCGCTTCGAGGGCGGTGAAATACATCGTCGGCGGGACCACGCAGACCAACCCCGACGCGCCGATCATCATCGGCTCACCCTGGTCGTCCTTGTACGCCAGCATCTTCGCGATCGCGCTCTTGAGCGCCTGCTTGAACTCGTCCACCGTGGGCGCGTCGACGTTGACCGCGTCGAACGTGAGCTTGTTGTCCTGGACTCCCGAACCGCCCGAGGCATGATTCGTGGCGAAAAACGGCACGCCGTCGTAGCCGTTTCCGGTCGTCTCGCCGTTCACCAGAAGCTGGCTGACGAGATAGTCTTTGTGCGTGGCCGCACGCTGCGCGAGCTCGCCGACCCGAACGCGAATCTGGCCCGTCCGGTCGTCGGCGATCTCATCCCGATCCACCTCGATCGTCGCCTCGTACTTCGCGTTGTCCAACGAGTAACTCTCGGTCCGCAAACCCCTCGCCAGCCGGCCCGTGCCCCACTCCCGCATCTTCGGCACCGTGCCCAACCACCGATACGTCTCCGAATCGCTCGTCGAGACGATCCGAGTGGTCAGGTCGCGGTAGTACACCGGCGTCCCGTCGAATCGATTGAAAAACTCGCTCCGCAAACCCTTCGTCAACAATCCCGTATTGATCACGGCCATGGGTTCATTCTCCTCTTCTCAATCCTCGTTTCCGCCTAACATGTTCGACTTCGGTTCACGACAAGAAGGACTGCCTCATACGGGGGCGTGAAGACCACAAAGACAGGAATCCACGAATCCATATCTCTACGTTCTCTGCGCCTCTGCGTGAGTGCTTCTCAACCCCATCCGTCCCCAAGGCCCTCATCCTCAGGCCACGGAGTTAAACGGATTCAGCCGGAGGATGATCTTGTTCGCCTCCGGCACGTCCACGCATGCTCCCACCAGACTGTTGCCCGACGCCGTCAGCGTCAGCGTGTCGTCCGCCGAGGCATAAACGGCGTCGCCGATGTGGGTCAACGCCGCCCCGCTGAGCGCATGCAAGAAATCCCCCTGCGTGTACACGCGGACGCTGATCGCACCGGCCGCCCCGCCGACGTTGTTCGCCTCCTCATACGCAATGCCGACGCATTGATCGCCGGCCGCCAACGCCCGGGCGTAACCGCCGCTCAACCCGACAAACCCGCCCTTGAACACGCGGGCGCCCGCCGCCACGCGGAAGCTCCGCAACTCCTGATCCACATACCGATCCACCTCGCGATTCGCCGACAGCGCCATCTCCTCATCCTCCTGTCTCTTCTCGTTCGCCTTCCCGGTTCCCAATCGTCACGGACCCAAGACCCGAACCCGGAATTCAGCCGAGGAAAAGCCCGACCGCTGCAAACATCCTCGAGCGATTCCGGATCGCCCATCGGAAATCCGCCATCGAGCCCCTGCGGCCCGTTCCCCTTCATTCAACCGAGGGTCGAAGCCTCCGACTCGACCGTATCCTTCACCGCATTCGCAATGTACGCCTCCTCGCTCGTAAGCGATCGCAGCAGATCGCTCCGGCGATACTCTCGTCGCGCCGCCTCCGCGACCGACGCCCGCCGACGATCCTCCGCCGTTGCCTCGCCGGGCGGCATCGTCCGTCCGTGCGGCACGACCACCGGTGCGCTCGCCAGCCAGTCCTCGAAGAGCTTCGGATCCCGAAGGATCAACGCCACCGCCCAGTCGCGCTGGCCCGTCGTCAGCTTGCCCGCCTTCATCGCCTCCGCCGCCTGCTCTTCGGCTGCTCTCCGTGCGAGCTGTCCCTGCAACTCGCCGATCCGCTGCGAAGCGGCCGCGAGAACCGCCTCCTCGCCCGCCTCACCGTCCACACCCAACCGACCTCGAAGGTCTTCCCATAACGTACCCATCGGTCCTGCCTCCGTTTCTTCCCGCGTCCCCCGTGTTTCCTCCGGCAACAACGCCGTATTCACAATCGCCCGCATCCGCGCGATTGCGGGCTTGTTCGTCAACGCCGCCGAATGGAGCGCGACCAGCCGGCGATCGGACTTCCGCACGATCACCACCGGCGAAAGGTATCGGTACTGCCGCGCGGCGATGTGCTCGATCGCCGGCCGGGTCCACTCCACCGTCCCCACCACGCCTTCGCCCTCAATCACCTCCAACCGCTTCACCCATCCCGCCGCCGGCGCCCGCCCCGACGGCGAGGCGTACGGCCCGCCCAGCGTCTGATGCTCGTAGTCGATCGGCAGGTCGTTCCCCTGCGCCGCAAACGCCCTTACCGCCGCCTCCGCCGACTCACGATCGACGACAAACCCGCCGTTCGCGCTTTCCACCTCGCCCCACGGCACCAGAACCACACGCGTCGGAACACCCCACGGCATCTCGCTCAGCGGAACGGCTTCCATCACGGTTTCGTTCCCCACGCTCATCTGTTTACCTCGTTCGTCGTTCACGGTACGTACCTCCAAGAATCCGCCGCGGCGGAAGTCCCGACCGCGGCCCCCTTCGCTCGGTCGCCGCACCGACCTCGTCACCGCCGGCAAAACCGCAAGCCGAAAAACGTTCGCCTTGCTTCGTCCCTACTAATAGAAAGAAAGGGGTGCTCAGCGCATGCGCGCTCGTATTTGATCAGATGCGACGGAGACCAAACCGGGGTGTGGATGTCCGACTAGGCCGAACGGAAAAGACGGATGCCGGCTCCCACCGTTGCATAGCCGGCGTTTCGTCATGGACGGGACGGCGAGCTCATTGAAAGGGCGAGAAAAACCCGGACGGTCCTCCACCCTGAGGCCTCCCTCGACAAGCTCGGCGCCCGTCCTCGTCCCTGAGGCTCGGACCCGGAGGGGGTCCACCGCGGGCGAACCCAAAGGCAGTTCATCAAAGACGGCTCGACGGAGCTCGCCGAAGTGAGACCCGAAGGAAGCCGCTCGAAATCCTCGCAAGCCGTAGACCGTGCCGTGGCGACCTCTCCCAGGGGCGGCTCGCGCGGTGCCGCCTGGAGAAGACGTCGACATGCTAGGCCGGAATCTTCCGCAAGGCGCTCGGATCAAAACCCTTCACGCCGGCCTTTGCAAAGACCTCCGTGAACTCGCGGATCTCGGCCTCGGTAAAGAGCAGTCCGCCCTCCTTCTGCGAACGGAGGAAGGCGTCGTGCTCGATCTTGCCGGGCAAGATCGCCTTGTCGTTGCCGTGCCCGAGAATGTCCTCGATCACGGCCTTCACGTTCGCGTCCTGTTCGGCGCGCGATTTGAACGACGCGGCCGCCATCGCCTCCGGCTTGATCGCCTGAAAGACGTAGCAGCTCGCCCGGTTGCGACCGTCGCCGGCCTCGTCCTTGTGACCCCGAATCGTCGGCAGCCCGCCGCCCGTGTACGCGGCATACAGTTCGTCGATCAGACTGAGCCCGTAACCCTTGTGCCCGCCGATCTTCCCCCCGAACGGCATGAGCCCGAACACGTTGTTCGGATCCGTCGTGAACCGGCCGTCCTTGTCGATCGCCACCTCGGGCGGAAGCGGAAGCCCTTCGCGCTTGAGCTGCTGCACGCGACCCATCGCTACCGCCGACGTCGCCCAGTCGATGCAAACGACGTAACCCAGAATGTCCTGCGTCGGAAACGCCCAACTGTGCGGATTCGTTCCCATCGTCGGAAACTTGCCGCCGAACGGAACGACTTCGGCGAGCGTCGCCGTGCAGTTCGTGTAGGCAATGTAACCCTTGCGGGCGGCCTCGATGACATAGCCGCCGCCCCAAAGATAGTGAAACGGCCGGTCCACAACCACCAACCCGATGCCGTACGTGTCCGCCCTCTCCATCGCCATCTGCATCGCTCGACGCGCCACCGGCTGGCCGAGCTTGTAGTTCGCGTTGATCTTGCCGACCGCCGGATATCCCGTGTCGATCTCCACCATCTTCGCCCCCCCCTTCGCCAGCCCGCAGCCGTGGCCGAACAGATGCTCGAGATGCAACGCCTTCAACGCTGCGTGCGTCTTGATGCCGTACTTGCTCGCCAACCCGGCGTAGTGAGCGGCCACTTGCGACTCCTCACGGTCGTAGCCGCGGCTTTCATAGACCTGGGCCACCATCGTGTTGTGCTGATCTTCCGGAAATACGTACAGATGCGTTGATGTTGTCGCTGCCATGATCGTTTCGTTGCGCCGTCTCTTGCTCCGCGATTCCGTAGCGGGTTCTACCCGCCTCGAGCGCCCGGGCGTGCACGCGCGCCGCGAACGCGCCACCCTTCTCACGTCCCCACGTCCTTGGCCTTCCCCCCTCTCACCTCGGCACAAAATCCGTCTTCGGCGAAATCGACAAACACGTCTCGGTCAGAAGGCGAATCGTATCCTCCACGTCCGCCAGGTTGACCATTTCGACCGGCGTGTGCATATACCGATCCGGGATGCTGACCAACCCCGCCGCCACGCCCGCGCGGCTGATCTGAATCGCGTTCGCGTCGGTCCCCGTCGGCCCCGGCTCGCCCAGCCGCTGAACGGCGATCGTCTTCTTGCTCGCCGCCTCCAACAGCAACCCGCTGACCACCGGGTTGATGTTCGGACCCACCGAGACGACCGGACCCTTTCCCAAGGTGATGTCCCCGCCGGTCTTCTTGTCGACGCCGGGATAGTCGGTCGCGTGGGTCACGTCGACGGCAATGCCCACCTGCGGATCGAGCCCGAAACACGACGTGTGCGCCCCCCGCAGCCCCAACTCCTCCTGCACCGTGCTGACGGCAAATACCGCACAGGCGCACCCGCCCGACGCCTTCAGCATCCTCACGACCTCCATCACAATGAACGTCCCGATCTTGTCGTCCAACCCGGGCGCGGCGATCAGGTCGGGACCCATTCGAACCACGTCGAGCGCGTAAGTAATCGGATCGCCGATCGCCACCCGGCTCGCCGCCGCCTCGCGATTCTTCGCGCCGATATCGAGCCACAAATCGTTCAGCTCAGTCCGCCCGCCCCGCTCCTCGGGCTTCATCAGGTGGACCGCCTTGCGCCCGACCACGCCCTCGACCGGCCCCCGGGCCGTGTGAATCGTCAGCCGCAGGCCCGGAACGACCGACGCGTCGATCCCGCCGATCGACACAAAGTGGATGAACCCCTCGTCGTTGATGTACCGCACCATAAAGCCGACCTGATCGCAGTGACCCGCCAGCATGATCCGGGGCGAGCCCTTGGGGTTCAACGCGACGATCGTGTTGCCGTGCACGTCGGGACGGATCTGATCGGCGAACGCTCGCATCCGCTGCCGAACGATCCGCTGCACCGGCTGTTCAAAACCCGACGGCGACGGCGTGTGAAGCATCCGCAGAAGGAAGTCCAGCGATTCCTTCGATCCGAGGATCCCCGTGCGACGCTGCGGCGCACTGGAAGTCGCCCTCGTCGTCGCGGGCGCCGATGCCGCCCCCCACGCCGCTCCGCCCAGGCCGGCGGTCCCAACCGCCGCCAGCGACCGACATATGAACTCACGCCGATTGATGCCGTACATGCAAGCCTCTCTCTCGTGACGACGTCCCCTCAACCCCGCCCGACGCCTTTGTAAGGGCGGGCCAAGCCCGCCCCACCTCGTCTACCGCGGCACGAAATCCGTCTTCGGCGTGATCGCCATGCAGACCTCCGCCAGCAAGCGTGCGGCGTTCTCAATGTCCGCCAGGCTCGCCACCTCGACGGGGGTGTGCATGTACCGGTTCGGCACGCTGACCAGCCCGGCGGCCACGCCCGCGCGGCTGATCTGAATCGCGTTCGCGTCGGTCCCCGTCGCGGCCGGCTCGCCCTCGCGCTGAACCGGAATCCTCTTCTTCCGCGCCGTCTCCAGCAACAGCCGGCTGACGATCGGGTTCATGTTCGGACCGATTGAAACCACCGGTCCCTTGTTCAGCGAAATGTCGCCGACCACCTTCTTCTCCACCGTCGGGTAGTCGGCCGAGTGCGTCACGTCGACGGCAATCCCCAACTGCGGATCGATCCCGAAGCACGACGTGCGGGCGCCGCGAAGCCCCAGCTCCTCCTGTACCGTACTGACGGCGAATATCGCGCACCGACATCCGCCGGCCGCCTTGATCAGACGCAACGCCTCCATCACAACGAACGCCCCCGCCTTGTCGTCCATCCCCGGCGAGGCGATCAGGTCGTTGCCCATCGTCGTCACGCCGAGCTTGTAGGTGATCGGATCGGCCGGCGAGACCCGTTTCTCGGCCTCTTTGCGGTTCTTGGCGCCGATGTCCAGCCAGAGGTCGGTCAGCTCGACCTTCGCGCTGTTGCGCTCCTCCTGTTTCATCAGGTGGATCGCCTTGCGCCCGACGACGCCCTCGACGGGCCCCTTGGCCGTGTGGACGACCAGCCGGAGCCCGGGTACGACCGACGCGTCGATGCCGCCGATCGGCGCGAAGTAGATGAACCCCTCGTCGTTAATGTAACGGACCATGAAGCCGATCTGATCGCAATGTCCCGCCAGCATGATCCGCGGCGAGCCCTTGGGGTTCAACGCGACGATCGTGTTGCCGTGAACATCCCCCCGCATGCTGTCCGCGAACGGCTTCATCCGCCGGCGGATGATCCGTTGTATCGGCTGCTCGAACCCGGACGGAGACGGCGTCTCCAACAGTTGCATCAGAAAGTCCAACGATTCCTTGCGCATGACGGCTCCTTCCGCTCGCCCGACCGGCAAACCCCTTCCGGCCGACCGGCACGTCCCGTCTTTGTACGGTGAAACGAAACGCGAGGCAAGCCCGGTCGCCGTTCCAAGCCGGACCTGTCACGGCGTAGCGTAGCGAAGCCGGAACCTGTCACGGCGTAGCGCAGCGAAGCCGGAACCCGTCACGGCGTAGCGTAGCGAAGCCGGAACCTGTCACGGCGTAGCGCAGCGAAGCCGGATCATCTCG
>CAZQTW010000024.1:0-77602 GCA_964596165.1 uncultured Planctomycetales bacterium | reverse complement strand
TCGACTTGCATGCCTTAGCCACGCCGCCAGCGTTCGTTCTGAGCCAGGATCAAACTCTTCGCTTATTTATCGATGCTGTGGGCCGGCACGCGGCCGAACCCCTCGCGTACGATAAAGGGCTCAAACAAACTCACTGCGTGTGAGAATGCTTGAAGAAACACACCCAACTGATGTGTGGATCTGATCGTGACGGCTTTCACGCAGTGCCGGCACGATCCACATTCTCACGGCGATCAACTGTTCACTTGTCAAAGAACACTTCCATTGGGCCAAGACAGAACCCACTTCGGAGACCAATCAGTATACCACGGTGATTAGTCTTGTCAAGCCCAACCGCGCCTTAATCGCGTGCCGCGCAACAAAAATCCGGTGCATTTATCCCGCCGACCCGCTTCGTGGCCTGGTTCAATCACCAGCACCGCACGTCGACGGGGTAAGAAGCCTACCGGATCACGACAACGCCTTAGGCAACTAATAACATAGCACGAAAAACCCACTTGTCAAGTTGCCGGAAAAACCTACTGGGAGCATGTCCATTCGTGAGGAGCCCGGTGAATGCGGGCGGCCGTCTGACGCTCCGCCTGCCTATGGCGGAGCGGAACCCTGTTCTTGAGACCGAAAACGCGGTTCGGCCGTGCAAAAACGGTCATGCAACCGGATGTACTAGCCCATCGAAGGCAGCAGTCACAGGTAAGATCCAATACGCCCCGATTTTGTAAGAGATTTTAGAGAAGCAACCTATGAACAAACATGGTTATCGGACTCTATAGAAGACTGAAATTGTCATGATTCGGTCGCATTCAACCATCTGTACGAAGAAGAATGACTGTTTTTCGTCAGATTGTGCTCTTGTTCGGTCACTCGTTCGGCGATAGACTAATGGATGGTGAACGAAAATGATCAGCGACGAACGCCGACAACGACTGATCGACCTCATCGCCGAGCGTGGTTTTGTGGACTTGTCCACCCTAGTCGAACGCCTCTCTGTTTCAGAATCCACCGTTCGCCGTGACCTCGTGCAACTCGAGGAAGATGGCCTGATCAAGAGGACCCACGGCGGTGCGGTGTTCATTTCGGATCGATCGAGCGCCCTTAATTTCGCCGCCCGTGAATCCACCGCGCTCGCAGAGAAGAAAGCGATCGGGCAACTCACCGCAGAACTGATTCATGACGACGAGGTGGTGCTGATCAACGGCGGAACGACGGCATACCAAGTCGCGCGTCACCTGCTTGGTCGTCCGATGCGTGTGGTGACAAACTCGCTACCGATCGCCAGCCTCTTGGGCGCAGCCCCGGAGATCGAACTGATGGTCGTGGGCGGTTACCTCTATCCGCGCACGGGCGTGATGATGGGACCGGCCGCGAGGGAGGCCCTTCGGTCCGTGCACGCCAACAAGGCCATTATGGGTTGTGCGGGGATCACGGCTCAGGGATTCTTCAACGCGAACGCCTTGATGGTGGAAATCGAAGAGTGCATGATGCGGTGCGCAGACGAGGTCATTATCGTGGCGGACCGATCGAAGTTTGGTCGGGCGGCGTTGGCGAGGATCTGCGAACTGTCCGGTCCCGACTATCTCATCTGTGACGACGGTCTTGAACCGCAATGGCAGGAGATGGTCCGGGCAACCGGCGTGAAGCTGATGCTCGCCCCGACCGAGTCGTCCGTGACACAGCCCGCGGAGGCCAAGGCATGATCGCCCCTGCGTCCGGTTTGAATCGCAGCGACATTGAACGGATCGTTCGCGAGATTGTTACACGGCGTCTGGGCGGCGAGGCCGGCGGCCCCAAGCTTGTGGTGAACATCTCCGCGCGGCACCTGCATATCACGCAGGAACATCTGGAGCTGCTGTTCGGTTCGGGCGCCAAGCTGACGGTGATGAAGCCGTTGTATCAGGAGGGTGAGTTCGCCAGCGAACAGACGGTCACGCTGATCGGGCCACGGCACCGAATGATCCCCAATCTGCGTATCCTCGGCCCGTGTCGGAGCGAGACGCAGGTCGAACTGTCTTTCACCGACGCGATTGCCGTGGGCATCGACGTGCCGGTGCGGATGAGCGGCAACGTTTCCGGCACGCCGGGCTGCTTGATCCTAGGGCCGAAGGGCCATTTGGCATTGGATCACGGCGTGATTCGCGCCCAACGACACGTGCATTTGAATCCGAGCGAGGCCGCTTTCTACGGCGTGAAGAACGGCGACGCGATGCGCTTGATCGTGCGGCATACGACGTGCGGGATGTCGATCGAAGGGATCATCGCCCGAATCAAGGACGGGCTCAAGTGTGAGGTGCATTTGGATACGGACGAGGGCAACGCGTGCGATTTGCCGCACGCGACGAAGGTGGAACTGGTCAGGGCGTAGATCCGGGGCGTGGGACGCCCCGGATTTGAGATTTCAGATTTGAGATTTCATTTCAGATTTGGGATTTCAGGCCTCAGAGTCGAGATTTGAAGATTGAGATTCTTGAAACGGCGACCCTCGCGGCGGGTCGTCGGCCGGAACGAGCCGGTGATTGTGAGGCCGCAAGCGTAGTGGAGGCTTCTATGGCAGCTTTGGAAGCACTGGGCATGATCGAGACCCGCGGGCTGGTGGGTGCGATCGAGGCGAGTGACGCCATGCTCAAGGCGGCGAACGTCCGTTTGGTCGGTTACGAGCGGGTCGGTCGCGGGTACGTAACCAGCTTTGTGAAGGGCGACGTGGCCGCCGTGAAGGCCGCCACCGACGCCGGCTCCAATGCCGCCGCCAAGGTCGGCGAGGTGGTCAGCGTCCACGTCATTCCTCGGCCGCATGAGGAGCTCGACAACCTGTTGCCGGGCGAGGCCAAGGCGAACAAGGGCAAGTAGAGCCAACGGAGGCAAACAATGAGTGACGCGATCGGAATGATCGAGACGATGGGGTACGTCGGCCTGGTGGAAGCCTCCGACGCGATGTGCAAGGCGGCGAATGTGGAGCTCGTCAAGAGCGTCCAGATCGGCGGCGGATACGTCACGACGATCGTCCGCGGCGACGTGGGCAGCGTTCGGGCGGCGGTGGATGCCGGCGCCGAGGCGGCCAACCGCGTCGGCGAACTGGTCAGCGCTCACGTGATTCCGCGGCTGCAGGATGGGGTTATGGGCGTGTACCTGTAGGCGAGCCGGGGGGGGGTGGCCGGACCGGCCCGTCCTGGGTCGGGTCCGTCGGCGAGAGGAGACGTCGGCTCGACGGTGACGGGTTCGCGAGCACAGGGCGGGCAGCGGCATGAAGATCCTGGTCTGCAACATCGGCAGCACGTCGTTCAAGTTCAAGCTGTACGACATGGACGGCGAAGCGGTCCTGGCGCGCGGCGGGTGCGAGCGTATCGGCGGTGAGGGGTCCAACTGGTCCGTCGAACTCGCCTCGGGACACAAGGCCGCCGCCGCCGTCCCCCTGAAGGATCACGCGGCGGCGATTGAGGCCTGCCTGACCGTCCTGACTCATCCCACCGACGGGTGCCTGACGTCGCTCGATGAGTTGACGGCTATCGGTTACAAGGCCGTTCACGGCGGCGATATCGGTGATCCGGCATTGATTGACGACCGGGTCATGGCCGAGATGGAACGATTCAGCGACGTGGCGCCGGCCCACAACCCGGCGTACCTGGCCGCAATGAAGGCCTTCGCGGCGCGACTGCCGGGCAAGCCCCAGGTGGCGGCGTTTGAAACTGGCTTTCACCAGACAATCCCTCGATCGAGGCAGACCTACGGAATTCCGTATGAGTGGACGAGCCGGTTGGGCGTTCGTCGATACGGATTCCACGGCGCCAGCCACCGGTACATCGCGGTGCGAACGGCGGAGTTGCTGGGCCAAAACGACCTGAAGGTGATCTCGTGCCATCTCGGCGGCAGCAGTAGCATCTGTGCGATTGAGGGCGGCAAGAGTGTGGCCAACAGCTTCGGCATGACGCCGCAATCGGGCCTGCCCCACAACAATCGTGTGGGCGAGTTCGACATGTATGCCTTGCTCAAGCTGCTCGACAAGACGCCCCACGATGTCAAGACGCTGATGACCATCATGGCCAAGCAAGGCGGCCTCCTCGGTATCAGCGGCATAAGCAACGACCTGCGGGACATCGAGCAGGCGGCCGCCCAGGGCAACGAACGGGCTCGGCTGGCGATCGAGACCTTTGCCGAGGCCGTACGCCATTACATCGGGGCCTATATGGTGGCGATGAACGGCGCCGACGCGATCGTCTTCACCGGCGGGATCGGTGAGAACGGCGTGGCGTTTCGTGCTCGCGTGTGCTCGAACCTCGATTGGTTCGGAATCGAGCTGGACCCGGAACGAAACGAGATTCGCGGCCGCGAGGCGACGATCAGCAGGAGCACCTCGCGGGTCTTGATCATGATTGTCCCGACCAACGAAGAGTTGATCGTGGCCAGGCAGACGAAGGCGGTGTTGGAAGGACGGACGTAGAGAGAAGCGACATTCTCGCGGAGTCGCAAGCGACACGGAGAGCATCCTTGGGTAGCGGCATCTCTGCGTGCGCCGCGCCTCCGCGAGCGTTACAGGGTGTCAACACGGGAGACGATGACAATGGCACAACAGGCGATCGGTTTGATCGAAACACGCGGAATGGTGGCGTTGGTGGAGGCCACCGACGCGGCGTTGAAGGCCGCGAACGTGAAGTTCAAGCGGTGGGAACGGGTCGGCAGCGGCCTGGTCACCGTGGTGCTCGAGGGTGACGTCGCCGCGGTCAAGGCCGCCATCGACGCCGGGTCCGCGGCGGGCTCGCGAGTCGGCGAGGTCGTCAGTGTGGACGTGATTCCACGACCGCACGGCGAAATCGACAAGATGCATCCGATGGCGAAGTAGTGACACTCTCGGCCGTCAACTATCGGTCGTCTGCCGGCGGCAACTTCCGGCGGACAGCGGCTGAGAAGGGATGGCTGACGGAGGACCTCACCATGCTGATCGGGCGGGTGAAGGGCAATGTGGTCGCGACGCAGAAGGTCTCGCGGGTCGGCGGACAGAAGTTGTTGGTTGTCGAGCCGTACTCGGTCGACGCAAGCACCAAGCCCCCCGCGCTCAAACCGGGCGGGCGGGTCATGGTGGCGGTCGACACGGTGGGCGCGGGCGACGACGAGTACGTCTTGGTGACCCAGGGCAGCAGCGCGCGATTGACCGACTTCACGGGTGATATGCCCGTGGACGCCGTGATCGTGGGAATCATCGACCGGGTCACCATCGAGGGTGAGACGGTTTACAAGGACCGCGGGCAGTGAGAAAGGCGCGCCGACCGGTTGCGAATGTGGCCGCGAAATGAGGCTGCGCCCCCTTTTTTGTGCGAGGGTAGGCCATGAGTCAGGCGACGATCAACGAGAATCTGATTCGGGATGTCGTAAAGGAAGTGCTGGGCCAGTTGCGCGGGGGTTCGCCCACCAGGCCTGCCGGCGCGCCGGCTGCGCCGGCGGCCTCAACCTCGTCGTCGATCGGTAACGGCGGTCGGAACGGCGTGTTTCAAGACGTGAACCAGGCCGTTGCGGCGGCCAAAGCGGCACAAGAATGGTTGGTCGAGCAGACCATTGCCACCCGAGCCGAGATTGTCCAGATCATCCGTGAAGTTGTCCTGTCTCGCGTCGACGAATTGGGCAGAATGGAACTCGAGGAAACCAAGATCGGCCGTCTCGACCACAAGTACGACAAGCTTCGTCTGATCGCGAACCACGTCAGCGGAACGGAGTTTCTACGGAGCGAGGCCTACAGCGGCGACCAGGGGCTTACGGTCGTCGAGCATGCCCCCTATGGGGTAATCGGCGCCGTCACGCCGGTGACCCACGTCATCCCCACGATCACCTGCAACGCGCTGCAAATGATCGCCGCGGGGAATGCCGTCGTGATCAACCCCCACCCGAACGGCAAGAGGACGGCCGCCTCCATCGTCCAGCTTTTCAATCGGGCCATTCAAGCCAAGCTGGGATGCGACAACCTGATCTGCGTCATGGAGAACCCGACGCTCGAAACCGCCAACGCTTTGTTCACGCATCCGGAGGTCCGCATGTTGTGCGTCACCGGCGGCGCGGCGGTCGCCCGGGCGGCATTGGGCAGCAAGAAGAAGGCCGTGGTGGCCGGTCCGGGGAATCCCCCCGTCGTTGTGGATGAGACGGCCGACATCGATCGGGCCGCCGAAAAGATCATCAAGGGCGCCGCGTATGACAACAACCTGCTCTGCGTGGCCGAGAAACAGGTTTTCGCCGTGTGCGGCATTTACGACGCGCTTATGGATGCGATGGCCCGTCACGGCGGGTACCGGCTGAGCCGCGAGCAGATGGACGCCTTGGGCCGCAAGGCCTTCACCAACGAGGAGGGGCAGCACGGGGCACACCTGGTGCTCAACCGTGACATGGTCGGCCGCGATCCGCAGGTTTTGGCGGCCAGTATCGGCCTGACGGTGCCGGCGGGAACCCAGGTTCTGTACGGCGAGACCGACGCGAATCACGTGTTCGTTCAGCACGAGCAGATGATGCCCGTGTTGCCGTTCGTGCGATGCCGCGACGTCGACGAGGCGATTGAATTGGCGCGGCAATCGGAACACGGCTTTGGCCACACGGCGATCATGCACAGCACGAACGTCGCCAACCTGACAAAGATGGGTCGTGTGATGAATACCACGCTTTTCTTCAAGAACGGCGCGACCAACGAAGGGGAAGGGTTCATCAGTTACAGCATCGCTACGCCGACGGGCGAAGGCCCAACAAGCCCGCTGACGTTCACGCGGATACGGCGGTGCATCATGATCGGGCACTTGCGAATTATCTAGGCTCGCGGCAGAAGGGAGTGCACGTCAAGCATGTACCTGGGTCGTGTGATCGGGCATGCCATCTCGACCGTCAAGCACCGGTCGCTGACCGGGTGGCGGATGCTGGTGATTGCGCCGATTCGAGCCGATCGTGACGACCCCTTGCTGGCCATCGACTCGCTCGGAGCGGGTCTGGGCGATGTGGTTGTCATTACGAACGACGGTAAGGGCGCCCGGGAGCTGGTGGGCGACGAGCAGTCGCCGGCACGATGGTCGATCCTGGGCATCGTGGACGACGAGGCGGAGACGAGGCTGTAGGCAATGGCCCGTGACTTGATTACGGCCAACATGCTGCAACAGTGGGCGGCGGCGGGGCGGCCGATCGTGATTCCTCGCGACGCGATCATCACGCCGGCCGCCCAAGACTGGCTGCGCCATGCGAACGTCCCCGTGTCCCGCGCCTCCGACTCGGACGGCACGGATCAGCCGCCCTACGGTCTGGCGGCGGAGTTCGAGCAGCCGATGATCCGCTCGACGGCGGCAGCGATCGAAGAGGCCGCCGGTGCGTATCGGCGCTTCGAGATGACATCCGGAGACGGGAAGGAATCCTTGCGGGCGGCGATGGAACTGTGCGCGGCCGTTGCGGCAAAGCGGATTGAGCGAGGGATCGTGTTGACAAACCATCCCGACTCGACGTGCGTGCTGGCGAACAAACTGCCCCACGTCCGGGCGATGGTCGGCACGTGTTGGCGGGCCGTGGAGTCGGCTTGCCGGACGATCGGTATTAACGTATTGATCGTGCAACCGGGCATCCGATCGTTCCACGAAATGAGGCAAATGGCCGGGCGATTTTTGAAATGCGAGCGGCGGACGTTGCCGGCGCTGGAGGAGGCCATCGCGGCGGCAGAAAGGAAGCGACTCGGTGCGAATCGGTAGGGTCATCGGCCAAGTCACGCTCAATCGCTGCTATCACAAGATGCGGGGCAGCCGGTTGCTGATCGTCAAGCCGCACACGATCGAGGTCGTGCGCGACGGCGCGGCCGAGCCGTTGGAAACCATCGTTGTGTGGGACGAGATCAGCGCGACGGACGACGACATCGTCGGCTTCAGCGAAGGGCGCGAAGGGGCCTGCCCCTTCCATCCGGACCGGGTGCCCGTGGACGCGTATCTGGCGTGCATTCTCGATCAGGTCAGCATCGCCGATCCGAAGAGGATCTAAGGTTTCGGGTCTGGGGTCTTGGACCCGGATTGGGCCGTTGCCCGCCGGACGCTGAGATTCGACACCGTTGAACCCCGATGCGAGAGAGAGGTAAATCACATGGTCAACGAATACCAGATCAAGCAAGAAATCTGCGAAATCGGCCGGCGGATCTACGCCAAGGGCTTTGCCGCCGCAAACGACGGCAACATCACCGTGCGGCTGAACGATCGTGAGGTCCTCTGCACGCCGACGATGGTCAGCAAGGGATTCCTGAAGCCCGACGACATCTGCAAGGTCGATATGCAGGGCAATCAGCTCGAAGGTCGTAAGAAGCGGACCAGCGAAATCCTGCTGCACCTCGAGTTGTTCCGGGACGATCCGACCATGAACGCCGTCGTCCACTGTCATCCGCCTTACGCCACGGCCTTCAGTATCGCGGGGGAACAGGTGCCGACGTGCGTCCTGCCGGAGGTTGAGATCTTCCTCGGTCCGGTGCCGACGGCCGTCTACGAGAATCCGGGCGGGCAGGCGTTCGCCGATACGATCCGGCCCTTTGTGAAGACGGCCAACACGATTCTCCTGAAGAACCACGGCACCATCAGTTGGGGCCGGTCACTGGAGGAGGCTTACTTCCGGACGGAGATCCTCGACGCCTACTGCCGGATGCTCTACCTGGCCAAAGGACTCGGACGCGTCGAACGGATCAGTGAGGAACATGTGAAGGGTCTGCTCGATCTGAAGGAACGGTTGGGCTACAAGGGCGATCCGCGCCGGATGGAGAACGCCGACCTGTGCGTCAATACGGATTTCGGCCGTGGGTTTGAGGACGTCGCGTCGCGTGGGTGTACCCGACAGGTGGTGACCGGCACGACGCCGCAGCCGCCGGAAATCTCACCGGCGAGCGGCGCGACGCCGGATATCGATGCGCTGGTGAAGGCCATTACCGACGAGGTCTTGGCGGCCCTGAGATAAGGGGGACCTCCGGTCCCGTTGTCAGAGGTGTTACCGAAGGGGGGCGACTTCGCCCCGGTTGACCGGGCTGTGAGGACCGCCCGGCTCGGCAGAGAGGGAGGCGTACACGTGCAAAAGTCGATGGACGTCAAGCTGGCGAAGATCAAGGCGGATCCCCATAGCCGCGAGTTCATCATCGCGGATGCCAAGGACCCCGACATGGCCTACGGCATCGCTGCACCCGGCCGATCGCCCGAGCACTACGCCCAGGAGGGAAAGTTCAGGAGTCTGGCCGAGTTTCGCCAGTGCATCCGGGACGTGGTCAATCAAGGGCTCGTCGACATCATGCTGATGTCCGCCCACACGAACGCTATCCTGACGATTGAAGAGCGACTGTTCGACAACTCGCCCGTCACACCGGCCGCTCGATGTAATGACACCACGGACATTCACTTTCTGCGCGGATCGGTGTACGGCCGGCAGCCGTCGATGCCGTTTCGGACAACCACGTTGGACCACATTCAGTGCGGCCACATCGACTGTGCGGCCACGGAGCGAACGAGCGGCGCCGACCTCGGTCTGTACAGCATTACGTTCAACAATGATGCCGAGCTCGAACGACGCTCGCTCGAGGCTTACAAGGAGTTTCGCCTGGAGGCCGAGCGGAAGAACTTCCGCCACTTCCTCGAGGTGTTCGATCCGAACGCGCCGGCCCATCCGGTACCGCCGGAAAAACTCGGCGCGTTTATCAACGATAATATCGTCCGCACCCTGGCAGGCGTGCCGCCCCAGGCCCGACCTCTCTTTCTGAAGATGGTCTACCATGGTCCCAAGTTCACCGAGGAACTGGTTCACTACGATCCGACGCTGGTGGTTGGCATCCTCGGCGGCGCCAGCGGGACAACCTACGACGCATTCAAGCTCCTGGCCGAGGCCCAGAAGTATGGGGCGAAGGTCGCTCTTTTCGGCCGCAAGATCAACAATGCCGAGAACCAACTGGCGTTTATTCAGATGCTCCGGCGCATTGTTGACGGCCAGATCAGCCCCGAAGAGGCTGTTGCGGCGTACCACGGTGTGATCCAAGGCTTGGGGCTCAAACCCTATCGATCGCTCCGAGACGACATGCAGCTCACCAACCCGGCCATGAGCTATGCCGCGCCGGCGTCCAGCCCCGTGAGAATCAGCATGTCCTCGGGGATGTCCAAGACCGGCGACGACTCCAAACCGAAGGGTAGGAGTCCGTCCACGGCCGCCTCCGCACCGGTCAAATCGCCGGTCGACTTCGCCAAGATGAGCAAGGAAGAACGGCTTGCCTACCACAAGAAACGGCTCGCGGGGCGGGGATGAAAACCGGTGCGCGAAGGTCGGTAGACGATCCCTTCGATCGGGGTCGGATACCCCGTGGCTTCGGCGGTGGGGCCTCTTCGAGACAGAGGAGTTCCTGTACGGATGTCCTCGGCACGATTGACCGTCTTCGACCTTGATGACACGCTCTATTCGGAGTGGGAGCATGTGCTAAGCGGCTACAGAGCTGTGGCTGAAGCACTAGCCGGTGAATTGAAGTCGCCGTTCGACCTCGTGGATCGCATGGTTCATCACTACCGGACGGGAAATCGCCATCGGGTGTTCGATGCCGTGCTGGCCGACCTCGGCAAGACGAAAGAGGCATCGAACCTCGTTCCTCGGCTGATTGAGATCTATCGCACGCACCGACCGACGATCCGGCTTTTTCCCGACGCCGACGCCGCCCTGACTCGGCTACGGCCCACCGACGCCTTGGCCGTCCTGAGCGACGGCCCCGTCGAGAAGCAGAAGGCCAAGATCGACGCGCTCGGCTTGCGACCTCGTGTCGATCACATCGTCCTGACCGAACAGTGGGGCCGGGCTTTCTGGAAACCCCATGAGCGCGGCTATCGTTGGCTCGAGCAGACGACCGGCCTGTCCGGCGCGGCCTGTGTTTATGTGGCCAATGACGTGTCGAAGGACTTTGTTGCCCCGAACCGGCTGGGCTGGCGGACGGTCATGATCGACCGACCCGAGAACCTGATGAAACACGCGAGGCCCGCCGTGAACGGCGAGCCTCAGCATGTCATCACCACGTTGGACGATATCGAGCAGGTCTTGACCTGAGGTTCCGAAGCCCACGGCGGGCCCGGCCTTCTCGGTCACTTCTGCTCCGCCTCCGAAGGCTTGATCCCGAGGAGCTCGACCTCAAAGATGAGCACCGCATTGGGACCAATCACATTGCCGGCGCCGCGCTCGCCATAGGCCAGTTCGGACGGAATGAACACGTGGTACTTGGAGCCGACCTTCATGAGCTGAAGGACTTCGGTCCAACCCTTGATCACGCCGCTCACGGGAAACGTCGCCGGCTCGCCGCGCTTGTGGGAGCTGTCGAATTCCGTTCCGTCCGTCAGCGTTCCGCGATAGTGGACCGTTACCGTATCGCTTGCCTTCGGCGTCTGGCCGCTGCCGGCCGTAATCACCTTGTATTGGAGCCCACTGGGAGTCGTGACGACGCCCGGCTTCTTTTTGTTTTCGGCCAGGAAGGCGTCGCCGGCCGTCTTGTTCTTGCTACCGACTTCCTGCTGGCGCTGTTTCATTTGAGCCCCCCGTTGCTTCTGGAACTCCATGCCGATCTGGCGCGCCTGCTCGTCGCTGAAGAGAACCTCGCCGCCCGACAAGACGTGCTTCATCGCCATGGCCATGATGTCCACATCCACATCAATGCCCTCCGCCTTCATGCCCTTGGCGAGGTTCATGCCGAGGAAGTAGCTGATCTTCTGCTTCTCGGTCTTGAGCACCTCTTGCGAGGTCTGCTTCGCGGCCGGCGTCTTCTCGGCCTTTGCTTCCTTGGACGGGGCATCCGCGGTTGAGGCAATGCGCGCCGCGGACAGGGATACCACCACACACAAACTCAGAATGTTTCTCACATCGGTCTCCTAACGTGCGGCTAGAGTCATACCCTGGGGTAGGACGCTAGAGCGGTTCAGTCCCCCCTACCCACATCAGTATACCCGCCGTGTGACGGACTGCCTACTGTCCGATCGTGTTCTTCAGGATGAAGTCGACAATGGGAGCGGGGTCGTCGAGGCCATGTTTGTGCCCGATGCCCGGCTTGACAATCACCACGATGTTCCCGCCGAGTTCCTTGTACCGCCGTTCGACGATTCGGGTGTTTTCCTCGATGGGGACGATATCGTCGGCATCGCCGGAGACGTGGAGGAGCGGAACGTTTGCCTTGGCCAGCGGCGCCAGGTTGTCAATCGGGTTACCCTTGAAGGCCATCGCCTGTTCCTCGCTGAACCCGTAGGCCTTCAGGACTTGCTGCCAACATTCGGGCGAGCCTTTGCCGCGTCCCTTGCCGCCGGGCCAGCTCTTGAAATCGCAGACGGGGGCATCGGCGTAAATACAGGCCACCTTCTCAGGATTCGCCGCCGCCCAATTGTAGATGTCCAAACCGCCGCGGCTCATGCCCTCCAGCACGACCTTCTTGGCGAAGCCGTGCTCGGACGTCAGGAAGGCATAGAACGCGTTCCGATGTGCAACCGCTTTGGGACTTCCGAACATTCCGATCGTATCGACGAAGGCCAGGTGGAAGCCCTTGGACAGCAGCGCGATGTCCACTTCCGGCCGATGCCCGAAGAACCTCGCGCGCCAGATCCAGGGCGTGCCGGGTGCGACCCTCCTCGGCGTGACGACGAGACACGGTCGACCGGCACACGCGAAGTCGTAACGATCAAACCCGTTCCAAGTCGTCTTCTTGCCGGAGAACCCCGCATGCTCCGACGTCCTCTGGGTGGTCACCGTTTGAGCAACGACGACCGGACAACTCGCAAACGCCAGCGCAAGGAAGAACCTGAATCGCCTGTTCATGGGGACCTCATGCGAACAAAGTGAATCACGTGTATGCTGTTCCGACTCGCGCCCCGTGGTCCGGCACGACGAGCGCCGAGAGAGTCCGATCCCCGAACCGCTCACCGAATCAATCGCATATCGCCGACATTCGGAATCAGCGGCAGCTTCTCAAAGAACAAGGGATAGCCCGCCGGCCAGTACACGAAGAACGCCCGGCCGATCATCTGATCGGCGGGGACCGTTCCCAACTGGTACTCCCCCGTGGCCAGGCGGTCGCGAAGGTGAGGACCGACCTCATTCCAGAGCCGACTGTCCTTGCTCAACGGGCTGTTGTCGCCCAGGCAGTAGTACTCTTGTATCGCTTTCTCCGGTCGATTGCGCAGGTAGATCGGTTGCCCACGAACACCCCATCCACACGGTCTGCCGCGATCTTGCGGCGACCGGTAGTAGACGTCGCGATCGATGGCCACGTGCCACACTTCCAGCTTCATGCCCGACGCCCCGATGCGTATCTCCGGCGCGGAATCGTTCGCGAAATGTCTCAAGCCGCCCGCATATTCCGCAAGCGTCTGCCCGTTTTTCAGCACCGGATACTGCGCGTCGGTGGTCTGCAGAACCGCGCGACCGTCCACACAGACGGTCACTCGATAGTCGACGTTGGTCATCGCCAGCCGGAGCGGCTTGCCCGCCTCCAACGGCTTGATCCTCGCCTCTCCGATCACGTGAGGGGGCTCCTCACGCCTGCTCACCGACGACAGGATCAGTTGAATCTTCCCGTCGCTGTCGAACGTGGCCGTGAAACGGTCGTCGCGTTTGCTGAGCGACAGCGTGAAACGGCCCTGCCCGCCGCCGGGGATCAACACGCCGCTCAGGCGAAGATCACTGACGTCCGCGCCGTCGCCGGGTCCGCCGCTGCTGAGAGGATAGGCCTCGCGGCTGCCGTTGTAGGCGTAGACATCGGTTACGGGACGTTCACCGGGCAGTTCACTTCCTTCTGCCGACCAGGCCGACTCTTCCTGGCCCCTCACGAACGTGATCTCCGAGGTCTTGTCGCCGCCGGTGGGATTGAATCGGAGCTTGCGATCGCTCGTGTCCCACCCGGAGCCCTTCTCCGCCGCCCAGCCGGCGAGGCTCGGCTTCTTGACCGGCAGAAAGTCGTGGTGATAGACGGGAAGCCACAGAACGCGCTGGGCACGTTCCACCTTCCGCTGAATCCTCAGCGTGCGATCGAGCGCAAGCCGTTCGGCCGCCGTGAGCTGATCCCGACCGGCTCGTTGATGCTCCAGCTTCTCAAGCAGGGATCGACCGTCGGCGGTCGTCGTGAGCTGGGAAACGTCGGCGGTGTAGATATCCCCGTCGATGATTTCCAGTACCTCGCCCGGAAGCCCGATCAGCCGCTTGATGAAGTTGGTGGTGCCGTCGTTGGGATCCTTGAAGACCACCACGTCCCAACGACAAGGCTTGAAGACATGCCACCAATGTCGATCGCCGTGGACCGCCACATCGGGAAACATGCGACCGACGTCAAACAACCACTTCAATACGAAGATGCGGTCGCCGTTGTCCGGATTGTCGACCCTTTGCTTATCGCCACGATTGCCGCAATTTGGGCAAATCAATTTACTGGGCGGGACCAGTTGGCCGTCGTGGGTGGGGGAGAACCCGTAGGCATACTCGGTACCGCAGACCATGCATGTCTGCATGCGGTGCATGCCATAAAGGTTGGGAGCCATCGATCCCGTCGGGATTACAAAGGCCTCGGCGACAAACGCGCGAAAGGCAAACGCCAGGATGAAAGCCACGACGATCGATTCGATCGTGTCCTTCACACCAAGCAACCCTCGATGGCGAATCGATGGGGGATGGTCGGCCGGTTTTGATCCGGTGGAGGACTCCCCGGGCTCGGTCCGACCCATAGCTGCACCCCGTGTCTTTGCCATGCCTGCGAGGATAGCGGCCGGTACTAGAGGGGTCAACAAGCCGAAGGAATTGGGCAGGAGCGGCAAAGCGAACAACACCGGGGCATCGGCCGAAGTCTCGGAGGGGTCGAAGACAGGGTCGGTGTCCCCTCACGCCGGCTGCGGCGTCATGCGATGGTGTAAGCCTCTTCCTATCTCAATCACCGTGATGGCCATGACCACACCGAGGATATCGGCGAACCAATCCAGAATGGAGCAGTTGCGACCAAATAGGGGCTGGGTCACCTCGTCGCACGCCCCGTAAATAGCCGCCACGACAAACCATCCGGATGCCTGCCAGTAGCCCGGACCGAACCGGGCACTCAACGCCAGCCATCCGACGAATGCGAGGATGAAGAACGCAGCGACGTGGAGCGTTTTGTCGCTCGGCTCGGGCGCCCACGAAGGCCAACCGGGCATGGGAGTATGAGTCGACGCAAACAGAAGGACCCAGTAGGAGGACCACAGACCTAGAAACCATCGGCTGCGCGTCACAAGGTGGCCCTTTCGTCACCGCCGGGGCCCGGGGCCCAACTGCAAGCCGCGTGTTCCTCGGACGCACTGTCGACCTCGGGAGGAAGGGATTCCAAGGACGACGGTGCAGCGCCCGCACATTCGGCGGACATGGCCGACTCCGTTGGCACGACGGGCGCTGGAACCGACGAGCCGTTCGACGTCATGGCGGTGCCGGTGTCTTCCACTTCCGAACGATCGCCGTAGGGCACGGGTCTGCCCGCGACTTCCGCGGCGAGCATTTCGTAATCGACGGCACCGTTGCTCTTGGCCGCGTAGTCGAAAATCGTCAAACCGTGACTGGGACATTCGGCGAGTCGGATGTTCCGTCGGATCCGCGTCTTGAACACCCTTGCGCCGGCCCATGGGCTGCTGGCCTTGCCCGCCTGCTCCAAGAACGCTTGCAGATCGTTCACCACTTCCGTCGCCAGACGCGTCCCTGCCTCATACATGCATACGATGACACCGTTCACTTTGAGGGACGGGTTGATCCGCTGATTGACAAGGCTGACCGTCTTGAGCAGATTGCCGAGCCCCTGCAAAGCCAAGAAGTGCGGTTGCACCGGAACGAACAGTTCCCAGGCGGCCGCCAGTGCATTCAAGGTCAGAAGCCCCAGACTCGGCGGACAGTCGATCAAGACGTAATCGTACGAGTCGTGTTCGGCATCCAGGGCGTCGCGGAGAATCATCTCGCGGCCGACGACCCCCATCAACTCGGGTTCGGCGGCCGCCAGTTCGATATGCGACCCGACGCACCACAGGTTGTCTCTGACGAGTCGGCGGGCTTGGGAAATGGGCGTCGCGCGCGTCAGCACATCGTACGTGGTGGGCGACGAGGTGGTCAGATCCATTCCGAGGTGCAGCGTGAGGTGCCCTTGAGGGTCCATGTCGATCAAGAGGACTCTGTAGCCCCAGCGAGCGAGCGCCGCCGCCACGTTGACGGTCGTCGTCGTCTTGCCGACCCCCCCTTTCTGATTGATGACGGCGATTCTTCGCATCGGCACCGAACCCCGCTCGTCTGAATCGAGGCGCGCAACGGCGATCTCGAAACGTGGCGTCATTATAAGCATTCGGGGGCCCGACACGACAGTCCTTTGACCGGTCGAACCAATGCGCATTGCGCAAAAAGAAATGGAAGGTACCGCCGTGGCGATGGCACCTTCCATTTTGCGCCTGGGCCGCCTCTTGCTCACAAGATCGGCTCACGCTGCCCGGCCCGCATTCGGATTTGCGCATCCGTGCGGGCCTCGAGCGAATTACTTCTTGCAGCGCTTCTTGGCGACTTTCTTCTTGGCTTTCTTCTTCGTGGCGCTTTTCTTCTTGGCCATGGACATCACCTCCCTTCTATTTGGAGAATGGTAACCTCGCGCAGCAATTTGTCAAAAACTTTTTCCTTGACGTCTCACTTTTTTCTACACTCACTCGAAGAGGAATCTTTTTTCGCATATCGACACATTCGATGCTTCGCCTTAAACGATTATTCAGCGACGAACGATGCCCGACGACTCGTGTCGCGTCATCTTGTCGGCGTCGCATGATGACGATACTCTCCACGACATGCGTTTCATCATCGAGCTTGACGGCGCCGTCGTCGACATCCGACAGCGATACTATCAGGCGCACCGACTTGCACAGAACGAATTGGGACTTGCTTCGCGAACGCCCGACGAGTTCTGGAGACTGTTTCGAAAAGGCGCGCCGCCGATCGAAATCGTTCGTCCGCATCGCATTGCCCAGGTTGATGACTATGCGCGGCGATTCGCCGAACTGATCGTTCGTGACGATTTGCTCGCGCTCGACCGACCGCAAGCGGACGCCGCGACGAGTCTTGCGGCACTCGGCGCGCTGGGCATCTGCTGTCTGGTCGTACGACGACCGCGACGCGCCGCCGTTCAGGAACTCCTGGACCGACATGAGCTCTGGAGGTTCTTCCGAACGATGCGCATGATGCCGCCGGAACAGGAACGGCGCGCGATGCAGTTCGCGGAACTCGCCCAAGGAGACGGACGGGCCCTGGCGATCGTCGCGAGCGACTCGATGGCCCTGTCAGCCCGACAAGCGGGCCTCATCACCATCGGCGTGGCCGCCGGTGCCTGCACGCCGAAACGGCTTCAGCAAGCCGGAGCCGATCTGAACGTCGCAAGCCTGTCGGAATTGGTTGAGATCATCCGAGACCCACCGGACAGTCTCATCCGGGCCGGCTTCCGGCCAAACACGCTCAACCCATACAACAACAAAGACTTATGATTGTCAATCCGTACGGCTGTCTTGGCGTCGGTGGCCGTTCCAGGCAGAACCGTCGTCCGAACGGCATGGGTGACGGACCGGATTTGAGATGAGCACTCACACCGTCACGAGCGACCCGATGGACTGCCGCGGAGGGCGAGCGCACGCACCCGCCATCTTCCCGCTGCTGTCACGTCGGCCGTGAAGGTTACGTCCTCCGGCCGCATCACCCGACAGAGCAGCCTATTGTGGCCGCTCGATCTTGAACTTCTTGATACGGTACCGAAGATTGTCCCGGCTGATGCCCAGCGTACGGGCGGCTCGAGATTGATTCCACTTGTTCTCTTGAAGGGCCTTGACAATCATTGCCTTCTCATAGCCCCAGAGGCTACTGCTGCCTTCGGGTACCGACGGCGACGGTGAGTCGCCGGTGACCTCTCGCGGCAGGTGAGGCAACTGAATGGTCTGTCCGTCGGCCAATAGAACCGCCCGCTCAATCACGTTTTGCAGCTCGCGGATGTTGCCCGGCCAGTGATAGCCGGCAAGCATCGCCATCGCCTGATCCGACAACGTCGGCTTGGGCATGTTGAGTTCGACCGAGGATCGAGCAATGAAATGCTCGACGAGCAGCGGAATATCCTCTCGCCGCTCTCGAAGCGGGGGCAAGGTGATCGGAAACACGTTCAGTCGATAGTAGAGGTCCTCTCGGAAGGTGCCCTCGCCGATGGCCTTGCGAAGATCGCGGTTGGTCGCGGCAATGATGCGCACGTCGCATGCCACCGTTTTGGTTCCCCCGACCCGAACGAATTCCCGCTCCTGAAGGACGCGAAGCAACTTGATCTGAATGGATGCGGCCAGATCGCCGATCTCGTCCAGAAAGATCGTTCCGCCGTCGGCCAGTTCAAAGCGCCCCAACTTCTGACCCACGGCGCCGGTGAAGGCCCCGGCCTCATGCCCGAACAACTCGCTCTCGAGGAGGGTTTCGGGAAGGGCCGCACAGTTGATGGCCACGAAGGGCTTTTCGCGACGACGACTGGCGTTATGAATCGCCTTCGCACTCAGCTCTTTGCCCGTCCCGGTCTCACCGAGCAGCAAGACGGTGGCGTTGCTCGCGGCAACGCGCGTGCACAGATCGAGTACGTTTCGAAGCGCTTCGCTGTGTCCGACGATAGGGTCGCGAGGCCGAAGGGACTCGCGAAGCCCCCTGTTCTCTCGCTGAAGCTGCTCATGCCGTTGGGCGTTGATGGCCCCACTGGCCGCCAGGTTGGCGAAAATCTGGATGAGCTCCACGTCCTGGTCGTTGAAGTTCTCATCGCCAATCTTGTTGAGAACCTCCACGACGCCGATGATCTCATCCTTGTGGATCAGCGGGGCCGCCACCAAGCCACGTGTGTCGAAGTTGCTCCGATCGTCGATCCCTCGAAACCAGTGTTTCTCCGTTCGAACGTCCGTCACCGTTTTGGGCCGTCCACTGGCCGCCACTTGACCGGCGATGCCCACGTCGGCATCGATTTCCTCGCCCAGAAGATTCTCGCCGGCGCCACCCACGCTCGCCCGGAAGACGAGCTTGTTGCGCCGCTTGTCCAGCAGCAAGACACTGCTGGCCTCGGCATGCATGACCATCGCCGCGGACCGCGCGATGGCGGCGAGCGTCGCCTGCAGATCCAACGACGAATTGATCGCCGCCGACGCCTCGATCAGCGCCGACAAGGTCCGCTGAGGCAGTGTTCGTTGCGCAGTCGTCATGTCCCTGCGAGTATCCTACACACACAGTCCACAGTTGTCGAATGCCGGGGTCACCCGGCCTGGGAGTCATCCCGACGGAAGGTCAAACCACGCCGGCGCGGGGATAGTCAACAGGCCTCAGAAGGCTCCTGAGCGCCCCATTCGTGCGGACATGCACTCAAACGGTTTGAACTATGGGAGTATCTCGACCGGATCGCCAAGGCGAACGATGGAATCCAATTCCTCGATAGCCTGGTCGGCCAGAGCCGCACACCCGGCCGTCCAATCCCTGTCGTTTCCTCCCCCATGCAGGCCAAATCCGCCGCCAAGGGGGGTGGTCCAGTCGGGCTGTCGCCCCTGGCGCAGTGCTTCCCGGATGGCCTCAGCTTGCCCTTGCGAGATGAGCCCTTCTGACAAGCCCCGCTGAACCGCCGGTTCATCCGGATAGCTGATACCCAGAAAACGTCGAAATCGACTGGCGACGTTCCGACTACATATATAGAAGGTTCCTTCGGGTGTACAGTCGGTAGCTGGATGACACCGGTCGACATTGGAGGGCTGCCCCAGTGCCACCCTGTAGCTCCTAACCCATTGCCGTCCGTCAAATAGGTGAAGCAAGCGGTCATGTTTGACAATCACGATTCTCGGATCGCGAAAGGTCTTGGCTGTCTGTGGAAAAACTGTACCGGCCATCGCTTGCGAGCCGGTGAACAGGCGAAATACCTTGTATACCGCAAGTCCACAAGCTATTGTTAGAAAGATGGTTACAATGCAGACTCCCAGACTGAAATCGTCGGTCTTGCGCCGCCGTTTGTGACGCTTGGGCTTGAGGCTTCGCATGGGTTCATGACCTCGGTGATAGTCGTAAGTTGTTGGTGAGAAAATAGTTTGGGGTCTGGTGATTGTCAAGACGGAAATTGACCTCCGGCCGCCGACTGCTATGATCAGCAAAACATCAGACCAAGCCTGAACCGGGGGCTAACAACCGGCGTAAGGATGTGTAGCAACAGTGGGCAACGCATCGGACGAGCAGCTTTTGACCGAGTACGCCGGCGGACGCCCGGAATGCTTCGAGCAGCTCGTCAATCGGTACAGCGAGGAATTGTATCATTTCCTAGTTCGTTTTGCGGGTGGAACCGCGGCCGCGGAGGACATACTCCAAGAGACGTTCCTGCAAGTGCACCTTTCGGCGAAGGCATTTGACGCCACCCGCCGATTCAAGCCGTGGTTGTTTACGATTGCGGCCAACAAGGCCCGTGACATGATGCGGGGCAAGGCGAGGCACCCGGAGGTACGATTGGATGCCGCCGTTGAGGAGGAACAGCCCGACGGGCTCAGGTTCTCGGACTTTCTGGCCGATGCCGGCCAAAAACCCGAAGAATCTATCGAACAGGACGAACAAAGGCAGATCGTCCGACGTATTGTAGGGCGGATGCCCGATCATCTCAGAGAGGTCTTGATCTTGGCGTATTATCACAAATTCCCATACAAAGACATGGCCGAGATCCTGGGCGTGCCTCTCGGAACCGTGAAGAGCCGGCTGCACGCCGCGGTATCGGCCTTCTCGGAGGCGTATCAGAAGACAACGGGTTACCGAGCCCCTTCGGAATCATAGAAGCGTAGAGGGGCAGAACGCGGTTACGAGGTCGATCGAGAGGGGAGTTCGCCGGATGTCGACAGAACATATGCCCGAGAACATCGATCAACTCTTGTTGGATTACCACCTGGAATTGCTCGAGCCCGCCGACCGGCAACAGGTCGAGCAGATCCTCAAGACACAGCCGCAAGCGGTCACTCGGAGTGAGCGTATCGGGCGAACCCTGCAACCGCTTTCGGCGTGGACCCTACCAGCCGCCCCCAAGAATCTCGTTCAGTCAGTTTTGGACCGAATTGACGGATATGAAGAAATCATCAGGTTTGAACCGGCCCGCAAGGAGCGCCGAACGGGGTCGGATGGCGGCGTATTCCGATCGGTGGTGGCCTTGCGTGAAGTGCTGGCGATCGCGGCGTCCATCTTGATCATTGTCGGCGTATTCGTGCCAAGCTACTACGCACGTCGCGGACCCAGCCGTGGTGCCAATTCGCCTCAGCAAATCGAGGCGGGGGTCTTTGGCCGGGACTGGGGCACTATCTTCAACAATTACGCCGGTTACCATCCGTACAGCGGCGGACAGGCCGGAGGCGCCTCCTGGTTGCCGGTTTCCGAACAGGGAAGAAGCTCCGGAACGACGACACGAAAGGTCCGGATCACCATAACGGGAATCCACCCCGGACAAGTTCTCTTCCCTTCCCACTTCCCTCCTGAAAGGGAGTCAATTTCGCAGGATGACACCGGAGAACCGTACGTTCAGACCGCAGTCCCGCTCGTAACCCAACAGCCCAACGAGGCGCATGCCGGCGCCCCCATCCGACCCGAGTAGCACGGTGATCTCGTCCGACTCACCCTTCGCCTGTCGCTGCGCGCCGGGTGACTTCTTGGCGGCCGGCGCAAGCCCTGGTACAGTCTGATCTCCGGTAAGGTTACTCGCGACGAGTGCCCTACGGCCCCCGTCCTACCGCACCTGCTTCAGAGCGGAGGTCTTCGATGAACCAAGGCTCGGGTTTTCTGTTGGCGATTGCCGGCGGCCTGCTGATGGGAAGTTTCAGCCTGCCGATGAAGAAGACGAGCAAATGGGCGTGGGAGAACACCTGGCTTGTCTGGGCCGTCGCGGCACTGATCATCACCCCCTGGACCATTGCATGGGTCACGTGCCCCCGCCTGTTGTCGGTCTTCACGGAAGCGGGATCGGGAACGCTGATCAAGGTGTTTCTCTTCGGCGTGGGCTGGGGCATGGGGGCCGTAACGTTCGGACAGAGCATCTCGCTGCTCGGCATGAGCATCGCATTCGCGATCAGCATCGGCCTGACGCTGGCCTTGGGATCGCTGATCCCGATGGCCTCCGATCCGAAGGTCTTCAAGACGACACAGGGGATCGTCGTGACGGCGGGCATCTTCCTAATGATCGTCGGGGTCATCATCAGTGCCGTGGCCGGAAGCCGGAAAGAAACGCAGCTCAAGACGAGGATCGCAGGAGGTCTCTCTTCGAATGCAGCGCCGGCCGGTGGTACATCCGCCGGGGTATTCATCAAGGGCCTCGTGTTGGCGATGATGTCCGGCATCTTCAACCCCATGCTCAATTTCGCCCTGAGCTTCGGCGGTGGGATCAAGAAGGCCGCACTGGCCGCCGGGGCGTCCGACGGGGGGGCATCCGACGCCATTTGGGCCCTTACGCTGCTCGGCGGCTTTGTTTCCAACCTCGTGTATTGCACGCTTCTCTTGACCCGGAACAAGACGTGGCCCGACTACGGCAAGGTGGGAACGGGCAGCCATTGGTTCCTCGCGGTGATCATGGGCGTCAGTTGGGTCCTGTCGGTCACGATCTACGGCCGTGCCGTGCCCATGATGGGCGCGCTGGGCGGTTCGGCCGGATGGGCGATCACGATGGGCTGCTGCATCACGGCGTCGAACGTGTGGGGAATCATCACCGGCGAATGGCGGGAAGGCAAAGGCAGGCCGCTGAACACCATGTACGCAGGCCTGGCCGTCATCCTGGCGGCAATCGCCATCATCGGATACGGCAATTCGTTGTCCGGATAGAAACCGCCGAAAGCGAACGGGTCTCATCACGAACGGAGAAGTCTTCCAGCGGCATGGTCCAGGTGACGTTGCGGCAATGACATCAGGTGAATTGACCAGGCTCGTGAAAGAGATCGCCTTGGAGGTGGGCTTCGACCGGGTCGGGATAGCACCCGCCGAACCGCCCGCCCACGCCGACTTCCTGGACGAATGGCTCGGCCGTGGATACGCCGGAGAGATGCTCTATATTCACCGTCACCGCGAGAAGCGGCTGGACCCGTCGCGGTTGCTACCCGGTGCCCACAGTGTGATTGGCGTGGCAATGAACTACTATCAAGCGGACCCGACTGTTGACAAGGATCGCCCTTCCGAGGTGCAGGCTCGTATTGCGCGGTACGCCTGGGGAGCCGACTATCACCGGGTGGTCCGCGAACGACTGGACGCCATAGCCGGCCAATTGGCCAACCGCATCGGAATCGCCTTTGAGGTCAAGCCTTTTGTGGATACGGCACCTGTCCTCGAACGCCCACTGGCCCAAGCAGCCGGCCTGGGGTGGGTCGGCAAGAACACACTTCTCATTGCCCCCGGCCTTGGTTCGTACGTCTTTCTGGGCGGACTGATCACGACGCTGGAACTGGAGCCGGACGTTCCGGCGGACGACCGTTGCGGCCGGTGCAGACGGTGCATGGACGCCTGCCCGACGGGAGCGATCGTGGAACCTCATGTCCTGGACGCACGCCGATGCATTGCCTACCTGACGATTGAACATCGACAGTCGGTTCCGACAGAACTGCGTTCGCTTATGGGCACATGGGTGTTCGGCTGCGACCTCTGCCAGCAGGTGTGTCCGCACAACCACCACCTCGCGAACAGCGGCCACCCGGCATTCGAAGCCAAGCCGCCCGCACCCACCATCGCTGCCGCGGAGATGCTGTCTTGGGGCGACGAGGCGTATATGACCCTGACCCACGACCGGGCACTACGTAGGGCAAACAAGAGAATGTTGTGCCGCAATGCCGCCATTGTCTTGGGTAATGGCGGTGGGCAGAACGACCTTCACCTGCTAGAATATGCGATTCAAAATGAGGCTTCGCTCGTCGCGGAGCATGCGCGCTGGGCGGCCGAGCGGATTCTGCTGAGGTTGGAGGGGGGACCGTCTGCACGCGAGCCACACGCAGAACCCCGGCCCGGACGGATCGACTGGGCCTGAGAAATCGGTGCCGCTCTAGCGAACGGGACCTTCGACCTGATGCTGATACTTCAATGGTACGTCTTTCGCGAGCTGTTCAAGGCCATGGTCCTGACGACCCTGGGCCTAACGCTCGTCTTCACACTGGGCGGCGGCGTCGCCAACATGATCAAAGGCGTGTCGATCACCGCCTTTGAGATGGTTCAACTGATCGGCTTCATGTTGCCGGTCGCCACCACGCTGACCTTGCCCGTGGCCGCCTTGCTCAGCACCACCAGCGTCTACGGACGAATCAGCGCGGACAACGAATTCAACGCCTGTCGGGCCAGCGGGATCAACATACACCGGCTGTTGTTGTCCGCCATTTGGGTGGCGCTGGGCGTCGGAGGGTTCACGTTCTACTTCTCGAACTTCGTTATCCCCAGTTTCATCCGGCAGATCGACGTCAAGGCCAAACAGAGCATCGATCAGCTTGTGAACCGCCAGCTCGAGACCAACAAGTTCATCGACGTCGGCAACTATGTCTTTCACGCCGACAGTGTTAAGCACATTCAAGGACGCCAGTTGGGCAACGGCGAATTGGCGGGCAAGGACTACCTCCAGATCACGGGAGCGGCCTTCATTGAACTGGAGGAAGACGATGCCGTGAGGTTCGGCACCGCGCCTGAGGCCGTGATCGAGTTTGACAAGACCAGCACCTTGCCGCTGGTCCGTGCCCAGTTGGTCAACGTCAGCACCTTCGATCGCATCCGGCTTCAGTATTATCAACTTCAGTCTCAACCATTCGGTCCGATGGAAGTGCCCATCCCCATTCAGATGAAGGCCAAGTGGCTCAACCTGGCCGACTTACTTCATTATCGCCGACGTCCGGCCGAGCTGCCCGAGATCCACAATCGTTTGAAGATGGTCCAGCGCCGCATCCGCGAGCGGGTGTGCTACGACGAAATCATTCGCGCTCTGAGTGCGGGTCGGAACTGGCGAGTGAGCGGGGAGCGGTATTCGTACGAGATCAAGGGAGACTGCCTTTTCCAGCGGAATACCGAAGACGGACGGCCTCTGCTCAAGGACGTTACGATTGTGCAGGACGGTCCGGAGGGGCGTCGGATTTGCCAGGCCGGCTCGGCCACGATTCGCACGTCGCGGAGCTTTGGAGAGTCGATACCGCTGATTGCCATTGTCCTGTCGGGAGGGGTTCGTATCTCCACCGGCGATGCTTCCGAACCGCCGATCGAGAAGACGGTCGTGGACCTGCCGCCGGTGCCCATTCCCGATCACCTCATCCGCACAGCGGACCGTTATACCGAGGAGCTAACGCGCAATCCCGAAGCGGACCTGGGACTCGGACAGGCGATTGCCGACGATCGTGAGAGCGTGACCCGCGAGCTTGCCCAACAGATTCGCAACATCAACGGGATCATCCACGCCCGAGCTGCGTTCAGCGTGAGTTGCCTTCTCTTGATCGTCCTGGGCGCGGGGCTGGGCATCGTGTTTCGAGGCGGCCAAGCCCTGGTGGCCTTCGGACTTAGCTGCATTCCGTTTGCCTTTGTTGTCGTCACGATTGTGATGGGCCGCCAGATGGCCCAGAACGAAGGGACGGAACAGGTCGGGTTGGCCATCGTGTGGACCGGAATTGCCCTGGTGTTCCTGGCCGACCTGCTGCTGCTTTTCAAGTGGCTGCGTCGTTGAGGAAGGATCGGTTTTCCGCCATGTTATCCGTGCTCGACCGATACGTCATCCGATCCTTCATGATCAACTACCTGGTCAGCCTGGCCGTGTTGATGTCGTTGTACATTATCGTCGACCTGTTCGTGAACCTGGACGAGTTCACGAAGTCCGAGCCGGCTCCCCTCGACCTTGTGAACAACATCCTGAGTTACTACGGCTATAACCTGTTCCTCTATTTCAGCCAATTGTCCGGCGTGATCACGCTGGTGGCGGCCTCGTTTACACTGGCGCGGATGCAGCGGACGAATGAACTGACGGCGATCCTGGCCAGCGGAACCAGTCTGTATCGAATAGCCGTACCGGTGGTTGCCGTGGGCCTAGCATTGAACACCCTGTGGATTGTCGACCAGGAATTGATCATTCCGCGCATCGGCGACAAGCTGGCTCGGGCCCACGATGACGCCGAAGGCCGAAAGCCTGCGGCGGTGTGGTTCGTGGCCGATCGGGACAACGCCCTGGTGTCCGCCGTCAAGTTCTTTCCGCGCAGGCAGCAGATGCGGCGCGTCGTGATCCTGAAACGCGACCCCGCCAACATGGTGACGGGAATCATCATGGCCGACGGAGCGACGTGGAATGAGGAGAAGAGGATTTGGGAGCTGCATCGCGGCATCCTGATCGGCGCGAGCGAGGAGCAGGGAGGCGGCTTCGGACAGGACGCGGAATTGGGAAAGAATCTGGTGGAGACGTACGAGAGCGACCTGACGCCCAAGGAACTCATGCTGCGTCAAGCGGCCCAGTGGATCAACTTCATGAGCATCCGCCAGTTGAACGCCATCGAACATCGTGAAGCATCGCGAGCGGCCACCATTTCGCAAGTCAAACACAACCGGTTCACCCAGCCGTTCGTCAACATGATCCTCCTCATGCTGGGGCTGCCCTTCTTCTTGAATCGTGAACCGAGAAACGTTCTGATCAGCGCGGGACTGTCGCTGGCCGTCACGAGCACGTGCTTTGTCTTCAGCTTCCTGACCCAGAACGTCCTGGGGGCAAGCTTTCACCCGGCGTTGCCGGCCTGGTTGCCGCTGATCGTTTTCGGACCCGTCTCGGTCGTACTGCTCGATCGAGTGAGAACATGACACAACGCCGGCCGCCCGATCGAACCCGGGTCGCGCGGCAAGCGTAGGGATGTATACGTTCGAACCAGACAGGCGTATTGACAAGTGAAAGGAAGCCAGACAATGGGCAAGAATGCCTACGACGTGAGCAACCTCAACGCGGCACCCTTGGGCAAGAAACGGATTCTGTGGGCCGACCATGACATGCCGGTTCTGCAATTGGTCCGGCAGCGTTTCGCCAAGGAGAAGCCTCTTCGGGGCATGCGAATGAGTTGTTGTCTGCACGTGACCGCCGAGACGGCCAACCTCGTGCGAGCCCTTCAGGCGGGCGGAGCCTCGGTATTCTTATGCGCCTCGAATCCCCTGAGCACCCAGGACGACGTCGCCGCCAGCCTGGTCAAGGACTTCGGCATCCCGACGTTCGCGCGCCGCGGCGAAAGCGTCAAGGTCTTCTATCAGCACCTCGACGCCACGATCGATCACCAGCCCAACATCACGATGGACGACGGAGCCGACCTTGTGAACCGGTTGCATACGGTTCGAAAGGCCGAGGCGAAGAACATCGTCGCCTCGATGGAAGAAACCACCACGGGTGTGATTCGCCTGCGGGCCATGGAGAAGCAGGGCATTCTGAAGTTCCCGGTCATCGCCGTGAACGACGCCGCCACCAAACACCTGTTTGACAACCGGTATGGCACGGGGCAAAGCACCGTCGACGGCATCATCCGCGCGACGGACGTGTTGATGGCGGGCAAACGGGTCGTCATTTCGGGTTACGGCTGGTGCGGTCGGGGCGTTGCGTCGAGGGCGCGCGGCATGGGTGCCAACGTGACGATCACCGAAACGGACCCGCTCCGCGCGCTGGAGGCCGTCATGGACGGCTTCACGGTCGCCCCGATGGCCGAGGCCGCGAGCTACGGCGAGATCTTCATCACGGTGACGGGCAACAAACAAGTCATTCGGCGCGAACATTTCGTCAAAATGAGAGACGGAGCGATCGTCTGCAATAGCGGACACTTCGACGTCGAGTTGGACATTCCGGCGCTGACGAAATTGGCCAAGAAGATCAATCGCGGCGTTCGGAACAACGTGGACGAGTTCGTGCTGCCGGGCAACCGTCGGATCTTCCTCTTGGCGGACGGCCGGCTGGTCAACCTCGCCTGCGCCGAGGGGCACCCGGCCAGCGTGATGGACATGAGCTTCGCCACTCAGGCCCTCGCCAGCGAATTTGCCGCGAAGAACGGACGGAGACTCGATGTCCGCGTCCACAACGTGCCGGTCCAAATCGAGCAGTGGGTCGCCAAGCTGAAACTGAAGTCGATGAATATCAGGATTGACACGCTCACGCCGGAACAGGTGAAGTACCTGTCCAGCAGCAGTGAGGGAACGTAGACCCCATCGCACGCGCAGCGGCTTTCGGCCGGGCAAGCAGGCAGGGGAGCGCCGGACATGGACGGGACGTGGACCGCCCAATCGATCCTTGAGAAGGCTCGTGGGTTTCAGGAGAGCCAGCCGTTACTGGCCGCCGCGGAACTGAACCTGTTCGACGCCGTCGGAACCGGCGGGCGAACGGTCCGGGAAATCGCGGGGGCATTGGGTTCCGATTCGCGCGGAACCGAGGTGCTCCTGGATGCTCTGGCCGCAATGGGACTGCTCATCAAGTCCGATCAACACTATGCCGTTCCGCCGAAGCTGTTCCCCTTGCTGTCGAGCACCGGCGAATCGAGCGTGTTGTCCATGATCCGGCATTCGGCCTACTGCGCTCACCATTGGGACCGGCTGGCCGAAATCGTTCGTAAGGGGCGCTCGAACCCGGAGACCGGTCTCGAGCGAATGCAGCAGAGCAACGAGCACTACCGATCCTTCATCCAGGCAATGCACGTCGTCGGACGTGGAATGGCTGAAGGGATTGTCTCCGCCCTCGGACTTCATCGATTCCGGCGGGCATTGGATGTGGGCGGAGCGTCCGGAACATATACCGTCGCGATGTTACGATCGGCACCCGACCTCCGAGTCACTCTCTTTGATCTGCCGATGGTTGTCGAAATGGCGCGAGAACGGTTGACGTCCGAAGGGCTGTTGGATCGTGTCGATCTGGTAGAGGGAGATTTCTACAAAGACCCCCTGCCCGGCGGTCACGACCTGGTGTTGCTCTCGGCCATCATTCACCAAAACAGCCCATCACAGAACCGCAGTCTCTACGCAAAGTGCTTCGCGGCCATGGAGCCCGGCGGGACAATCGTCATTCGGGATTTTGTCATGAACGATGCCCACACGCGGCCTGTAGGTGGGGCCCTCTTCTCGATCAACATGCTTGTGAACACGGAAGGGGGAGGGACCTATAGTCTGTCGGAGATCCGCGCGGACTTGGGGGCATCGGGGTTTGCAGAGGTCGAGCTGCTTCGAGAAGGCACGGGCATGGATGCTCTGGTTGTGGCCCGTCGGCCGTAGGATTAGGATCGATCCCGGCCGGGAGATCGCTGGACCGTTCGTCCCCGAGGTCGTTGCCAATCATCATGGAATGTCGTACTGTGACATTGGGAACGGATGAATAGTTCGGCGTTTGCGAGCGTAAACCATTAATGATCATGAACTTACCGCTATGCTTGGCGGCCCTTCACTTGGACGGCGGTCCGTTGCTGTCGCCCAAAACCGCCGGGCAAGTCTTGAGCGACTACTTCTGGGTGTTTCTGGTGGCCATGGCGATCTCGCTGGCCTGCACGCCTGTGTTCGCAAGAATCGCCTCTGCACTGGACATCGTGGACCGTCCTTCGGGTCGAAAGGTCCATAAGGCACCTACACCGTATCTCGGCGGACTGGCTATCCTGGCGGGCTGGCTGGTGGCCGTGGTCGTGGGCAGCCTGACCTTTCTCACGGAACCCGGATCAAAGGCCCCCATACTCGGTGTCGTCGTCGGGGCGACGATTGCCGCAAGCGTCGGCCTGATCGACGACCTGACCGATCTCCGCCCGGCATTCAAGATCTGCGGGCAGTTGTTGGCCGCGTACGCACTCATCTTTTCCGGCGTGGGACTTCAGATCTCGCACTTGCTGCTCCATCCGCTTGGCATCGTCTTGTCGCCCAAGCTCACCACGGCCACCTCCGCGGCCTTCAGCGTCATGGTTGTCCTCGGGGTGTGCAACTCCGTAAACCTGCTGGACGGCCTGGACGGATTGTGTTCCGGCGTGATTGTCATCATGGTGTCCGCGCTCACCGTGCTTGTACTGAGGCTGGCCCAGGTCGGCCTGGACAGCGTCTACGATCCGACGCGGATGATCGTGTGCATGGCCATCCTCGGGGCCATCCTCGGTTTCTTGCCCTACAACTTCAATCCCGCATCCATCTTCATGGGAGACGCCGGGAGCATGTTACTGGGCTTCGTTCTGGCGGCACTGTTTCTTCTTCTTGGCGAGAACGCGCTCAACCTGCGATGGTTCTATGCGGCGATTGTGGTGTTCGGTTTGCCCGCCATGGATACGACCTTGGCCATCATCAGACGCGTGTCCGCCGGAAGGAGTCTCATGGCGCCGGACGCCGATCATCTACATCACCAATTGATTCGGCGGGGGCTGTCCGTGCGCCAGGCCGTCGCCCTCCTGTATGTACTCGCCTCCTTGTTCGCCTTGACGGGATTGATGTTCACCACAGTCCGCATAAGGTATGGAACCGTCCTCATCCTGTTCGTGGTCGGCATCATCGCGTTGCTCACGACGCGTTTCGGGCTTCATCGCTTTGGTCCGGTCGACCGCATCTCCGACGCCAGCATTCGGCAATTGCCTAAATCGAAGATCGCTCACGATGACAATGGTGAGTCCGATGACGCAAGAGGCTCACCGTCAAGCTGAGCCGCCGATGTTTCCACCGCACCGAGGAAGGAGCGCCAACCGAGCTCATGGCTTCGCACAACTCACGGAAGAACAGCACACGGGCGTTTGACGCGATAGGCATCGGCCTCACCTGCTACGACCTGGCCGCCGTGATCGAGCGTTGGCCGGAAGGCGATCGCGGCAATCTCCTCCAATACACACCCGCGGGCGGCGGGATGTGCTCCAATGCCATTATCACCATGCAACGTCTGGGGATGAGATGCGCCATGGCGACGTGCGTCGGTCAAGATGATCCCGGACGGTTTCTTCGCGACGACCTGATCCGAGAAGGCGTGGACGTTCGATTTGTTCGCTTGGCCCGCGGGGGACGGACTCAGATCAGCCTGAACATCTCGGTTGCGGGCACCGACCAAAAGACACTTCTGGCTCGCAAGCTTCAACGCCTCCGGTTGACTCCCCGGCAGTTGGGACCCGACTTCTGGTCTGTCCTGCAAAGAAGCCGGCTGTTGCACTTGGACGGGTTTTTCCCGGAGTTGGCGGTCCCGGCGTTGCGCCGCGCCCGGCGAGCCGGCGTGATCGCCTCATTGGACATCACCTATCTCGACAAGAATGCCGAAGGTCTGATTCGGAACAGCGATATCGTGTTTGCGCCCGTGGAGTTCGTGGAGGCGTTCTTTGGACACCGCCGTTTTGAAGCGGCCGCCATGGAACTGGCAAAGATGGGCCCTCGCTGGGCAGGAGTCACGCTGGGAGAGTACGGCTCCATCGGTGTCGCCCAAGGTCGAATCTACCGCCAGCCGGCGTTCAATGTGGACGTCGTGGACACGGTGGGAGCGGGCGATGCCTACCACGGCGCGATCGCCTTTGCCGCCCTGAGAGGGTGGTCGCTGCCCCGGGCCATGCGTTTCGCTTCCGCCACGGCGGCGATCTGCTGCACGGCGCTGAGTTGTCGAGCCCCGCTTCCCACGCTACGGCAGGTCAACCGCTTTCTCCGCGATCGCGTGGGACAAAGCCTGGCTACCTCCTGACCGGATGCGAAGGCCATCCCCCTTCCTCCACGGTATGTCGTGGGCCCTTCCCTGTCCCGACGATACCCGTGCACAAACATGGCGTTCTGATCGCGTTCGTGAGGTCCGTCAAAGGTCCTGGAAAGCACTATGGCGGACACTCCGCACAGAACGATCGAAAGGCCTCCGTTGACAAGTAACGGTCGCCCCGGTCGGGAAGGATACACGCCACCGTGGAGCCCCTCGGCAAGTCGCGGGCGACCCGCATCGCCCCCCACACGGCCGCGCCGCTGCTGAGTCCGCAGAAGATGCCCTCCCGGTGCATCAGGTCGCTCATCGTTTCGAAGGCATCTTCATCTCGGCACGTCAGGACCTCATCAATCAGCGATCGATCGAAGATGCCCGGGACCATCGACTCGGTCAGATTCTTCAGCCCTTGGATCGTATGGCCGGTCGTCGGTTCCACGGCCACGACCTTGATTTCGTTTCCGCCCTCGCGGAATCGACGGCCACAGCCCATCAGCGTGCCGCTCGTGCCCAGCCCCGCAACGA
Organism: uncultured Planctomycetales bacterium; assembly: GCA_964596165.1. Taxonomy (GTDB): domain Bacteria; phylum Planctomycetota; class Phycisphaerae; order UBA1845; family JAFGLZ01; genus CAYUQT01. The sequence goes on along the minus strand of CAZQTW010000024.1, from coordinate 45,447 downwards.
AGGCCGTCAGGTCTCCCTCCGTATCCCGCAGAATCTCGGGCGCCGTCGTTTCATAGTGGCTCAGCGGGTTGGCCGGATTGTCGAATTGATTGAGCAAGTAATACAAGTCGGGCTCGGCCTCATGAATGTGGATGGCGCGATGGATCGCCCCGTCGGTCTTCGCGCAGGCCGGCGTAATATCGACCTCGGCGCCGAAGGCGGTGAGTATCGCTCGCCGTTCCTGACTCACGCAGGCCGGCATGCACAGGCGAACGCGGTATCCCTTGGCGGCGGCCACCATGGCCAAGCCGATCCCCGTATTGCCGGAGGTCGGCTCGAGAATGATCTTCTCATGGGTCAGCTCACCGGATGCCTCGGCATGCTCAATCATGTACAACGCCGGCCGGTCTTTCACCGATCCCCCCGGATTGTTGCCCTCGAGCTTACACAGAATGCGCACGCCGGTGGCGGACGTACTCCAAACGCTCTGTAATTCCACCATCGGCGTATTGCCGATCGCATCGAGAAGCCTCATGCGCTTCGTCTTCGGAAGTGTCGCCATCTTCGGTCTTACCCACCCAACACGGAATCCCAGGTACACCATCTACTTTACAAATACTCCGACTGTGGAACAACCTGCCGGCGGAAGCGAAACTTCCGTGCGACGTTCGCGAGTCTACTCCACACGTGTAAGATCCAATTCCAGCACAGGCAGTTCCGCCAGCGGGGTTCTTGCCCTTCCCGAAAGGATCGACTGGATCCTCGGCCGCTGCAACCAGTCGTACAGCAGAAGGGTCTGCGGAAGCTTCTGTTGAACCAGAGTGATGATGTCCGCCTCACTATTGGCCGGCGAGTACCGAATCCGTTCGCGGGTCAACAAGAACCGTATTCGGGGCTCCGGCCGATAGACGATCAGGGGCTCTTTTCCGCTCGTGCTTCTGATGGTGGTGATCAGCCGGTCGAGCTCGTGGTTTCGTTGGCGAGCATGCGAGGAAACGCGGAAGGTCTTCCAAAGCGTCGGCACGCCCATGCCGGCCGCGAGAAGGACCGAAATCGCCAAAGCGGACAGCTTCCGCCGGCGAGGCTCGAGCGCGGATAGACCCGCGACGGTCAGCCACGCGACAAGGATGTAGCCGGGAGCAAACGAAGGGTAGATGTACCACGTGTGCTTCGTCTGCGCGGCGGAGAACATCGCTACGGGAACCAAACACCACAGCAGCAAGAATGTCAACATATCCCACGAATCCGCCGGTTCGGCGAGTTGACTGCTTAGTCGAAGGCGTTTCCCCGCGAGCAGCACCGCCAGAGCCAAACCGATCAGCGCGGGCCAGGAAGCGCGGAGGCCTCTTCGGAGATAGAGGAGCGAGGTTCCACTCGGTGCGTCAAATTCCGATGTCAGGCGCTGCCATGAGTCGTCGAATAGAAATCGTTGAACCACTCCCGGTTGCCGGGATTCCCGCAAGACCATGAAGACCGTCAAGGGCACCAACCCGACCATCACGACGAACAGCCACCAAGGGACGAGCCGCCACCGACGCGTCAGACAGAACCATGCAAGAGCGGCCGGCACGATCTGAAGAGCGGCCAGTCCCTTGATGAGCGGCGCACACGCCCATGCGGGCAACCCCCATAGGACCTCTGTCCGCGTTCGAATCCGCCATATGCCGAACATGACCAGCGTCAGACTGAGCATGAGTGGAGCGTCCATGTCTCCCGATCGGGCACAGTGGTTGAAGAGAAGCTGTCGATCGGCCAGCAGAAAGAAGGCGGCCAGAAGTGCAACGGCCGAGCTCAGGTTGCGGTGGCAGAAGACCGTGACACTGACCACCAACAGAACATAGCAGGTTGCGGAGAACAAGCGTACGGCCAAGACCGTGGGTCCAAGGCACTTGAACGCAACAACCATCGCCCAGTAACACAGTGGCGGTTTCAGTGCCACGCCGCCCATGTCGCCGTCCATGTCGTAAGAGAGCCATCTCCCCTCGCGAGCCATGTCTAGCGCGATCTTTGCGTACCAGGCCTCATCCCAGTTCGCCAATGGCCATTGACGAAGATTCCAGAAGACCACGGACAGACCCAATACGAGTACGATGCCGACGCACGCCGACAGGGACAACCGCTTGGACGTGGACTGCACCGATTCGTTCGCGCTCACGAAAGACGAGCCGGAAGGTGATATATCTGACTTGAAGGCGCTGCTGCCGGAATCGAGGTTGTCAACCGAAGGCTCAACCATGGCTGCACAATTCTACGCGAGACGGCTCCGAACCCAAACACCGCTTCGGCGTCCTCCGGCCCGGAGTGGATCACCTTGTTCAGACCGCGTGTCGTCCGGCGTGCCCCTCCAAGGCGCCGCTGCCCCCCCCGATGGGGTGCCCCAAGGTACGAGTGCCGCTATAATGCTTGCAGCCTGCGGAGAGATCCCTTGACTCGTGGAAAGCTGATTGGAATGGTCGCTGCCTCGGCGGGATTCCTGGCCGTGTGCGCGGTCGGGGTGGTGTCTTGGATGTGGTCGGACGCCCGCGAGTTTCGCATTCTCAGTCGCCGCGTGACCCATCCCAACCCCCAGGAGCGACAAAAGGCCCTGTGGCGATTGGGCTCGCTGCGCACAGCGAAGGCTGCCGCGCTGGCGGGTCAGGCCCTGCGGAACGATCCGAACCCGGAGGTTCGTGAGGCCGGGGCGGCGGCGCTCCAGAAGATGAACGCTAAGGAATACTATGAACCGGTGCGAGCAGAGGCCTTGCGCTGCCCCGAGCACTCAAGACCCACGATGGTGATCTACGCGGCTCGACTGGGTGGCAAGCAGGCGTTGCCCTGGCTCCGTCAACTCGGCGACGATCCGAATTCCGAATTCGCGCCGGGCGCGGTCATTGGCCGTCTGGAGCTTGGCGATCGATCCGCCGACCATGCCCTTCTCGAGTATTTGACGGGACGCGATCCCGCGCGCCGGGCATTCGCCGCGACGTGGATGACCCGATGGATGCGGGTGATGTCCGAATCGATCGGTCGTCCCATCGACCTGCCGTCCAAGCCCGAGGAAGGAGTGACCGACGCGCAAGCGAAAGCGATGGCAACGTGGTGGCGCGACCACGTCACCGACAAGCTGCTGACCGATGCCATCGCGCGAATGACTCGCCGCGATCTCGACCGGCGCGAGTTGGCCCGTCTGATGGGCGCCCGAAGACATGCCATGGAGTATCTCGAAATCGATTGATTGACGCAAACACTCGACCGGCGCGGCGGTCCCGAGTTTGGAGGCTACTTCAACTCCACCGACCAGTAGGCATGGTCTAGGAATTGCTTCCAGCTCGCGTACTTGCTGTCGGAGAGCTTGAAGCTGACCACCGGCGACCGTCGCGGCTGGACCGGCTTGGCGATCAACTTCATGTGGGCCTCCGCCGGCGTGCGCCCTCCCTTTCGGATATTGCATTTGAGGCAACAGCAGACCACGTTTTCCCATGATGTTTGGCCGCCACGGCTCCGAGGCAAGATGTGGTCGATGGACAGTTCATTGGTGGAGTGCTTTTTGCCGCAGTACTGACACCGGTTCTGATCGCGGGCGTAAATATTCCGCCGATTGAGCTTTACCTCGGCCCGGGGAAGGCGGTCGTAGATGAGCAGACGGATAATCCGCGGTACGGCGATGCTGAACCGAATGGACTTTACCCAGTCGAAACGCTCGGGTTCGAATTGCCGCTGGAACTCGCTCAGTTCGCGCCAACTCTCGAAGTTGTAGCTGACGTAGCGTCCGTCCTCGATGTGGACAACCTCGGCGATCTCGCGGAACAGCAGCGAAAACGCTCGACGCGCGCTGGTGATTCGCAAGGCCATGTAGTGCTTGTTGAGCACCAGTACGTTGGCGTCAAGGGCCGAGGCTTGTGCGATCATGACTGAAAGCTCCCTCGCCACCGACGGGTTTCGAGCGCTCGGCTCGACACCTTTGAACCTGGATTCTATGCGACTCGGGGCGCCCCTGCAAGGTCCAAATCGAACCGTCGAATCTCGGCACGGAATCAGAAAGTCTCGGCCGGGCGGTCGGACAACCCCATCCACCGTCCCCGTACGTCACGGACGCACGTCGCTTGTCCGCCGGGTCGGAGACCGTTGCGTCACATCGGCCCCGGTTGGAGGAGGCACTCTTCGCCGAAGAGGTCGTCTTCCTCGCCGCCGTCGCCGGAGGCGAACCTACGGTCCGGACCGGCGGAATCGAAAATGGGCCGTCCGGCATTTCCCGCCACCCGCGCTCGCATTGCCGGAAGGGCATGGGCGGATGTCACGTACCGAAACGGCGTTGCCCAGGGATCGACAAGCGAGCGTGTGGGTCCCTGCCCTCGGTGCAGAACGGGCGGCAAGAGTTCGAGCTTGGCGCTGCTGGGTCCGTACGCAAAAAGGGCTGCAATCACCTTTTCGGCCGAACCGTCGGGCCGGCCCGCCGGCGGCTTTCCATACCGCTGCTCGTACGCCGAGAGGGCATCGTCCAGAGCAACCAGGGCGCGAATCGCCAGTTGCTTCTTGGCCTTCTGACGCGTGGTTCGAGCCAAGCCCGCCAGAAGAAACAACGCGATGCCCAGCAAGAGAACCGTCACCGCCATTTCGACCAGCGTCATCCCACGAGGACGTCCCGTTCGACGGAAGCCGCCGTGGTTCGCGGAGACTGGCCTGCCTTGCGGCGTGTTCATACAATGTAGTTGGCCGTGGTATGGGCACTCTTGTCAAGGGCATATCCGATGCGTCTTCACGAAAGGTCCTCGACCCTACTGCGCAGCGCGACACTCGGGGTTCTCCTTTCCCTAGTCGGCCTGGGGCACCTGAGGGCCAATCCGATCGTTGTCTCGGCGGTCAGCGGTTCACACGCCGTGCAAGCCGAACAGGGCGTTCGCATGGAGTCGGAGTGCTACAACCCGCAGAACAAACGCATTACACTCCGAGCGGCCCGCAATGAGGTCGTCGACTGCCAATTGCTGCTCACCGCGGGGGCCAACGCCGCGGATCGTGTGACCCTGTCTGTCGGCCAATTGGCGAACGAGAGGAACAAGCTTCCGACAACGAGTACCCGGCTTTCCCGTGCGGTATCCGTCCGAACGGGTCGAGCACCCTCTTGGCTTATGCTCAGACCGGACGCTTCGTGGCCCCAAGTCGGTTCGCTCGATGCGTTGGTCCCATTGGACGCACCCCGTGGAGGGCAGCCTTTCTCCGTCTCCGCCGGGACAACGGCCGTCGTTTGGATCGACGTGGCCGTCGATGAAGCGGCGGAACCGGGGGACTACACCGCCGATATTGAGGTGCGCGTGGACGATTCCCCCGCGGAGCGCGTGCAGTTGTTCGTTCAGGTGCTCCCTTTCGCATTACCCGCTTGCCCGTCGATAGCCCTGATGACGGGCGTCGACGTCCCTTCGTTGTTCCGCGCTCACCTGGAGCGAGAAGGCAAACCATATGTGCCGGCGGGTGTCATCGCCGGCGATCCCATGGCCCAGCAGGCGGCGGCGGTGATCGACCAGACCCTTAGAATGCTTCATCGTCATCGCTGCAACGGCTATCTGGTCGGCGTCTACCCCTCTGTGTCGCTCGACGCGTCCGGGCGGGTAAAGGTGGTCTGGGACGACTACGATCGCACGGTAGGCGCCTATTTGTCCGGCAAGGCGTTCTCCGACACGTGTCGACCGACCGCCTGGCCCATGCCCGTAGACAGCGCGTTTCCTCCTCCGGCGAGTTACGGGGGCGTTGATTCACCCGCGTACGGAACGGCCATGCTGGACTATCTCAGGCAGTGTGCGGAGCATTGGACTGAGAAAGGATGGTTCGATCGACATTTCGTCTGGACCCGACCCCCGTTTCTTTCCTGGCCGGAGTCCAACGAGCAAGCCAAGGCACTGGGCACCCTCACCCGTCGGGCAAGCTCCAAGCTGCGCTTCATGACCGGCGCCGTACCGCAGTCCATGAAGGTCTTCGGCTGGCTGGGGCACGAGGTGGACCCATCCCTGGAACCTCTGGTCGCGATTTGGGCGCCGCCGGCCCAATTCCTAGATCCGGAGACAATGGCGAGACAGCGAGCCCTTGGAAGGACGGCGTGGATGACGATCGGCCACCCCTCTTTTTGCCCGTCGCTGGAACTGGGATCACCGTCCGTCGATCCGGCGGCGTTGGCGTGGCAAGCATTCCGTTACGGTCTTGAGGGAATCGTGGTGCCGATCATCAACGACTGGGCGGGCGATCCGCTCACCGCCGTCACACCCGTCGGTGCCCATTGGTTGATCTACCCGGGCAAGGCGTTTCGACTCGAAGGTCCGATCCCGTCGGTCCGACTGAAACGACTTCGCCGCGGACTTCAAGATCTGGAGTATCTGGCGATTCTCAAACAGCACAACCAAGGTTCCATGGCCGACACCCTGGCTCAGATTCTTTTCCGATACGGCGGCACGGCGGCGTATGAGGATCACTTCGCCGATGGTTGCCAGTGGCCATGGGTCGAACAGCCCGAACTGTGGGATCAGGCCCGACGGCTGATGGCCGATCGCCTGGCACAGGTTGTGGGGGGCGCCGCGTCCGGTTCCCAGGAGCAGCTCAGTCAGACCGTCGAGTACAGGAGGTTGATCGACGCGGCCTGTCGGCCTCGGGTGTACTGCGAGGGCGTTCGGATACGTCCGGTCGCCCGGTCGGAGTCGGAAGCCGGGGCCGAGGTTGAATTCCACGTGGTCGTTCGCAATGAGCGTCCCGAGCCGTTGACAGGACATTTGCGGTTTGGAAAGCTGCCGGTGGGGTGGACGGCGGCCGCGGACAACGTAGCCATCCACGCGCTGGCCCCGATGGGACGCGCTCGATTGTCGTTGGTGGCGCGGGCCGCCGGCATCGGAACGAATGAAGCCGGCATCGGTTATGTGCCCATCGCTTTGGACGTTGGTACGGAACGGCAAGTGGAGATACTCGCCCGGTTGACCGAGATCACGCCGCGTCGACTGGAGCGACCGATTGTGCTTGACGGTGATCTGAGCGACTGGCCGACAGGCATCCGAAATGTGGCCGGTGATTTTGTCTTGGTCTGCGGACAGGATCCCCTGTTGGCCGGTCGCGAGCCCACCGGACGCGCAAAGCAACAGACCCTTGTCTTCGCCGGGTTTGACCGGCAGCGGCTCTATTTTGCCTTCAACTGTCGTGAAGACCACGTCGATCGACTGCCGAACATGAGCAGCAACTTCGTGCGATATGAAGGCCTCTTGCCGGCCGATGATGACCTGCTGGAGATTCTCATCGATCCCACCAATGCGGGCACGGGGCAGCCCATGGACGTGTATCACATCGTCATCCGGCCGACGGGAGCCACGCTGGTCGAGCGCGGCGTCAATACCGAAACAGGATGGGGCACGCGTCGGTACTGGCCGGCCGAGGTTCGAGTTGCCCCGGCTCGCCAATCGCGTGCCTGGACGGTCGAGGTCAGCATCCCGCTGAATGCGTTCGAACCGGCCGAGCGGAACAACAAGCGCTGGGCGATTAATTTCGCCAGGTTCCAACCGCGAGTGGGCGAGTACAGCAGTTGGTCGGGGGCTCGACGTTACTTCTACAACACGCGATCATTCGGCAACCTACAATGGCCGTAGAGGAGCACGAATCGTGAGCAACAAACTGGGCTGGCTCGTTGCCGCCGGGATGGTGGTTGTCATTCTGGCGGTCGTGTTGCTCATCTGGGCCCTGCCCGGTTCGCCGTCGGCGCCCACGGCGGCCACGACCGCCCCGGACCGGCTCCGGCGCATCGACGTCCCGCCGTCGATCTGGGGGGTGGTCAATCCGCCCACCGGGCCAGGTTTGGCCGCGGACGACTACAATAAGGCCGTCGTTGAGTACTACAACACCCGGCGATACGCCGACCTTCAGAAGATGTCCGCGGAACAACAACTGGCGATTCCTCAGGCCAAGTTCCCGTACAAGGTCTGTCGGTTTATTCTTGCCGGCGCGGCCAAGAAGCAGATGGGGTATTTCACGCAGTATGTACCGCCAACAGAGGCGGTCACGTACGGCTACAGGGAAATGGCCGAGATGTCGGAGGCCGACAAACCTCCCATTCCTCATCTGCAGGCGTTCACAGCCATGGCCAAGGCCGCCCTCTTGTACGGCCGTATTTGCGAGAAGAACAAGGACTTTCGCGAGGCCGAGAGGATCTACAAGGCCGTCCTCATCTTTGGATGGCATGTGGCCGAGGATCGCGTTCGGCTCTGGGGATTCCAGGTGGGATTGCACATCCAGCGGGTGGCAGCCGAACGGCTGGCGGAGTTTCATGCCGCCCGAGGCGAGAACGATCGCGGCGAGAAGGTCGGCAGGTTTATCGAAGACTTGGACCGAGCGACTCGGGCGACGAACGCCAAGGCCGGCGAGGCTTTGTTGCGACTCACGACTTCCGGCCATCTCTACGTGGGCGATCTACTGAATCTGGCCGCCAACGACGCCGATCCGATGTGGCGGGTCGAGGCCATTCACCAACTGGGACTCGCTCGCGCGGCCATGAGTAAGGGCGGCAAGAAGGCCGACCGCAAGGCGATCGAGTCGCTCCTGACCGGACTCAAGAGCCAGAGCGATCCGCTCTTGAAGGCCGCCGCCGAGCATGCCCTGGGCATGACGGTTACGGATGTACGTTCCGCGGGTTGAATGCAGATGGGCGGGCCGAAGGCGACTTGACCGGCGGAGCAGCCAAAGAGCCGCCCCGCCGAGCGCGGCGCTCGATGAACAATGAACCGGCCAGAAAGAGGACGAGACTCACCCATGAGACGACCGAGACTGCAAGCCCAATCGCGAATCGAACCGGCACATACCGCCACTCGATCCGGTGCTCTCCCCCCGGCACGCGGACAGCCATGAACACCCAGTCAGCCGGGTGCACTCGGACCGATTGACCGTCTATGAAGCACCGCCATTCCGGATGGTATGTTTCGGTAAGCACCAGATACCTCTCCCCCTTTGACTGCGTTCGCATCCGGAACCGGCCGGGTTCAGTCAAGAGATCCGTGACGGCGTCCCGCTGGTTGACGTCGGACATGGCCGAGGGGAGCGGTTCCGCTTGATGCTCCAGGAGTACGACATCCCGGAGGCTGCCGGACCCATCGAGGATCTCCGTTGTCACGCCATTAGGGTCGCTGAATGCACGGAAATCCCTGACAAGAAAGGCTCGGGGCAGAGCCTCGATATTCTCGTTGATGACGCATTGATCTGTCTGATATACAGGGCGCAGTGTCGACGACTTCATGGGGCGTTCGGACACGACATAACGCACCCCCGCAAGATTGGCCAACCGCATGTTCCCCTTGAGGAGGAGCTCGATCATCCTCTCCTGTCTCGGCGTGTGGAAGATACCACCTCCGCCGGCGACGGCGTGGCAAATGCGAAAAAACATGCCGCGATGCAGCGAGACTTCATCCAGGGGGCTCAACAGGCACAAATAGCGTGCAGTCCCCAAGTGCTGTTGCAGGAAGCGTGCATGGGGCGGCGTTGAGGTAATGACTTTGTCCTCGCGAGTGTAGTGCAGCATCCCTGCGGACATCATCCCCAGATCGATCACCAATAGAAGAATCAGCGAGGACCCGACTGTCCCACTCAGCTTCCCACGAAGGACAACCGATCCCGCAAACACGACGCAAGAAAACGTCGCGGCGAAAACGCCCAACCATGTGACGATATCCCCCTCCTGGATGACCGCCTTGGGCATCCTCCGAGCCCCTTCGATGTAGGCCATTCTTTGATCATCGCTCAGGTTACCGAGCCCTCTGACGAATTCAATGGCCGGTTGCGGATCCCGCGCGAGCGCGGCCAGTTGCGCCAGGCAGCTCATCATGATGATCGCTACGGCGAAGGTGCCCATGGCTACGGCCACCACCGCTCGCCGCCGTTCGTTGAGGGCTGTGGAACGGTTCAACGTGTCCAGACCGATCGCGGCCAGACAGGCAATGCCAAACTGAACCCACCACAACAGCCTGGCCGGATCGCGAAGGCGATCGAACATCGGCACAAAACGGTAGAGGCACCAGAAGACGGGTAGATACTTCCCGGCCGCCACGACACCGGTGATGACACACAGAATGACCAATCGCATGACCCACCGGTTTCGAGGAACCAACGCAATCGCCACCATCGCCGCGAGCAGCGGAACGAGCCCCGTATAGAAGCACTGCTCGTGAAACAGGTTGTCGCCCCAGTACCACAACCGGTAATTGCCCCAGTAGAAGGGCACCACAAGCCTGACAATCGTACGGAGGGGATGGGCACTGATCTCCGTAATGGAATCATAGTCCAGACTCGCCCTCGAGCTGAGCTGCATCTGTAGATGTGCGGGCAAGATCTGCGCCGCGGCGAGAAGGCCGCCAATCCCAAACGCGGCGACCACCGCGAAGGCAGGATAGAACGCGTTCTTCATCGCCGATCGGCCCGAGGAGAACGAGCGAACGATTCCGACCATCAGCTCACCCAGGCTCCACAATGCCAAACCAAACGCCAGGATGAGGAGAACATGCACCGAGCCCGCCAAGCCCATCAGGCCCACCGGCACACCGCCCGCCACCGACCAGACCCAGCGGCGTCGCTCCACCGCCCGACTGAGCAGAAGAAGCGTCAGAACGAACCACGGATAAGCCTGGAAGTAGTTCGGATGCGTCAGGTGGCCCAACGTGAAACCGCCGAAAGTGAAGCTGGTCGCACCCGTCAACGCCGGTAAGGCGCCGCACTTCAGCGTCGCGCGGATGAAGACGAACGTGAACAGCCCCGTGAGAAAGTAGTGAAAGCACACGCTCATGGCGTAACCGACGGGCCACCTCAACCAGAATAGCGGCCATCGGAACGGGTAGAGAACAGCCCCCTGGAGCGTTGCGTGAAAGGGCATTCCGCAAGAAGCAAACGGATTCCAGTGCGGAAAACGACCGCCGCGTATTTCATCGGCCGCGAATTGGTAGTAGGGTTGAAGGAGATAGCTCGCGTCCTCGTGAACCATGCTGACAGGGTCGTACCACCCCTGCCAGAAGACGGTCAGGGTCACCGCCGCCAAGACAACCACGCACCATGCGTCGGCGCGCCGGAGGATGGTCGTTCGTTCCTGTCTCTTGGCGGGGGAAACGTGTCGCATGGGGTCTCCCATGGCACCACGATCACACGACACGTCCGGCACCTTTGCTTCGCAGACAACTCGCCGGTGTCGCGGTAAGCCTGACCGGCTCAGCGGTATCGCGATCCTCTTATCGAGCGGCCCTTGAAAACGTAGCGGAAAGGCCCAGTCGGCTTCCGGGCGTCCCGTCGTTGCCTGGACGAGGGTTTCTCGCTTACGTCAACATGAGGCCGAATCATAGCACGCAAGAAGGCGACATCAAGCCACGGTTCAGTTTCTGTTTGGACTCAGGGACTTGGTGTAAATCACCTTGTCGTCATGAGGGGCGTAGAAATCCTTCACCCGCGCGGCTTCCTGATAGCCGATCTTGAGGTAGAATTTTCGCGTCGAGTCGTAGTGTGCCTTGCCCGCTGTCTCGACAATGACCAGTCGCCCCCCCTGTTCCGCGATCAGCTTCTCCGCGCGAGCCATCATGGCCTTGCCCAGGCCGCGACCCTGGTGACACGGATCCGTGGCAATCCAGTAGACATCATAAGTCCCCAGCGCGCACGGTGTCGGTCCGAAGCAGACCCAGCCCCGAACCACATCGTCTTCACCGACGGCAACGTGCGACCGGTAGCAGCCCTCGGGACCTTTTGTTAGGCTTTCGTCGAGCACCTCTCGGGCCACCTCCAGTTCGTCGGGTCGAAAGAAGCCGGTTTTGGCGAGCAGATCAAGGATGACGTGACGATCCTCCGGTCGTGCCGGTCGGATTCGAGTCGCGGCCCGTTTTTCGCTCGCCCTCGCGGAGGTTCGTTTTCGAGGGGGTCTTGCGGCCTTCGCCAGTCGGGCGGCGGCATTATCCAAGAGAATCCGCAGGAAGCGGTCATAGCCGATTCCGCCCGCTTCCAGCGCGGCCGGGAATCCGTCGCCCGGCGTAATGTCCGGATTGGCGTTCACTTCCAGGATATAGACACGACCGCGGTCGTCCAGACGGCAATCCACGCGGACGTAATCCCGACAGCCCATCACCGACCAGGCCTCCAGCGAGAGGCGGCGGATGTTCTCGGCCACTCTGGCGGACACGGCGGCCGGAATGATCCGCGGGGTGTTCCGGAAGGCGAACGAATCCTCAATCCACTTGGCCTCATAGTCCACGATTCGCGGGCGATCGCCGGCGAAGGCCGAGAAATCAATCTCCGCGATGGGCATTACCTCAACACGGTCGCCCTGTTGCAAAATGGAAATGTTTAGCTCGCGGCGGCCGACGAATTGCTCAATGAGTGCCGGCTGACGGAACTCCCGATGAACCCGTTTCACAACCTCGTTCAGCTTGGCGCCGAACCGCTCAACGACCGAATCGGGACCGATCCCTTCGCTGGCATCCGAATGGGCGGGTTTGACCATGTAGGGACCGGGAGGAAGCTGGGGTCTTCGGACGGTCGCTCCCGGCGGCACGAGCACGCCGCTCGGAGTGGGCAATCCGGCCGCCTGAAGAACCGACTTGGTTCTTCCTTTGTCCATCGTCAACGTCAGACACGGGGTGTCGCATCCGGTGGCGGCCTTGCCGTGGGCCTGGCAGATCACAGGGACATAGTTGGCCTCGTACGGCTCCCCATGCAGACTCTCCACCAGGTTGAAGACGATCCCTTCCGTGCCCCCGGCCAACGCCGACGGTATGTCGCGGAGCGATCTGACGCCGGCCACGCGGTGTTCCACGCCCAAGCGGCTGAGCCCCGCCACAACGGCGTCAACTTCTCCGAGAACACCCACGTCGCTCTCGACCCATGCGGAGGTCCCGGCCGATTCCCTCGGAAGGTTGTGGAGGACCAAGACGCCTGGGACCGCGCGCTTCATCAACCGTATCCCTGTACGAAGGGACAACACCCTCGCGCCCCCGCGCGAGATGAATCTACCCCGTCACGTCAATGTGTAGCACCGGCAAAGCGACGGACTGTGATTCCGTGCGCTTCAGCGGTGGATGCTCAGTCGGCCCAAGGCGCTGTCGATGATGGCGCCGATGAGCTCTTCGTACCGCATATTCTCTTGAGATGCAATCATCGGAAGGTCGGAATGCGTGGGATGCAACCCGGGCAGCGGGTTGATTTCCATGAAGCACGGCCTTCCGTTTCGGTCACAACGGATGTCGACCCTGGATGCGTCTCGGCACTCCAGCGCACGATGCGCCTCCAGCGCCACGCGTTCGACCTCGTCGATCAGACTGTTCCTTTCAGGCCGCGAGTAATGTACCAACTGCTCGCATCGCTCCTTACTTCCGTAACAGTAAATACCGCCCTGCGGACGGTCCCGCAACGCAATCTCCATCGTGCCAAGGACCCGGGCTTCGGCGTCTGTCCCCAGAATACCCACGGTGAATTCCCGCCCCGGCAGGAACCCCTCAACAAGGACGGGCTGGTTGAAACGCCTCAGCAGCTCTCGAACTGCGTCGACAAGTTGATGGGGCGTGTCGATTCGCGAGCGATCGCTGATGCCCTTGCCGGTTCCCTCGGCCAGCGGTTTCGCGAACAGGGGATAGTCGAGCCGCACGTCACGGACATCGTTCTGCTGGCGTACCACGTGGAAACGTGCCGTCGGCAGCCCCGCATCGCGGACAAGTCGCTTGGCCACCGCCTTGTCCAGCGTTGTGGCGCACACAAGCGGATCGGAGAAGGTATAGCCGAGTCCGTAGAGGTCGAGAATGCAGGGCACTTGCGCCTCCCGCCCCCGGCCGGAGAGTCCCTCGGCAATGTTGAAGACCACGTCCCATCGCCCTCCGGCCGACAATCGGCCGATCAACGCCCGGGCATTTCCGATGCGATCCGTGCGGTGTCCATGAGACTGAATCGCCCTTTCCAGCGACGCAATCGTTTCCTCCGAATCGAATTCCGCAACGTCATCCTGGCTGTAGCCCTCGGCCAGGTAGTCGTTGCGAAGGTCGTAGGTCATCCCGATCAGCAGACTCATCCTTGAATGCCCTCGCTTTCGCGTAACGGCTCGGCGGCGTGCGCCGGTTGTCCGAATGTGCGTGTACTATGAACTGTCGGGCGAAGGGCGTCAACGCGGCACGATCGCTCAGCCGGGTCTGCCCTGTGGGAAAGGGGCGCGGAAGTCGAACGGCTCCGGCTCCGCTGCGCCGTGACAGGTCCGATTGGGCTGTACTACCTCGTGACAAGGGGAATTCAAGACTCGGAATCCCCAATGCAGGGGGCCATAGGGGAGATGCCCTCCGCCGTCAGTACCTTTCGTACGGTGTCCGGAAAGTGTGAGAGACTCGCAACACGCTGCCGGCAGAGAATACCCGACTCTGGGGACTTTTCCTGAGGTTCTTTCTGCCCGGCTTGCTCTTACCGGCTTTGGAGTCCCCGGTATCGATCTGCTACATGCAGCCTTGAGTTCTCCAATGAATACACTAACATTGCGTCGTGGCGATTGTGGGCGACCGTCCGACTCAACGATGTGCCGAAATGCCGGACATTCCGGTGCGAGAAGTGTCGGCGGTCGTGGTCGCAGCCGCTGTCCGAAATGCGACCCACAATTGCTGAAAGCCCGAGGCGGTCTCCCATGAAAAACGGCAAGCTGTATCACCGAGCGTGAAACACATCAGGGTCAATTCCATGGTGAACATGCCTTCCGGGGGACGAATCCGATCCTCTTCTTACTTGCGTGCGGCCCCCCTGGTGACGATTGTCCTCGTGGGCACGGTCGTCCTCTGGTTCAGGCACAACGCGTCTCCAGGACAAATGGGAAAGACCTTCCCGTTCGACCTCATCTTCTACTACTACCCGATGACGGAATACGCGGCTGAACGTCTCTCACAAGGGGAACTGCCCCTCTGGAATCCGTACCCGTGCTGCGGCGTTCCGTTTCTGGCCACCGCGCAGGTGGGAGTGTTCTATCCGCTCACGTTGCTCTCTGTGCTGATGCCCGTGGACGCCGCGTTCAAGGTGAGGATGTTCAGCGAGGTGTTGCTCGGGGGGCTGTTCGCGGCCATGTTCTTCCGCTCTCTGGGTGTCGGCTCCTACTCCGCCGGAATCGGAGGCATGCTGTATGTCTTTGCCTGCCTCCTGGGACAGACCTTTTGGCCTCCCCAGGTCTCGACGCTGGTGTGGCTCCCTTTCCTCCTCCTCTGTGCGGAGCGATTCATCCAGCGAGGGGATGTGAAGTGGTGGACCGGCTTCGTCCTGGGCACTGCGTTACAGCTTCTGGCCGGCTTCCCGCAATTCGTCGTTTACACGTTCTATGTTGTGCCGCCCTACGTGTTGCTTCGGCTGATCCAACGGTGGCTTGGGAGCGAATGCCTAACGTCTCAGGTCGGTCGGCGGATGGCGGCCTTGGGCGCAGGATGCCTGCTTGGCACCGGCTTGGCCGGAGTCCAGCTTCTACCGACGCTCGAACTCACGCAGAACACCATGAGAAGCAAGGCACTTACTCCCCAGCATGTCCACTATCTTGAACAGGGCATGGAACGGAAGTTGCCGAATACGTGGCAGGCATTGCGTAACAGCTTGGATCCCAAACCAAGGCTGATCTCTTTCGACACTTCCCCCGATGCCGTCTATCTCGGGATCCCCACGCTCGTTCTCGTTTTGGTGGCCGTCATCTGCAGGCGGGGAGACCCCGTTCTGTGGTTCTTCCTGGTTGTCTCCGCGATCTCCTTTCTTCTGTCCTTCGGCCACCATGGTTGGACAGGTCCTCTCTACCGAATCTACGAGCACCTGCCGACAGGGATGATGTTCCGAACCCCGTCCCGATTCAGGCTGCTGACCTACTTTGGGCTCATTACGGTCGCTGTCCTTGGACTCGAGGAGTTCCGAACCGGCCTACCCGGTCTCCGTGGGCATTGGTGGGTCTTTCTGGTTGTCGTGACGGGCGCTCTTGCCCTGATTGCCGCTATGGTTGTCTACTCGTCCCCATTGGCTCCGGCACTGGCCGCCATCACAGCGGCCGCTTTGGCGGTCTCATGGTGGAGGCCTCGAACTGCTCCAGGTCCCATGGCAGCCCATACGCTCCTTCTGGGCTTTTTGCTCCTCGATCTGGCCCATGCAACAGCTCCTCACGGATCACTTCGAGACGTGCCCGTGTATTATGGACAGCGCCTCCGTTTTATGAACCCCGTAAACGCCGTGGTGGATCGTAGCCTAATAGAGGAGGCCGGACTGGACCGTCTTCATCTTCACCTGTCGATTCCCGCGAAGCCGCTCCGACCAGTACCGCGATTCTTTGCCGTAACCGACTACGAGCCCCTGATACCGGAGCGATGGCGACGCGCAAACGAGGCTATGAACGGCAACGCCCTATGTACCATGTGGGACGTTGAACCCAACATGTTCGGCCCCTTCTATGACCTTGCAAGTGTCAAGTGTATGGTCGTGCCTCGCCTTGCGAACTCCGCAGGCGTTACGACAGGCGTGGCTGCGTCGTTGCCCGACGGCACCGCGAATGAGCCGTTGATAGTCATACGTAGGCCGACGGCAGTACCGCGCGCCTACCTTTCGGGTACCTACAGGACGTGCTCGGCACAGGAGGCACTCTCAAAGATCACCCACCCAGACTACCCTTACCGGACGACGGTCTTGCTCGAGAAGGACCCCGGAATGCGCCACACGTCGGCCCTGGCCGACGACGACGCTGCGGACATCATCTCTTATGCCGCCGAACGGGTCATCCTCTCGACTCACTCCCGCCAGGAACGGCTCTTGGTCCTGACGGACACGTGGTTTCCGGGCTGGAAGGCGTTCGTGGACGGCACTGAAACTGAGATCCTTCGAGCCAACTACCTCTTCAGGGCGGTTCGAGTGCCCGCCGGGCGCCACCAAGTGGTCTTTGAATACAAGCCGCTCAGTCTTACGCTCGGTGCCGTGCTATCCTGCGTTTCCGCCGCCGTTCTCTTCGGCGTCAACGGTCTTCTGACACGACGCCGCTCACGGAAGGGACACCCTCGATAATGACGGCTGCACATTCCCTGTCACTGATGGCCTCGGCCTCGAACGGAGAAGCTGGGGGTCGGCAACAAACGCCATCGCCGGGTACGGCACTTCTTTCAAGGGCGCTACAAGGCGGTGCGCGTCGAGAACGAAGGCCCTTACTGGGCGCTGAGCCGGTACGTCCAGCTCAAGCCGGTCCGGGCGAAACTTGCGGTTCGATCGGAGCATCCAGGTGACGGCCGCACACTTCGGCTCGGACCCCAGACGATGGTCTGAGGGGCGGCGGGACGACACCGTCGCGCGGGCGGTGGCGCGTGGCCGGCGCGTCGGCGGTTCGGATACCCCGCGGGGCTGACCGCACGAGCCTCAGGCTATGCCGGGCCAAGCAGGGTGTCCCGGCCGATCCGCCGAATTGAAAACGAGCAAGTTTGCCTCTGCGATCTCCTGGAAAAGCTCGAATAAAAGGTCGTCCAGCCTGATGATCGATGAAGCCCCGACCCCGCCTTGCCGCTGCACGCCACCTCACGAAGTGCCAATGCGCAGCAGGAACCGCAGTCGGCGATACAACCGTGCCATAGGCGTACTGGTCATCCCAGTTTGGCTCAGCGTTGGGATCTGTTAGGACGGCGCCGTCCCCAGACACCGTGATACCAAGCGAGTACGTATCCGGGCGGTCTGATGCCACGGCATACAGCAGTCGTTTCTCGGTCTCATCGCAATAGGCGATCGCCGGAAGCCCGTTCGGATCGGTTCCGAGGGAATGAGTCAAACCTCTCCTGCCGATCCAGTCTGCCTCGGCGGTATGCCAGACAGCGCCGTTGGGATTCGGTGGGGGATACCTTGAAAGAACACGGGACAGGTTCGTTTTTCATGCCAACAAGCGCATCCAACTTACCGCCGCGATTAAGAACGTGGCCAAGAAGACGAACCTGTCCCGTCTTAGCGTCCGGACTACAGACCGACTCGGGATCCTCCCCCTCGGCCCGAGCATAGCCGAACCTACAGCAAGGCCAGAACGTCGGCGAAGGTCATTCCGATGCCGCGTTGAGCGTAGATACCTGACAACAAGATTCCCAGAAGCTTATCGCCAGCCAGCGGATCGGCCGTGATCCTCGCCTGCAGAGCGCCGAGATCGTTCATCGATGCCCTGCGCCAAGGCCAGGGATCGCGAACGGCTTCCACATGCCCATCATAGTAACCAACGTTCCCCAGCTTGCACGCTTCCAGTATCTCCGGCCACTCGAGTACTCGTCCCTTGTTCCCGTGGTAGTCGCCAACCATGTCTCCGATGATTCCGTGGATCGTCTCGGCCGCCATCCAATAGCCGCTCAGACCGAAAGTCCCTCCGTTGTTGTAATTGCCGGCACAGTGGAAGTCCCACTGCTCATCTAGAATCATCATCATCGCGGCGGGTGCATACACCATACTCGGCTTCATGATCGGACCGGGTGCAAGTTCATCGTCGACCGGATCCCGAGTTAGTGGGCTGTTTGAGAGCAGTTTACGGCCAAGTACACTTCGCGTGTAGTTGAACACATTCTGAGTCTTGTTCTGCTGTCGTTCAAACTCAGGACAACGGTACATATTCTCGAATCTTGTATACGAAAACAGCGTGCCGTTTTGGACTTTGGGCTCCATCGCCGTGCCGATGAGCACGTTCCAATCCTCTTCAAGCCATATGCCGGGTCTCGATCCGTCCATCGAAGGGGCCATATTGGGGATCAGCCACTGCTCGAACTGCGCGAAGTACCGTTCCGAATTCATCCCGTCTGGACCGAGTTGGGGATAGGCTTCTTCCTGTCCACAGTTCTTGTGACCGCAGCCGATGAATGGCGGTACCTCATCGAAGTCGTTGGCATACATCAGCATGGCCTTCGTCAACTGGCTTATTCGCGAGGCGCATAGCGTCGTCCGCGCTTGCGCGCGGGCCTTGCTCAACGACGGCAACAGAATCGAAATCAGCAGCGCGATGATCGCGACCACGACCAGCAACTCGATCAATGTGAACCCTGCTGCTCGCCTCCCGCCAAGTCGTAATGCACGTTTCATGACATGTCCTCTTTCTGAAGTGAACGGCTCGTCGCCACTACTTCCGAAACGGCCGGAGATGAACGGCACCCCAAGGCACCACTCGGCGTTTCACACATCGTCCAGACCCGCGTCACGCTCAAATTGGATGACGCACGTCAGCCGGTTAGCGGCCAATAAATCATACGGCCAGACAACGTGGCGGACCAGCCCCTCCCGGCAAGATGAGGCCACGCAAATCGCGCGACTCGACAAGAACTTACAGCTCCGAATTCGCGGAATCCTAGGTGTAAACAGAATGGAGACAACGAGTTAAATCGGAAATCGACTGCGAACCCGGCTCAGACGTTGAACCTGAACAGGATCACGTCGCCATCCTTCACGACGTATCCCTTCCCCTCCTGGCGGACCTTGCCGGCGGCCTTGGCGCGCTTCATGTCCCCGGCCGCAACCAAATCGTCGTAGGCGACCGTCTCGGCGCGGATGAAACCGCGGGCGATGTCGGTGTGGACCTTGCCGGCCGCCTCCACGGCCGTTGCGCCTTTCTGTACGCTCCAGGCTCGGACCTCGTCTTCACCCACGGTGATGAAGGAAATGTATCCGACGGTCTCGTAGCACGTACGGACCAGGCTGTCGAGCGCCGGCTCGCTGATACCGATGTCGGCCAGGAAGGCCGGTCGATCGGCCGGATCCAACTGGGCGATCTCCGCCTCGATCTCCGCCGAAAGCACGAGCAGGTGCGCCAGATCCTTCGTATCGAGCTTGGGCGGCTTTTTCAGATCGCCCTCGTTCACATTGACGACCACCGCGAGCGGCCGTTGAGTGAGGAAGGCGTACGTCTTGAGCATCTGCTTCTCATCATCGCTCTGAGTGACGCTGGAAAGCGGACGGTCCTGTTCCAGCGCCTCCTTGCAGCGTTCCAACAACGCCAGCTCGCGGCGATCGTGATCGTGAGTCGGCGTCGGCTTGGTCATCTGCTTGTGTAGGCGGTCGATCCTATTCGTGAGAATCTCCAAGTCGGCGAAGACCAACTCGGTGCGCAGCTCGGTCAGATCGGCGGCCGGATCGACCCGGTCCCGATAGGCAGGCACGGCGGCGTTGTCAAACGCCCGCAGCACGGCCACCAACACGTCGCACGTCCGCAGGTTCGCGGCGTGGCGCTTGAACTCGGATTGTCCTTGCGGCGTGGCCAGCGAGAAACCGGGGAAATCCACGAACTCCAGCGTGGCGTGGGTGATCTTCGGGGGATTGTACATCTTGGCCAGCACCTTCAGGCGCTCGTCGGGCACCTTGACCGAGGCGAGGTGTTCCTGGCCGGTCTGTCCGGACAGGGGCGAATGACCGGTGATGGCGGCGAACAGCGTGCTCTTGCCCGATTGCGGCAGGCCGATCAGGGCGGCTTTCATAGAGGCGTCAACTCCACTTGGGCGTCGAGGTAAAAGTTCGGGTTGGGTCTTCCTCCGATCGAAACGTTATGTACGTCGAACCGATACGGAACTGGTCTCCGTCATTCAAAGGGGTCTTCACGACGTTTTCACTGCCCATCCACGTATGATTCTTGCTCTTGAGGTCCTCGAGAAACCACTGGCCCTGGGCGTAGGTTACCTGGCAATGCCGACGCGAAACCTTCCGGTCGATCACCTGAAAACCGCACGTGACGTGCCGTCCCAAGACCATCGGGTTCTTGTTCAGCTCGACCCGCTGGACCCGCCCGCCCGCGAATTGCACCAGGAGATATGCCTTCTGCACCTCTCAGCTCGACTCCAAGACAGGCCTCGTGGAGCGCGACTCCATCGCACTCATGGGCTCGCGCCCAGACACGATTTCCCCCATCGGATCCGCTCCGGACGTTACATAAGCATAGAACGGCGCGGCACGATCGTCAATCATGAACGGCGCGCCACGATGAACGAGCACGGTGTCGTGAAGCACCATCCGTCCGCCCGGTTGCCGGGCCGCGGACGGGATTGCCCGGTGCGCGGCCGGTGTCCTGTCACACGTGAGATGACGTGCGACTGGGCGGGTTACGGATTGCGGGTGCATCAGACGCGTGGATTCGATTGCATGCGATCGGCGTGAAGCACTACACTGACGATCTGCGTGAAGCGAATCATTCGACTCGCGCGGACGGACCCGATGCATACGGACACCCTGCTCCTCGGTGTTGACGGCGGCGCCAGCAAGACGGTGGCCTGGCTGGCCACTTCCTCGCTCGGGAGTGAACCGGTCCCGATCGGGCGCGGCATCGCCGGTTCGTCGAATCCCCAGGCGGCGGGTTTGGACCGTGCCATCGAGAACCTGGATTGCGCGATTGACGCCGCGTTCGCCGACGCGAAGTTGCCCGTCACGACGGTGACCGCCGCGGTGTTGGGGCTCTCCGGGTCCGACCGCGATGAGAACCGTCGGGTACTCAACCAGTGGTTCGAGCGAAGGCGACTGGCGCGGCATGTCCGCATCGTGCACGATGCCGTGCCCGTGCTCGCCGCCGGATCGCCCGACGGCTGGGGCGTGGCGCTCATTTCGGGCACCGGCTCGTTCGCCTTTGGGCGGTCATCCGACGGTCGCACGTGCCGGGTAGGGGGATGGGGGTTCCTATTGGGCGACGAGGGCAGCGGTTATGCGATTGCCCACGCCGGACTGCGAGCGGCCGCGCAGGCGGCCGAGGAGCGCGGACCCGCCACCCAACTGCTCCACATGTTCCTCGATCGCTTGGGGATCAAGGCGCCGCTCGATCTGATCACGGCCGTCTCGCCCATTGCCGACGACCGTGCTGCTATCGCCGGCTTGGCCGAAGTGGTCATCTCCGCCGCTGAGGACGGCGACGCCGTGGCGGATAAGATCCTCGACCAAGCGGCCACGGAACTTGCCGTCCTGGTTGCCGGCGTCAATCGTAGACTCGGTTTCGCCAAGGCGTTCCCGCTTGTGCTTGCCGGTGGCGTCCTGCTCGGCAGCGGCAGTCTTCGCGACCGATTGATGCGATCGCTGGCTGCACGGGGGCTTCACCCTCAACCGACGAGTCGTGTTTCCGATCCTGTCCTCGGCGCGCTTAAGCTGGCGCAGGATGCGGTCGAGGGTGCCAATCAGTAGGCCAGCCGCCTGAAGTTGCTGATGGTGTGGAACGTGATGATGTTGCCGTTATGCGCGTTGGCGGCCTGGGCATCGCCCGATCGGCTCAGGATGTGCAGATCGTCGCCGTTGATGACCATGCTGGCGTAGTGCCTTGCCTCCTTGGGCGAGCCCCCGACAGCCACCAGTCCCGCGAAGCACCAGTCGATGCAGTTCCGGGAGAAGTGGAGCTGAAGCCGGTGTCGCTCGTTGTTGGGGAGGTTGTAGCGATCGGCCGGAAGCCGATCGGCTCGGGTCATGCTGTCGGTCGATTGCGAACTCAGGAGCCAGTACAGTTTGGACTTCTCGTCGTAGAGAATGTGGAATCGCATCTGCCCACCCGGACAGGGCACGAAGACGCATTTCTTCCCGGAAGGAACGGTCTCGATCATCGTTGCCATCGTGCCATCTTCTTTTTCGACGACTTTACAGATGGCGGCCAGGTTGGTCGAACCGGTGTGGGCACGCATCCAGAGGTGGAACGTCCGACCGGCGGGATCGTGCCAGTAGTGGTCCGGATCGACGAATTGGACGACATTCGTTTCCAACCATCCGATGGGCGCACAGCCGCGAGTCAGGGAAGGCAGGCATGGCAGGGGGTAGAACGCCGGGAAGAAGGGCACCCCGAACCAGTCAAGCTTGCGGTCGGGCACTGCGTCACAGAAATAGAGTTCCGAGGCGAAGGTCCAACTCTCGCGTTTGAGGAGATCGGCATCCGTCTTGGCCCGCATGAGCACCGGCGCCAGCTCACTCACGCCCCAGGTTTTCTCCATGCTGCCGCTGAGCTTTCGCTTTTCCATGACGAGGTAGACGCAGCCACGAGCGTAGTGGACGTTGCACGCCGACTGGTGCCAAACACAACCCTGCGTGAGCTGGGCCGGCTCGGACCACGTCTCGCCCCAGTCGTCGGAACGGATGATCACGATGTCGCCTCGTTCGCCGAGGATGTAGAGGCTTTTGCCGGCCACAAACGGCCGGCCGAAGGTCATCGAGTAGTTCGTCCGGTACGTCCACGTCTTGCCGCGATCGTCGCTGGTGAAGACCATCGCGCGGCCGGTGCCCTTGACCGCCTTGGGCAGCTTCGGCTTCGGGGTGGTCTTGCGGGCGCCCAGTTCCATCGTGGCGATCAGCCTGCCGTTGGGGCAGACGGCCAGTCCCGGCGTGTAGGAGTAGATGTTCTTGGGGTCCGGCGATCGGAACAGCTCGATATAATCGTTCGCCAGCGGAACGACTTTCCAGTTCTTCAGGACATTCGGATCATCCGATGCGCCAAGGTCGTTGGGCGCGGCCAACACTGCCAGGAGAGAAAACGCAATTGTCGGGCAACAGGGTGGGGGTTTCATGGCTGCCGCATCAGTTCCTTTCCGATGGAGAACGCCTGGCTCAGGTACTTGGTGGCGGCCCAGTAGCCGCTCTGAAAGGCGAAGAATCCCAGTTTTTCAAGATCGAGTGAATCTTCCGACTCCAACAATTCCTCATCGATCTTGACGTCCTGGATTTCGCCGACGAACTGGGTATGCAGCCCAAGCTCAAATGTGTGGAGCAGCTTGCATTCGATCACGATGGGGAATTCCTGGACGTACGGCGCATCGACCCGATCGCTCTTGACGGCCGTGAGCTTGGCCTTGGCAAACTTGTCCAGATCACGTCCTGAAGCGAGTCCCAGGAAATCGGCCGTCTTGACGTGCCGCGCCGACGGCACACTGATGGTGAACGCTTTGCGGGCCACGATATTGCCATGGGAATACGTGGCCTTGCGAAGCGAGATGGCGACGCAGGGGGGCTTTGAACAGCAGACGCCCGCCCACGCGGCCGTCATCGCGTTGGCTCGACCTGACGCGTCGTACGTACCCACCACCCACACGGGCACTGGCGCCGGTATCGGCAACGTCTTTGCGCCACAGGATTTCTTCATGGGACATCCTCCGTGTTTGAAGTCAAACGTGACATCACAGTGCGCTCATATGACGACTCATCATCCGGTACCGAGTCGTTCATGACAAGAGAAGAAAGAGAACGCATTCGATTCGGAACGGCAAGCATGGTCTTGAAGGCATCTGGGGACACGGTAGTGCCGTTGTCGGTCGGTGGGTTTCGCCCCTTGGGGGGCGCGGGCATCTTGCCCACCCCCTTCGCCGTGCGACGACGCTGAGCTTGCTTGCCCCAATCGCCGATTTCGGGGAGGATACTACCGACAGTTCATCGGGGACGAATGAAGGCAGTTCGACGGCGAATCCGGACCGGCTCAAGACCGGCCATTCGATACAGGGAGATGAAGAATGAGGAACGTGTTCCGCACGGTACTGGTCTCACTAGTGTTCGTTCATGTGGCGGTCGCTTCGCCGCTCGACGACTACGTTGCGAAAAAGGACGCGAGCTATCAGTGGCGTGTGATCGACGAAGGAACGGTCACGCCGTTGGTGGCCTACAAGGAGATCATCCTGACCAGCCAGACGTGGCAGGGGATGGACTGGCATCACCGCCTGCACATCTTCTACCCCGCCCAGGCGAAACGTATCAGCCAAGTCTATCTGTTCATCACCGGCGGCGGATGGAACGACGAGGAGGAGAAGCAGCGTGAAGAGCGCCTCCGCAAGGAACGCGAATCGCACGCGACCTCGGGAACACCGACCACGAAACCCAAGCGGGAGCCGAGGATCGAAGAGGTGTTGGCCACGCACGTCGTCACTTCCACCCAGACGCCCATGGCCGTGCTATCCAACGTGCCCCGACAGCCGATCTTCGACGGCAAGTCTGAGGACCGGATCATCTCGTACACGATGGATGAGTACCTCAGGACGGGCGACCCCACGTGGCTGTTGCTGCTGCCGATGACCAAGAGCGCCGTTCGGGCCATGGATGCGATCGAGGAGTTTGCTCGCAAGGAGTGGAAGTCCGACCTGACGGGGTTTGTGGTGGGCGGCGCCAGCAAACGGGGGTGGACCACGTGGCTGACCTCCGCCGTCGACAAGCGGGTGAAGGCATGCTCGCCCATCGTCATCGACGTGCTCAACTTCGACGCGCAGATGAAGCACCAACTGGCAAGCTACGGGCACTACAGCGAACAGATCAACGACTACACCGAGCGCAATCTTCCTGAGAAATGGCAGACGCCGAGAGGCAAGCAACTGCTCACGATTGTCGATCCCTACTTCTATCTGGATCGCGTGACGCAACCGAAATTCCTCATCCTCGGGACGAACGATCCTTACTGGACGCTCGACGCGCTGAACATTTACTGGGACGACATGAAGGGCGAGAAGTACGTTCTGTACGTGGCCAACAAGGGACACGCACCGATCGACATGCCCAGGCTGTTCGCGACGTTCTCGTCACTCGTTCTGAAGGCGGCCGGCAAGCTGACATTTCCCCAAATGACGTGGGACCTCAAGGCGACCGCCGACGGCCTGAGGCTGAAGATCGACGCGGACAAACCGCTTGAGCACGCGTGGGCCTATATCGCCACCAGCCCGACGCGCGACTTCCGGAAGTCGAAATGGCACCATGAGGAGATGACCGCTTCCGGCAGAGGGTACGTGCACATGCTGCCGATGCCCGAACAGGGCTATGCGGCCATGTACGGCGAGGCCCTGTTCAAGCTCGAGGGCGGCCAGCCCCTCTATCTGTGCACCAACGTGAAGATCATCGGACCGGGCCCGGAGACGCCCGCTGAACCGGCCAAGGCGCCGCAGCCGTCGCCGTCTAAGTAGTCGAAGCGGTCAAAGCGGTTGTGACGTTGCGATGATTGGGTGACGCGTCTGATCGCAGGGTCGGGTGCCATGCCCAAGCCGAATGCGCCGGCCACAGGCGCGTGCATGTTATGCCGTACGCCGAGGCGAGGTGAGAAGGTGTGTTCTTCCAACGCTGGTAGCCGCGATTCTGTTCACCCGATGAGCATTCTGCAGCCGAACCGGGCCGTCCCCAGCCCCGCCTGGCCGGCGTGCCTGCCACGGAACGCCCCGCCGGCCACGGCTCGGCCGTAGGCCGTGCCAGGGTAACCGTGCCAGGGAGGAAACGCCGGTTCGGGGCGTGCCCCGTGCACGCACGCCGCTTTCACCCAAACGGTTTGACGCCGGGCGGAACGGAAAGGCGGGCGGCCATAGGGTGAGGTCGTCCGGCGGCTCTCCGCGATGCTCGGAGCCCTTGTTCGGCAGTTCAATTGCGGGTTCTCCTGGTCTGCCCACTTCTAGACCTCTCTGAAGGCGAGATACTCGCTCGTGGTCTCGCCGATGTCATCGGGTGTCACGCCGGGGACTTAGGCCCTTACTGTATGCTTCATTGTTACGGTCGTCAGCAGACTTTTTGTTCTTGTCTCAGCCGAACGGCATTAGCGCCCAGCTCGCGACAGGCCGCGATCACCTTCCTCATTTCCTTGACCTTTGCCTTCTGATAGACGGATACGCACACGTCGCCAAGATATGAGCCGTGCAAGACCTCTGCGGCGGGCTTCATCGGTGCCGTGACCCAATGCCCGTGATCGGCGTCCTGGCGGCGATACGCGCAAAGGGCGGCGTGGCCCTTCCCGCCAAATCGCTCGCGGTACGCCGGGTGGTTGAAATGCGATGACATGCAGCTCAGGGCAGTCGCTGGCGCCACTTCTCTGGATCCCGCGAGGCGTGGAATAGTAGACGGTTACAGCCCCACCTGCCTATTCATAGGAGACTGCGGAGGGAACGCGCCGCACGGGCCCTCGACGGTAGTTCTCGTGATCCTACCGTTCCGGCCCGAACGTCTCTTCGCTTTCGGCCAGCCCGGCCTCGGCGATGGGCAATCGGACGCGAAAGATCGTCCCCTCGCCCGGCATGCTGCTGACGTCGATTCGGCCATGGTGCTCGTGGACGATTTTGCGGGCGACGGCGAGGCCCAGGCCCGTGCCACCCTGACCCTTCGTGGAGTGGAAGGGCTCGAAGATGTGCCGCAGGTCTTCCGCATCGATGCCGGGGCCGTTGTCGGCCACCGTCAGAATCGCCTGCTGGCCGTCGTCGTCATACGTGGTTCGGACATTGATGACGCCCTTATGGGGCTCAACGGCATCTATGGCATTGCTGATGAGATTCAGCGTCACCTGATGGATGCCGTCGGGGTCGACCGGGACCGGCGGGTGATCTTCGTCGGTCTCCGCCAACAGCATGACGCCCTTATCGTCGGCGTGCCGCTGGACCAGTTCGATGACTTCGCCGACGATTTGGCCGAGCCGCACCATCTGCCGCGAGGGCTGCCGGTCCTTGCTGAACGCCAGCATGTTCATCGTCAGGTTGTAGATCTTCTGCAGGTTGCGGTGAACGATGGGCCAGCCGGTGGAGACCGTATTCAGATTCCCACGTTCCAGCCCCATGTCGATCATGTCCGTGCCGGCGCGCATGCCTTGCAGGATGTTCTTGATATAGTGCGATAGGTGGGCGACGGTCTCACCGGTGGCGGCCAGCCGCTCCGTCTGCATTCGGGCGGCCAGCAGCTTCAGATTCTCCAGCGCCATGCCCGTCTGATGTCCGATGGCGATCATCAGACGCAGTTGCTCGTCGTTGTACTGTTGCGCCGCGATCGAGCTATCGATGTGGATGATGCCCAGCACCTCGTCGCGCGCCGTGATCGGCACACAGATCACCGAACGCAATCCGTAGTTGAGGATGCTTCCGTTCTTGGACTTGACGAATCGCTTGTCGGCCTGGGCATTCGTGCACAGGATGCCTTCCTTGCTCTTGGCGACGTGCTCGATGATGGTGCGACTGGTCGTGATCGGGCTGCGATTGGTCGTTCCGTCCTTGGTTCGACATCGAACCACATGGGGCAGGAACTCGCCCGATTCCTCGTCGCGCATCAAGATGAATCCGTGATCGAAGCGTATCTCCTCGAACACCGTGTCCATCACGCGTTCGAGAAGCTGATCGGATGAGGTGATCGACCCAATGGCCTGGATCAACCCCTGCATCACACGCCACGACCGGACGGCACCGACGGCATGCTCGTCAACGATGACGACGCTGTCGTCGCTGCTGGGGGCGCGGCTGATGATGGACGCGTCGATTTGACGTCCGGCCAAGTCCAGGTCCACCATGTCGCGCGAGGGCAACAGCCTCTCGCCGTCCGGCGTCTTGTCGTCCCCGCCATAGACCAATAGCGTGGCACCGATGCGAATCTGATCCCCGTGCTTCAACGCCACGGGTTGACCGACCCGCTGGCCGTTCAAGTAGGTTCCGTTGACACTGTTCAGGTCGACCAGGAGCCAGCGGCCGTTGTCGGGTCGAAGCTCCGCGTGCCGCCGCGAGACCGTATGGTCGGTCAGCGGAATGATATCACTGGTCCGGCCGATCGGAGACAGACCGGGACCCGTGCGAAATACTCGCCCCTTGTCCGGACCTTGAAGAACCGTCAACGTAGCCACGGTCTCGTTCCTATCGCACGATCCGCGTGGGGAATTGCCCTTGTCATTCCACTCCTCAGCCGCCACGCTTGCTTGACCCCGCGGATACGGAATTATGACGTGTCAGGCTCACCTCTTGGTACCCTCATTCTAGGTTTCAGTTGCGGGTCTGTCAATTTTCGGTCACGTGGTGGTAAAATGAACTCGGGCACTTCGAGGGCGCATGAGATGGCGGAGCACGGGGCGTCGGAACGTCCGTGCGAGGGGGTATTCTGATCCGGTTTCCTGGAATCGCCGGGCCACGCGGCGGGTTTACCAAGAAAAGCGATTATCGGAGTCTGCAGATGGACAAGACAGCAGGACGCTTTGTCTCTCTGGTTGTGGGACTCGTACTTGTGCTATCTTGGCCGGGTTGTGATTCCCGACCGAGTGCCCGACACGAGGGCAAGGTTCCGGCCGATACTCAGCCGGCAACGGGCCCGGCGACCTCGGGTCCCGCGCCGCGAATCCAAGTAGACCGTCCAAGACTCGATCTCGGCAAGCGGTGGAGCACTGAGCCGACCATTACGCACGACTTCGTCATCAAGAACGCCGGACAGTTGCCCCTGAGGATCGTGAGCGTCGTCAGCGACTGCAGTTGCACCACGGTGGGGCAGAAGAACGTCTCGATCGATCCCGGCAAGAGCTGGAACCTTACGGTTTCGATGGAGCCGGCTCGTCTCAATCCGCTGGTGGCGATGAAGATCACGGTGATCAGCAACGACCCCGTTCAACCCAGCTTTGACCTCACGATCGTCGGTCTCATTGACGTGCCCATCACGATAGACCCGCACAATGGGACGTACTTCGGAACCGTCGGAAAGGACGATACGCCGACCAAAACGCTGACGCTCAAGAACAACACGGACGACACCCTGGACCTCAAGCTGATCCGTTGCGAGGGCAACACGTTCGAGGCCAACCTTGAGCCTCTGGAGGCGGGCAAGAAATGGCGGCTTATTCTTCGCGCCAAGCCGCCATACCAGGAAGGCGTCAACTCCGGCCTGATGCGATTCTCGACCGGAGTGAAGGTCATGCCCGTCCTCGAAATCCGTCCACAGGCCTACCTGCGACCGCGGATCGTCGTGACGCCCAACCCCGTCAGAGTTCCGATGCCCCTGACCGAGGACACCATTCAGCGGATCTTCATTCGGAGCTTTGGAGCCGGCGACCTCCGAGTCCTTCGTGTTTCGACCCCCATGCTCGGGCTGAAGACGGAGGTGTCCGGTGGGCCGAACAGCAAGCTCCATACGATCAGCCTTCGGCTTTCCAAGGGACTGACCTTACCGCCGGAGGGCGGCGAACTGACCATCGAAACGGACGACCGCGAGTACCGCCAGATCAAGGTGATGATCGTAGGCGCTCCTGCGATTCCGACGGCGACTTCCCCCCCGGCTGAACCCGCGTCTGTGAAATGAGCCCGTCTCCGACGCCGGGCGAGTATTCGTGATCACGTTTTTGCCGTGAAGCCTTTCCAGCGGTCGGTTGTCGGTCCGTCGCTACGTCTTGGGGGCCATGTCCGACGTTGAGGCGGCGAAATCGGTCGCCTGGACAAAGGCCTGTAGGATCGTCGTCTTGATTCTCGGACCGGGCCACTTTCCGGTAACCGCGTCGAGGACCCTGATATCCAATCGTCCCCGACGGCGCTCATAGTGGCAGACCCAGAAGGGGTATTGCACCGGTTCGACGGTCCGCACGTCACCGACAACGGCTCCGCGTGCCACTCGCGCCGTCCGCAGCACCGTGGAGACCAGTCCGGTGTGCGCGATCTCCGCGGCGCGAGCCTCGTCGAGGAGGGGAGGGTATAGCCGGACGCCTTTCTCCGACGCCGTTCCGGGTTCAGGGAGTTCTGAGACTGCAAACTGTCCGTCGCGTCCGCTCACCAGCGAAGTGAGTGTCTTCGGCGATCCTCGGAAGGACACATCCATGCGGACCAGGTAATAGGGTAGCCAGACCAGCTCGACGTACGGCAAGGGACGACGAGACTCGGTAGGGCGAACCGGGATCCCCATAAGCCGGCGAATGACCGATGCAGCGGCTCCCGCCAGACGCCGAACGCGCTTGAAACGGCGGCGCTCGAGTCGTTCGAGGGCGTTCCGACGATCCAGGAGGGGCTGGAAGAACCGCACGCTGCCGCCCCCTCGTCACGTGGGACTCGCTTTGAACCGACGGCCGAGGGCAATGCCCCCTCCGCCGAGAAGGAGGAGCAATATCCCCGCGCCCAGTCCCACGGCGAGGGGCATCCCGTGGTCATACATCAGGACACCCAGGATGACGGGTACGGCCTGTACGATGAAGAACCAGCCGATCAGTCTGAAGGCATCGCCTTCGAGTCGACGTTGAGTCTGTGCTTGTCCGTTCGGCATGATGGATATCCCGCTGACCGTCCTTATCCGTTGTTAGAACAGGAACAAGTAGATGATGATGTACGGTAGTGTGACCATGACCGTCCAAATTCGCAGATCCCGCCATCGCGCCTGATCCGGCGCTCCCAGATAGATGTACTCTCGTTTGAGCGAGAATGCCCAGATCGTGGCGATCGCAAACAGCGCGACGGCGGTGCCCCTGGCGGCCGACGTCGGTAGAGTGCTCAGCCAGTGGTCCAGCGGCCCAAGGATTGCCTTGAGGCCCGGCGCGAGATGGGCGGTCAGAAATGCGGCAAATGCATCCCACATCTTCACGAGCGTGTTCATGATGTCCCCCCGTTCACTCGGTTCCGCAAGGCCGCCTGCACGGACGGGTCGTGCATGACCTCGCCCCAGACCAGCCCGCGGATCTTGTCCGGCGGTTCGGGTCGCGTGAGCAGGCTGACGAGGATCGTCACGAGCAGCGCAAGTACGAACGACCAGAATGAAATGAACAGGAACGGCGCATTCGACGGGAACACGTTGCTGCCCATGGCCGTCAGAGAGATCGCCGTGCAGACGCCGACGACCAGGCCCCCCAGGGCTCCCCAGCCCGTCGCCCGTCTCCACAAGATCCCCAGGATGAGGATCGCCAGGGTTGGCCCCTGGAAGAACGAGAAGAGCGTCTGCATGGCCACGTAAATCGTCTCGAATCGCTCGATAATCGGCGCGAGAAGGCCGGCTCCTATAAGCAGTCCGGCCGTCAGAAAGCGTCCGAGCCACAACCCGTGGCGTTGAGAAAACGATCGTCCCCTCACGTGCCGGTAGACCTTAGCGTAAACGTCCGCCATGAACATGGTTGTGCACGAGTTCACGTAGGAGTCGATGTTGGACATCAGTGCGGCGAAGAACCCCGCGAACATCAGGCCCTTGAGTCCGGCCGGAAACAGATCGCGGATCATCAGGGGTACCGCCGTGTCGGGCTTTTCAAGACCCGGGTAGATCGCGACGCCGGCCAGTCCCGGGATGATGACGAGGATGGGGACCATGAGTTTGAGCAGGCCTGCCAGGAGCATGCCGGCCTTGGCGTCCCACTCGGTTCGGGCGCCCAAGGCCCGTTGGACGACCGCCTGATTGCCGACGAAATAGGCCGTGGACAGCACGATGCCCAGGCCGAACACAATGCCCGTCCACGGATAGGGCGTTGGGTCGCCGTGCGGAATGAGCAGCGTGAAATGTTTGCCGTACTCGGCGCCCAGCTTCTGGACCCCGTCGACCACGCCGGCGATGCCGCCGGCCTTGTGGAACGAAAGAATGAGCAGAGCCCCCGAACCGATGTACATGATCGTCATCTGGATGACGTCGGTCATGACGATCGCCGTCAGCCCGCCGGTTACCGTGTAGATGCCGATGATGACCGCGGTGATCCAGATCGACGTCGTCGTGCTCCAGCCCAGACCGGTCTTGAGCATGACGGCCGTGACCCAGAGCATGACGGCCAGCATCGTGGCCATGAAGAACAACCAGAGAATCGCCTCGATGAGTTGGACGGCCGCGTTGTACCGCTTGCCCAGGAATTCCGGAATGGTGTAGACGCCCGCCCGCCAGAAATACGGGATGAAGATCAATGCCGAAATCGCCGTTGCCGGCATTGAACCGATCCAGTCGAAATTCGCCTGGGCGATGCCGTACTTGTAGGCCGCCCCCGCCCCCGACACCAAGTCGACCGCACCGATGTCGCTGGCGACAATCGACATGCCGACCGCCCAGAAGGGCAGTGTTTTTCCGGAAAGAAACAGGTCTTCGGCCGAATCGACGTACTTGGCGAAGTACGCGCCAATGCCCACGACGCCCAACAGATACGTCAAGACAATGACGTAGTCGATGAAGGCCAGGCCTGAAGTCGTCGGCAGACCGACCGTCGTCGGAGTCGCGGCTGCCGCAAGAAACGAACCGTCGAACATGACTGGGCACTACCCCCGGCGCCGGATGGCGTTCGGAGTCCACAAGGTCCAGCAGGGTTGGGCGGAACAATAGCAGATGCCGAAGAACGGGTCAAGGTCGCTGCGGCCCTCACATGACTTGGGGCCGGTGTGACTCGCTAGGTCTTGACCGTCTGGCTCTTTCATCCTTGGCACCTCACCGGCTTGGCCGGCGCTATCCCACATCTGTCACGCACCCGCCGAGCAAGATCTCAATTTGATTGTCTCTGCCGGGTTCAAGTACAATGTGTGCAGGCCGCAACCTTCTTTCCCGGGGGAACGTGGAAGAAGAGTCGGCCCTGAAAGACTGCGGTATCCGGTCGGCACAGGCACCTTCCATACACCCGCACGTTGAGGTGGTCGTGGGGTCGAGCGACAGTGACATTGACCCGTTTCAGCTCTTTGGTCTGACGCATGATGCCACGATGGAGCAGATCCGCCGCCGGTATCGCCAGCTTGCGTTTGCCTATCATCCCGACCGTCATGCGGACAACCACGAGCAACAGACAAGGAAGTTCATGTTGGTGTGCGAGGCGTACGAATCCATCCTTCGGATGCGTGAAGCCGCCGAGCGGAACCGGACGTACGGTCCGTGCGGTGGCTGCGGTGCGGTGCGTGCGCTGACGCCGCGACTTGACGGGAAACTGGTTTGTCCCCTGTGTCTGCTTCGCCCGCCCGGAACGCGTCTGCTGCCACCGCCTCCAATCGCCTTTCTCAAGTGTTACACGCCGATTGTCTGCCTGTTGGCGAGTGCGGTTCTGCTGGTTGTGCACATTCGTTCGGGTGAAATCATCCACGGTCTGATCGCTTGTGCGACGGCGCTGTTGGGTTTCGTTGTCGTGGCCGTGTTGGGCTGGCTCTATCCGGTGAAGGCGAGCGAGCGAAGGCCGAGTTCTCGTCCGTTCGACCGCCGATCGGGCAGACGGGAGGGGATCTCGCAACTGACCCGATGGTTGTGAGCGGCCGGGGACGAAGCGAGACAGGGCGTTTGCCGGCCGCATTGTTCTGTCGTACCGGATTCCGTCTTCACATCGACCGCGTTTTCGGCGAACATACCCTGGATGATCCACCCTACTTCTCATGTTAGGAGTTGAAAGATGAAATACGGTATCCCCCGTCGTACGTTTCTGAAGAACACTGTTGTTGCCGGGGCGGCGATGTCGCTGGCCGGTCGCGCCCTTCGGGCTGAGGAGGGCAAGCCCGCACTCAAGCGGCGCGGCTCGGCGAACGAGAAACTCAACATCGCCATCATCGGCGTCGGGCATCGCGGCCAGGACAACACCAACGGCGTGGCGGGCGAGAACATCGTGGCGCTGTGCGACGTCGACACGCGGTTCTTCGATGAGGCGGGCAAACGGTTCCCCCAGGCCAAACAGTATCGCGACTGGCGCGTCCTCTTCGACAAGCAGAAGGACATCGACGCGGTCGTCTGCAGCACGGCCGACCATCATCACGCGTTCATCAGTGTGGCGGCGATGGAACTTGGGATACACGTCTACTGCGAGAAGCCTCTGGCTGCCTCGGTGTGGGAGGCCCGCAAGGTTCGCGAGACCTATCTCAAGAACAAGGACAAGGTGGCCACGCAGCAGGGCACGCAGATCCATGCGACGGAGAACTACCGCCGTGTAGTCGAGCTGGTCAAAGGCGGCTGCCTCGGGTCGGTAACTGAAGCCCACATCTGGTGCGATCGCGTCGGTCCCGGCGGCGATTATCCGCCGGCCGAAGAACCGCCGGCCTGTCTCGACTGGGATCTGTGGGTCGGTCCGTCGCCGATGCGACCCTACAGCTCGAAGCTGGTTCCGAAGGAGGGGGGCTGGTGTTGCCTGAACTGGAACTGGGTATGGGACTTCAGCAACGGGACGATTGCCGACATGGGCAGCCACCTGATCGATTTGGCCTACTGGGCGCTCGATCTGGACTTTCCGACGACCTGCGAGGCCCAGGCGGATCCGTGGCCGGCACACCCGGTGTCGTGCTCGAAATGGCTCATCTCGACGTGGGAACATCCGGCTAAGGGCGACCGGGGACCGGTGAAAGTCGTCTGGTACGACGCGGAGAAACGTCCACGATCGCCTCAGGGGATCGACTTGAAGCAGTGGGGCATCGGCGTCCTGTTCGTGGGCGACAAGGGCACGCTGGTGGCCGACTACGGAAAGCACTATCTGCTGCCCAAGGGCGACTACCGGGCCTTCGTTCCGCCGAAGAAAGAACAGGAGATCCCGCCGTCGCCCGGCCACTATGTTGAATGGATCAATGCCTGCAAGACCGGCTCGCCGACGCTCTGCAACTTCGACTATGCCGGTAAGCTGATCGAGCACAACCTGCTGGCCATGGTTGCTTACCGCGCCGGCAAAAAGCTCGAATGGGACGCGGCCAATTTGAAGGCGACCAACTGCCCCGAGGCGGAAAAGTTCATCAAACGCGAATACCGCAAGGGGTGGAACATCTGAGGGATCTCAGATTTGAGATTTCGAATTTGAGATTTCCGGGTTGAGGTCCGGTCTTCGGATTCTGGGTCCAGGTCTACCTGCGATCGGGGTGATGCAGGGTGCGGAACGCGCATGCAAGCACCCGGGACAGTTTGATCGCGGAGCGGTCGGGAGCCATGCCTATGCGCTATGCAGCGATGGCATTCGGGCTGTCGTGCATGGTGATCGCGTTTCGGGAATGTGGAACGCTGGGACGCGTATTTCTCTCGATCGGTGCCGCCGCGTCCATCATTGTGCCTTTCTTGACCGCTGACGTGAGGGTCCGAGCCGCCGCTACGTGTGTGCTTGTCGTCCTGTCGGTTGGGGCGTTCTTCTACGTGAGGATTCAGGAAATCCGAAGCAAGCTCTGTCGGTAGATAGCCATGGCCAAGGTTTCGATGCGAAGCGCCG
Organism: uncultured Planctomycetales bacterium; assembly: GCA_964596165.1. GTDB lineage: Bacteria > Planctomycetota > Phycisphaerae > UBA1845 > JAFGLZ01 > CAYUQT01. The sequence goes on along the minus strand of CAZQTW010000024.1, from coordinate 9,752 downwards.
GATGGGTCTGGGAAGGGCAGGGGCTCGATCCCGGCGTGCACCCGTCGGTGTTCGGCGCGGGTGACGGGGCGAGGTGGTTTGGGTTGAGCCGGGCCCACTATCTGTTCCAGCCCAATAGCGAGCTGGCGATGGAGAAGCTGCGTGGCCTCGACGAGATCGTCTGCGACATTTCCAAGTGGAAGTTCAAGCACGGCCCGGACGGGGCGGGATCCTATAGCTATGCCGACGCGAGCTTCGAGAGCGTTCGGTCCGAGGCCGCCAACGTCGGCCGGCTCTCGCTGAAGTATCCTTACGTGACCGGGGCGATCCACGACGACATGAAGGGCCTGATCGAACGCGAGAAGATATCGCCGCAGCGTTACGTCGAGATACACAAGGCCCTCAAGCAGGACAATCCCAAACTCAAGCTATGGTCGGTCGTCTATACCCACGAACTGAGTTCGCCGATCTGGAAAGAATTCATGTCGTTCATCGACGTCGTGAACCTGTGGGTATGGAAGGCGACGGATCTGCCGACGCTGGACGACGGGCTCGAGCGGTGCCGCGAGCTCTTCGGGCCTCGACCGATCGTGATCGGCTGCTACCTTCGCGACTACACGACGCGGGCCGGTGTGCCCATGCACTTGCTCCGGTTCCAGTGGGAGCGAGTGGCGAAGTATCTTACCGAGGGAAAGATCGCCGGGTATGCAATCCTGGCCACCGTCTTGATCGACGTCCATGAGGAGCAGGCCCGCTGGGCCCGCGATTTCATCGCCGCCCATTGATGCGTTCGTCAGATCCGGGTGCGTGACACCTTTTGCGGGGGTGATTGACCGCAGGCAGACAGAGCCGAGGGGCGCAAGCCCCCGGTCGCGACGGTCCGGGTGCTTGCGCACCACGGCTCTGATCATGTCGTTGCCTCCGCCGAAACTGCCACGCACCCGTCAGGCCCCGACTTCCTTGACCCTCGACCGCCAAGGCAATATCGTAGGTAGGATGTAGGCCAGTTGACGTCCTTGCTCTGGGCGACTACGAGTTGGCTCTCACTGATCGTTATCAGTTGTGAGCCGACGACTGAAAGCTGATAGCTTCTGTTCCGGAGAGGTGTCCGAGCGGCTTAAGGAGACGGTTTCGAAAATCGTTACCCGGGCAACTGGGTCGGGGGTTCGAATCCCCCCCTCTCCGTTCACGTGATGATGTGTTGCTGTAACCCATTGGTTTGTCTACGCCTGCTTTTCCGCCGTTTCCCGATGCGGGTTGTCGTCCCCCACGTATCCCCTAAAAGTTCGTGGTAGGTTGTGCTCCGACCCATCGTGTCCTGGAGGTGACCCGATTGTGTATCGGGCCATGGCAACCTTGGCATGTTCATCACGCAGGCGGTAGTAGTAGAGCACCATCTCCAGGTCGTCGTGTCCCACCCAGTTCATTACGCAGGCCATGTCGATCCCGCAGTCGGCGGACTGGCTGATGAAGTAGCGTCGGAAGTTGTGGAAGGTGAGCTTGTCTTTGGGCACGTCCGTAACGCGCGCCAGTCCCTTGAGCCGCTTCAGGCCGGTGCGCTCGAATCGATCTGAACGATCCGGTCCGGTAGGCCCTGGAAACACATAACCGGGGGTGTTCCTTTCGCCACGGAGCATGGTAAGGATGGCGCGAAGGTCCGGGTGGATCGGGAGCTTCCGGTCGGTGTTGTCCTTGGGCGACCAGGCCACTCCGTCATGCGTCGTCTTGTTGCGAATGTGCAGCCAACCATTCTTCAGATCGATGTCTGACCACTCCAACATAGCCAGCTCGCCGATCCGCAGGCCGGTCAGACCGAGCGCCCTACATACCTTTGCCAGGTCGTCAGGTGCCTGTGTGACCACGGCCGCGTATTCAGCGGTGGTGTATGTTTCGATCCGAGGTCGCCGTTCCTTGAAGAATACCTCGGCGCCAGGGCTATCTTCGTGAACGGGGTGGCTGCGCACCTTCCTCAGGGCGACGCACCAGTTCAGGAAGGCCCGGAGAACGACCAAGTTGTTGTCCACCGTCTTCTTGGTGCGGGTCTTCTTCTTGGGGCCCGGTGTGTTCAGCAGCCACTCGCGTAGCCCAAGGATCTCTTCCAACGTCAGGTGGTCCAGCCGCCGAATCCTCGGACGGATCTTCAGATATGCCTCCAGGTTGTGTTTCACGCTGGTGTAGGCCTTCAGCGTCTTGGCCTTTCGCTGGGAGCCAATGTAGGTGAGCCATTCATCGTAAGCGCTGATGATCGGGTCATTGGTGACCTTTTCGTCAGCCTTGATGATTCCGTGCTCACGTCGAGTCAGTTCGGTCGAGAATGCTGTCGCCCACTCAATCGCCCCACCCTTGTCGCGGTGGCCGGTGGTCACGGATTTCCAACGGCCGTCCTCACCCCTAAAGTGAAAATACCAAACCGCACTCTTGGCGTGCTTCCTGAGCACCCCCCGTGCAACTCTGAGCTTGTCCTTGGCGTTCTTACTCCATCTCGGCATTCCCGCGCCCCCCTTTTCTACCCTTCCTCAAGTAGCGTGACTTCTCCAATCGCTCGGCGGTCGTTCGCCATTCACCGCCAGCCGTCCGAGTTGCGTCGATCAGGCCGTCCCTGCACAGCCGACGGACGGTTTTGGTTGCGAGCCCGATCCGAGCCCCGATCTGCTTGGTGTCCAGGTATCGACCATTGACTGGGACAACCTCGGCCTTGGCCGTTAGCAACTCGCCCACCTTGGCCAACAAGTCCTCATCGCGTCGCCCGGCTTGCTCGGCAACCTGGGTCTGGATGAATCGCTGTGCAGTCCTGGCAAACACGACGGCTGCGGCATTGCTGGGCCGATCTGCCGTGGCGATGCCCGCTACGTCTTCTCTGGGCAGCATGACTGCGATCGGGCCACCAATCAGACCTGACACGTAGTTGGTCGTGGTAAGCAGGAGCCTCACCAGTTGCTCTGCGGTCTGACGACCACGGGTTGTGAGGATGTGTTCCCACAGGCTCCGCTCCAACTCCAGGCATTCCGGATCGTCCCGCATCCGCTGGATCGACTCATGGCTTGTAAGAGGATTTCCGTCCTCGTCGGTCCCGGCAAGGCCGAGCAGTCTGTAAACGTTAAGAAACTCTTCAGTCATGTCTTCTCCCCCACTCCATCGCCCAGTCGTAGGCCCAACAACGACCCGTGCATTGAAGGTCAATAACAGGGCGTCGAGAGTGTTTTTGTAGCTGGTTCTCGACGGAGCGTTGCAAAGGGCCCATATATTTCTTTTACAACGTTTGCTCCGAGTCCCCGAAAAAATCTTTGTCTGCGGCCACAAAAGGGATTCTCACAGTCACGAACCAGTGCCGTCGGCCCTGTGTCTGACCTCCCGGAACGCGCCAAATCAGGTCTGCTGCCTGTTCTGAACCAAGGGCACAACCTCGCGTTCGGCCCGGCCTGCGGGTGACTCCGTCCGAGGGCTCTCTGCGAGGACGGAAGGCCACAGGTGGCAGACCAAGCTTGCCAAGCTTGCTACTGGGCGGATGTCCAGAAGCTCCATGAGCGGCGGTCCGCCCGGCAACGGCCTCATCCGTCCCAGGTGTTCAGCGGATTGATCGGCGACATAGATGGTGCCGACATAACCGTGCTGGGGGCCACCGACCGACAGGGCCAGCCCATCCAGATAAGTTTGTTCCGGTGGCCGAACCCGTCCCAACAGGTCCACCTCACCCACAAAGAGGGCCCGGTTGGGCACCGGTTGCCGAAGGAACGAAGCGAGCAGTGCCGCGGAGATCGCTAGGTCCAGTTCGGGACTATACGGCCGCTGCTGCGGGGCGTAACAACGTATGTCGTAGGACAGGCTGGTCAGGTTGAGGCCCGGCAGGTTGGACAAGACGCCCAGCACATGCTTGAACTTCCGGGTGGGCAGATGTGGGGCATTGGTGCTTGGGCGCGAGCCGTATCGAGGAAGGCTGACACAGGCCTGACACTCGGTCAGGTCCGCGCCCGTGCCGCCATACCCAAGGGCGACCGCCGTAAAGGAGGCGGCGTGTGGGGCCGGTTCGAGGCGCCCACATCCATCAATAGTCAACACCAGGGGGTCCATCAGAGCGGGTCCGAAACGGTTTTTCGGCACAAACAGAAACCGCAGCCGAAAGGCCCGACCCATATGAAGGACACAATCCACATTGTGTTCCAGCGTTCGCGGACCGGCGATTCGCCCTCTCTTATTGACGTGTGCGGTGAGTAAGGCCACCAAGCCGTTGGTCTTGAGCCGACTGGCAAAGGCATACAGCGCACGGTATTCCCTATAGGCGGTGGGCAAGAGGCCCCGGCCCTGCACGGAGTCGAGGATGATGACTTGGACGCCGTGATAATCGCCTTCATCCGCGAGGATGGAGCGATCCAGAAACCGTGGGAGTTCACCGACGGATTCAACCGTGCCGTCGATGTAAAGGTTCTGACGGATCGGCTCTGGCACCAGCCCCTGTTCATCAGCGTAAAGCCGTTCCACGGAGCGCCGGATGTCGGAGGGACTCTGCTCGGTAGTCAGATACAACACCTTCGTGCCGCTGATGGCAAGGTCGCCTGCGACCTGCAAGCCAGCCGTGGTCTTGCCGACCCCCGGCTCGCCGCTCATGAGGTAGATTCCCCCCCGAACTAACCCCGGCCAAAACGCTTGCCGCAGCCAATCCGTCGAGGGGATGTGCAGAATGGTCGGCCCCTGTGTCGTGATCTCATCAAATGTGGGCATCATGCATCTCTCATGATTCACCTGGCGGGGCCCGACGTTCGAACACACCGCCGGGCCCCACAGAGGGTGTCAATGCGATCCCCTTCGGGACCGGGTGGCCTGAACGAGCTGCTCAAGCAGGGCGCAGTCCTTGCACAGCGCCCGCCCATCGGGAGGCTTGGTCATCTCGAAGAGCTCTCGAACCCGTGCCATAAGCGGGTCGATCGAGGCCGTGTTCAATGGGATGGGCAGGACGTGCGCTGCGAAGTCCATCCTGAACCCGTCCTGTCGATAGGGGTCGTTGGGGATGGAATCGGGGTCGGTCTGCGGCTCGAAGTAAATCAGGCCGAGGCCTGTCACGGGCGAAAAGCCGCATTGCTCGCCAATCTTCGCGTAGACGTTGAGCTGAACGCGATACATGGGCAACAGTTCGTCCTGAGTCCTGGTATATCGCGCCGTTTTGTAGTCTCCGATGACGTGAGACCTTTCCTCCGTCACGAACACGGCATCCGGTGTTCCGGTCAGATGAATGCCCGCTCCTTCGTCAACAAGGTAGAACTTCGAGTAGTGCGGCGCCGGCCGGTAACCGGTGATTGGGCCAAGTTCCCTGAGCCAGTCAGGCGGACCTCCTTGTCTGTCGAACCAACCCTCGACCATGCGCTTTGAGTAGCTGTCGATCGAACTGAAGATCCCCGGAAAGATTTGGAACGGCAGGCGGTGTTGAACGCGCAGCTTCAGCCAGAAGCACCTTGGACAGAAGCTGTTCAAGGCAAGCTCGCCCAGCGTCTTCGCTGAGATCCGGATCAGGTCGTTCTTGGATGATTTCATTGCGATCACTCCAGCCCGCGAGGCAAAGCCTCGACGACATGCCGGAGCGGATCAGCGGGCACAAGGATTGTGCCGGCCTCGCGGGCGATGCATAATGCGGATGATCCGCTCCGGCGGACTCAGGCGATAGGAGAACGGTTTCGCGACCTGGGCCCTTATCGCCCTTCTTGTTCCTTCGGGTCTTCCGACGAGAGGTCGGCGCTCCTTTCTGAGTTCTCACTGTTCGGCTTGGCGCCCGAATCGGGTCGCTCAGCCACCACCTGGGTGTCCGGCAGGAACCCGTCCCACAGGGCACGGTGGGCGGCGTCAACGACGTTGACGGCGAGATCCACCAGCTGATGCATGTCGCAGGTAACGCCCCGTATGACCTCCGGTGCGATTTCGTTCATGACCATCTTGCCGGCGATCTGGAGGCACCTCATTTCGATAAGCTCGTTCAAGAATGGCTCACGTTCCAACAGAGCAGGCCGCTTATCCTGAACCCGACTGGCCTGCTCTTGGAGCCCTGCCTCAATCGCCGTCGGACTGACCAGGACGGTGTCTGACCTCGGGCCCGGTTCGCCTGTGCTGGACTTCATTTCAATGTCTCCCTACGCGGTCATCCGATCCACTAGCCGCAACACCGGCGGCAGGAACCAGCGCGAAATCAAGTGGACATACCTTTGACAACTCAACAGGTCTTCGCAATCGATGTCCCACTGCGTGGAGAGGACCCAGGCCGCTGCAAGGCGCCGGTCATCCGTCACCCGAAGCCAGCGGCGTTCAGGATCGCGGACGAGCAGGAATGCCTCGATGACGGCCCGATCCAGAAAGCCGCGGCGTGCAACGCCAAGTCTGGCGGCATTGATCATGCGCGCCGCCCGAACGTCAACGGCCCGAAGTGTGAGATATTCCCCGTCACAGGACGTGATGGCCAAGCCCACCCTGCTGAGCTGATGCACACTTGTCGGCAGGAAGGGATGTTCTTCCAGTCGCGACTCCAAATCCGTCACGTGGAAGATGCCGTTGCCACTACGGACATCCGCAACTACGGGCTGAAGCGGGTGGTCCGGGGCCACAAACGTAACCACCTCAAAGGCCGGCCCGAAATCAGGCAGGTTGGGCTGGTATCCCCGCCCCTGCCAAGCCGTCAGTGCTCGGCATTGCCGGCCCTCGGTGAGCCGGGAACCGACGCCAAAGACGGACTTGACCAGATCGACACGCCGCAGGTTTCTGACTTTCTTCATCGTATTATCCTTTCTAAAGAAACTCGGTTGTTCTAAACGATAGTATATATGAGCATATCGATATGTCAAGCCAGAAAGTCGTCCTTCTTGCAACTTTTCTATCGATCTGGTAATATGACTTATCGAAGATGGAATCATTCCGTCAGGCGGGCCACGGGAGGCCCAAACCAACTGAGGAGTCGCGGCATGCCGACCGGCGCGGACATCAAGCGGTATCGCAAGGTTCTCAAACTCGGCCAGCGGGAGTTCGCCGCGCTGCTCGGTGTTTCTCAGCCGTCCCTCAGTCTGGCCGAATCGGGAAAGGTCGGGGTCAGCGAGGCCCTACAGCAGAAACTCATCGCCGTGTTCAACAAGCCGGGGCATTCACCCACCTATGATGATTTCTGCCGGACCCTTGAGGAACAGCGCCGTAGCGGGCAGACGCTCGTGGGAAATCCGAGTGTCACCTACGTTACGGTGCCCGTCTGGCTTTGGGAAGAAGGGTTTGATCTGGGCGCGCCTCCGGAGGTCGTGGAGTCGCGCGGTGTGGTTACGGTCAGAACGGCGTCCACCGAGGTCATTGCGTTTGAGATGCCGGCCGGCGCGAGCTTCTGGGTGGCCAGGGAGGTCCTTGTCTTTGCCCGCACGGGCGTCGACAAGTGCCGCACCGGAGACCTGACTCTGGTCCAACTGAAATCCGTCAATGCGAAGCTGCCGAACACGTTCATCGCGGTCGTTCATTACGATGAGACCGGCCGTCATCGGAAGCTTCAGTTCGAGCCGTGCAACCCATCGCACACGGCGTTCACGCCAGACCTCGAACAGGTCGAGGGTGTCCTGCGGTGCATCTGCCGCGTTCGCTACACCGATTAGCCGCGGGGTGCCGCCGCACTATGCGGCAGCACCCGCCACCGACGGATCACTCCTCATCGCATCAAAACGCTGGGCGGCGCGCGACGGGTTGGTGACCTCATAATATCGCATCACGGTCATGACGGACCGGTGAGCGAGGAACGCGGCCAACTCCGTCGGCGTCATCCGCAGGACCTGTGCCGCATGTGTGGCGACGATGTGACGAAACAGGTGCGGGTTGAGCGGCTTGCCTACCCACTTCTTCGATAGATGCCTCACTCGCTGACCGAATGACGATGCGTCAAACGGCGTTCCGCGACGCGTGACCAGCAGCACATCACCATCCGTGGGCGCCCGGCCTGTCAATGCCCGATAGCCTCGCCGTAGATAGTCCTCGACCACCGGAACGAGCTCCGACGGGACAAAAGTCTCGAACTTCCGGTGCCCTTTCATCTCATCCGAGGAGAACCGCAGCTCAAACCCGCTGTCGGTCTTCAGAAGATTGGTGCCCACGCGGATGCCGGTGACATTCAGCCGCCGGAGAGCGCGGGTGACAAGCAGACCCAGGATGATCGCATCGACCTGCAGGGTCGCCAGATAGTTGTCGCCGAGGCGTTTCGACGACTTCATCGACTCACGCACGAGGGCGAGCAGATCACGCAGGCCCTTCTGAACAGCCGGAAAGGGCGCGATCCGCAGGGCCTTGTCGCGTTCTTCGACCTCGCACCGTCGGCACAGTTCGCTGAACGACTGGACGACCTCCTTCGGTGAACCCAAAAGGAACCGGTGGAATCCCCGCAACATCCGCAGGAATGCCGTGTGTCCTGGATTCAGGTGCTTCTTGCCCGATCGCAACACGAGCCAGTTCAGATAGGCCTGGCATCGCTCCACAGACAGCAACGATCCCCAAGACTCCTTCTGCGGCTCCGCATCCGGCTGCTCGCTGACGACCCATCCCAGGAATTGTGACAGTCGTTTCTCATAGTTCTCACGTGTCACCGGACGCCATGCCCGCATGCCGCCTTTGCGAAGCGGGACCGAGGCGTCACGGCACATCCGCTGCCATTCACTGCGAAGATGGGCTGGCCATTCTCTCCTCGGCAAGGCATAGCGATCGTTCAACTTCGGTGGCAACGGCGGGAACTCAATCATCAGCAATCCGTCGGAACCGGCCAGGCCGTTCCACGCTGACTCCAGCCATCTGTAGTCCTGCCGCCAGTGCTGGTTTGACAACGATCGCTCGTGCATCGCCCAGTCGCGTGGATGCTCAGGTCTGACGGAACGCGGCCAGACCCCTCGGCCGATCGCCCATCTGACGAACCGGCCGTAGGCAACCTGAGCCCGACGAGGTGTGCCGTTGTCGATGGGTGCCGGTGGCCAGAGGTCCAGCCTCGTGTCGTCCGCAAGATCGATGCCTTCTTTGGCCGCGAACCGACACAGCCGTCGCAGGTATCCCCGGTAGTTCGACCGGCTCTGTGCTGAGAGGCTGGTTTTTGCCATCGCCGCATCCAGCATCACGACGGCGTGCTGTTCAGGTGACACGTCGAGCGATCTCCAGTCGTCGGCACCGGCCGCGTCGGCCAGATACTTCAAGGTCCTGCGGGTCATTCGGACCGTTGTTGCTGAAGGTCGTGTCGCCGCCTCCCATGATTGAAATAGGTGTGAATAGTTGATACGCATTGGCGTCTCCTTTCTGCCCCCAACGGGAGCCGTATCGGGCCGTTTCGAACCGGCCACATCACTTGCGATCCGTGTGGGGCGTGCGATGCAGATCCAGCACAGCCCCTCTCAACTATGTCAGCACATGCCCTGAGCTGCATCGCTCAAAGGCGTTGAGCCAACTCACGTCATTTCAAGCAGTTACGGGCCGTCAGGATCAGTGTGTCAGTTGCAGGCGAGTTACATCGCGGCTTTGCGGCAGTGCGCGCCGCGGCAGGTCAAATCAACGCGGATTCAGTTCCGCTGCTGGTCAATCCAACGGTCGATCTCACCGCGATCGAACCGGACGAACCGACCGATGCGAATCGACGGAAGCCGACCCTCACGGGCCATTACGACGACCGTCTTCCTCTTGATTTGGAGCATCTCAGCGATTTCATCTGGCGTGGATAGCTGTCTGTCTTGTTTCTTCATTTTAAGTAACCGTTCAGGCCCGTCCGGGGTAAGCGAGAAAATCTTGAGAATCTTCGATTT
>CAZQTW010000023.1:0-78467 GCA_964596165.1 uncultured Planctomycetales bacterium | reverse complement strand
CCAGGAGGATGCCCCTTCCTTCATCCAATTTCCACAGGTTCTGAAACTACCTCCTCCATGTCATCGTAACGACGTAACGTCGTCCGGCACCATTATCGAGATACGGACAAGCCCCCACATGAAGAATGGGACCGACCGCCGTGTCTGTCGGCTCTTGCACTGCTCGGTACCGCAATCCGACATGCGGCCTCCAACACCAACTCTTGCGAATGTGTTCCCCCCACCCCGATTAGAGAAAGAGCCCACGGCGCTTGCCGCGGGCTCTCCAAGACTCCTCGTTGAGCGGAATCGACTAGGCCATTAGTACGGCGGCGGACCGCCGGGACCGCCCATCGGCTCCTTCTTCTCTTCCTTGATCTCGCTGACGACCGCGTCGGTGGTCAGCAACAGGCCGGCGATGCTCGCCGCGTTCTGCAGCGCGATCCGCTCGACCTTCGTCGGAACCAGCACGCCCATCTTGATCATGTCGCCGTACTCGCCGGTCAGGGCGTTGTAACCGAAGTTCACATCCTTGCTCTCCATGACCTTCTGGCAAACGATCGAACCGTCCAGACCGGCATTCGCCGCAATCTGCTTGATCGGTGCCATCAACGCCCGTCGCACGATCTCGACGCCGGTCTTCTGGTCCTCGTTCTTAGCCTTCTTGACCGCCGCGTCCAGAGCTTTCGTGCATCGTAGTACCGAAACGCCGCCGCCGGGCAGGATACCCTCTTCGACGGCCGCCCTGCACGCATGCAGTGCGTCCTCAACGCGCGCCTCCTTCTCTTTCCGCTCGGCCTCGGTGGCCGCGCCCACGTTGATCTGGGCCACGCCGCCCGCCAGTTTCGCCAGACGCTCCTGGAGCTTCTCGCGATCGTAATCGCTCGTCGTCTTTTCGATCTCGCTCTTGAGCTGCTCGGTGCGCCCCTTGATCGCGTCGCTGCTGCCCGCGCCTTCGATGATGGTCGTGTTTTCCTTGTCGATCGTGACGCGCTTGGCCTGACCCAAATCGGTCAACTGAATGCTTTCCAGGTTGATGCCCAGGTCCTCGAAGATCGCCCGACCGCCCGTCAGAATCGCGATGTCCTCGAGCATCGCCTTGCGCCGATCGCCAAACCCCGGGGCCTTGACGGCCGCGCACTGGAATGTGCCGCGGAGCTTGTTCACGACCAACGTCGCCAACGCCTCGCCCTCGACGTCTTCCGCGATGATCAACAGCGGCCGGCCGGACTTGGCCACCTTCTCGAGCAGCGGAATCATGTCCTTCACCGACGAGATCTTCTTCTCGTGGATCAGGATGTACGGCTTATCCAAATTGACTTCCATCTCCTCGAGGTTGTTCACAAAGTGCGGGCTCAAGTAGCCCTTGTCGAACTGCATGCCTTCGACCAGTTCAACGGTCGTCTCGAGCGTCTTGCCTTCCTCGACCGTAATCACGCCGTCCTTGCCCACCTTCGTCATCGCCTGGGCAATGATGTCGCCGATCTCCGTGTCCTGGTTGGCCGCACAGGTGCCGACCTGCGCGATCTTCTGGGTGCCGGCGGGCGGGGCGGGAACCGCCGCACTCATCTCGCCCAGCGCTTTGACCACCGCCTCGACCCCCAAGTCAATGCCGCGCTTCAGATCCATCGCGTTGGCGCCGGCCGTCACGTTCTTCAGACCCTCGGCGTAGATCGCCTCGGCGTAGATCGTCGCGGTCGTCGTTCCGTCGCCGGCAACCGTGCTCGTCTTGCTGGCGACCTCTTTCACCATCTGGGCCCCGATGTTCTCGTTGGGATCCTCCAACTCGATCTCTTTGGCCACCGTCACGCCGTCCTTGGTGACCGTCGGCGAACCGAACGACTTCTCGAGAACCACGTTTCGCCCGCAGGGTCCCAACGTTACGGCAACCGCTCGGGCCAGCTTGCCGACGCCGCGCCGAATCGCCTCGCGAGCGTCCATGTCGAATACGATCTTCTTTGCTGCCATCTATTGTTTCCTCCACATCGCGCCCGCGATCTCATCGCATCGGCGCACTCCATGTTCAGCCCAGGATCGCGAGGATGTCTTCCTCACCCATGATCAGGTACTCTTCGCCGTCAATCTTGATCTCCGTACCCGCGTAGCTGGTGAACAGCACCTCATCACCCTTGTTCACCTGAAGCTGATTCCGTTTCCCGTTGTCAAGCAGTTTACCTTCCCCGACCGCCTGGACGACGCCGCGCTTCGGCTTCTCCTTGGCCGTGTCGGGAAGGACAATCCCACCCGCCGTCTTCGTCTCAGCCTCCAACCGCTTGACCAGAACCTTGTCGCCGAGCGGCCTGATCTTCAACTTTGCCATACCACGTTCCTTTCGTTGATCACTCTCTATGGCCGAACGATCCGACCCGACCGAGTTGTAAGCACGTTCAATACAACTCCTCTCGGGTTGGATTCGTCGGACACGAACCTAGAACAGCAATTCACTCTCGTAAAACCTGCGGAAGACTGCCGCGATCAGATCCCGCAGGATTGTCTCGTCCACCGGACGCGTCAGCACACTGTGGGCTCGCAGGTCCAGAGCCGCACGCATGTAACGCCCGTCAACCTCGGGACTCACCAGAACGCACGGGAGCTCTCGGTCAATCGACCGGATCCGCCGAAGCAGGTTCAGACCCGACAACCTCGGTGCCAGTGTGTCCAGAACCGCCAGCTTCAGATGGCCGCGCCGGACCATGCAAAACGCCTCGGACTCATGGCAGACACAACGAACCGCGATCCCTTGCGGACTGAGCCTCGCCGCCAGGCGCTCGGCCCAACCCAAATCGGTGGCTCGATCCGCCGAAACCATCAACTCCCAAGGGCCGTCCGCTATTCGTTCGCATCCTTGCACTGCCATCACGCTTGCACCTCGACGCGCAAGAAACGGCTGCCTCAATTCGCGTAAATGCAAACGTCATGCCAGGACTTCCGAGCGATTTCGCTGCGCAGAAATGAATCGTAAGCCCTTTAACAACAATGCTTTGACATGTTTGTCCCCATCCGACAACCGTGCCCATACACTGCCGTTCTGACAAGAGCATGTAAGCAGGCCGTAGACACGCATGCCATATTGGCAGAAAGCCGCAGAGGCCCATTAAGCCTCAAGCGGCAGTTGCATGCAGAGCGTATACATGCACCCCCGTACACACATCCTCATGAATCAGTGGCCGAAAACCGCTAGTCGCGTGAGGCAGGTAGCGTCTGCAATTCAATAATCGATTGGGTCTTAACGAAGGTAAGATCGTCCGGGTAAATGTGAAAAGCGTGGATGTGGAGCTCCCGCTCTCTCGCCTCGTAGTCAATAAACGAGAAGGGAATGAGGTCACCATTGCTGGCCCAGTCATCGAAGGTAGCCAGCAACCCACGCCGCTTCGCATGTCGTATCAGATCCGAGTGCGAAGACTTGAACAGTTGTCTGCTCATCTTCTCGATTTGGCTACTGAGCATGTAGCCGACACCGTTCTCCCAGTTTTCACTGTGATCGCGCTCGCCTCTGAAACGGAATTGGTGAGCTAAACCACGTTCGGGCATTAGCTTAGTGTCACAGATAGCCGCTTCACTCAGCACCCGGCCTCCTGAAGAAAGTGTCACAACATGCCCCAAACCCACGATCCAAATGTCGGCTTGGTAAAACCGCTGCCGAAGGTGTCGGCTGGTATGTATTCTGAAGAGCTCGGGGTGAAGCGCGCGGCGATAGAGATACAATGAGAGTTGAGTTACTTGATGACGTTCAGTCCCAAGTTCCACGTGCCGCATCCCATGACACAGGCCGCCGCTAAGATCTTGTACGCCCATTATACAGAAGGGTTTCCCCAACTACTAAAGAAATATTCGACCTGACAAGTACGCATACTCAGGGCGTTTATGTCCTATTTTCGCCCCAAGTCCTTGCCAGGATTAGCGGTTCGCACTCCCACTTTTGATGGTAAACTCGACTTGGTTCTCAGTTGCTTTGCCCGCAAGTTTGTCCTCGGCGTAGAGACGCAACAGGTACTTTCCCTGGGGCAATGACGTCGGCAATTCGACGAGCTGGACTAGGAAAAAGTCCTCGATTGGCCGCCGACTCGTGTAGGGCACGTCATCGTCTCCAACCTCGTATACGACCTTGCCCTCACTGTTGAGAACCTTGATCCGCTGGGCCAACAACACCCTGTACTGCCCATCTTCTGTCGGGTCCGTTCGGAAATTCTTGATCTCGCAGTACACAATGAGCCGATTCCGCTGCCCGGCAGGAAACACCGGTGGCTTGATCTCGTCGTACACCCCAAATCCCTCCACCTTCGTACACAGCTTGATGGCGGGAAGCTGGAGATCGGCGTGAGATCGGAGCAGCTTGCGCAGGTCTTCCACGGAATCCAGCATCTGCGTCGCCCCGGCCGCGGGGTCCTTTCCTTTGCTCTGCGAGGCGTTCATGACCGTCTTCATCAGCCGTTGGATGATCGCTTGCGTTGGCGCGTTGGTCCCTGGAATCTCGGCCAGCGCCTTGTCCGGCTGATTGTCCACCACATACAGCAACCGGAGAGCGAGTTGCTTCTCCAGATCGTTCGGATTGGCCTGAACCTCCTTCAGGCGCTGACGGATGACAGCCTTGATGTCCGCGTCTGTTACAGAGGCCGTCCCAACGGGCTGGTTAGGTTGCGCCGACCTGGCGGGCTCAGGACCAGTCGGCTTCGGCTGTGCCACCGTCTTTGCCTCGACCCTTGGAGTTGCCGCGGGGATTGCACCCGGTTGTTTCCTCTCGTCGGACACGCTCCTGGACTTGGCAGGTTCACTGGGCACGTCCGGCGGTCTGGGAACCACAAAACCGCCCGTCGGGGAGGATGCCGGCGCTTTGGCCGCACTCAACCCTCCTTGCTCTGCCAAAACAGGCAAGGACTCCTTGCGGTCCACTCTCTCGGTCTTTGCACTGAAACCCTCCGAGGCGCTCCGATCCGCCAAAGCCGGCGTCATCGCCGGCTTGACGTCCGACACTGTGGCGGTCGGCTTGGGAAGCAGGTCCGGTGATTCGACAGCCCGTTTCTCGCCGACCGACGACCCGGAATCCGACCTCGCAACAGGTGCAGGCGGCACTACGGGTGCGGCCGGCGGTGCCGCGGGAGCCACCGCCGGCGGCGCCGTCGGAACGACCGGCTTGGCGCCCGAAGACACGTGGCCCTCCGTCGCCTTCTTCTCAATGGGCAATCGACTCGGCAACTCCAACGGCGGCACTTTCTGATCCTCCGTCTTTGCCGGCGTAACCCCTGTTACCCTATCCGTCGGCTTGGCGAGCGAAGGCGTCTGAGCCTCCGTCGCCTTTTTTTCGATCGGGAACCGCTCCGTCGGCACCTCCACCGCTTTGGCCTTCTGATCCTGGATGCTGAGCGGCTCGGACGGCATTCCACTATCCGCCGGTTTGGCGAGCGCGGAGGCCTGACCTTCCGCCCCTTTCTTCTCAATCGGGACCCGCTGCGACAGTCCCGGTGGCGTCACCGTTTGACCGTCGATTCTCGACGGCCTGCCTGCCGTCGTGCCCTCCGCCGACTTGTCGCCCCGGTGATCAACTGACTTGCCGGCCGTTCTTCCCGCATCCTTTGCCGGCACATGACCGGTCTCGAAAGAATCACTGTCCACATGGATCGCGCTTCTGTTCGCATCCGGCGTGGCCGATCCGACCGCTTTCGAGGCCTCAGGGTTGGACTCGCCCTTCCCGAAAGCAGCGCCGCCACCGAATCGTTCACTCGTTACGCGCTCGGACCCGGCGTCGCCGGGCGTCGACCGGCCTCGGGCCACCCGATCGGAGTACTCCCGCGTCGCCTTCTCGGTCTGGTCGACGCTGGGATCCCTACCTGTCCTGGCCTCCGTATCAAAGGCCTTGGAAAGAGGGCGAGTCCCGGCAGTGGCCGTCTTCGTTGTGTTCGGATCCTTGACCGGCACCTGGCTGACCTGCTCGATGTCCGACTCGACGTAACAGCCAACGGCCAGAATCAGACCGCAAGCAAGGCCCCCGACAACCTGCTTACCCCATCGTAGCATGATCACATCTCCTTCGGCCGCTGCCCCCTACCGCCGAACGCCCCTGGGGCTCCTCAAACACACCAACAGGGTAGCTGCCACCCTTGCGCCCCGTCAGCGAGCCATGCACTGCTCGACAACAAGCTTCTCAATCGCCGAATCCACCGTGCCCAAGCCCGTCTTGCTGCCCACATCGGCCGCCAGCAACCGCATCAGAATATCCTGCAATTGCCGCAAGCTGAAGGCGGCGGCCGAGCGAGTCATCGATGCATGGGTGCCCGTACGTCCCGGCTCTTTCGCCGCCATCATCTGTCGCACGGCCCAAGCCAGGCCCCCAATTGCCTTGTACGCCGCCTGGTCGTCGGTCGCCAGCGTCTGCCGCCACAAGCGAAGACACGTAGCCGCGTCCTTCTGTGCCAACGCGTCCGTCATCCGAAAGACGTTCTCCGGGCGCGTATAGCCGACCAAGTCTTCGACGTCCTGGGTGGTAATGAGTTCCCGATCGCCGACGTAGAGCGTCAGCTTGACCAGTTCGGCATCCAGTCCGGCCATCTCGCCGCCCACCAGATCCACCAATGCCTGAGCGGCGATGGGCTCCAATCGCTTACCATACGCTTGCGAGGCACGACCCATCAACCACTGGGTCCGCTCCCACGGCGGCGGGGCCTTGCATTCGATCAGTCGTCCGATCTGTTGAATCGCCCTGGTCAATCGCCATTGCTTGTTCATCACATCGCTGATGAGCACAAGCACACCCGTGCTGCACGGCGATGCCACATATCTCTCCAATGCCTCGCGGTGGGCGCTAATGAAGGCGTCAGCTTCGCGCACGACAACAAGCCGCCGATCCGATAGGAAAGGCAGTGTTCTCAGTTCATCCAAAACCTCAGCCAAGGCAACCTTCGGACCCTCCACCTCGATCAAGGCCATCGGCGGAGGTTCGTCACCCAAAACCTCATGAATAACCCCCTCAATTGCCTGCCGGCGAAGGAACTCGTCAGGCCCGTAGATGGCGTAGACTGGCTTCATCTCGCCGCTTGACGATTCCCTTGCCTTGACCATCGCCCCGGAATCCTTCCATGCGCGCCCCCCAGACCGTCGGGATACACACGCCCCCACTCCAGAACCAACAGAGTCTACACTTATTGGGCACCGAGTGGAAGTGGAGGATAGGTCGCCAGTCGCTTTTGCGCCTTATCGACGACCTCGGCACTCTGTCCGGTACCGGCGGCCTTGGTCCAAAAATCGCGAGCCCCCGACCGGTCGCCGACCAGGAAACTCACATCTCCCAGATCGAGCCAAGCCTGCCCGTCCGCGTCGTCAAGCGCCACCAGACGCATGAGAGATCCCTTTGCCGTGGCGTAATCTCGACAGGCCACCGAGGCCAGCGCCAAACCCCGCAGGGCCCCACGATGGTTCGGTGCCTGGGAGAGGACCTCGCCGTACGTCTTGGCCGATTCCGCGTACTTCCCCTGGATGTACAGCAGTCCTGCCAAGTCTTGCCGGGCCTCATGACATGCCGGATCGGCCTGGAGGGCCTCCCGATACCGAAGCGTCGCGACCGCGAACTCGCCCCGCAATCGATGCCACGTCCCCGCTTCATACAGCTTCTTAGCACGCGCGGAATCGCCGGAGAATCGAGACGCCACCGGTTGGTTCGCCCGCTCAACCGCCACAGCTCGCGTGCCGGCCACTTCCACGGCAGCCTTGACAGTCGTTGGCACGCGACCCACCGATATGGCAGGCACATCCTCCACCTGCTTGAAGGTCTGGCGCTCGCGAACTTCGATGGGAATCCTCTTTGGAGAGTCGACCTGGCCAATCGAAACGGATTCATGAGTGGCCAGTTCGGCCTGACGCGACTCCGGACGCTCCACCGCCACGGAGCGAACGGTTACCGATGATGACGGCGCCGGCTTCGGCGGCGTCTGTTCCACCACGACGGTCTCCATCGGCCGGTTGGCGACGGCAACCGTCCTGGCCGCCACGGGCGCCGGATCCGCCGGCCGCGAGGCGGCCGCCGGTTTGGCCGCCTCGATATTCAATGGTTCGCTGAACCGCTCGACAACATGTCCCCCTCGATCGGTAACGGCCAGTTTCAGCACAAGTCGGCCACTGACGGAATCCGGGACACGCCAGTCGTATCGACCTGAGTTGGGAAGATTCTGTTCAATGGGAACCCAAAGTCGCTGATCCGCAAGCATGTAGTACAAAGCAATCGGACGGTCGATAAGGTGGGTGTCGTAGGCTGTCCACTTGAGGGCGATTCGCCGGGTGGAGGCGAAGTTCTTGTCCTTTTCCGCAACATGAACCTGCACAAGCGGCGGGGTCCAGTCGACGAAGCACCACTGCTGCGGCGGGGTACCCGTTTCCGGTTTCAGTGAAGAGGAACCCGCCTGGTTGTTGACGATCACGAAGAACCCGTAGAGCCCTTCCTTGGGTGCGACGAACGGCAGCGGACTCCGCGTCCACGAGGGATCCAGCTCGGAGCGATTCCACGAGGCCCCGCAGTCCATCGTGAACCACAACTCGACCGAGGACACCTCCGTCGACTCGGCCGTCTCGAAGTGCACGTCAAACCGCTGCATCCGAATCGTGGGAATCGCGGTGTCGGGCGGCGGCGCAACGGCCTGCGACAGGGCAGGCTCAGTGTCAACACTGAGAACAGAGAGCAGGCCCGCCCACAATCCGAATGCGGGTGCGAAGGTCGTCTTCTTGAAATGGACTCTCGCCCGGCTCAACCGGGCAGTGCGTTGGGCAACCATGATCGAACCAGTCTTGCGAACAGGCATAACCGCCCTGCACCTCCGGCGGGGCAGCAGGGTATGTCCCATATCGCAGTTATCGGCCGCTGGGGCAATGCTGCTACAGGCGAAAAACCCCATCCTTCCTCCATTGACGACCCCCAATAGACGCTAAGGCGATGTGGCCAGGCCGATCGTGCTCTCGAACCGTGACTACCTCCAGCGCGCAAGACCGCCCCGCTCGCGCTGCAGGGCCCTCCCGGGCGCCGGCCAAGCGAGCGCGAGGCTTCAAACCCGGACCAGGCAACTCCTCAACACGAAGAGGGCATTAGGATGTGTGTGTGAAATCCTTGTTCATGCTCAGGATGTTCTTTCCGCCGCGCCGGGTGTAGGCCAGCTCGTCCATCAGGTTCCGGACGAGGAACAGACCCAGGCCCCCGATCGGCCGTTCCGCGATCGGCCGGTCGACATCGGGAATGGGCACCTCCAGTGGATTGAACGACTTGCCGTCGTCCTCGATCTCCAGGTTGACACGCGTGTCGTCGACCACGATTCGAACCTCGATCCGATGCTCGCGATCATCCTCATAGCCGTAGCGAATGATGTTGGTGATGATCTCTTCCATCGCGAGGTTGAGCGTGTGGATGTGTTCCAGGGACAGGCCGATAGTCCGCCCCAGGTCCTCCAGCACCCGTGCGAGCGATTGGAGTTCCGTGATATCGTTCCGCAATGTGAAGGTGTGTCGGTGTGCCACGACTTTGGCGCTCCGGTCGCCGCGACGACCGCCCGCCCTTGCGAAGCGGCCGCCGCCGATAGGCTTCTCTTTCAACTCCCGGAACACCGGTCCCCGGTGTTCGCCACAAGCCGGAGCGCGTCCTCGCGCGAATCACAGATCTTGAAGATGTGCGTGAACCCGGCAGTCTCGAACAAACGCTGAACATCCGGCTTGATCGAGCACAGCACGAGGCCGCCGCCAAGATTCTGAAGCCGCTTTGCAGCCGCCAGGAGCACCCCAAACCCGGCGCTCGATATGTACTCGGTCTGTGAGAAATCGACGAGGATCTCACTCGCCCCGCTGGCAATCAGGTTCTTGAGAGCCACTTCGACCTCGGCAGCGCTGCACGTGTCAAACCGAGGCCCGATGACCGCGACCTTGGCTTGATCCAATTCCTTCGTTTCCACGAGACACCTCGCCTTGAATGGTCGGCGTATCAGTTGATGCGAATCTGTTGATCGAAGCCGGCGATCTTGAAGACCTTCTTGATCTCCGGACTGACCTGCACGATCGAAAAGTTGCCCGGTCCGACCTGCTGGGCCGCCTTCAGGCAGAGCCGCAAAAACATGGAACTGACGTAGTCCACACCGTGCATGTCCAAAACCACGGGCCCCTTGGCCTCTCGAATCCGGCCAAGGATGTCCGGCTCCGATTGCTCGCAGGTCGGCGTATCCATGCGACCCTCGAGCGTCAGAACCATCGTGTCGGACTCATATCGCGTTTGAACCACGGATCCACCCTCTGATAGGCGGCCTCACCAGTTTTGGTTATACATCCGCTCGATGGCCGCCGTGTCGAGCGACTCGTCCAAATACAGCGACTTGTCAAACCTCGCGAAGCGTTCGTTCGTCCTCCGACGGGAAACACGCTGAATGTTCAAGAGGTGCCGGGCCGTGATGTTGTCCGTCGTGATGTTCTTGCCGGCCGTTCCGCAACCCAACGTGAACGAGGGGCGCAGCGTATTGAGTATCCCGCCGACCCCGCCCTGGGTCGAAGGCGTATTGACCACGATACGGCCGGCGTTCATCAGCAGCGAGAACATGCGTATCTTGTCCTCGTCGTTTGAGAAAATGCTCGCGGTGTGGCCCATTCCGCCGTGAAAGTTCAAGTCGATGCAGAGATTCACGGCCGCCTCGAAATCATCGGCCACATAGAACGCAATGATCGGCGCCAGGATCTCCGACGAGAGCGGGTAGTCGTCGCCGACGCCCTCCAAATGGGCCACAAGCAGCCGCGTGCCCGTCGGAACCTGAATGTCGGCCATCCGGGCGATGGCTTCGACGGACTTCCCGATGATCGCCGTGGTCATCACCTTCTTGTCGCGATCGAAAGCGATCGGTTCGATCCGACGGATCTGTTCCGAATCCAGGAAATAGGCCCCCTGCAACTTCAGTTCGTCGACGACCCGGTCCAGCGATTCTTTCTCCACCACGATCGCTTGTTCGCTGGCGCACACCGTCCCGTTGTCGAACGTCTTGGATAACATGATCTGGCGCACCGCAAAGGGGATGTCCGCCGTCCGCTCGATGAAGACCGGCACGTTGCCCGCGCCGACGCCGAACGCCGGCGTCCCGGAGCTGTAGGCCGCCTTGACCAGAGACGGTCCGCCCGTGGCCAACACAAGGGCAAGGTCTCGGTGGCTCATCAAGGCATGGGTCTGATCGCGGCCCATCTCACGCACCCACTGAATGCAGTCTTCCGGCGCGTCCTCCCTGAGTGCGGCCTCATAGCAAATGCGGGCCGCTTCGATGGACGATCGGGTGGCGCTGCGATGCGGGCGAACGATGATCGGGTTGCGCGTCTTCAGCGCGATCAGAATCTTGAACAACACGGTGGACGTCGGATTGGTTACGGGAATGATCGCCAGGATCGGACCAAGCGGTTGTCCGATCTCCGTGATACCCCTCACGGGGTCTTCGAAGATGATGCCGACCGTCTTCTCGTCCTTGATGTCCTCGTACACGAGTTGGGTGGCAAGAACGTTTTTGAGGACCTTATCCTGCCACACGCCGATCCCGGTCTCCTCGTGAGCCATCTTCGCCAGCGTTATCCGATGATCGAAACCGGCTTCGTAGACGGCCCGGACAATCCGATCCGTCTGCTCCTGATCCAACTGGCTGAACACGGCCGCCGCGCGAACGGCGTTTCCCATGACGGTCTCGACGACGTCCGTACGGTCCAAGGTGGCGGCGGTTGCGCCCATGGGCATCTCCCAATTTCCAATCAATCACGATGGTACGACTTATCATTGATCGACCCTTTATGGGTGCGTGTTGCCTTATGTTCTGCAATTGCATGACAGTATTGAAAGGGCATACCGGCCGCGCACACACTCGGACATCCCTCCTGTCGTTTCTTGGACGCGGAGCAAGGAAGGCAAGTGCTTGACACGAGCCCGTCACAGAGGGGCAGTTGCAGCGAAGCGTCTGATAAGTACGTTTGAGAACCGAGCGGCCCCATAAGTGTCGCTGGACTCCGCCGTGCCGTCCCGCGAAGCGCTGCGGCAGGACGCTTGGCTCATCAGTCATTGCGATCCGTCTTGATCTCGGTTACACGTGGACGCGGGTGCCGTTCATGAGGAATAACCATGTCACACTCGGCAGTGATCTTGCTCAGCCTCGGCCCGGCTTTGTGCACATCCGGCGATCCGATCACGACCCGTTCGATGGTCCTCGGCCTGCGTGACGGGACCGTCACATCATTTGCCGACGCGCACACCGGCGAGCAATACCACGTGGAGAGTCCGCTCTCGCTCTTGGGAATTCGACGTCCCCGGAATCCCGATCTCATTGCGCCGCCTCCCGCAACGATCACCCGGTCCGTCGAAGGATCGCCCATCGTGACGGCCTGCTGGAAGGACAAGGAAGGCGAATCGCGGCTGGTCACTCGGTGGCAAGCTCAGTCTGACGGTGATGTCCTGGTCACCCAGGAGGCTACGTCCTCGACGCCCGGCCTGGCCGGCGTTCAGTGGGGCTGGGCCGTTCCCGATTCGTGGGAGGTGCTCGTTCCCGGCCATAGCGGTCAACGATTTGGCGCCGACAGCCCTTATCAAACACGTCGGCTGGAGTATCCCCTGGAGTGGGAGGCCCAGTTCGTTCTGATTCAAGGCAAACGGGGCGGCGTCCTCATCTTTGCCGAGGACGTCGCCACCCGATTCAAGACCTTGCGTATCGAACACAGGCCCGGTGAGTTCCTGCTCGGCTTAGAGACCCGGTGCACAGCCCCATTCGAATCCTTGAAGACGGCTGAATCCGTCCGCTGGCGCATCCACGCCTATCAGGGGACCTGGTTGCGAGGAGCCGCCGCCTATCGTCAGTGGGCCGAGAGGGCGTTTGAGCTGACGCCTCTGACCGGAAAACAGCCGGCTTGGATACGGGACATTCAGCTCGTCGTCCTTGTTGACTTGAAGGACGTCGCGGTGCTCAAGGCCCTCGCGAAGCACGTGACGCCGGCCCAGACGTTGCTGTATGTCCCCGGGTGGCGAAAGGCGGGCTACGACTATGATTACCCGGACTACACCGCCATCGACGGGTTCGACGCCCAGATGAAGCAAGCCCGACAGATGGGTTACCGCATCATGCTACACGTGAACTACTTCGGCTGTACGCCCGAAAACCCGGCCTACAAGTCGCTCGAGCCGTATCACTGCCTGGACCCGTTCACGCGAGAGAAGCTCTATTGGGATTGGCCCAGCGCGACGCCGCCGATCAAGTTCGCCTACATCAACCCCGCCGCCAAGGCCTGGCGATCGCTCTTTGTCCGGCGAATGGCCGAACTCTGCCGCATGTATGGCCCTGATGCGCTTCACCTCGATCAGACCCTGTGCATGTTCAACGATGCCCATGGCCCGATCGACGGCATGAACATGATGCAGGGCAATATCGCCCTACACCGCGAGCTTCGCGAGGCGCTGCCCGATGTCGCACTCTCCGGTGAAGGGCTCAATGAGATCACCTGCCGATACGAGGCATTCGCACAGCGACATGTCTACGGCATCAACCACACCGACGGCGAATGTAACGATTCGTTGATCGCGATGGCTCACCCCGTCAGCTCATCGCTTCTGGCCGACCATACCACGCTCTACGGCTACCTCGGCATGCCCAACCCTGAGCCGACCGACTACTACTACGTATGGCGGACCGCCTACGAGCGGTTCGGCGTGATTCCGACCTACGCTTGGCCGCGACTGAAACAGGTCGAGGACCCGCCTGGCGTGGTCCGCACGCTTCTGGCCGAGGCCAAGTGGTTCCAGCAAAGCAGGCCGATACCCGATTGGTCGCCCGACGGGTCACCCAAGACGCTCTTTGGATACCGAACCATCGACGGCAAACGGGCCGAGTACCGGCGAATGTCTTACGGCGTAAGCCTCGTGGAAGCCGCTTCGCCGAACGCAGGCACCAATGAGAGGGTCGTGGTTCGTCGAATCAGCCGGGTAACCTCCGCTCAACTCCCGGGGCAGATACCGGGCTGGCGCGCATACGACGATCAGCGATTGATAGGGCTGGATCCGAAGGCTTCCTATGCGTATGTCGATGAGCCCCGCGATCCTAACGCAATGCATATATGTCGGCTGCCGGAGGGTGCCGTCGTCAAGCGTGTCGGACTGAGGCCGCAATTCGTGGTGATCGAGTTGGACGATCTTCAAGGCCTTGTCGCAAACTTGTGGGAACCGCCGGGGAAGGTGCGTTCCGGCGAGGCACTTCGGGACGGCACGTGCCATGAGGTCGACTCGCCGGTCTTTCGCTCCGATGCGGGTTCGCAATTCGAACCGACAGGAGAAACCCTCCACGCCCACCCACCCTGGCGCGGAGAGGCTGTGAGCACCTCCGGTCCGGCGCGGACAAGCGGGCTGGGCTACGTCTGGACCGAATTCGAAGTGACACTTCCGCCTGACAGGCCCGCGCGGTTCGAAACGCGCGTCGGACTTCGCGAGGCCATCGCCGCCGAGAACAGTGATGGGGTCACGTTTCGCGTGAGCGCCGAGCCCAAGGCGTCGGCCGTTGCCCGGCAAACGCGTCTGACCACGGAACGGCACACGCGGTCGTCCATGCCCGAGCCACTCACTCTCGACTTGGCCCCCCTCAGGGGACAGGCCATTCGCTTGCGCCTTGAATCCGACCCCGGTGCTGCGGGTTCCGTCAGCTTCGATTGGGCCGTCTGGGTTCGTCCTCGAATCGTTCTGACAACACCACGCATTGAGGACGTCGAGATCGTCTGCCCACGCCCGATGGCGGGAATCATCTCGACCCCGGAGTCACAGCTTCCGAAGCATGTCGCGGACTCCCGCTATGCCGTCTCACTACCGATTCCAGGCAAGACGACACTCCTTTTCACAAAGCCCGACACGATACGCTTGCCCCTCGATCTGCTTTCGGCACCGTTCACCGACTCGCTCATTCTGAAGACCGGTCAGGAGGAAGAGCCCACCGGCTTCTGCTGCGTTCAGAAGGCGGCTGCCACCGTGGGCGGGGTGACCAAACAGGCGATGATGGCGCATCCGCCCATGCAGGGACAACACCACGTGGATTATCTGCTCGCACTGCCCGCGGGGCCGATACGATTGACCGGCTACGCGGGGATTCGCGACGGCGCTTCGTCCAAGGCGAACGGCGTGGGCTTTCGCATCACTGTTGACGGTCGCGAGGTGTGGCGAACCGACATGCGGCCTGGTGAACCGTGGAGAGCATTCGAGGTGACGATGACGGAGTACGCCGGTCGGACGATCCTGCTCACGCTGATCACCGATTCGCTCGGTGACTACGGTTGGGACTGGGCCGAATGGAGCGAGATACGCTTGGCCGCAATACGATAAGTGGCGTCACGCTCCAAGACCCAACATCCGTGGCCGCACTCGACCGCAACATGATTGCGCTCCTTCTCATGGCCTGACCGCCTCGATCGGATTGGGGTTGCCTTGCCCGGCCGGATTGCTGCTGCATCTCGTGATAGATTCCGTCTTGCGCTCGTTGCCTTTCCGCCTCTCGAACGCTAAAGTCCATCATCGGAGTGTGAGCGGACGAGCCCGTCTTCTTTCCCGGCACGCCCGGGTAGCTCCGGGTGTTCTTGAATCCCTGATGAGGAGCGGTTGTGCGATGCAAGATGCAATGATCGACTTGAGGCGGTGTTCGAAGTGCGTGCTGCCGGAGACCTACCCAGGCATTTCCTTCGATTCTGAAGGGGTCTGCAATCACTGTGCACGGTATGAACACAAGAAGCCCACACCTCTGGGCATGGACGCTCTTCGCCGGTTCATCGAACCGCACCTCGATGGTTCCCGCAAGTATGATGCCGCAATGGCCCTAAGCGGCGGACGCGACAGCACGTACGCCATGTACGTTGCGGCCAAGGAGCTGAAGCTCAGGATGATCGCGTTCACTATTGACCAGGGCTTCATACCGGATGAAACCTGGGAAAGCATGGCAAACGCCACAAAGGCCCTCGGCATTGAGCACATTATCGTAAAGCACGACCTGACGAAAAGGTCAATCCGGCCAATCCTGACGGCTTGGCTGAGACGGCCCTCCGCGGGCTTGATAACGTTTATGTGCCTGGGTTGCCGTCTCGGCCTGTATAAGGGCCTTCGAAAGCTAAGTCACGAGTACGATTTGCCGCTCTGCGTGACTGGAAACGGCGAGCCCGAGGAATCTGATTTCGCCTGGGAGCTCTACGGCGAGCGCCGCATGGGCCGCCTGGTCCGCGGCATTGGCATGGATCTGCTCCGGAATCCCCACTATCTCCGCCATCCTTCGATCCTTTGGCGAATGTTTGTAGAGGGGATCTGGGTCACGCGCCCAACCAAGCTCATCCGAAAGCTGACAGGAGTGCGATGGCAGAACATCGATATGTATCGCTACATACCCTACGACGAGCGGAAGATCGAGGAGGTCCTGAAAAACGAACTCGGATGGAAGCGATTTCACCATGCCGCAGCCGGCTGGCGGTCGGACTGCAAGATGCCGCTGCTCAAGAACGCGATGTATAAGAAGATGCTGGGATTCACCAAACACGACGGGCTGATCAGCGGTGTGATCCGGCGAGGCCTCCAGACTCGGGAGGAAGGGCTTAGGCGGCTGGCGCAGGACAGCATGATTTCACAAGACTTCTTGAAGGAGTTCTTCGCGGATCTGGGCCTTTCTTATGAAGAGGAATGGGAGAAGGCTCGATGGGACCTTTCGCCCATGAACTTCAAGCTGTAGTTCAAACGGGCCACAACAACCTCTCTCTCCGAATCGTAACCAATTGGCGGAGAGAATTGTGCACCAGACCGAATGACATGAATGGTTCGCCCCTGAATGGCACATGGGCAGGGTCGTCCTTCTACTGCGATAGCGCGCAGTGCCGTGCGTCCTCCGTAACTCATCCGATGCCTGGCGCCTTGCGCGCCAGCTAGCGGGCCCCTCATTCATCCTTTGCCCCAAGGGGCTATCCGACCCACCGAACGCCGAGCAACCCCACATACGCGATCACAGGATAGAACCCGATCCCTGTCTCCGCGTCACTCCGCTCTGCGGTGGGACAAGGGCCCAACCTATGCACATGAGCTTTGCCGATCTGGTACCCCCTTGACCCCCTCGACCTCTGGATGCGCCGGAGGTACTCTTTGCTGAAAGAGGTGGACAAAACATGAAGAGGAACTTCGCGTTGGCGCTGGTGATAGGGGCATTCTTTCCGTCCTTCTGCGGGGGCAACATCGCATGGGACCTGCAAACGGCCGTCCTGATCCTCGACAACAAAGGATACGTCACATCACTCAATCTTGCCGAAGGCAGCCAAGTGGCCTCGCAGCAAGGCCCGGCATTTTCGCTCGGAATCGACAAGGGGCCCCGTGCGGCGCAATCCATCCGCCTCGAAGGCAATCGATTGACCGTTGCCTATGACGAAGGCGGGTGGGCTGAATTCAGGGTGTCGCCCTACCGAGGCTTCGTCGTGTTCGACCTGGCGAACCTCGATGTCCCTGTGTCGGCCGATCGTCTCGGCCTGTTCAGGCTGGCCCTGTCCGGCCGGGCCGAGTTGGCCGGTATCCTGAACGCCGCCTACATGGGCTCAAATGTCGTCTGTCTGATGGCCGCGCAGCCGAACGTGCGTGCGTTCGCCGATACCGTGGGCCCCATTCGCGCCGACAACACAGGCTGCACGAACGAATTCATTCGGGCGGACAAAGACGTCAAGGTGGGCAGCCACTCGGCACAGTTCACCGCTACCAGCACCCGCACCGACACCGCCGGTTGGAGCCTCAGGGGCAAGAGCTTCCTGACCCCGATCGACCTGACCGGCTGCACGGCCATCCGCGCCTGGGTGCGAGGCGACGGTAAGGGGGCCCTACTAAAGATCCAACTCTCCGATGGTGCTAACGGCTATCGGGACGACTATATCAAACTGGATTTCAAAGGCTGGAAACACGTCGACTTATCGACGCCGGCCTTGAACACCCTCCGGTACGACCGCGTCGGTACGCTCATCTTCTACTACAACGCAATGCCGCCCCAGCAGACCGTGAGTTGCGTGATCGATCACGTCGAGGCGATTGTGAGCCGAGACGGCAAGGAGCAGGCCATCCTCCTGGAGGATTTCGAGTCAACCGATTCGCCGCTATGGAGAGAAAACAACCTAACCCTGGCCGTGGAGACCTGCAAACGGTACGGTCTCCAACCCGCGAAATTCGGTCTGATCGCCTGCCCGGTGAGCGAGTTTCCAGACACCATCCGAAGGTTCGAGGAGGCAACCGCCCTGCCCAGCCCCCGGCTTGGAGGCGTATGGAACAAGGTCTCGCCCTGGGTCAAGCGGTCGTATTTCTTCCTGACGAGCTTCCACGAATCTCAGTGTGACGAGGCCTTGGCAATCGCCAAACAGGGCGGATTCGACATGATCCTTCTCGGACAGGAGTCATGGTGCAAGAGCACCGGCCATTATGAGGTCAACACACGGAGCTTCCCCGGGGGGCTCGACTCGCTCCGACGCACGATCCGCCGGTTCAAGAACGCCGGGTTCCACGTGGGACTCCATTTTCTCGGGGCGTCGATCTATCCACCCGACTCATACCTGACACCGGTTCCCGACCCGCGCCTGTTCAAGGGCGCCATCACCTCATTGGCGGCCGACATCGACGAGAATGCCTCATTCATCCCGACCCCCCATGCTCCCGATGCCTTTCCGGCGGAAGGCGGCGGATACGAAGGCCAAGGCACCGTGCTGCAGATCGGCGATGAACTCATCGTCTACGACAGCCGGTCGACGTCTGTCCCCTTTGGCTTCTCCGGCTGTCGGCGAGGGCATCTGGGCACGAAACCCGCCGCGCATAAGGCGGGCGACCGCATCGCCCATCTGACGATGTCCTACGGTTACCACATGTACGACATGGACACCTCGCTCCTCGACGAGGTGGCAACCCACTGCACTCGCGTGGCCAATGCCTGCGACGTCGACATGCTCTACTTCGACGGCTCGGAACGCCTTCAAGGCGATCACTGGTACTACAACGCCCGCTTGCACAAGGCCTTCTACGATCGGCTTCAGAACAAGAACATGTTGCTTCAGGCGAGCAGCCATAGCCACTACTCATGGCACATCATGGCCCGCAGCGCATCGGCCGATGGCCACGGAGATCTGAAGGGCTACCTCGACGCACGTTCCGGGTGGTTCGACAGCCTCGCAAAAAACCTCATGCCGCTCGACGTCGGCTGGTACTACGGCTATGACCCCACGTCCACGCCGGACATGTTTGAATACGTCCTCGGCGCCACCCTAGGCTACCAGTCGTCCATGTCGTTTCAGGTGTCGGTGGGTGCGGCCAAGGGGCACCCGTTCACCGCGCAGATCCTCGACCTAATCGCCCGTTATGAGAAGCTCCGACTGTCGGGGAAGGTCCCTCAGGCCGTGCGCGACCGACTGCGGATCGACCCGGCGCTCACCTCCGTACTCGATCCGGTGAAGGGCCCACGCGTCATCGACAAACGTCGTGAATACCGGCTGATCGAGGCTACCGGCCAGACGGCCCTTCAAAGGGTCATCTATGAGCCCTGGCACGAGATCGGCCGATATGACGAGAACTCGTGCACCTGGAAGGTTCGGGTTAGAGAAGGCCCCGCTAAGGTCGGTGTCCAGATCCAAGCGGTGGGCGGCCCGTGGCTCCACGCAGGCCCGGCATATGACGATCACGACGCGGTTATCCTTGAATCATTCGATGATCTCGCGCCGTACACACGCAACCCCAAGGAACAGTCGAAAGTCTCCACGATCGAACCCGGGACCGCCGGAAGCACCTCCCCCGGCGTCATGCAACGATTCGAATCGACCGACAAGGACGTGCGGCAAGGTTCACGCTGCGGCGTCTATACGGCCACGGGCTCTCCGGATGCGGCCGGCGGATGGTCCGTCATCGGCAAGGTCTTCGATCCCCCGCTTGACATCAGTTGGCACAAGGGTATCGGTCTGTGGCTTCGAGGCGACGCCCACGGCGGCTCCTTCAAGCTCCAGATCCGCGACACCGGCAGCGGCGTGATCGACTACTACATCACGAACGATTTCTGCGGCTGGCGCTATCAGCAACTCGCCCGCCCGGACAAGGACCCGCTCAACTACGCCAAGGTCGGCCAGTTGCTCTTCTACTACAATGGCCTGCCGGCCAAGACGCCCGTGTCTTGCGGCATCGACGACGTCAAGGCCTTGCGTTCCCTCGACCGACGCACGCTGGTCAGTCCAGGCATCCAGGTCGCCGGCAAACGTATTGGCTTTGCCGGAACACTCGTCGAAGGCCAATACGCAACGTTGTGGCCAGGGGAAACGGTGCAGCTCAACGGACCGTCGTCCGGCCGGCCGGCACAGCCGGCGTGTCAGGCTGATGAACTCCTGCTGCCTGCCGGCGAGCATGCGGTCCGATTCAGTTGCCAGGCACCGTTGATCATGGGCTGTCGCGTCCGGTTGACATTGCAGCCGTCGGAACGGTACTTGCTGGGCAACTGAAAAACGCCCCCCCCAAGCCAGGACAACCATCATCCCCGCCGGTGTCTGCGTGCTTCTCGCGGTCCGTCTCCCCCTCCTCTCGGCGGACCCGCGTGAATCCACCCGCCAACGCCAGGCGCCAGAGATGACCAAGCTCTCAAGTCGTGGTCAACTGGCAATCAAAACTGTGACGATTCCGGCAAGGGAACAACAGGCATGGAAGGGCACGAAGTGAGCGAATGCAGATTTCCCCATACATATATGGTTAGGCGTCCAGACAAACTGCGTCAAAGCAAGCACTAACTACAGTGCCATTAGTGTCAGATCAGGACCATTTTCAGATCGAAGCCCTAGAAGACAATGCAACGCCTAGAGACAGCAACCACATGGCTGGCTCAAGAAGATGGATCGACTTGACGGAGCTCAATCGCAAAACAATCGCAAGATAATGCCTCTTGGTTGGCTTCAGCCGAACTGCCCCGGCGGGAAACCCGTCTCAAGCACAGGCACTCCTAGTGCTACCCTCCCGATCGCGATTCGGCGACAAACGATCATATGCGCTAGTCGCGATTAACATGTTGACCCGAACGGTGAATCGTAGTATAAGCATGGCACCTAATATGTATAGACATTCCGCCTCCCTTTCGACCTATGTCTTGCAGCCATGGAGGTACGAGTGACGTGAACAAGACACAAATCACAAAGCATCGACAGATCTGCGATCATATTCGTGATGGCATTGCCTCCGGCAAGTACACTGTTGGCGGACAAGTACCCACGGAGGCCGAACTCAGCAGGCTCTTCTCTGCATGCAGGCAGACGGTCACACAGGCCATGCGAGAACTGGTCCAGCAAGGCCTTCTCACGCGTCAGCGTGGTGTTGGAACCTTCGTCAGCCGCCAGTTACCCAAAGCGGGAAAGGCATGGGGACTTCTGCTCCCGGAGTCTTATGCCGGCATTTTCCCGGTCATCTCATCGCACATTGTGAAAGCGGCAAAGGCAAAGGGTTATAGTATCCTCCTCGACAGTGCCCTCGCGGCCAGTGCCGACGCCCCTCAGTTGGAAGAAGCACCCTCTTCGGCTGATGCTACCAGGACCATGCGGACACAGCGTATCGACGCGATCTGCAGGGAGTATGTGGCCCGCGGCGTTGCAGGCATGTTCTTCCTCCCACTCATGGTCCCCAATGATGAGACAAGTATCAACCGTCGCGTCGTCGAGACGTTCGACCGGGCTAGCATCTCCATCGTACTCATCGATCGCGACATCTACGACTATCCCCGCCGGTCCCGGTTCGACCTCGTTGGAGTGGCGAACAGACGCGGCAGCCAGGTTGTCGTGGAGCATCTCATCGGGCTGGGCTGCCGTCGAATCGAGTACATCAGCTATGAAGGGAGCGCGTCCACCGCATCCGCCCGCATTGCAGGCTATCAGGACGCCCTTCGCGATGCCGGGATCGCACCGGACCCCAAGTGCATTCACCACATCAATGTGCTGGATCTTGACGAGATACGACAAATCGTTCGGACCGGCTCAATGGACGCGTTTGCGTGCGTGGACGATTACGTCGCCGCCTACGTCATGCGGCATCTGGCCGCTCTGGGCATTCGTGTGCCGAACGACATCGCCGTCGTCGGGTTTGACGACGTCGATTACGCCCGTCTGGTAGGCCCGCCGTTGACGACCATGCGTCAGCCTTGCGCGAGAATCGGCGAAGCCGCCGCACAACTCATGTACGAACGCCTGACCGATCCCAACCTACCCACGCGAGAGATCAGTTTTGAGTGTGAATTGATTGTGAGGGAATCCTGCGGAGCAAACCTGCGAAGCCGGAAACCCGTCACATCAGACAGCACCTCGACACTCGTCGGCTAGTGCCGTCTTCGACGAGCACGTTTCGTGCAGGCTGTCCGCGCGAGCCCCGGTCGCGAATCGGAGCCACGACCGCAAGGGAGCGGAGAGTGGGAATCATCCGGCCCGCCCGCCACTCACGGCCGCGGCCTTGAGTGGCGGAAGAAGCGAACGCATCGCGGTGAGAACGGTACTAGCCCAGGTCAAGACCGGGTTCAGGCGATCGGCCCGCGGCCATATCGACGAAAAGACTATGCTTGAATCCTCTCGGATGCGGGTTCGGCCACCGACGCAGCGCCGGGTGCGCGAAGGCCGCCTCGCAACCGGCCGCGCCACCAAACGATGAGACGCCATCGGCTCGGATGCACAAGGTCGTCCATCAGCGTGTATACCACCGGCACGACCACCAGGGTCAACAAGGTGGATGTGGTCAGCCCGCCGACGACGGCCACGGCCATCGGCGACCGGGACTCCGACCCCCAAAGCGCCACCGGCAGCATGCCGAAGATCATGGCGAAGGTCGTCATGAGAATCGGACGAAGCCGAATCGGACCCGCTTTCAAGACCGCCGCGTCGCGTTCCATCCGGTCACGCGTGCGCAGTGTGTTCGTGAAATCGACGAGCAGGATCCCGTTCTTGGTGACCAAGCCCATGAGCATGATGATGCCGATCATCGTGAAGATGCTGACCGTCTGGCCGGTGATCAGAAGCGATCCCAGCGCGCCGATCACCGATAGCGGCAGCGAAAGCATGATGGTGAACGGGTGGACGAAACTCTCGAACTGTGAGGCCAACACCATGTAGATGATAACCACCGCCAAGAACAGGGCGAACTTGAGGTAGCCGAACGACTCCTGCATCACATCGGCCATCCCCTGGAATGCAAACTGATAGCCCGCCGGCAAACCCACGCGCTTGACGACGTCCGTCAGTTCGCTGACGGCCTGGCCCAGAACCTTCTTGTCGCGCTGAAGATTCGCCAGGACGGTGATCTGGCGGGCCCGATTGTAACGATTGATCTGCACCGGACCGACCTCTTGTTTGACCCACGCAACATTGCGCAGGTTGACCAACTGTCCGGTCACGCTGCGGACCGTCAGCAATTCGATGTCCTCGGGTCGATTCCGAAACTCGCCCTGCAACCGAATCCGGACGTCGTAGCGATCTCCTTCGGCCTTGAATTTGCTGATCTCCTCGCCGCCGATCAACGCACGAACGGTGGAGGCAACCGCCAGCGGGCTCACCCCGAGGTCGGCCGCACGATCGCGTTTGACGTACACATTGACTTCCGGCTTGTTCTTCTCATAGGTCGTGTCGAGGTCGACGTAACCTTCCGACTTGCGCATGCGGTCCATCACCGCGGAAGCGATCGCCTCCAGGCGGTTCAGATCCCGACCGCGGATGTCCAACTGGACGTCATTGTTCTTGAGCCCGCCCCCGCTCACACGGGGGACGATCTCGATGCTGATCGTGGCCTCTCGGATGTCGGCCAACTGCTTCCTCGTCCATTCCATCGCCTCCCGCTGGCCGGTCGACCGCTCGCGCCTGTCAACCATCTTGACGTACATCGTGCCTTGATTGACACGCTGAAGTTGGTCGGCACCGATCGTGACGAACGTATACCGAAGCCAAGGCTGGCCCTGCAGGCGCCGCTGGATCTTCTGAAAGACCTGATCCGTGGCGGCCACCGAAGCACCCAACGGCGCCTTGATGTTAATGTTGAACTCGCTCTGGTCTTCCAGAGGGACGAACTCCGTCCGCATGAACTTCCCCAAGTAACCCGTGCACGCAAAGATGCCGAGCCCCAGGGAAACGGTCGCCAATCTTCGCCGCAGCGCAACCGCCAGCAGTCTCTCGTACGCGCGGTCGACGGCGCCGAAGAACCGCTCGAAGACCATGTACAAGCGACCTTGCTTGGGGGGGCGAAGAATGCGGGAGGACATCATCGGATCGAGCGTGAACGAGACGAACAACGATATCAGCACCGCGAAGGTAACCGTCAGGCCGAACTGGTAGAAGAATCGACCGATGATCCCCCGCATGAACGCCACCGGAATGAACACGGCAACCACGGACATCGTGGTCGCCAGGACGGCGAGGGCGATTTCGTTCGTAGCGAACGAGGCGGCTTGTCGCGACGGCATGCCCTCTTCCACATGCCGCATCGTGTTCTCCTGCACGACGATCGAGTCGTCAATCAGCAAGCCGATCGCCAGGGTCAACGCCAGCAGCGTCATCATGTTCTGCGTGAAGCCCAGCGCGTTCATCAGACTGAACGTCCCGATGACGGCGGTCGGAATCACCAGCGCGCTGATAAACGTACTGCGAATGTTTCTCAGGAAAACGAACACGATGGAAACCGCCAACCCGCCGCCAAACAACAGGTGAAATTGAACTTCGCGGACGGATTCCTCGATGTAGGTGGACAGATCCTGGGCAATCTCAAGCGTGACGCCCCGCGGCGCAAGCTCTTGATTCAACCGCAAGACCTCGGCCTTGACGGCGTCGGCCACCTGCACCGTGTTTGTGCCCGACTGACGGCGAACCAGGAGCGAGATGGCCCGGGTACCGTTCAGCCGGGCGAGCGTCCGCTCCTCCTCCAACCCGTCCTCGACGTACCCGAGGTCGCTCACGCGGACCGGGGCGCCGTTCCGATAGGTAACGATCATCGCGGCGAACTGCTCGGCAGATTCGAACTCGGCCTTGGTCTTAACGACGTACTCCTGGGTGCCGGTCTCGACGCGCCCCCCGGGGTATTCGATATGCTCCGACTGCAACGCCCGCTCGACGTCCTGAACGGAAAGCTTGTAGCCCTCAAGCTTGTTGCGATCCAGCCACAACCAGATCTCACGATCTCGTCCGCCGACGATCTTCACCTGACCGACGTTCCGAAGCCTCTGAAGTCGCTCCTTGACCGTCTTGTCGGCGATGTGCGTCAGGTCGCGGACCGGCAGGTCGCCCGACACCACGACCGCCATGATGGGCGCCGCATCGATGTCGAATTTCTCGACGACGGGATCCTCGATGTCGCGGGGAAGCTCGGAGCGGACCGTCCCCAGCTTGGCCTGGACTTCTTGATAGGCAATGTCGACGTTCTTCTCCAACTCGAACTCGATGACGACCTGCGAAAAGCTGTCGGCACTGGTCGATCGAAGATGCTTGATCGAACTGATCGTTGAGACCGCCTCCTCGATCACGTCGGTAACGGTTGTCTCCACGGTTTCCGGGTCGGCGCCGCGAAGCTGGGTAAGAATCGTGATGACCGGAAACTCGACGCGCGGGAACAGATCGATGCCGATCTCATGGAATGAGATCGCTCCGAAAACGATGATGGCGGCCATGATCATCGTCGTGAACACAGGGCGGCGAATGGCCGTATCGGAAAGAATCAAGCAACGGACTCCTTGTGCATGCGATATCGATCAGGCGCTGACGATGCCCTACATCCCGCCTTCTCTTAACAAGACGCGATCGCCCTCTTTCAACCCGCTGAGTATCTCCACCTTGTCATCAACGGTTTGTCCGACGGTGACGGAACG
This sequence comes from uncultured Planctomycetales bacterium, assembly GCA_964596165.1. GTDB lineage: Bacteria > Planctomycetota > Phycisphaerae > UBA1845 > JAFGLZ01 > CAYUQT01. Next base: position 52,647 of record CAZQTW010000023.1, on the reverse strand, counting down.
CGGCACCGGGTGTCCGTCGTTCGAGGCCAGCACTTGCCACCCCGAAGCCGTCTGCGACAAGGCAGCCTTCGGCACCACGAGCGCATCCTTGACGACACGATCTTCTACTCGCACGCGGGCCAGCAAACCAGGACGCAGCTTCAGGTCGGGGTTTTCAACAACGACGCGGCAGCGGAAGGAACGAGTCATTTCGTCTATGGCGGGGAAGACCGTTGCGACCGTACCCGTGCCCTTAAAGTCTGCCAGCCCCTCCACCTCATACGCAATCGGCGTCTTCTCCTTGACGACCCCCAGCAGCTCCTGAGGCAGTGAAAACTCGAGGTATAGTACCGCAACCTCCTGGATCTCCAGCAGACGCGTCGCCGGAACAACCGCCACGGGCTCTCCCGGATCCACGAGCCGTTTGGTCACCACGGCATCATACGGGGCCACGATCGACGTCTCTCTCAACCGCTCCTCAGCGTACTGGAGCTGACGCTCGGTCTGCTGAAGCAGGGCCTTCTTCGCATCCTGACCCGCCAGGGCGCGGTCGTAGTAGGCCACCGCGTCGTCCTTCTCCTTGGGAGCGGCCGAGTCCCTCTGGAAAAGTTCGGTCTTTCGTTTCCTCTCGCGATCCGTCTCTTGCACGTCGATCTGCGCGGCGACAACCGCAGCGCGGGCGGCCGCAAGTCCGGCCTTGAGCTGCTCCACCTCGAGCCGAATGAAAGTCTGATCCAGACGCACGAGGACCTGTCCCTTCTTCACCACATCCCCCACATCCACCAAGACGGACTCCACACGCCCTGCAACCTGGGAACTGACGCTCGTCGTCTGACGGGCTCGAAGGGTCCCGACCGCCGGCGTGAACCGCCGAAGCGTCTCGCGGCGAACCTCAACCCACTTCCCCTCGGCTGCCGAAGCGTTTCCCTCGGACGTGCCGGACTCAGCCGCTTGTGTGGTTGCGGCCGGAGTCGCATTGTCGGCCACGTCGTTCTTCCGGCAACCGGCGACCAGCGCAAGCATCACACACACACGGATCACGGCACGGAACCCACCGTTCCTCAACGGGATGCGGCGAGTCCGCCTTGTCCAACACCTTCGTATCATCACACCGTCTCCAACCGGTATCGGCGTCATCCCTGCGCCTGTCCGTCCCTCAAAATGCCATGAAACACGATGTCCACTATGTCCTGTGATTGCTTCTCCAGCGAATCGCGCCGTCCGGCGAAATAGTTCGTGAACATCGTGCCGTACAGCAGGTCGCCCACAACCTCCCTGACCCGTTCCACCGGAATCTGTCGCACGCGCCCCTCGGTTATCAGCTCACGCAAAAGACTCACCCACTTCTCAACGCTGGCCTCTCCCCGCTCGAAGTACGTCGGCTTCTTGCGATCCTTGAACTCCGCGCGTTCCTGAATGATCAACTCAACATGCTCAGGATGCGTGTCAAAAAAGGCCAAATACGTGCGTATGCCCTTCGCAATGAGCTCGAGTGGGTCCAGTCCTTCGTGGATCACGGCGTCCAACTCGGCCCTCAACCGACTCATGCCACGATCCACCGCCGCCAGAAACAGCTCTTGCTTGGTCGGAAAATACCGGTAGATAGTGCCTTTGCCGACGCCGACCCGATCGGCAATGACCTGAACGTCCGTCCTCGGATACCCATATTCGGCAAACACCTTCGCCGCAACGTCGAGGATCTCCTCGCGTCGCCGCTCCGTGAGTTGCTGGTCTCTCGGCCGTCCTCGGCGACCGTTCAATACCCCAGCCATAGACATCACCTCATACCTTCATAAATATCGACGGACGCGCCCGTCCGCTATATGCTAGGGCAAATGACCGTGCTAGTCAATACTAACTCCGCACCAGGTGCCCATCTTTCCTCGGCCCACCCACTCCTCAAACCAACCGGGAACAACTACTCGCCGAGATTCCGGGGTTCCATCTCTGACCCCAACTGCTATCCTTTAGGTGCCAGCAAGCCGTCAGAAAACCGCGGATCGCGATTGGCTGCGGGGACAACAACACTTGTTCGGGGCAACGTCATGATGCGAACGGTGATACTGATGGTGGGTGTCGGATCGATGGCTCTACCAGACCGTATTGCTGGTGCCGAGTCCGGTTCGACGAACCGGCCGAACATCATCTTCATCTTGGCCGACGACTTGGGGTACGGCGACTTGGGTTGCTATGGGCAGAAGCTGATTCGCACCCCCAACCTCGACCGACTGGCGCGTGAGGGCGTTCGATTCACGCAGGCTTACGCCGGCAGCACGGTCTGTGCCCCATCGCGGTGCGTCCTAATGACGGGTCTGCACACCGGTCACGCCCGCGTTCGTGGAAACGCGCTCGTTCCCCTCCTCCCGGAAGACCGCACGGTGGCCAAGATGCTCAAGGAGGCGGGGTACGTCACCGGCATCGTCGGCAAGTGGGGGCTGGGTGAACCGAATACCCCCGGCGTGCCGAATCGGCAAGGCTTTGACGAGTGGTTCGGTTACCTCAATCAAGGCCATGCTCACGACTATTACCCACAGTACCTGTGGCGAAACGAACAGAAGGTTACGATTGAAGGCAATCTCAACGGGGCCAAGAAGGAATACTCAAACGACCTCTTCACTCGAGAAGCACTCGACTTCATCCGACGGCATCGTAAGGGCCCCTTCTTCCTCTACCTGACCTTTACACTGCCTCATGCCAACAATGAACTGGGCGCAAAGACCGGCAACGGCATGGAGGTCCCGACCGATGCCCCCTACTCCAACGAATCCTGGCCGCAGCAACAGAAAAATCATGCGGCCATGATCACCCGCCTCGACGGCGAAGTCGGCAAGGTCATGGCTGTACTCAAGGAACTCGGTATCGACGACCATACCGTGGTCTTCTTCTCCAGTGACAACGGTCCACACCGCGAAGGCGGTGCCAAGCCGGAGTTCTTCCGGAGCAGCGGACCCCTGCGAGGTATCAAGCGGGATCTCTACGAAGGTGGTATCCGCGTCCCGATGATTGTTCGTTGGCCCGGCAAGATTACGCCCGGGACAGTGAGCGACCAGGTATGGGCCTTCTGGGATTTCCTGCCGACGGCCGCTGCGATCGCCGGCGTCAGGCCCCCACCCGCGATCGACGGGATCTCGATGCTTCCCGCCCTGCTCGCCAAGCCGCAGAAGAGCCACGACGACCTGTACTGGGAGTTCCACGAACGAGGGTTCAAACAGGCCGTCCGAATGGGCGATTGGAAGGCCATCCGTTTCGGCATCGAGGGCCCAATCGAACTCTACGATCTCAAGACCGACATCGGCGAGCAGCACAACATCGCCGCCGCGCATCCGAATGTCGTGGCGAGGATCGAGGCGATCCTGAAGACGGCCCGGACGGAATCGAAGGACTTTCCGATTCGGGAGAGAAAACGATAGGGGCATCTCCGGTTTGCCTCACTTGGCCAAGATTCGACGAAGCGCCCCGAGGACGTTTGTGCCGCTGGCGACATGGTCGGGGAGCTTGCGATAGTCCGGTCCGACGCATTCACAGATGCCCCTGGCCTTGAAGTCGGCGATGAGCTCGTGCGTTGTCTTGCATCCCTTGAGAAGTTGACGGATGCGATCGGTAAGTCATGACACGGCATCCCCCGTGTGACCGGTCGCTCCCGCCACGCAGGACAAGGAGGAAGCAAAAACCCACACCAGCACGGCAATCCGGGCGACGATGAATGCTTCGGACACCTCGTTCACAGGCGCCGTCCTTCCGATTCTCCGCGACCCCCGCCCCACCGGATGCGCTCGCGCTGCAAGTCTACCGGACGCCGGGCTGGAGTAAATGGGCCGGAGAGCCGGTTGCTGGAAGTAGGATCTATCGTTTGAGCCTACGATCTGGTAGGATCATTCCAGTGTGTATGAGTCGTCGGCGATTAGTTTGTGAGGCGTCCATGAGCCCTAAGGCAAGCGAACCCAAGGTCAGACGTGAAGTTGAGGAAGTCACGCTGCTTTTCGAGATCAGTCAGGCCCTCGGGCGGAGCCTCGATCTGAGGGAGGTGGTGGACCCGGTCCTGGAGGCCATGGCCAACCGGATGGGAATGCTGCGCGGCACGCTGACCCTGCTGAACCGTGAAACGGGAGAGATCTTCATCGAGGCGGCCTACGGACTGTCCGCCAGCCAACAGGAACGCGGCCGCTACAGGCCCGGGGAAGGTGTCACGGGGAAGGTGGTCCAGAGCGGTCAGCCGGCGGTCGTCCCCCGCATCTCCGCCGAACCGCTGTTCCTCAATCGCACGGGGGCCAGAAAGCGTCTCCGCAAAAAGGACATCTCGTTCATTTGCGTGCCGATCAAGTTGGGCAATCAGGTCATGGGCGCATTAAGCGCCGATCGCCTCTTCACTGAAACCGTATCGCTTGATGAAGACGTCAGGCTTCTTTCGATCATCGCTTCGATGATTGCACAGGCCATCCGGCTTCGCCGGGCCGTCCAAGAGGAGCGCCGGCACCTCATGGAAGAGAACGTACGTCTTCAGGAGGAACTGAAGGATCGCTTCAAGCCGGCCAATATCATCGGCAACTCCAAGGGTATGCAGGCCGTCTACGATCTGATCGCCAAGGTCTCCAAGAGCGACGCGACCGTGCTCATCCGCGGCGAAAGCGGCGTCGGCAAGGAACTCGTCGCCCATGCCATCCATTACAACAGCGAACGAGCCGCCCGTCCTTTCATCAAGGTCAGTTGCGCCGCTCTGCCTGAAACGGTGATCGAAAGCGAATTGTTCGGTCATGAGAAAGGCGCATTCACCGGCGCGATCGCCCAACGAAAAGGGCGATTTGAGCTCGCTCACGGAGGCACGCTCTTCTTGGACGAAGTCGGCGACCTCTCCCACGCCACCCAAATCCGGCTCTTGCGCGTGCTTCAAGAAAAGGAATTCGAGCGGGTCGGCGGCGCCCAGACGATCAAGACGGACGTTCGCGTGCTGGCGGCCACGAATCGCGACCTGGAGCAACTGATCTCCAACGGCCACTTCCGGCAGGACCTCTACTATCGCCTGAACGTCTTTCCCATCTACATTCCGCCGCTCCGCGAGCGCAAGGCCGATATCCTCTTGCTGGCCGACTATTTCGTTGAGAAGTACAGCAAGATTAACCACAAGACCATCCGTCGTATTTCCACTCCGGCCATCGATATGCTCATGAGCTACCATTGGCCGGGCAATGTGCGGGAGCTTGAAAATTGCATGGAACGTGCGGTCCTCTTGAGCACCGATGATGTCATCCACGGACACCATCTGCCGCCTACGCTGCAGACGGCCGAAGGCAGCGGAACACGGGTCACCGGCAATCTCCAAGCCGCTCTGGACAACGTCGAACGCGAACTCATCATCGACGCGCTCAAGTCCGCTCGCGGCAACAAGGCCAAGGCGGCGCGGGCCCTGGGGCTCACCGAAAGGCTGATGGGCCTTCGGGTGGCCAAACACGCCATCGATCCGAAACGATATCGTACCCCTGTGTAGGACATGATATGCCGACATACGAGTAGGTAGCTTAGATTCGACCATCGTACACTCGCGTCGATTCACCCATGTCGTCGTAACCCCTTCTGCCTGAGCACGTTGTCCCTTTTCGCGCCACCCTGCTGGGCCCCTGGCACGCAAATGGCTCATCCAAGGCCATGTGATCGGTGCGTTCGCAACAACCGACCGTGCGAAAACGCCCGACGATCAGACAGCAGGAGCAGAACGTGAACATCACTCAACCGCTCGTCCCCGTATTGGCATTCCTTCTCCTGTTCTTGACGACGGGATCGACCGCGCATGCCCAGACGGCTCCGCCGGTCCAACCCCCGGCGAAGATCGACTCGGGCGACACGGCCTGGGTTCTGATCAGCGCCGCCCTCGTCATGCTGATGACCCCCGGCCTGGCGTTTTTCTACGGCGGCCTGGTACGCAAGAAGAATGTCCTGTCCATCCTGATGCAGTGCATGATGATCCTGTGTCTGGTCAGCTTGCAGTGGGTGGTCTTCGGCTACAGCCTCGCCTTTGGACCCGACGTTAAGGGCCTTGTCGGCAACCTGGCATGGTGGGGGCTGAGAGGCGTCGGACTCGATCCCAACCCTGACTACGCCGCGACGATTCCGCACCAGGCATTCATGATCTTCCAGGCCATGTTCGCGGTGATCACGCCGGCGCTGATTCTGGGGGCGTTTGCCGAACGGATGAAGTTCGGCGCGTTTTGCCTCTTCTCGCTCCTGTGGGCAACCTTCGTGTACGATCCCGTGGCCCACTGGGTGTGGGGAGTCGGCGGGTTCTTGAGGACCCAGGGCGCGTTGGACTTCGCGGGCGGCACCGTCGTTCACATCAATGCCGGAATTGCGGCACTTGCGGCGGCACTCCTCCTGGGCAAACGTCAAGGACATCCGAACGGAATCTCCCCTCCTCACAGTCTGCCCTTCGGCGTCCTCGGGGCCGGCCTTCTGTGGTTCGGATGGTTCGGATTCAATGCGGGCAGCGCCCTGAGCGCCAACGGACTCGCCGCCGGGGCCTTCGTCGTCACGCACACGGCGACGGCCGGCGCGGGCGTCACGTGGTCCCTCCTGGACTGGCTGAAGCACGGCCGTCCCACCGTACTGGGAATGATTACTGGCGCCGTGGCGGGTCTGGTGGCGATCACACCCGCCGCGGGTTTTGTAACGCCCATGGGGGCCCTGGGAATCGGCCTCGGGGCCGGCGTGATCTGCTGGCTGTCCGTCACGTATGCGAAGGCATACTTCGGTTACGACGACACGCTCGACGCTTTCGGAGTCCACGGCATAGGCGGGACCTGGGGCGCCATCGCCACCGGCCTGTGGGCCGACAAGGCGGTGAATTCGGCCGGTGCAGACGGGCTCTTTTGCGGAAACCCCGCCCAGTTGTGGATACAGATCAAGGCGGTGCTGGTCACGATGGTCTTCTCACTCGTCATGTCCGTGCTCTTGTTCAAGCTGGTCGATGTCCTGGTCGGCCTTCGGGTTTCCGAGCACGACGAGCGAATCGGATTGGACCTCACGCAACACAAAGAGGCCGCCTACACGGTTATTGATTAAAGGAGCCGGCTCAATGAAATACATCATCGCGGTTATACAACCCGACAGGCTGGATGAGGTCCTCAACCGGCTGACGGAAAAGGAGATTCACCTCGTCACCGTCACCAATGTGGTCGGACGCGGTCGCCAGAAAGGAATCGCCGAGGTCTACCGCAGTCACAAGGAAGCGGGGTGCCTGCTTCGCAAGGTCAAGCTGGAAATCGCCGTGAATGAGGAATTCGTCCGGCCGACCATTGAGGCCATTCGAACGGGCGCATGCACGGGGCAGATCGGCGACGGAAAGATCTTCGTACTGGATCTGCCCGAATGCATACGAATCCGGACCGGTGAGTCCGGCGGCCAAGCCATCGGATAAGGGTAAGCCACACCTACCTATGTGTAGGATTGCGTTGTTATTCAGACATTGTTGTAGCTTGATCGATCGACCCCAGAACCCCGTGAATCACCTAACCTCATGACGTTCGGGAACATGATGCGTTTCGACCCGGTGGCACAAGGATTGCGGGGTCCCGGATAGCTCGAAAGGATCGATGCTTCAACGGAACCGGGGCGTCAGGGACCGCGAGCATCCTGCTAGGGCCCTCGACGCCGAAAGGCAACGGTTGTTGACACGGTCGGGAATGACTATAGTGTCGGACGCCACGATGACTCGTCCGCCCACCGAGTCGAATCCGAAGGGAAGAAGTCGGATTCCTGTGACGCCGTATGCGTGTGCGTCGCGCACCTGCGCATCACACCAGGGGCAAACTGAAAACTCATAAGGAGCAAGAGATGACGCCGAAAGAGTTCTTTGAATTCGCCAAGAAACATGGCTCCGAGATGGTCGACCTGAAGTTTGTCGACCTATTGGGCACGTGGCAACACTGCTCATTCCCGATCGACGTGCTCGACGAAGGCACGTTTGTGGAGGGACTGGGCTTCGACGGATCGTCGATCCGCGGGTGGCAGGGCATTGAGAAGTCGGACATGATGGCCGTGCCCGATCCCAACACCGCCGTGCTGGACCCCTTCTTCGCCAAACCGACCGTCAGCGTGATCGCCAACATCGTCGATCCGGAGTCGCGGAAGGACTATACGCGCGACCCGCGCTTCGTCGCGCGAAAGGCCGAGGAGTTCGTCAGGCAAACCGGCATCGCCGACACCGCCTTCTTCGGTCCGGAGCCTGAATTCTTCATCTTTGATGAGGTGCGATTCGAGCAAAATCAGCATCGGGGCATGTACCAGATCGATTCGGTGGAAGGCGCCTGGAACAGCGCGCGGATCGAGGAACCGAACCTGGGATACAAGCCCAGCTTCAAAGGCGGTTACTTCCCGGTAAGCCCGACGGATACCTACCACGACCTGCGCGGCGAAATGGTCTACGAAATGCGCAAGGTCGGCATCGTTGTTGAAGCGCATCATCACGAGGTCGCAACGGCCGGCCAAAGCGAGATCGACATGAAGTTCCAAAGCCTGCTCAAAATGGCCGACCAGCTCCTGTGGTACAAGTACATCTGTAAGAACGTCGCACGCCGCCACGGCAAGACCGTGACGTTCATGCCCAAGCCTGTCTTTGAGGACAACGGCAGCGGCATGCACACCCACTTCTCTTTGTGGAAGGACGGCAAGCCGCTCTTCGCGGGCGATAAGTACGCCGGTCTGACGGATCTCGCCCTCTACGCCATCGGCGGCATTCTGAAACACGCCGCCGCCATTCTGGCGTTCGCCGCCCCGACCACCAACTCCTATCGTCGGCTGGTCCCGGGTTTCGAGGCCCCCGTCAACCTCTGTATGTCGGCCCGCAACCGCTCCGCCGGCATCCGGATTCCGATGTATTCCAAGAGTCCGAAGGCCAAACGGTTGGAGTTCCGTTGTCCCGATCCGACCTGCAACCCCTACCTGGCGTTTCCGGCCATCTTGATGGCGGCGATCGACGGCATCCAGAACAAGCTTGACCCGGGCAAGCCGCTCGAGCGCGACATCTATGAGATGACAAAGGAAGAGTTGAAGTCCACGCCCAAGACTCCGGGCTCGCTGGAAGAAGCCATCGATGCCCTCGAGAAAGATCACGACTTCTTGACCAAGGGAGGCGTCTTCACCAGCGATCTGATCGAGGCCTGGGTCACGTGGAAGCGGGAGAAGGAACTCAACCCGATTCACCTGCGACCCCATCCCTACGAGTTCGCCCTCTACTACGACAGTTGAGGGCCACGAGCGACGAGTCCGGAGACCGTTCACGCAATACACGCCGCGGGGCAGATTCAGTCTGCCCCGCGTTCTTTCATAATCGTCCGACGAACCGGGAAGATCCCCCGAAGCGTCCGCCCACGTTGGCGCGGGATCATCGGGCGGAAGGTTTCGTGGTCGCCTCCACTGCAGGAATCGCCTGCCGCAGAATCAACCAGAGCCGCTCGAGAGGCAATTCAAGCGTCAACGACACCCGACGCGCCCCCCGATCGATTGTCGGCCCCTCAATCGTCCTTGCCCCGCTCAGGAAACGCAAGATGTCTTCCGATAGGTTCTCGTGGCTACTGAGAAACGCTTGCACCTTTCCCCCGCCGGGCAACTCCAACGTATCCATTTGCTCGGCCAGTCGAAGTTGGGCGGCAATCCGGGCGTCCTGCACCGCCAAGTCGATCAGGCGATCCTCCGACGAGTCAAGACGGGGTATCGAGCCCGCCGCCGTCGCTCTCAACGATTGCTTGGCCCACTCGGGCTCGTCAAGTTCGACCACGGCGTACGGATTCTGACGCAACAACGATGCCGGAGGCAGCCCGTACCCCGCCGCCCGCAGCCGCTCGACGGTGGACAATCGGGCAATGCCGTCGACGTCCGAATCCGTGACATCCACCTTCGGGTCAACCTGGCCACGAAGCTGCTTCAACCTCGTAATGACGGCCGGGATGTCAACCTCGGCATAGATCCGACACACCTGCTCCGGAAGATACTCCGACTTGGTCAACCGAACGCCGCTGAAAGGCCGGCGGAGTCCCTGCGCCACGGCCGGTACCGCAGCCGCCCAATCCCCCACCGTCCGAGAACGTTCCATCCGAAGCTGCTCGATCTGCCGCCCCAGGTGCTCGAGTGCATCCAGTTCCGCCGCCCGTTCGGCCGCCTGGAAACCCGCCGCCTGCACATTGGCCCAGCCGGGCGGCGGCAGATCGCCCGCATCCTTCGCCCCGGGCCAGCCCGGAGGATCCGTCAATTCATCGTCCGTCGGAGCGCTGCCAAACCCCGTAACCGTGACCTGTTCGGCCTCTGCCTCCTTGATCCGAGCGTCCAGGTTCAAAGGTCTTGTCGCGGTGCCGACGGACTCGACGCTCTCCGCCTTCAACAACCCCTCAAGAACCGGCCGAAGAGAAAGCTTGAGATCGACTTCCGCGTCGCCATTCGAGTAGTAGCGCGTCGAACCAACACGTTCCGCCTTCGCCACCAACCGGCGCAGGGCGATCGCCATTGCGGACGAACCGGCCGCGATATCACCCACGGTTTGAGAGTTGTCGACCTTCATTGCGCCGATCTTCAGCCGGAGTTGACGATAGCCGTCGGCGATCGCCGCCTGCTCCGCGAATTCCCGCCGCTTTTCCGGCGACATCGTCTGGGCAGCACACATCCCCCCCGCTAGCAACAGGGACACGATCGTGCTTCTGACCGGACCTCTCATGACGGACGCTCCTGCTCTCGCGTCGACTTTCAACGGTCCCAGAGGATACGCTCGCGGAGGCTCGGCCTCAAGACCCCGCCCGTCCTAAGTCGGGAATCGGCCCCTCTGGATGGCAAGCACCGAGCAGCTTCTTTACGTGGACGGCGGGTTGCCACCAGAACTCTCTCCGGACGAACTGTTCGAACCCTGCTTGGCTTGCTGCTCCATCAGGCTCCGGGCGGCCTTGGCGGCGCCGACCGCGTCGCGAGCATACGCGTCGGCCCCGATTTGCCTGGCGTACTCCTCGGTGACCACCGCTCCGCCGACCATGAACTTCACTTGAAGCCGTTCGGCCCTGGCACGATCGATGATTTCCTCCATCTCGGTCATGGTTGTGGTCATCAGCGCCGACAGACCGACAATGTGCGCGCGTTCCTGTCGGACCCGACGGAGGATCTCCTCGGTCGGCACGTCCTTGCCCAAATCAATCACGTCGAAACCGTAATTGCGAAGCATCAAGGCGACGATATTCTTCCCGATATCGTGCACGTCGCCCTGAACGGTCGCGACAACCACCTTGCCGATCTTTGTCTTTCCGGCCTCATCCAGCAGAGGCTCCAGGAGCTCGAACGCCTTCTGAACGGTCTCCGCCGAGAGCATGAGCTGCGGCAAAAAGTACTCCTTGCGCTCGAAGCGGTCGCCGACGTCGATGAGGGCGGGGATCAGCTGCTCCTCGATCAGCGAGTACGGGGACAAGCCTCTGTCCAGCGCCTCGCGAACCAATGAGCCGATCCGTTCTCGATGGCCCTGCAGAACGGCTTGGCGACACGCCTCCGCCGGACCGGCAGGCGTAACCAACAATCCATCCGACGGGCGGGAAAAATGCGTGATATAGCGAAGGCAACCGGGATCGGCCGCCTGAAGGGCGTCACTGGCTCGTACCACCGAGGCGAACGTGGATTCGCAGGGGTTCGCGATGACCATGGTAAGCCCTCGCGCAACGGCCATGGCCAGAAACGTCGCGTTCAGCCACGGTCTGGCCGGTAGGCCGAACGATACGTTGGACAAGCCGAGGATGGTGTTCACGCCGAATTCCTGCGAGGCCCATTGCACTGTCTCCAGCGCCGCTTGCGCGGCATTCGAGGAACTGGAGATCGTCATCACGAGTCCGTCCACCACCAAATCGTGGCGCAGACAACCGAGGAGTTCCGCCTCACGAGCGATGAGCCGCACACGCTCGGCCCGTTCGCGGGCCGTTCCTGGAACGCCATCGTCGTCGAGAGGCAACACCAGAATTGCCGCACCGTATCGGGTCGCGATCGGCAACAGATCGTGCAGTTTCTTGCGCTCGGCGGAGACCGAATTGACCAGCGCCCGCCCGGGATACTCGCGCAACGCCGCCGCCAGCACCTCCGGCGAGGACGAATCCAGGACAAGGGGACTGTCGACAGCGACGCTGAGCGTTTGAAGGAGGTCCGGCAGAACCCGGATTTCATCTATGCCGCTCATGCCGGCGTTGACGTCCAGGAGCTGTGCCCCGGCCGCAGCCTGTTCTGACGCCAAGAGCAGGACTTCGGTGTAGTCGCGCTCCCGTAGCGCCTGCTGGAGCTTCTTCTTGCCGGTGGGATTGATGCGTTCTCCGATCACCGTCAGCGGCCTGGCCGGCCCCGGTGAAACGACTTTCCGAGGCGAGGACAAGTGCAACTGCGACGGCCGGCCGACGGCCGGCGTTTTGAGACCGTAGGCCTGCGCGGAAAGCGCGCGGATGTGATCTGCTCCTGTACCGCAGCAGCCCCCCAGGATGCCCGCGCCGGCTTCGACCAGAAATGACGTCTTCCGACCGAACGTCTCGGCGTCCATGTCGAACAGCGTCTTGCCCTGTCGGAGGATGGGCAAACCGGCATTGGGCTTGGCAAACAACGGCACGCGAGCGACAGGCCTCATGCGATCCAGCACGGTCCTCATGGCGTCGGGACCGGTCGAACAGTTGCAGCCTACGGCGAATGCGCCCAGCGACTGAAGAATGACCGTCGCCGCTTCCGGGACCGTTCCAGTCAACGTGTGGATGCTTTCGTCATACGTCATGCTGACGAGGACGGGAAGGTCACATGTTTCCCGGCAGGCGATCAAGGCCGCTCGCGCTTCCTGTATGTCCATCATGGTCTCGACTACAAGGAGGTCGACCCCGGCCGCAACCAGGCCGCGGACTTGCTCGGCGAAGGCTTCGACCGCGTCCTCAAAAGGTAACTCGCCGAACGGCGCCACCAGATGTCCCGTCGGACCAATGTCGCCCACCAAAAGCTTGCCGGGCGGAACGACGTACCGGGAGATACCGGCCAGACGTTCGTTCAAGGCCGACACTGATCCCGGCCGAATGCCGTACTCGGCGAGCTTGAATCGATTCGCCCCAAACGTGCAGCTATAAACGGCATCCGATCCCGCCTCGAAGTATCCAACATGAATTTCCCGGACACAGGCAGGGTTCTGCGCGGCCCACAATTCCGGGCACACGCCCGCCGGAAGACCGCGCCGCTGAAACTCGGTACCCGTGGCACCATCCAACAGTACCACCCTTTCAGCCAAACGGGCGTGAAGTTGCTCGGGACTCACGTTGTCCTCTCGATTCCGACGATCGCCAGGGCCGACTTCTCCGGTATCAGCATATAGTGGGACGACAGGATCACACCCAGATCCTGCATCCGCAGTGCTTCATGAAGCTTGCGCTGCTCCACAAGCAGAAGGTCTCCGTAACCGGGGCTGTATCGTCGCGTCACCCCCTGGCCAAACCGGCTGCGATCCTGGCGAACGTACTTGTGTAGGTACGCCATGGCCGCCTCCGCGGCCTCGGAGGCCACGGCGTCGTGAATGACCGCCTCCGTCAACCGCCCCGCCTCCGTGAGCAAGTGGATCCGCTCCATGACCCGAGTCCCGACCGTCACCCCCAGGATGGCGACTTGGCTGCTGCGGGCCAACACCGTCGCCAAGTGGGCCGATTTCATGGGTTCAATCCCGTCGCCCACCACCACCGACCCTGACACAACGATATTCGTATAGGCCAGACGGCCGCGGGCCTCGCAAAGCGATCGTGCGGTAGTAATGACTTCCTCCATGCCTTCCATCTCAGCCGGGGAAACAACCGTGGATCGCGCGGAATACCCCAACCGTTGAAGAACGATCTGCCTGTTCGGTAAGACCGAAATGCGAGGCACATCCGTGACTCTCAGCACATGACTCTGCATATCGTGCCCCCTTACCCGCCGCACCCCCGCCAAGAGGAGCGACGTGGTCTCGGGCGGGCCTCACCTGAGCTCCTCGCTGCCGGCGTATGTTCGCCGCATTTCCGCGTGCTTCCCGCACGTCATTCTTCCCTCCGGACACCGGCCTGCGCGCACACACTTCGGCCCTGCATGGAGAAACACCGACGGCAATTCCCGTTTCGCAAGACACAACATCTCGTCCGCCACGGACCTGATCTCCCACTGTGCCCGCCGACACAGCCGTTCCTCGAAAAAATGGAGCAGTTGCCGGGCGTTCATCGTCACGACGATCTTGGTCTCGCACGCGTTGGGAAGCACGTATCGGGCATCCTCGTTGCTCTTCTCGCCGTTCCGGCCCAGGGCCTCATTCAGCTTGCGGTATCGATCGGCGATGAGGCTCATCGTCTCCTCGAAGTACGCGACGGCATCAACTACCTCTCCGTCCACGGACACCGTTTTCCCCTCCAACTGCGGGGGAACCACATAGTCAAAATCCCCGTGCCCGACATATCGTTGGCTGCGCTGAGAATAGCTGGCAATCCGGTGGCGGACGAGTTGGTGCGTCATCGCTCGAGAAACGCCCTCGATGTAAAACGTGAATGACGCATGCTCGATCGGACTCATGTGCCCAAGGGCCTTCAACAAAGCGACAAAGCTCTCCGCCTCAGGGCCGTCCTGCTTCAGAGTGCTCTCGGCGTCGCGGGCGTAACAGAGCTTCGCTGCGGCTGCGATCAATTCGGAGGGCCGCGAGGTGCTACGAACCAGCGTGACCCTCGGATAAGTACGTGTCATCCGGTCATCTCCCAGTCTGAGACAGCAACAACCCGACACATTCGGACGTCACCTTTCGATGCCTACCCTCGCCATGACCCCCTGTCTGTAGTAGTGCTTGACCTCATTCATCTCCGTGACCAGGTCGGCCCGGTCGAGGATTCTGGGGTGGGCGTAACGGCCGGTGATTACAAGCTCCGACTCGGGCGGGCGCGTGTCGATCAGGTCAAGCAGGTCTTCAACATCCAGCAGCCCGAACTGGGTGGCGACATTCGCCTCATCGAGGACAATCAATGAGTACTCGCCGGACCGCACCATGCGACGGACCTCGGTCATTTCCTGCCGAGACGCCTCGATGTCGCCATCTCGCGGCTCCATACCGGCGAAGCAGGCGAATCGCCGGATCGTGATCTGACCGGGAAACCGCTCCAACACCCGTATCTCGCTGGACGGCGTGCATTTGAGAAACTGCACGAAACACACACGTAGACCGGCGCCCACGGCGCGAAGCACCAGACCGAGCGCAGCCGTGGTCTTGCCCTTGCCGTTACCGGTGTAGACATGGACGTACCCTCGACGCAGACTGCTACTTTCCGTGGTGCATGGTGCGGCAGCAGCCTGACTTGCGGACGGCTCCACCCGCTGCGAATTCCCCTCGACTGAAATGAAGTCCGTCAACGTTCCTGAATTCATGAGGTCTTCCTCCATGACAACCTACGATGGGTCATGGGGATCGATCGCGTCCGGGTCCAAGGCATAGAGCCTGTTGTCCGGTGCGAGAAACCCCGTTCCCTTGGCGACATTGTCCTTCTCCGCCGGATCGGTCTCTTTGAAGACATCTTTCCTGGAGTCGGCGTGACCGTCACACCAGGCGACGTTGGTCTTGTCGAGATGACGGTACCCCTGCGTACCCGCGGCGCGACCGAAGAAACCCGGATCGCGGAGGCCGGGCCACGGGGATCGCATGAACTTGTTCGCACCGGAAGCGTACTGGCCGTCGCCGAAAAGCGCGCACCGATCGGGGCGACGCACGTCTGTGATCCGCGCCGGCGGGATGAAGTCATTGGAGCCGAGCCCCGGTACATATCCGATCTGCCCGCCGATGTAGCTCGTGTTGTAGTTGTATCCCGTGTAGGGATCGCCGGGCGAATTGGCACTGCCGTCAAACGACGGGCATTGCTGGATTCTCATGATGGTCTTGCCCTGCCAGAGGAACCCCGGCCGGACCGAGTACGAATCGGTCGACCAGTCCTTGGTGACAAAGAAATCCCAGTAGCGATGCACCACCTTGCCCGGCGTGCTGACGTCCATATTCAAGAAGGCGATCGGATAGTAGTCGTTCTGGTCGTTGGCGTAGTGGTACGCCGCAAGGGCCATCTGACGCAGGTTGCTCAGACACGCGACGCCCCGCGCGTGCGCCCTCGCGCGCCCCAACCCCGGAAGCAAGACGGACAGGAGCAGGGCGACGACCGCGACCACCACAAGCAGCTCGATCAATGTAAACCCGCGGATCAGGCGCATCGATCCGAGCCTCCGATGGGATTTGAAGCAACGCGGAGGAGACGCGGCGTCCTCTGGGGTGCGCCGCGTCCCCACCAATCGCACGAACCCTACCTCAACCGCCGCCCTCGCCGGGCCGCAAAGGCAAGCAGTACGCCGGCCAACAGAAGCGGAAAGGCAAGCCCGAGCCCGCTACCGCACTTGAACGCGGCCTCCACCTGGCGATCACACATCATCACGATCGTCGTAACGGTGTTGCCGTCTTCGATCGCGAAATTGGCATCCCCGGGATGGTTCGGATCGTAGATCACCCAGTGCCTGAAGGCCTTGCCTTCTATGGGAACCGCGGTCAGCGTGACCACCTCGTTCGGAAAGTACGTTATCGGCGGGTTGGCCACCGGATCAGGAGACAGCGTCACCTCGCCCCAGCTTGGGTTGACGATCGTCAAGTCGAGTACGACACCCGGCGCCACGTCGGAAAAGGCGTCGATCTCGGTCGTCGCCGAGCTGCCGGGCTTGTCTTGGACCCGAACGTACTGGATCCAGTCGAGGCCGAAGACGCCGATGTCGAAGCCCGTCCCCCCGGCCGACCCGTTGTAGGCGTCGCACATCTGCCGGACGGTCTTCCCGATAAAGCCCGACTCCGAGACATTCGGATTGTTCGGATCGATCGGCCGGGTCGGATTGGCTGGGCCGCCCCAATAGACGTTCCACGTTCCCAGGTTAGGATCGGCATCGTTTGGGTCGTCCACGGGCACGCGGCCCAGCGTGGGGCCCCAATCGTCGGCCCACGGACCGTCGGTGAACGTGTACCACGGACCGTTCGGGTCCTGCGCGACGCTGACGATTCCGGGTTCCTTGAACAGGCCCATACCGCAGGTAACGGAGTTGGGATCGCCGTTCGTCCAGCCGTTGACGCCGTCGATAACCTGAGAGGCGTTCCCGAAGACCACGAAATCCACCCCATACGGATTGCGAGGGTCGTTTTCCACCGGATGGCTAAACGTGATCGTCAACTGGCCGCCGTTGCCGATCGTAACCAGTTCGTATGATCGGAAGGCCGGATACACGTGGACAACCGGCGCGGGCATGTCGAGCGGGATATACCAAGCATCGCCCGTCGTATCGACCGTCGGCCGCCCGAGGGCGCAGTTGGGATCGTTGAACGGCCTTCCGGTGATCCAGTCCCCCCCGATTCCCGTTCCGGGAATGTACGAAACAACTTGGGTAGCATAAGCGTTTGGATCGTTTGGATCATTCGGGTCCGCCTGGGCCGCACTCCCACACAGAAGCACACAACTCAGTGCAACGGTAACTCTGTCGTGCGTCATGTCAGTCCTTGCCTTTCGTCGGGCCTTCGCCGTTGAGGCCCAGGCCCGGAACGATCGTTGGGGCGGCATTGACGACGGTGGCGTAGGTCTCGCCGTGCGCCCCCAACATCGTCAGGTGATAGGGTTGAGCCGAACGGTAGCTCCCGTGTCGGCGCCAAAGCGATAGACGTACTCGCCGGATCCGATGCTGATGGAACCGGCTCCGGTTGTTGTCGACTTAACCCGCGGCAATCCGAGTCATCAGAAATCCAACGACCATCAGTCGTACTGTCATCTTGTACATGGATGTCCCTTCCTTTCTGCTCTAGCAGAATGGTCTTCGTCGCAAGAAACCCAGACCGCCCAGACCGAGGAGCAGCATTGCTGCCGGCTCGGGGACCACGATCGGAATGTTCAACTGGTCATTCGCATACGCCGGCAACGAGCCGAACCACAGGATGGCGTTGATGCCCTCGAACTGGCCGTTCGCCAGAAGCTCCGAAGACAGACCGCCCCTGTTGAAGTCCCATTCCGAGTTGCCCCAAGTACCCCAACGGGCATGAGGATTGGTCGTACTGGCCAGATTCCAACTCCCCTCCTCGATGTGCAGGTGGGCGCCGTAGGGTTCCTCCTCGTCGATGTAGCCGATGTTGTTGAGAAACGCGCCGCCGTAACCTGTCGTCACGGTCAAAATGCCGGCATTGTCGAACGCCGCCAACATGTCCGACTCGTACGCCGTCCCGTTCCAACGGAACCCGAAGGCGTGCGACTCACTGACCGTATTCGGACCGTTGTCCAACGTGTTCCAGTCGACCACCAGGATCGTCTCGTTCGAACCCGAACCGACCCACGCCTCCACGTCCACGTAAACACCCTGAAAGAGATACGGCGCGGCGCCGGCCACGCCCGAAAACGTCAGAACCGCAACAACCGTCATCAATGCTTTCATCATCTTCTCCTTGTGGTGCGAGGTACTCCCTCGCTTTTGTGTCCGCGTCCCGCCTACTTCCTTCGCCTCAGCAGGGCCAAAACGCCTGGCAAACCCAAGCACAGCATCGTGGCGGGCTCCGGTACCACGTTGATCACGGCAATCCCCTCGCTCAGCCGGAAGTCGAATCCGCCCGAGCCGGTCGTCGGATGGGCGTCGAGAATCGGATTTCCGAGCGAGTCCTTGTAGAAGCCCGTACCGGGGATGTCGACCAGGCGAACATATTGAACGTTCGACAAGTCGAGCAGCCCGCTCCGCACGAGGACATGATCGGCGAGCTGACTCAGGTCGAAGGGCGTACCCCAACCCGATAGGTGCTTGCCGGCCAGGTTGTACACGTTCGTCGTATCCCAACCCGAGAACCCGCCGCTACCGGCCACCGGCGCCGTGTTCGTCGAGATACAGTCGAATCGCGCGAAGTCGACCCCGTTGCTCGAAACCTCCACAAAGGCCAGTTCCATGAACAAGCCATTGGGACTGCCGTAGGCGAAACCGTTCTCGAACACCGCGAAGTCCGCGCCGGGCCCATCGGCAATTCCCGTGGGGAACCCGACCGTGATGCGCCCGGGCTGCACGCCGGCGTCGATCTGAGCCTGCGTCAGATCCCCAAGCGACCCGTAGCCCGTCACGGGGTTCTGGTAGGCCGGGGCGACGCCCGGCGCCGGCGAATAGTCGATCACTTTGTCGGCCCATTCGACAATCAACGGACTGCTCTTGCTGATCGGGGAATCGTACGTATTCGTCGGGTCGTTCGACGGCGCCGAGTAGACACCGGCTTGACTGGAGGCCACCGAGATCAGCATCGCGATGGCCGCCACCTCCAACACGCCCTGCATACTGCAAACGCTCTTCACTTCGTTACTCCTTGGCAAACTGTCAACCTCGAAACCTCAACCGGCCCGCCAGGGTCGGAACACGCACCCGCCGGACCCCATTTCCGCAACCGCAACGGTCCCCAGCCCGATTGCCGCCACGTCGTGTAGCCGACAATGCCGCCGGCCGTTGAACGTGCCGACGACACCACGAGAGCCGCCGTTTGAACAGGCGGTCACCTCTCAGTCCGTGTAATCGCACTGGAGCCGCTTCGTTCGGTGTCAATCACCCGTCTTGGCCATGACGCACCTCCTTCACCAGTCGGCCACGAGTAGGAGGGGTATGCCGAGAGGGCCCGCCGGAAAGGAACCCCAAGGGGTCTTTGGCCGCGCCTGCGGAGAGTCCGCACCCGGAGCTGATTGTTCAAACGCGGGAAATGCGTTAGGATCGTTCGAGTACGGAGAGGCTACCCAGTTTTCTCCGTCAGGGGCGCCGGCGGGCCTAATCGTCGGCGCCTCATTCTTGTCTTCACGCTACCGTGGTGTCTGGTATCCTACTGCCCGACTTGTGAGCGACGATGCCGCCAGGGCGCAAACGCACATCGTCGACAACGCGGCGGGAACCTTCGCCGGACGAATCGCACCTGGGGACAGCTTAACCACCCTGCCGACGTCGACCGGCCAAAGAAAAACCCCGGTTCTCGCCGTTCGAGTGTCCGGGGTCTGTTGGCTCTGCAAAACCCGCATGATCCGGACGGCCCTAACCGCGAGAGCCTGACCAAGTTGATTGCAGGCAGGTCTTCTGGCTTCCGGGTCGTCCTTCCGCCGCACCTTCCCATTCCGCATCCACAGCGAAACAGTGGTTCCATCGCGGCGGTCGTCACCGGTTACAGCGGCGCGTCCGCGGCCGAATCTCACGGCCTTCCCTCTTGCCCCAATCCCTGGGGCACCCGCAATGATTGACATATTACCGGCGCTTGTCGGGATGTCAAGAAGATTCGCACGGACTCGCTCACGATCCCCGACAGATTCCTTTGGGACCTCAATCAGGGTGAGCCGCTTTCGCCAGACTCCCCACCGTCAGTGGACGCGTGTCTTCAGCACCTACGCAACCGATCCTTTCAACACATGGATCAGCCTCCTACCCGATCGGTTTCTCATGCATCCCACCCCCGGCCCGGATCGACAGCAGACCCAATGCCCCTCTCCAAGTGTGAGTCGGGTTCGCCGGCCTCTTTCCGGTCGTTGCATGCCGCACAAACTGCTAGAATATCACGTAGTATGCTGGGTTTCGTGCAGTTGTCCCGCGGATGTCGTTGGGGCCCCTGCCGAGAGAGCTGTTCCCACGAGAACGAAAGTAACTGGCCTATGAACCAGCCGCAGCCGGGTGACCGTATCAGCGAGTACCTGTTGCTGAACCGCGTCGGAGCCGGGAGTTTCGGCGAGGTATGGAAGGCCCGCCATCATATCTGGGAAGACCAGATCGTGGCCGTCAAAATCGCCACCGACGCCCAGTACGTTCGCAATCTTCAGCGCGAGGGCGTGACCATCCACGGCATCAGACACCCGAACATCGTTCGCGCGATAGGCCTCGATCCGTATGCTACTCCCCCCTACTTGATCATGGAGTTCGTGGACGGTCCGTCCTTGCAGGACGTCATCGCAAGGCATACGTCGGGACTCCCGTTGGACGCGGCCGTCGCCCTGCTACGCGGAATGCTTCAGGCGTTGTCGGCGGCTCACGCAAACGGCGTCGTCCATAGAGACGTCAAACCGGCCAACGTGCTGATCGCCACGAACGGTAACCTGGAAAACCTGACGGCGGAATCCGTTCGCATCACCGACTTCGGTCTGGGCCAAGCGGAACGTCTCACAACGAACTCGATCCTCCAATCCGGTAGCCTGATGACGGAAGACGGTAGGAGCATCTCCGGGACGATGGCCTATATGGCCCCCGAACAGCGGGATGGGCTTTCCGTTGACGCAAGGGCGGACCTTTACGCGTGCGGGGTGGTCTTCTTCGAGATGATCACCGGCAAGCGCCCGCAGGGCGGCGATCTCCCCACCCATCTTCGGCGCGAGTTGCCCAAATGGGTCGATGATTTCTTTGGACGGTGCTACACCGGACTGGACAGGCGGTTTTCCTCGGCCGAGGAGATGCTGTCGGAATTGGATCGCTGGACGACGCGGAGCACCGTGCCTCGCGCCCGACTCGTGTCTCCCGTGCCCCCGGCCCGACCCATGCCCCGGGCGGCGCCCCAATCGGGGTTGCATTGTCCACGGTGCCAGGGCAATATCGATGCAACCGATAACTTCTGTATCCATTGTCGATATCAATTGAACCCCCACCCGCGACGTTGTCCGAAGTGCGGGGCCTATACCGATGGCCATGACAAATACTGCATTCTCTGTGGAGGGTCGCTGCAGCATCTCGATCGGTAGGATCCGTCTCATTCTCTCTCATGGGGTGACGCCTCAGGATACGAATCATGAACGCCGCCTTCGTGCCTTGCCTGTTGCTGATCATCTCGCCGATCGTCCTGATACTCATCGTGCGCGTGATGGGTGCGATGCTACGTCTAATGACAGGCGGGGCCCATGAATCTGACTCCGCCCTTCCTCCGTGGAATCAAGGGCAGACGGCATCAGACTCGGCCGAGAGCGGACTCCCGTTGGGGCGCGAGCCGGAATCCGACATTCCCGAAAGGCAGGTGACCGAGTCGGTGTGTCCCAATCCCAAGTGCCGTAAGGCCAACCGACCGGAAGCCACGTACTGCTGCCGGTGCGGCAGCACGTTGACCTAAGTGAGGCAACCCGTACGAACCTCTGACACCATGATCGCATCCCTCGAAAAAGCCCGTCAGGTCGAGTCCGAGTTCTTGACCGCCGTGCAGCGAAACATCCGAATTCGACCGGTATGGCTTCCAGGCAGGCTCTCCGCTCGCGTCATCGAGAGCAATGAGCGGGAACGACTCCGCGCTATGATGATGTCCCGCCAAATGTATGACTTGAACCTGCTGGACCGGTTGCCCCAAAACCGCAGCGTCACCTTCAGGTCCTACATACGTCCATGGTATGGGCTGGGGCGAAGACAAGCTGCCGCCGTTACCGCCTCCGTCGTGTGTTCACTGTCGCGTTGCCTGGATGCCGGGTCCCGCGATGCCTCGCAAGACCCCTCGACTCTCCCCCCCATCGACAGGACGGAACTGGAAGAGCACCTCGCGAGGTACGTGGCGAACCGCCCGATCACACAGGTGTTGGGGGTCTGCAGTCCCAGCGGATTCACACACGAAGCCAGAACGACCGCCTTTTCGCGACCCGGCCTCTCCGTGGTGCTGACGGAACCCCTTCCCGGTGGCGGTTGGCGGACCACACCGATATGCGGTGATCTCAGGGAAGCCGCCCGTGAGCTATTCGATCCCGAAAGCCGACCGCAGAAATTGGCCCGCGTCCAACAGGCCCTGCGTTGCAGCCGACCAACGCTGCTGTACCAAGGGGTGTCGGCCGCCGAAGTGGCGGAGGCGCAGGGTGTGGCGCCGAGCATCGTCGAAGAGGCGTTTGCCCAATTGGCAAATGAGGACCGCAGGTACCACGTGACGCGGAATGATCGAACAAGTATCCTGTTCCGTACAACCACGGCCACCAAGGAGGCTCAGCCCATGTCGATTCTCGAGTTCTTCAGACGGCTCCTGGGCCGTCAGGCGACTCCCGACGAGCAGATTCGCGATCTGCGGGCCAAGCAAGCCGAGATCGACGAGGAACGACGGAATCTGGAGAAGGCCTTGGATGAGCTGGTGACCCAGGAAAGCCAATTGCTCAAGGAAGGCGCCTCGGCGGATGCACTATCCGTGAAACGCCGACTCGCATCCCGAGTTGCCCAGATACGCCAAGAAATCGCGCTCCAAAACGAAAAGGTCGGCATCCTCAGCAAGCAGAGTCAGATCCTGGGTCGACAGGTGCACAATCTGGAGGTGGTTCAGACGGCCAGGCCGTCGGGGCTGCCCGCCTCCGAGGAGATCACCGAGGCCGCCGCCGCCGCCGAAAGCGCGCTGGAGGAGCTTGAAGGAGCGTACGAGACCGTGCGAACGGTGAATCGAGCGACCTCCGACCAGGCCGTTACGCCCGAAGAGGCCGACATCCTGGCCGAGTTCGAGGCGCAGGCCGCCAAACTGAAATCCTCGGCCGCCGGCCAAACGTCGCCAACCGATGTCGCTCCGGCCAAAGAGGCCACCGCCCAGGTAAAGCCCAAGCAGCGGGAACCCGAAGCCGACTGACATCGCGACCCGCGGGAGACAGAATCATGGGCCTGCTCGACTGGTTGACCGGCAAACGCAAGCCGCTCTCCAAAATGACTCGGCAGGAATTGCGGACCCAGGAGCTCTTGCTGGAAAAAGAACGTAATCTGTTGTTGAAGCGCGTTGAGAAGCTCAGTCGCGAGAAGCAAGCGCTCTTCCAGCGTGGGGCCCAGGAGAAGAGCCCCGAGGTCCGCCGTGTCCTGGCTCAGGAGTTCGAGCTGAAGACCACGGAGCAACTCATGGTCTCGCGTCAGCTCAATGTGCGCGGCAAGGAGATGCTTACGGTATCCCGATTGCGGATGCTTCGCGAGAACGCCGAACGAAATAAGCTCACCGGCGACCGAATCGGCATGATCGGCGAACGCGACCTCCTGACACTGTCAAGACTCGTCGAGGACGATGCCGTCACCACCGAGATGTATCAGGAACGGCTCGATCAGTTGCTCGAGGTCGGCGCCGGCGTCAGCGAGGGAACGTCCGGCCTCAGCGAGGCCGGTCAGGCTGTGATGGACATTTGGGATAAGGTCGACAAGGGAAGCCTCACCGACGTCAACGAGGCGTTTGACGAGGCGGATCGCCGCGTCAGAGAACACAAGAGCGCAGCGGAAGACTAGCCGCCGGCCTGCCGGCGTCCGGCACGACAGGTGACACCTATGGCCCTATTCAAATCATCCGAGGAGCGTCGTATCGAGCGTGAGATGAAGATCCGCCAGGGAATCCGGCGGATCGAACGAGCCATCCGCGAACAAGCCAAGTTCGCCGAGGAGTTCATCGGGAACGCCCGACGCGCCAAGCAGATCGGCGACAACGCTCAGTATCAGTTCATTCGCAACTCGCTCAAGAAGACCGCCACGATTCGCCGGATGCTCGAGCGGCAGTTGCTCGCGGTCAAGAACGCCCTCCTGATCAAACGCCAGGCCGAGGCGTCCGCCGACTTCGCCTCGGCCATGGGAACGATGGCCACCGAGATCGGCCGACTGTTCGGCGAGACCGACCTGGTCAAGACCCAGGCCGACTGGGAGAAGGCAATGGCCCAATCCGCCTCCATGGAGGAACGCATGAGCATGTTCCTCGACTCGGTCGAGGATATGGCCGCCCAGGACGTCGGCGCGACCGCAACCCAGGCCGTCAGCGACGAGGAAATCGACCGCATGATTGAAACCGAGGAGGCCGCTGAACATGAAAAAGAAATGGGCAAGATCAGCGACCTTCGCGCGGAGCTGGAATCGCTCAAACAGGAGGGCGAGAAACAGAAGTGACACGTCGACACGTCGAAAAGTCGACACGACCCCGCAGTCCAGAGCCTATTCATGGAGACAGGGTGACTCTTGGCAACCGTATGTGGCTTCACGGATTTGTTGATCTTTCGACGTGTTGACTTGTTGATTTGTAGATTCTTCTCGTGCCTATGGCTATTTCTTTCGCCACGTTTGACCGCATGAAGACCAAGGGGCTCGCCGCCTACAAGAAGGGCGACTACGCCGTCGCCAAGACCTATCTCCTCGAAGCGGCCGAGGCCATGATCGAGTTGGCCGAGGCAGCCAAGTCCGCGACATCACGCCAACAACACGAGGCCTACGCCCGCGAACTGATCGAGTTGGCCCGGGAATGCGACCGGCGCAAGGCAGGGCATGCACCAGGGCCGGCCCGCTCGGCCGCTCGCGAAAGGGAGGTGGACAAGGGTGCTGACGCCTCCGAATGGATCGTCCGCGAGAAACCCGACATCGGCTTCGACGACGTCGCCGGGATGGAGGACGTGAAGCAGGAGATCCGTCTGAAGATGATCTACCCCTTCATGCACGCGGAGTTGGCCCAACGTTACGGCATCACGCCGGGCGGTGGGCTCCTGCTCTATGGCCCGCCCGGAACCGGCAAGACCATGCTCGCCAAGGCTACCGCTCATGAACTCGATGCCACCTGCTTCGTCATCAGCCCCGCGCAGGTCATGAGCAAATGGGTCGGCGAGGCCGAGCAGAATATCCGGCGGCTCTTCGAGGCCGCCAAGGCCGAACCCAAGAGCGTCATTTTCATCGATGAGGTCGAGGCCCTCGTGCCCCGACGTCAGACCGACTCCTCCGCCGTCATGCAGCGGGTCGTTCCGCAGATTCTCCAGGAACTGGAAGGCTTTGACCGATCCGCCGACCGGGCACTCCTGTTCATCGGCGCGACCAACAGGCCCTGGATGCTCGACGAGGCGATGCTGCGGCCGGGTCGCCTCGACACACAGGTCTATATCCCTCTGCCTGACGCGCCCGCGCGTTATAAGATGTTGGAGATGTATCTGGAACATCGTCCGCTCGCCGACGATGTCGATCTCGGCCGACTGTGCGACGTGCTGGACGGTTACAGTGGCGCCGACATTAAGAACATCGCGATCCGAGCCGCTTCGCGGCCGTTTATCGAATCCGTTGGCGGGCGCGAACCTCGTTCGATCACGATGGATGACCTGTTGACCGTCATCCGGGAGACTCCGCCTTCCGTCAAACCGAGCGACTTGGCCCGGTTTGAAACCTTCGTCGCCGACGGACAATAAGCCTTACGGGAGAGACACGGGGCATGACTGACACGCCGTTCGACATGGACCTGCTTTCTCAGAATCCCACCCTTCTGGCCAGGGTCGTCGCACCGAACCAACTCTTCAGCCTTCTCCGACGGTCCGTCAGAATACCTGCGGGATGGACCGCTCTGGTCGTCACAATCGAAGGCGATCGGCATTGCGCGTCGCCCGGAAGTGAGATCTCGTCGACGCAAACGGCGGAGGTCATGTTCGTCCGCCTCGGGCCTCAGACACTCGCCATGGAAGACCTCGAAGTCATTTCCCGCGACGACTACCGCTGTCGGAGCTCCGTCCAAGGCATCTTCGACCCTCCTGTCGACCCAACCGACATGACGGCCTTCCGCAAGACACTCATGCCCTCCGCGGATGAAGCGACTGTGTCGACCGTGCGCGAGCATCTCGGACCCGCAATCCGGCGCGGCCTGGCCGAAGGGGCACGACAGGCTTCCGCCGCGGATCTCGTGGACGGGCGTGCGGCGGAATCAATCGACGCCGCGATCCACAAAGCAATCGACCCCCTCTGCTTCTCCGCGGGAATACGAATCATCGGAAACTTCAACACCCATTTCCGATCCGACGCCCTGGACCGTTTGCGAAAAGAAACCGAGCGAGGCGCGATCGAGCGGGAGCAACTGTCCATTCGATCCCGATTGCAGGAAGCGGCCACGGCGGCCAAACGCAACCAACTGGAACAAATTGAACGGATGGTACGGCAACTCGAGCAAATGGCCAAAACAACACCGGGAACACCGATCGGCGAGCTGATTCGCGGGCTCGGCGAGGAATACCGCGGGCCGCTGTACCGTCGTCTTCTGCTGGGCGAACGCCCCCACAGGCCGTGCGAGGCCGTCGTCGTCGTTGTTGGCGACGAACTCCTCTGGCTCTCCCCTTCGTCTCCGTCACAGCCTCGGCTTCGACGAAAGGTGCAAGAGTCTTGCGGCCCCTTGCGGTCTGTCCGATTCGCCGACGGCCCGGAGCCGCTCCTCGTGGTTGGCGGAGCGTCGGAACTGATCTTACTGGCCCCGGCGGACGGCGAGGTTCGGACAACCCTCACGTGTGATGTTCCGACCCACCGGGCCATTCGCGGCGGGTTCAACAGTGCGGTGATGTTGGATCAACGCGTCTTCGCCACACACTCCGAACTGGGGCTACGGATGTGGTCACTCAACCGGCCCGCAGATGCCGTCCCCCTCCTTTCCGATCTGACCGGAGCCGCCAAAACCGTTCGCAACGTCCAGGTGGACTCCCAACGACGAATCTGGCTCTCCATCGATTCTGTCGTTGTTCGTCTTGAAGGTCGGACCGACCTTTCAGCAACACCCATCATCTATCGAGGCAGCAACTCCTCCGTAACCGCTCTAACTGTCGCAGCTGACGAGGTGTATGCAGCCAACGAGTCCGGACAAGTCTTGTCCTGGGAAACTTCCCGACCTGATGTGTGTAGAAGAATCTACGATGGGGGTGCGGGCCCTTGCCGTTCGCTGAGCTACTTGCAGGTTGCCGGCATTCGTCGCCTGGGTCTGACCGACAACTCCCCCGCCGTCAAGGAGATGATCCTCGGCGACACGGTCATCGAGCAGTACACGGCGGCGGGTGAGAGACTGCGGCAAGCCTGGTGGTCGGGGGACCTGATCGTCGGTCTGAACGATCGTCGTGGCCGTCTTTTCTTCTGGCGCACCGGCGAACCTGACGCGCCCTTTGGTACGGTCGATCTGGGCTGGCTGTGCAGCAATCGAGTCCAGGATGTGTGTCTTCTGCCGGCTGCTCACGACGATCGTGAAGTCGGAACAGACAGTGTCAGGACGTAATGCATTGGTTGTCGGATGTCCGCGACCATGCTATATTACCCGCTTGCCGAAAAGCCCGAGCGGCCCTAGCCATTGGCGGCAAGCCGACGAGACGCACGGGTGATTCAGGGCAAGATGACGACGGTGTTGTGCTATCCGCCGGAGGACATAGCCTTTGCTACATTGCTCCACCGTTGTTTGGACGATCATGGCGTCGGTGAGTTTGGCCCAGTCCACCAGACCGACCACAGCCCCGGGCCAGAAACAGGCCACCGGTCGCCAATCCGTGCGGGCCGTGATTGCAAGTGACCACGGCTACGTGAATTGCGGTGATCCGGTGTGGATCGATTTCCTGCTCCAGAACCTCGCGGATGAACCGGTGGTTCTGAGCGTGCCCAATACCGACGCGGCATCACCGGACAAGAACACGCCGATGGGCCTGCCGATGGATCATGTCTTCAGCGGTGACAGGTTTAGAGCCCTCGACATTGTGGACGGGCAGGGCAAGGAAGTCGGCCGCGACGTGATGATACGCCCATTGGACAAGACCGTGCCCGTGACGCTGGCCCCGAAGTCAATTGTCGGCATCCGGGTGGAAATGGGGCAGTATTACACCGCCTTGCGCCGAACAGGCATCTACATGATCGAATGGCGGCCGTATGGGGGCGAAATCAAGTCGAACAGCCTTCGGCTGGAGGTTCGTGCCCTCAAAGAGGTCGTCATGGTCACCAACTACGGCACCATTCGACTCGGTCTGCTGTATGACAAGGCGCCGAATACCGTGGCCAACTTCGTAGAGCTTGTCGAAAACGGATTTTACAACCGTCTGAAGTTCTTCCGGCTCTATCCCGGAGTGGCGGTTCTGGGCGGCTGCCCGAACAACGACGGCTCCGGTTTGCGCAGGGACGGCAGGACCATCAAGGCAGAACTCAACGATACGCCTTTCGAAGAGGGGACCGTGGCCATGTCGCTGTCGGGCGACGATTTGGACTCCGCGAGTTGCCAGTTCTTCATCTGCCTCCGACGAGTCAAACAGTGGGATGCCAAATACACCGCTTTCGCCAAGGCGATCGGCCCGGAGTCTCTGGAAACGCTTCGGAAGATCGGGCGGGTGGAGGTCGACGCGAACGATCGTCCCGTTACGGACGTGATCATAGAGCGGATGAACTTGGATACCGTTCGAAGGAAGGGTTCGGAGGAGGCGTCGGTTTCACGATCGCCGTAGTGAACACGAACATCCTGCGAAGTCCCAATCGATATAGGCCGTGCTAGGTGGGGTGCTACCGGTGCCCTGAGTCCGCCGAAAGGCGGGTGACCCGAAAACCGGTTATGCGGGGCCGAACGCACCCATGAGGTTCAGGAGGTCACAACCGCTTTGACACGCGGAGGCGTTGAGGGCCGGGTCCCATGCAATAGGGTACGTGGACAACGGGTCAGACCTTGACCGGAGCAGCCCACCCATGGCGCCTTATGTGCCGTGGGGCAACCTGACCTGAGCAGACGCGTGTCGAATGTTGCGATATCCTGAATCGACGGGTGCCGCACGGTCTTTTGTTTCAGACCATCGTCAAACGGACGCGCCATGAGCTACACCGTTCTTGCACGCAAGTATCGCAGCCGAACCTTCGACGACATCGTCGGCCAGGAAGCGATCGCCACGACACTCAAGAACGCGGTCGCCTCCGGACGCATTCATCACGGGTATCTGTTTACCGGCACGCGCGGTGTGGGCAAGACCTCGATGGCCCGCATCTTGGCCAAGGCCCTCAACTGCCTCAGTGTCGATCGACCGACGACGACGCCGTGCGGCACGTGCGACGTGTGCCGGTCGGCCGCCGAGGGGCGGGACATCGACGTCATCGAAATCGACGCGGCGAGCAACACCGGCGTCGACAATATCCGCGAATTGCGGAGCAACACCATCTATCGACCCGCCCGTGCTCGATACAAGGTCTACATCATCGACGAAGTGCACATGCTCAGTCAGGGCGCCTTTAACGCCCTGCTCAAAACGCTGGAGGAGCCTCCGGCACACGTCAAGTTCATCTTCGCGACCACCGAACCCCAACGCGTCCCGGCAACGATCCACAGCCGTTGTCAAAGGTTTGACTTCCGCAGCATCAGCGTGGACAAGATCGCCGCCCAACTGAACACGATCCTGGCCGCCGAGGGCGTCTCGGCCGAGGACGTTGTGGTGCGGCGGGTCGCACGCTTGGCAAACGGATCCATGCGGGATGCGCTCTCGTTGCTCGACCAACTGCTCTCGCTCGGCGCCGACAGACTAAGCATCGACCTGATCGACGAGATACTTCCTTCACCTCATGACGAGCTTCTCGCCGACCTGGTCGACCGGCTGGCGGCAAACGAACCGGCGGGTGCTTTGGAGGGATTGGATCGTTGCATCAACGCGGGGCACAACCTCGATCAACTCTGCGCCGCCCTGATCGACTATATGCGGCAGTTGATGGTGATTCGAGTCTGCGGCGCCGATACGTCCTTGGTCGATCTCCCCGGGCCCGTCCGCGAGCGCCTCGGTGCACAAGCCGCCCGGTTTGACGCGGCGTGCTTCCCCTACATGATCACCGTACTCGAGGAGCTGCGGCGAAGCGTTCGATTCAGCGGCTCGGGGCGAGCGCTCACCGAGGCCGCGTTGGTTCGGCTGGCCTCCATGGAACGATTCGCCTCCATCGAAAAGCTTCTCGCCGATCTGAACCTGGCGGGCGGCGCTTCACAAGGTTCCCCCTCGACAAAGGTCGCTCACGCCCCGCGCGTCGCGGCGCCGGAGCCGGGCCGCGCCGGGGGCAGCGCTCCGACACGCCCCGCGCAAACGCCCGCCGGAGGATCCGAGACGCGTCGACCGGTCGATCAAGCCCACCGCCGTCCGGCGACCGACCCAACCAATCGCGGACCGACCGTTGATTCTCAGACGATCCCCGTCGTTCCGGATCGAGCGGCGTCGGTCTGCAAGGAAGAGCGAAGGGCCGCACTCGCCGAGCCTCTTGTTCGAAGAACCATTGAGCTCTTTGACGCGGAGCTGACCAATATCGAAAAGGAAGGTCCTCACAACTCCGCACCGCGGCAGCACTGGCCCTCCGGTCAGGCCGAAACGAAGACCCAACCGACAGGTGGCGGATGAGATCCCTCTCGACGGCTGGTAACGCACAATCTCGCGGGAGCGCAAACCTGCCGATGCAGGGCGTCCTTGGACACTGAACGGCCTCGTTCCGAGCCCGTTCAAGGCGGAGTGAATGCATTTATGTTTGAAAACCTGACAAACCTGGGGGGCTTGATGAAACAGGCCCTTCAGATGAAGCAGCGCCTGGCCGAAGCGCAGGCCGGCTTGGCCAAGTCAACGCATGAAGCGGCAAGCGGAGGCGGCATGGTCACGGCAAAGGTGAACGGCCGCGGCGAACTCCTCGACATCAAGATCAGCCCTCAGGCCTTGCAGACGGGCGACGCGGAAATGCTGGAGGAGTTCGTCAAGTCGGCGATCCAGGCGGCTGCCGCAAAGGCCCAACAGCAGGCCAAGGAGGCCATGGCGCAGGTCGCGGGAGGATTCAACATACCGGGGATGGAAGGCTTGCTCGGCGGCGGACAGCAAGCCGACCCCTAGCGAGGGATACCGGAGGTATGAAAACCCCTGGCACCCCTCGCTGAGCCGGTGCCTATACGGCGGAAGGTCATCATGGGACCACACGTCAGCGAATCCCTCGCACGATTGCAGGCGGAGCTTCAGAAGCTCCCCGGAATCGGCCCGCGCAGCGCCGAGCGAATCACGTTCCACCTCCTCAAACTGCCGCCGGACCAAGCCCTTCTGCTTGCGGACGCCATACGGGATGTCAAGAAGAACGTACATCCCTGCTCCATATGCTATAATCTCACGGAGGAAGATCCGTGTCCGATCTGTACGGACCCGCATCGCGATCGGTCGCAGATCGTCGTGGTCGAACAGCCGAAGGATGTGCTGTCCTTGGAAACCACGGGCGCGGTGCGGGGGGTATACCACGTGCTGATGGGACACCTCGCCCCGCTCGATGGCGTCGAGCCCGGGGATCTGACCATCGATGCGTTGGTCGAGCGCGTGCGCAAAGGCAACGTGAAAGAGGTGGTGTTGGCCACGAACCCGACTCTGGAGGGAGACGGGACGGCGATGTACATTCGAAGTCTCCTGGCCGGCCTGAATGTGACCCTGTCACGCCTGGCCAGAGGGCTCCCGACGGGGTCTCAAATGGAGTATGCCACCAAGGCCATGCTGGCGGATGCCATCGAAGGACGCAGGCCGCTCTAGGCGGGCCGGACCGTAGAGGCGAGTAATGTCTCAGTACCTCTCCCAAATCGCCGCCCAAGTCCTTCGTCAGGAACAGCGACTGACGCCGCAGCTCATTCAGTCGATGGACATTCTGCAGCTGCCCCTCCTCGCACTCGAACAGCGCCTCCAACAAGAAATGGAGAGCAATCCGGCCTTGGAGGTGGTTCAGCCGGTCGCCGAAACGTCCCGTGAAGCCCCCGCTCGAACGGAGGCCGAGCCGTCGGCCGGGGATGAACCGGACGACGGGTTTGGCCGCCTCGAGGAACTCTCAAAAGAATACGATCTCGATTTTGGGGATCGGCCCTATGTCCCCCGGGCGCACGGCGACGGCGAGCGAGACGCCAAGCTCGATGCGATGGCCAATACCGTCAGTCGCCCCATCTCGTTGCAGGAGTACCTGCTGCAACAGTGGTCGCTCGTCGAGGAGAAGCCCGAGATCAAACGGGCCGGCGAGCAGATCATCAATCACATTGATGAGGACGGCTACCTTCGAACCCCCCTCGAGGAAATCATGACCTCGGTGGCCCCGCCCTTGCCGTTGGACATCGTGGAGGACGCACTGCTCGCCGTTCAGGAACTCGAACCCGCGGGCGTCGGTGCGCGCGACCTCAAAGAGTGTCTGCTGCTGCAGCTCGACGCCATGCCGGGCCGGCACGACATCGAGGAACGGATCATCCGTCATCATCTGACGGATATCGAGAAGAACCGCTATCCTGCCGTCGCGAAGGCCCTCGGGTGCTCGATCGACGAGGTCAAGCAGGCGGTCGCCAACATCGCCAAGCTCCACCCGCATCCCGGAATGTTGATTACGGAACACGAAGTCCCGCTCATCACGCCGGATATTATCGTGGACTACGACGACGAAGGAGACGGCTATACGGTTCGGCTGGCTAGGGGAAGTTTTCCGAGGCTTCGCATTTCGCCTCTCTACCGGCGCCTGCTCATCGCAAGCAAGCAAGATCGGGCGGCCCGCGATTTCATTCGTAAAAACATCGAGGCGGCGTCCGCCATCATCGACGCCGTGCACTACCGCCAGCAACGGCTGCTCGAGGTCGCCAAAATAGTCGTCCAGCGCCAACGCGATTTCCTCGACAACGGACCGTCGGGGCTCAAGATCCTTCGGATGAATGACCTGGCGCAGGAATTGGGCTGCGATCCGTCGACGATTAGTCGAACAGTCGCCGAGAAATACATGCAGACGCCCCGCGGAATCTATCCGCTTCGCATGTTCTTCACCGGCGGAACCGAGACCGCCAGCGGCGAATCGACCAGTTGGGACAGCGTCAAGGCCCGCGTGAAGGAAATCATCGACAACGAGGACAAGACCAAGCCACTCAACGACGGCGAGATCGCCACCCTCCTGCAGGCCGAGGGCATCAAGCTCTCCCGCCGCACCGTTGTCAAGTACCGCGAGCAACTCCGCATCCCCACCGCCAGACAGCGCATCCGGTACTGATCGCCGGTCGATCACCGGCGATCCCACGCCAACAGGGTGCCCGGCGTCGCCGACAATGTCATGTAATCGTCCGTGCCCGGCCATACGCAAGACCGTCAGCGCGGCGATCCGCACCCGATGAACCGAGCCGCCATAAGGCTTACCAAGCCCGTGAATCGCGGCCGTTCCTTGGGTCGGTTTCTCGCGATCGACGCCCCTGACCGTACGGTCCTTCCCATGGGCGCCCTCATCTGTACAATCGTCGCCCAGACTCATTCGGCTCGCACGCATTCCGCGAATCTCTCGTCGTACAGGAGGATCGTCAATGCTGGACCATAATGGGTACGCGAAGGGAAGGGCTTTCTCCCGGCGCGAGGGGAAGCATCGGTGCCGACCGATCCCGATTTCGCTCGGCGTACTCGTCGGTACCTTCTCGGCAATCGCCGCCGAACCCGCAACCTCGCCGGAAAACCGGCTACGACTTGTGCCGTTCCCGAAGCAGATTCAGCTCACGGAGGGGGTCATGCCGATCGGCCGGGAACCGTTCATCGGGTTCGTCGCCACGTTGACGGTGTCGCAGGCGGCCGCCGAGCTGAGGGAGGAACTGATCCGCGCCGGTGACACCAAGGCAACGCTCTTTCCAACACCCGGTGCGACCGGTACACACTCCGTCTTCCTGTGGCTCTCGGCCGAGAAAATGTCTCCGGATCGCCTGAGAGGCGCTCTTCCCCCACCGCCGGAACACGCCGAAGGCTACGCCCTGACCGTCGCCATGGAACACGCCGTGATAACGGGGCGCGATGAGGCCGGCCTGCTCCACGGCATCCAGACGCTGCGCCAACTAATCCGAGCGAACTTGAAGAACCGATCGTTGCCCTGCCTTCGCATCACCGACTGGCCATCGCTCAGATATCGGGGATACTCCGACGACATCACGCGCGGGCCCAGCCCCAAGTGGCTGACGCTCGAGGAAGAAATCCGGACGACGGCCCTGCTGAAGATGAACTTCTTCTCTTACTACCTCGAGTACCAATACGCGTTCAGCAAGCATCCGCTCATCGGACCGAAGGACGGCAGCCTGACGCCCAACGAACTGAAGGCGCTGGTGCAATACGCCAAGCTTCGCGGCGTCGAAATCATCGGCAACCAGCAGTCCTTCGGCCACTTCGGGGTCATCCTCGGCCTTGATGCCTACAAGAACCTCCGCGAAACGCCGGACATCCTGAATCCGACGATTGAAGGCACCTACCAACTGTTGGACGACCTCTATTCCGAACAAGCCCCCCTGCTTGAATCGAAGCTCTTCAACGTCTGCTGCGACGAGACCGATGGCCTGGGTACCGGACCGTCCAAGCCCCTGGCCGAAAAGATCGGCGTCGGTGGCGTCTACACGAACCACATCCGTCGGATCCACAATGTGCTTAGGGACAAGTACGGCAAGCGGATGATGATGTGGGGCGACATCATCCTTCGACACCCCGAGCATCTGCCCAAAATCCCCAAAGACACGATCATGCTGTCGTGGGGCTACGATCCCAGGCCGTCTTGGGACAATGCGATCACCCCCTTCTCCAAGTCAGGGTACGAGTTCTTTGTGTGTCCGGGCGTCAGTTGCTGGAGCCGCATCCTGCCGGACTTCGAAGTGGCCGTCACGAATATCAAGAACTACGTCCGCGACGGCCTCAAGCACGGCGCCCTGGGCATGTGGAACACCACCTGGGACGACGACGGTGAGAACTTCTTTGCCGCCAACTGGCACGGCCTCGCGTGGGGAGCCGAGTGCGCGTGGAACGGCTCGACGACGTCCGTCGAGGATTTCAATCGCCGCGTCGGAGCCGTGCTGTTCGGCGAGTCCGGTGATCGCTTCGGACAGGCAATCGCTCTGCTGGGCAAGACCCACCACCTGCCCAACTACGGATCGATGTTCGATTCGCGATTCTGGGCCGTCGACCAGGACATGGGACGATTGCCGGTGGATGAACCCACCGCACGCAAGCACGCCCATGCGTTGCTGGACCTCCTCGACCCGGCAATGGGGCATCTGAAGGCCCTGAAGGCAGAGGCCAAGGTCAACGGCGAATGGATCGACTACTTTCTCTTCGGCGCGGAACGGATGCGGCTGATGGCCACTCGGGCCTTGGCGTATCTGGACGCCGCACGAATCTACGAACAGGCGTGCCTGAACGCCTCGGAACCTGCCAAGGCATCGTCGTTCGTCCAACAGGCCGAGGCGAAGGTCCGCAGGATCCAAAATGAGCATGTCGCACTGAAGCAGCAATACGTCGACCTTTGGAACCGGGAGAGCAAGCCCTATGCCCTTGATAGGGTGACGAAAAGATTCGATGCGTTGATCGGGCGATATGCCAAAATCGTATCGGATTTACAGGCGGCAGCGGAGGTCCTCAAGTCCGGGCAATCACCTCCGCCCGCCGGTGCGGTAGGACTCGAACTCGTCGAGACGGGCGTCCGCCGGACCCGGCCCGCGAGGGTCTTGCGAGAACCGCTCAGACCCGATCTTCCGTGGGCCATCTCGGATTTCAAGAAGCGAATCGGTATCACCGTGCTTGCCGGGGATCGCCCGCGTCTGGACCTGCCGATTGAGGTAGACCTGCCCATACTCGCCAACCCGAGGGAAGTCATCTATACAACCGAGTTGGACGCGAGTACCGGCTCTCAGACACCGCGTCCCTGCCAGATCCAACGGACGGGTAACCAAAGCAGGCTCGCGTTTGTCCTTACGGGTCCGACACCCAGACAGGGCAGGCGGAACTTCATGATCTACTTCGACGCGCAATCCCTCGATCTCAAGCAGGCCGGCCCGATCGTACGATGCTCGGACGGACCTAACGGCGCGAAGTGGATCGAGAACGACCGCTTGCGGTTGCTCGTCGGCCCCGAGGGTGCGCACATCTATCGGTGGGAGGTCAAGGCCCTGAACGGGCGAGACATCACCCAGCCCGGCGAGGCCGACTGGGCAGGCTTCGCAGACATTTACGGCCCACACCGAAATGCCAAGAACCGAATTGAGGTCCTAGCCAATGGTCCCGCGATGGTTCGCCTCAAGTGCACGGATGAGACAGGTCTGGAGAAAGTGATCACCGCCTATGCAGGACTCCCGTGGGTGGAGGTGTGTATGGGCAGTGGCCAGAGCTGGTTCTGGTGCTAT
This sequence comes from uncultured Planctomycetales bacterium, assembly GCA_964596165.1. Classification (GTDB taxonomy): domain Bacteria; phylum Planctomycetota; class Phycisphaerae; order UBA1845; family JAFGLZ01; genus CAYUQT01. The sequence goes on along the minus strand of CAZQTW010000023.1, from coordinate 15,809 downwards.
GACGACATAACGTTGATGGGCGCTGAGAGCCCGACGCCGGGGTCATTCCTCTTCTCCGATGGCCACACGGGTAAGGTGAGGAAGATCTCGGGTACGAGCGAGTGCCAGGAGCGGCGAAATGGCGTCCACTGGGGCGCCAAGTTCGTCCCGGGCGGTCCGCTGCTCGCCGTGATCACACCCGAAGTCGCCGGCCTCCACGTCGTCGGTCCGGGTGGCGGGATGGGCGGTGTCGGCGTCGAAGGTTCGCCACCGGCCTCACACGTCATCATCTACGGCGAGTTGTGCCCGTCCAGCCCCAAAGACACGCTGGACCAACTCCGCGTCGGTCTGGACTATCGCAGCCAGCCGGCGATTGAGGTATATGCCGTTCAGTCGCGATGAGCGATCGAGCCCGGATGTCGGCCTGATAGGTCATCCGAGAACCTGTGTCCTACTTCGCCTCGACGGTCTTCCGTGTGGAATCCGGCCGGTTCGTGATGATGCCGTCTACGCCTAGGCTCTTCAGGCGTTGAATGTCTTCCGGCTTGTCGGCGGTCCACGCCCAGATCTTCAGACCGGCCGCGTGAACGCGGTCGACCACATCCTGATCGATGTCCTTGTACTCCCAGCCGATGACGGCCGCTCCTGTCCCCTTGGCAACCTTCAGTCGCTGATCCGTAAGCTTCCTTTCGCCAAGCGCCCCTAACACGATCTTCGGCTCCAGCTTGTGGAGTTGCGTCAGAAACAGCCAGTCGAAACTCTGCACGACGACCTTCTCGACGGCATCGATTCTCTTCAGCTCGGCCAGCGTTTGCTCCGGGGTGCCGCCCTTGCGCTCCAGCAGCGGCACACATCCGCCGTCCAGCATGACCCGGATTGCCTCATCGAACGTCGGCAGCTTCTCGCCGGCGAACTTCTTGTCCTTCCAGCTCCCAGCGTCAAGTTGACGCAGCTCGTCCATCGTCTTTGACCGGACGAGAATCTTCTTGCCGCCCCACTTGGCAACGGCGTCCGTCGTCCGGTCCAGGGTGCTGTCATGAATGACAATCAACCGCCCATCCTGGGTCGCGTAGTAATCGTCTTCGATGAGGTCGGCCCCCTGCTTCGCCGCCAGTCTGAACGCCGCCAGCGTATTCTCGGGTGCGTAGGCACTCGCCCCGCGATGAGCAATAATGAGAATCCGACCGGCCTTGATGATATCGCGAGGCGCCATGGCTCCACCTTGGCCTTGTTCTTCCGCCAGGCCCGCGGGACATGAAAAAGCCGAAACGACCGCCAGACCGGCCACACCGTACCAGGACAACAAACGCATCACGCGTCCCTCCTTCCTCAACGTTCGGCCTGCCTTCGTCTCACTGACTCGCAAGCTGCGACGTCGGTTTGCTCGGATACTTCACATCGATCCACTGGGCCGTCTTATAGCGATCGGCCAGTCGATCGAACAGATTCCCCGGACCGTCAACGATATCGACACCCTCGAGCGACACGACCTTGTAGAAATCCCAACGATCCTGGATCAAGGGCAGACGTCGAACCAGTTCTTCGATCGTCGCGAATTGAGGCTCGATGCGATCCCCTGAGTTTATCCCGTTGGCCCCGTACAATCCGTCCCGTTCCAGCAGGTGTACGGCATGGCAATAGCCGCGACGCGCGATTTGGTTTTGCGTGTTCAGGAACACCCTGACCGTCCCGACGATCAACAATCGTGCCGACCAACCGTCGTCGGCCAGCAGCGCGGCCGAGGCGACCGCCCAGTCGTCACAGTCGCCGGACTCCAACGTCAGTGTGGTGGACAGCGATTGCCAGGTGTCGGAACGTCCCATCTTGGGATCCGCCTTGGCCTTCATTCGCATGTCGATGATTTCAGCGGCCTCCCGGGGGGTATGGATTTCGGTCACCAGTTGTTCCGGGGTGGCATCCAAAAGCATGTTGAGACGCTCGTGTTCGGCGCACCCCCCTATCAAGAGAAATGCGATCATCCCACCGGGAACAAACGAATTCGGGCGGATCCATGCGTCCATGCAATACGGAATAGTAATGCACGGTGAATGGATTGACAAGAAACCCTGCCTCGCCGGGTACATGTCCGTTTCTGCGCGCTCGCATGGGGGCAGGGTGGGTTCCGCATCAACCTGGTACCGACTCACGTCCGACCCACGTTCTTTGGCCAAGAAACGTGTTCTTCGGCACGCAACAACGATCATGCACCCTGCCTTGCCGCTCGGCCGCTCGCCGTCAGATGAGCAAGTCCTTCTGTTCCACACCGCTATCGGTGACGGTAAACTCTGGCGCCGTCCTCTCATTTTTCGTATCCGGAGGGGGCTGAGGTTCGTCCGCGACGTACCATGATGCGACGGTCAACGAAAGGAGCGGTTCGAGATGGGCGACATCGTCCTGAGTATCGATCAGGGAACGACGGGAACCACGGCTTTGCTGACGACGCCCGCCGGGGAAATCATGGCTCGAAGAACAGTGGAGTTCCCCCAACACTATCCCCAGCCCGGCTGGGTCGAACATGACCTCCGTGAAATCTGGGCCTCGGTGCAGAAGGCCGTCGGGGGCGTATTCGAGGCATGCCCAAAGGTGACGGGCCGTGACATCCGCGCCATCGGCATCACCAATCAGCGCGAGACCGTTGCCCTCTGGGACCGAAAAAGCCTTGAACCCCTCGGTCATGCGATCGTGTGGCAATGCCGCCGTACCGCCGAACACTGTGAACAACTCCGCAAGGACGGACTCGAACCCCTGTTCGCCGACCGAACCGGCCTGTTGCTCGATCCCTATTTCAGCGGCACCAAGCTGAGCTGGTTGCTCGACCACCTGCCAAACGCCCGAGGACGCGCGGCAAACCGAGAAATCGCCGCGGGAACCATCGACACCTATCTGATCGCACGACTGACCGGCGGGGCAACGCACGCCACGGACGTCACCAACGCCTCGCGAACCCTCTTGATGAACCTCAGCGACCGCCGCTGGGACCCCGATTGCCTTGCCGAACTGAGAATCCCCATTGAGATCCTCCCCACCATTCGACCCAGCGCCGGCGTCTTCGGGCACACCGCCGGCATGGGCTGGCTCCCCGACGGAATCCCGATCTCAGGCGTCGCGGGCGATCAACAAGCCGCGCTGTTCGGCGACTGCTGCACGCAACCCGGACAAGCCAAATGCACCTATGGAACCGGGGCCTTTCTTCTGGTCAACGCCGGCACAACGCCTCCGCGGAGCAACACCCGATTGCTCAGCACGGCCGCCTGGGAAACGGCCGACGGCATCGCCTATGCGCTCGAAGGCAGTGTCTTCATCGCCGGCGCGGCCGTTCAATGGCTCAGAGACGGCCTGGGCCTGATCCGGCATGCGGCGGACATCGAGACCCTCGCCGCCCGCGTGCCCGACAGCGGCGGTGTCACCTTCGTGCCCGCCTTCGTCGGCTTGGGCGCACCTCACTGGCAGCCCAACGCCCGAGGAACCCTGCTCGGCCTGACACGAGGAACGACCGAGGCCCACCTGGCCAGGGCCACTCTGGAAGGCATCGCATTTCAAGTGGCCGACGTCGTTGAAGCGATGGCACGCGATGTAAAACACCACATCCGGGTCATTCGAGCGGACGGCGGCGCCGCGGCCAACAACCTGCTGATGCAAATCCAGGCGGATCTGCTGCGAATCCCCGTGGAGCGCGGACCCGTCCTCGAAACCACTGGCGTGGGCGCGGCATTGCTCGCCGCCCTGGGCGCGGGTCTTCACCGTTCCGTGGACGATGTGGCGGCCACCTGGAGAACCGACCGCGTGTTCACGCCGACCGGTTCGCCCGACCAGGCGGCAGAACGACTCGCGGTCTGGCGAAAGGCTCTGGCCAAGTCCTGGTGACGGACGCGGTCCTACGCTCCGGCCGGGCTCCGGCGGCAGTGCGGAGAGCCCCGAAACCTACTCCTCTTTCAGGAATACACCGGACAGTTCCGGTTCGTTGCCCGGTTTGTCGGTCCAGCCGTGAGCCGCGGCCCCCATGGCCATTTGCGCGTTGAGCAAGCCGCGATCCTGGCGCCACCAGTGCTGGAGAATCTCGTCGATATCGTCCGTCGGACGCGTCATCGACCACCGCAGGAAGAAATCGACGTCGGCGCTCCGAGGCATCCTCTCGGGCAGGTCTATCAGAGTCCGTGTCGGCATCAGTACCGCATCGCCGATGACAAACCCCTCGCCGGGCCGCAAGACGGGCAGCATTTGCATCTGACTGGCGAACTGGTCGCTGACCACCTTGCAAATGTATGCCTGATCGTCCGGGTTGTTCAGCCGCATGACGATCATGCTGTTGCACTGCGAAATGACCGTCTCACTCAGCTCGCTCGGCCGCTGGCTCACGACCATGGCCGACACGCCGTACTTGCGACCCTCTTTCGCCACACGCTCGACGATATGGCGGGCAAAGCTTCTTTGATCGAGATGCTTCGAGATGTAGTTGTGCGCCTCCTCGTAAACCAACAGCATCGGGTGTCTCTGCGCCAACGGACACCAGAAGTTGTATTCGAATAGCGTCCGTGTCAGCACGGCCACGACCGTATCCACCACCTCATAGGGAATGCCCGACATGTCGACGATCGTCAGATTGCTCCGCATGGGCCATCGGCCCGTCATCAGGCGAACCAGATGACTCATCACCCGGGAGAGTTCCTTGGGCGTGTTCGTCGGCTTCAGAACGCCGTTGAAGTAACGGGACGTCTTGGCATGCTGAATCGGACGCAGCAGAAAGTCGTACCGACGATCGCTCAACCGAGTCTGTAGCTTGGTCAGCATGCCCTGAAGTTGGCCGTAAAACTGGGGATGCGGCACCTCGCCCTCCGCCGCGCCCTTGTTGAATTGAACCCGTTGAGTGGTGATCAGCTTGTGTTGTTCGGCGGGCGGAAGCGAACGAAGCGCCAGCTTGCTCAGCGCCAACTGGTCGGTGTTCAACACATACCGCGCCTCGTTCATGTTCTCGGCGTACATCTTCAGTCGATCGAGCGACCAGTAGATCGGCGTATCGAGGCTGAACTCCCGAACAAGATCCATTTCGGCGGCCGTTTCGGCCTTCAACTCCTGCAGGGCCATCTTCAAGAACGCGATCTGATTCGTCACATGCTGCGGAGTGGCCTGGTCGACGAACGCGGCTTCCAATTCCTCGTAGCGGAGCAGCCAGTAGGGCAGTATCAGGTCTTGTTCGCCCAAATAGGTCACGTTGGCGTCGAGACTCCCGTCCTCGTCACTGAAAGCCGCCGTATACTCGCCGTGCAGATCAAAGAGAATAATCTGCGACTCCTCGAGTTCGGTGATTTCCTGGATGATCTTTGCCGTCGTGCAGCTCTTGCCCGATCCGCTGTTGCCCACCAACGCGATGTGCTTGCTGAAAAACTCCTTGCCCAGCACCTGAACGTCGAAGTCGGTGTTCAACGCAAAGCGACCGAGTCGGAATGACTTCGGATACTTGCTTCCGGACGCAAGCTGGTCGAACGTGCCGAAAATCGTCTCAAAGTCGCTCCGACAGGCAAGAGATACCGGATCGCCGACCGTCGGATAGCCGTCGATGCCCCGGTCGAAGCGATTGCCGCGAATCGTACCGAGCAGTTGGATCGATAGGAACGCCGGCCCAGTCGCGCTGCCCGGCGAGTCGCGCCGCGCCACGCTTGTGACGTACCCGATCAGCCGAAGATCGTCCACCTCAAGCGACACGTACGTCCCTATTTGCCCCAGACGGACGCGCTGATCTTCGTGCTCGACAATCATGCTCTTGGCGGTAATGACCGCCTCGACAATGCTGCCGCTCACCGCAACCACTTCCGCGATCTTCTGTGTGTCCATGGTGATGCGCATACCCCCAACCGTACCGCTTCCGAACCCGGCCGCGGCACCGTCGATCCACCCATCCGATATATCGTTCGATCAGGACGACCGGCCGAGTTTCAAATCCCGTGGCGCGCCCCGGCTCGGGCAGGGCCAAACCCGACTTCAATCACTCCCTCGCGACGATAAGGGCGGGTTCCGATAACTACGGAAGTCGGCGGTACCGGCCAAAACCACCCCGGGAATCAGCGGAGACTGAGCACAGAGGCCGTCAATTGGGTCTCTACCGAACCATCGGCCGGCATGCTCAAAACGTCCTGGCCGGTCTCCAGGGCACGCGGCATCGACGTGAAGGGCTCAAGGCAACACAGGTAGCTTCGCCCAAACCAAGGGGCACCAAACTGGCCGGCCACCTCACAAATCCAAAACCACTTGAACAGAGACGCGTCCCACGTCATCTCAAACGCCAGCTTGAGGGTCGGATTCGTCATGCGACAGCGACCCTCCTTCAGGCCGTGGAGAAAAACCATCTTGTCGGTGCGCGTCTCCGGCCCTCGAACCACCGAATAGTCGACATCGTCCGGACCGACAGGCCAACGGCTGGACTCCGTGGCCTCCAGATCGGGCAGAAACCGTTCCGCCGGGACCTCGATGATGTTCCCCGCCGCTAGAAAGGGGGCGCCCACCGCCGGATGATGACCCCACATCACCGCCAATCGTTGAGGCGACAGGTTCGTCGCCCGTTCCGAAATGTGCAGCGTCGGGTCATTGCTGCGAAGACTGAGCGTCTTACTCAGTCGAAAAGGGGTGCGGAGCATATGGCACGTCAGCTCGACGGCCACCTCATCCGGTCCGTCCGCCAGGACCGAATACTCGAAAGGCAACCCCCACATCTCACCATGGAAGCCGATCGTCGCCCCCTCATGGGTCACCTCAAAGCTCCCCGATGGAAAACACTCCATCCAGCCCCCGGCTCCCGCATCTCGATAGGGCGCGGTGGAATAGCTTGACGGTATGTAACGAGTGTGGTGAAGTCGCCCCGGGTGACGATACATCAGATCGATGTCGGCCGGCTTGTACAACAATTCGTCGATGATGCTGCCTCGGCCAACGTTGACACCGACGCGAAGCAACTCGTTCTCGAGAATCACGTGCTCGTAACCGTCGATAATGATCTGCGTATGTACCCTGGGTCCGTGTCGTCGCTGACAGGCCATGTCACTTCTCCGAGTACGGGAACAGACCTTCGGTCGATCGTGGCCCCGAGGGCTTCGGCATCGCCGTCGCACCGTCCGGTGAACCGATCGCATCAGGGCTCAGGCTCTCCCTGAGGGCAGGCCGAATCGATCGCGCGCCGGTCCCCTCGCCGGCAAAGCCTAAGGCACGTCCTTTCACAGATCAACCGGAAAGCCATCTGCCGGGAAAGCAACCGACGGTCGATCTTGAAAGCAGGGCCTCATGCTCCACACCCAAGTCGTCCATCCCACCAACAACACCCCTCCGCCTCCGGACCCTTCAATTCGGTGTCCCGCCGGCTCCGCTTACCCGGCTTCACCCTTTGACCGATTCCTCACCACCGCTTCCATAATTGCTTGGGATGGACCTTGGCATCTGGTCGCTATATCATGTTGTCTTGATGAATAGGGGGCGAACCTGAGCCTTCCGAAAGGGCTTCATGAGAATAGCGCTAGTCAACCCTGTTGCTCGACGCATGCAGGGGTATCACACAATCGGCAGCCGGATTCCACACCTGGGCTTGCAGGTGCTGGCCAGGCTGGTTCCCCGGGAACACAAAGTTGAGATCATTGACGAGATCTTCGGCACCGAAAGCACGGCCCAGTACCTATCGCCACAACGCTACGACTTGGTTGGCGTCACCGCCTATACAAGTGGAGCTACCCGCGCCTATGAAATCGCCGCGATGTGCCGCGACCGCGGCATGAAGACCGTAATGGGTGGCCCGCACGCGTCGGCGTGCCCCGACGAAGCCGCCCGTTACTTCGATTCGGTCGCCGTCGGTGAGTGCGACGAAATCTGGCCGAAGATCATCGCGGATGCCGCCGCCGGACAACTGGCCCGGAAATATGAGGGCGGATTGCCCGATCTCGAGGCCGGCTATGGTGAGGCCGCACAGGACGCTCAGCCCATCAACGGCCACTATGACGTGGCCGCGCTACAGACATCACGCGGTTGCCCCGTCAACTGCGACTTCTGCGGCGTAACGCGGTTCAATGGCTCCAAGATCCGCCGCCGTCGCATGGACGACGTGGTCGCCGAGTGGAACAAAACCGTCAAACCGTTCGTCTTCGTCGTGGACGACAATTTCTTCGGCACCAATCCGCAACACGGCGAGTGGGCCAAGGAACTCTGTCGAAAGATCGTTGCCTCCGGCAAGCGGAGGCTCTGGTTTAGTCAAACCACCGTCAACATGGGCGATGACCCCGAGGGATTGCGCCTCGCCTACAAGGCCGGCTGTCGCGGCATGCTGGTCGGCTTCGAAAGCTTCAGCCCGGGGACATTGGAGGGACTCGGCAAACGGTTCAATCGAAAGCTGCTCGATGACTATCAGCGACTCGTCAACGGGTTCCACAAGAGCGGAATCCCGCTTTTCGGGGCGTTTATCATCGGCGGACCCGGCGACGACATCAACACCGTCGCCGAAACCGCCCTGCAATCCGTTCGCCTTGGCGTCGACACGATCCAGATTACCAACCTCACCCCCCTGCCCGGAACCCGGCTCTACGAACGCCTGATGGCCGACGGACGTATCTTCGCCAAGCACTACCCCGAGGACTGGGAGCGATACACCTTTGTCGAAACCGTCTACAACCCTGAACGCATGACCCCCGACGAACTCGATCAGGCCATCTACGAGCTCCGCTACGCCGCCGCCAAGGAACGCTGGGTCTGGAAGCGAACGCTGCGAACCCTCCTACGAACCCGAAGCCTGACGTCGGCCATCTTCATCCACGGCATGAACAAGGGCTGGAAACGACTGGCACAAATCGAAGCACCCAAGGACACCCAGCATCGGGCCGTCTTGCAGGGCGGCGACGGTGCCGGCGCCGCCCGTCTGGCCAAAATCTGCAAAGCATTTCGGCTGTTTCCCGATTGAGAATCATCGGCCGGACAAACACAAATCATTTCCATATAAAGCCTTATAGAATATCCTGGCTGATCGCACCGAACGAGTTGAACCTCGACAACGCTGCGGATCCCGCGCCATGACAGAAAAACTTACTCTTCGCGCAGCCGATCCGCTGGGCTCGCATAGAGCCTACTGTGAAGGCCAACTGTGGGTGGCCAAGTGAAACGAAGACATCCGCAATCAGGAGTTCAAGCGATGATCACGAAAGCACTTACAGCAGCAATGACTCTGGCGGTCGGAAGTCTGGCGATGGCGGACACCACGGACGAAATCGGACTTACAGGGCAAGAGAAGGCCATCCTTGAGTGGGCCAAGGCCTATCAGACGTGGGCCCAAGCCGTTTGTCAGCGTATCAGCGTCCCCTCCTACTCCGAAGTCGCCAGTCGAATGAATGAAGCGGTCGGCCAGGTATCCTCCGAGCAACAACAGCACTTGGCGACCTCGCTGGGTGCCCTGGGTTCCATCGCCGATAACACGCGGCCTTGCAGGATCTACTACCAGTCGGGCGGCTCGCACATCGAACGCGAGATCACCAGACGTCAGGCCATGATCGTCAATGCCTGGGACCGCAGCCAGAGCGAGCACAATCCTCGAACGGTTGAAATGGACGCCATCCGCCGGAGCACCAAGATGGACGAGACCATCTCCTACCAGCGAGCCCTGGTGGTTCGTGAGGAAATCCGGCTGGCAAGACTGGAGCGGACGGGTCGCAGGGCGGTAATTGAGAAGGTGGCCGAGCGTCTGGCGACCAACTGGGCACTCGCCGGCCACCCCGAAGTCGGCGTTCCGAACACGTGGGTACGCCTGGCTCGAACGACCGGCGGCGAGGTCGTGATTCGTACGGCCACCAGTACGTTCCACAGGCCGGCCGACGAGCAGGTCAAGGCGGTTCGAACCTCGATCCGGCAACTGACGGACATCCTCGTGCGGGTTGGGCTGGGCGAGGCCGGCCCCCGGGAACTCGTGCAGGCCGAGCGTCAGGTTGCCCCCCTGCGGGAAACGGCACAGACGCTGATGGTCGCCCGGACCGGCGAGCAGATTGTGGCCGACCAGATCCGGCTAGCAACGGCGAGGTGAACAAGTAACTCAATGGGCGGCTTGGCTCCTGGTGGCGAGAGGCGGTGAACCCTGTTCGCCGCCTCTCGTCTTTGGGTCCGGGCGCTATCAGCCCCGGCACCGAGAGATCTGAAATGGGACGCCCCCTCGACACGTGCCCAGGAAGCCGGCACACGGGCAGATCGTGGACCAATGCGGCGGGCTCGGCCGAATAGGATCAGTCGCTAATAGGCTGTTCGGGGGTGAGCGGTCCGGTATCTTCAAGCGGCCCCCGGTCCCACAGGGTCACAAGTCTGGCACCTGCGGAAACGACGTGGGCTCCGTTCGGACTGAACCCTAACCACCCCATCCCGAGTTCGGGATGCTTGAGCGTCAGGACGGACGTCAAGGACTCCATGTCCCAGATCCTGATTGAGCCCCCTTCGTCTCCTGAGACGAATCGCCGGTTATCCGGGCTCACCGCCAGACACATGATGGGACGCGGATGCCGTTGCAGCATGTTCAGAAGTTTGCCGGCTCCGACATCCCAGATACCGACTGTGCCGTCCCCATGTCCGGATATGATTCGTCCACCGTCTGCACTGAAGGCGGCGACGGGCGGCACCCAGGTGGACGGTATTCTGCCGTCAAGCAGTTTGGTGCCCTTAACCGCATCCCAGACGGTGAGCCGACTGTGGTCACTCTCTCGCGTGGCCGCGGCGATGCGCTTGCCGTCCAGACTGGAGGCAAAAGAGCCCAAATACACACTCGCGTACGGACGCTCGCCATCCTCCAATGAAAGGGCTTCCGCACCCGTCTCGGTATCCCAGACGGCGATCTTTCGGTTGTAGGTCACAAACCTGCGGCCATCGCCGATGATCGTCATCCCGTGGATGCCGCTTCCAATGTCGCAAGAGCTAAGCCGGGCGCCGTTCTCTCCGTCACACACGGTGACGGTGTTCTTCTTTGCCTCGGGATCGATGCTCCATGCAACGATGCGTTTGCCGTCATGACTGAATGCAACGGCTTCCAACCTGCCCACTTTGCCCGTCGTGGTTGCTTCCAGAACGGCCATTTCGCGCCCTGTCGTCACCTGCCACAGTCGGAGCTTTCCGTCCTGACCACAGAAAACAACACGACCGCCATCCGGACTAAACGCGACAGGACCCCGTCCGGGAAACGACCGCGGCCTCACATGGCCACCGACCGACCACAACTTGACGCTCCAATCGCGGGAGCTGGAAGCCAGCCATTGCCCATCACCGCTGAACGCGAGGCTCTCAATGCGGGCCGCGTGTCCCCGAAAGATGCGCCGTAGTTCGCCCGTCGTGGCATCCCACAGCCTGATTCGCCGTTCATCGTTCGTCGCAACGAGCAACGCATCCGGACTGAAGACGACGACATCGGCCCGTGACTCATAGCCTCCGAACGCTTTCAGTTCCGCCCCCGTGCTTGCATCAAGCAGGCGGACCGTTCCATCCTGATGCGCGGCACATAACCTCTTTCCGTCGGCGCTCAACGCCACGTTTCCGAATCCACGGTAGGTCCCGAAGCCGTGTCGCTCCGCCTTCTCATGGGCCCGCCGGCGCAGCGCAACGGCCATCGATACCGCAATCGCATCGCCTTCTTGAAGGTCGGTGGTCCGTCCCGTCTCGATATCCCACGCAATCGCTTCACCGGATTGGACCGCTCCCAACAGTCGCTTGCCGTCGGCGCTGAACGCCTCTATTCCTTGGCCCTTCTTCGGCATGAGTGTCTGTATCAGTCGGCCCGACGGCAGGTCATGGATACGCACCGTCTGGTCGCGCCACGTGCACGCGATCAAGGCACCATCGGAGCTGAGAACGACTTTGTTTATGGTGAACGATCTACTACCGGCGTTAGGATCCCGTATCGTCAGGACACTGTCGTCGTGGTTGTTGCGAAGGTAAAACCACTCCCACCCACGCAGGTCCTTCGGACAGTCATCCAGCAGTCGCCACAGGCCCAGGATATTCCCCTGACGATACTCCGCATCCGCCAGCGACACCCGGTTGAAGTACAACGCACGACGCGTCGCTTCGGCTTCCCGCTTCACCTTTTCCGCCTGCTCCTCCGCACGACGCCGTTCCCGTTCCGCCTGGACCCGTGCTGCCTCCGTCAGTTGTACCTGCTTACTCGTCTCATCCCGGGCGAGGATGGCGTTGGTCCGTTCACGGGCAATGCGTACGTAGGAATAGACCGCCAGGCCAATCAGCGAACCCAGCACCACGCACCCCATCCCCAACGGAACGCGGTAACGACGCAAACGCTTCCGAAGAAAATACGCCGTCGTCGGAGAACGCGCCGTCAACGGCTCTCCATCCAGATAGTTCCCGATGTCCGCCGCTAGGTCCCCCGCCGTCGCGTAGCGCCCTTCCGGATCCTGCGAAAGAGCCTTCAGCAACAAGGCCTCCAACTCGTTGTCCACCTCCGTCGAGACCTCACGCGGACGACGAACCTCCTCCTCCGCTATCCGACGCAACAACTCAAATCGCGAGCCCGACAACTCGTGCGGCGATTCCCCCGTCAACAGGCGAAACAGGATCACCCCCAGGCTGTATACGTCCGTCCGCGTGTCGATCTGATCGAGCCGGCCCGACGCCTGCTCCGGCGCCATGTACGCCGGCGTCCCCGCCACCTCCCCCTCAACCGAAATCGTCCGCCCCGAATCCTCGTCCAAAAACGCCTTCGCCAACCCGAAGTCCAGGATGTGTGGCTGGCCATCCTCCGTCACCAGAATGTTCGACGGCTTCAAATCGCGGTGGATCACCCCACGCTGGTGGGCGTGCTGAACCGCCTGGCACACCGACCGCATCAGCTCGAGGATCTGACGACGTTCCAGCTTCTGTTCCTTGACGTAGCGGTCCAACGGCCGGCCGTCGATCAGCTCCATCGCATAAAAATACACGCCCCGATTCAGACCGCTGTCATACACCCGCGCGATGTTCGGGTGCGACAACCGGGCCGTCAGTTCCACTTCCCTTTGGAACCGGGCACGCGCCTTGTCCGATCCGAAAACCCCCACCCCCAGCAACTTCAACGCCACCTCGCGTCGGGTGCTCAGTTGAACCCCACGCCACACCGAGCCCATACCCCCTTCGCCAAGGTGGCCCGTGATCTGGTAGCCTTCAATGTCAGGAACCGGCTTCTCGGCTTCCGGAACGAGGCGGCGGGTCGCATCGGCCGAATCGATGTGGCCCGTTCCGGAGGGCGTGGTCCTTTGGCCCGTCGGCCCCTCAAACCGCAGCTCGAACGGACCGATCCGGACCCGGCTCCCATGTTTCAGCGCTACCGCCTCACACCGCTCTGAGCCCACCCGCAGCTTGTACCGGCTCCCCACATCCCGAATCCACCACTGCCCCGACTCGTTCACGATCACCGCGTGACGACGGCTCACCACCTGATCGTCCAACACCAGATCATTGCCCGCCTGGCGACCCACCTGAATCGGCGAACGATCCAGAAGCCGGCGCGCAACCTCCTGGCCTCCACGGAGCACGACGATGGCCGGTGAATCCGCCTCGCTGTACAAACCCTGAGCCAAGAGTTCGGCCATCCCGTGAGCATCCGCCTCTGAGAGATTCCGGTCCGGGTTTGCATCCACCGCCTGACCTCCACGCTGGTCGAATCAGGGTTCAGGGCCTTTGCCCGGGTCAGCCGGGCGTGTGCGTCAGATGGGTCATCAGCGCCTGGAGTTCCTCTCGCGCGGCATCCTCGTCCTCAACAGTCAACCGCACTTCGTCCAGCAAGAGCTTGCGAAACCGACGTCGCACGGTCTCGCCGTGATTGGCCACTTGTTTCGGTGTCAGCCCGTGTTCTTCCGCAAGACTTTCAATTGATGCCGGCGGAACGTGCTCGAGTGCGGGCCTGATGAATCGATCGTGAAAGATCTTAAAGTGAATCTCGAGCCCCGTTTCAGCACACCCTCGACTCAACCGCTCCAGCACCTGTTCGAGCAGGCTCGTGGCCCATTTGTGATGGAATACGTCCTCGGGCGTGGGTCCGGATGCCGCCGGTTCAAAACGAGAGTCCTCCGCCTCCGCCCCCTGGTCGATCGAGACCATAGGACGACCGGGCGAACGGCGCCGCGCGATCTGACGCCGTTGTATTTCACGCGTGTAGTTCTTCAGGCAGTGCAGCAGATAGGGACGAAAACGGCCTCGTTGTGGATCCGCGTGTCCGAAAAGGTCCCGCCCCAGAATGACCTCCGCAAAAAAGCCCTGACACAAATCCCGCGCGTCGGCATCCTGGTACCCTCGTGCTCGAAGGTAGTGATAGACGGGTTTCCAATACCTCCGCGCCAAGTTGTCCAACACGGCCCGGCGACGTTCGGGAGTCGTCGTTCGCGCCGCCTGTATCTCGCTCCAATGCGTACTTGTAAGTCCTTGACCGGCATTGGATTCTGAAGAATTGTGCATCTGAACAGCCTCGGACAAGAGTATAGCCCCTCCCTTGCGCCTGTAAAGCCACAAGGTGACACCGCAAACCGGTCTCTGACGGCAATCGTGAATGCCCGACAACCGCCTGGCACGCCGAGGAGTCTCCATTCTTTCAACAAACTCCGATTCTCGCGCAGCCGAACAGGGGTCCCTGCATAGGTTCTGTTGTGGCAAGCCCATGAACCCTGGCCAGGAACAAGGGCAAAACCGAAGAGACAAGGCATCTGGAGAGGATCACGCAACGTGACCTCGGAAAGGACAAGAAACCATGCTTAACAAGGTGAGGATGTCATTGACAAGTCTCATTCCTGCCATCGGCAGCATCTTCCTTTCCACAGCCGGGTTGACGGCGAGCGTAACGCCAGGCACCTGGTTCGCGGGACCGAACATGCTGAGGGGACTCGAGGAGACTCGAGGTGCCGTCTTGGACGGCAAGTTCTACGTCGTGGGTGGCCGGACGGGGCATGGGTCGAGTTACTCATGCGTGAATTCCGTACAAGTCTACGACCCCGGCACAGGTGCATGGTCGTATGCCGCTCCGTTACCCAACGGGCGGGCAGCCGTCGGCCTGGCGGTATCGGACGAATACCTGTACGCATTTGGAGGTCTTACCGAGGCGTACTGGTGGGGTTGGACAAGCAATTCGGCCTATCGCTACGACCCGGACACGAATGCGTGGACCACGTTGCCGCCCATGCCGACCGCTCGTTCCAACTTCGTCACGGCGGTCATCGACAACAAGATCTATTGCGCCGGTGGAAACGTGCACTGGCCCAACGCGACCAATCGCGTCGACGTATATGACCCGGCCACGAACTCGTGGTCGACGGTGGCGAACTTGCCCGAGAACCGCGGCGGCGGCAGAGGCGGCGCGTTTCGCGGTGATCTGGTATACACCGATGGACTCCGCGATGCGTTCACGCCGCGGAGAAACGGCCTGAACTACGATCCGGCCTCCGATACCTGGTCCAACCTCCCGAGCGTCCAGTCCGGATCGCTCATTGACGGCGAGGGCGGATTCCTGTTCAGTGACGATGACGGGATGTACTTCCTCGGCGGCCGCGAGGGAACCGTCAACCAAACCTGGCTGTGCAGATTCGACCCGCTGAGCGGAATCACGGACTGGATCTCGAAGGCCCCCCTCGCCCGGGTATTCGGAGCCGCGGGATATGACCCGCTGACCGGAATGATTTACGCCGCAGGCGGAAGCGACGGCACCAACGCCTCGTTGGTCGCCTTCGAATACTGCCGAATCCCTGAACCCGGTACCGTAGCGATGTTGCTCATGGGGGGCATCGGTGCTCTGCTACGGCGACGTCCAAGATAGGCAGGTTAACGCCGCCTTGAACGGGCAGGCTCGCCGCCTGCCCGTCTAG
>CAZQTW010000022.1:72265-79004 GCA_964596165.1 uncultured Planctomycetales bacterium | reverse complement strand
CTCCTCCCCCGTTGGCCAGCAGTCCGACGCCTCCCCCAACGCCCATTCCCCCTCGCCCCGGTCCGGTCCAGCCCCACAGGGACACCGGCCGGGGTGCGACGATTCTGGTTGGGGTGGCCAGGTATCCGTGGTACGATGGGAACCAGGCAGAGGCGACCATAATCCAGGAAGCGATTACCCGGAACGAGCGGACCAATGAAAAGAGGGTCATTCGTGTCGGGGAAGCTCTTGATGTCGGGAGCCTAATACTCGTGGATGCAAGCGGCGCGGTAGTCCGCACAGCCAACCGAGAGGTGTATTTCTATCCGCTGGGAAAGCCACTTACGGAGAGCACACGGCTGGACCCCAGCACGCAACCGGACCTGTACAGGACGGTGCAAGAACTGGATCGGCAGCAGCAGTAGAGGCGTCCTTCGGAGGCAGGGATCGCTTCCGACGGAACGCTCGGAGATTAAGCCACGGTGGTCGGACCGGTGGTGAAGGCCGGTTTGCCGTCCGTGGGGGGATACGCTCATGAAAACCCATTCGAAACGAACACGCAGGGCGTCGGGTGTGTCGGTGGTCCTGGCGGTCGCGACACTCGGGGCGACCCGCCTCGGGTTCGCCGAGTCGGCGGCGACGAAACCGTCGGCTCAAACCCAGCCGGCACCGACGGTTGTCGCACAGGCGTCGGCGAACAACGGGCCGGGCTCGTCCGCAAACCCCTCGGCACCGCCCACCGGCTCGGTGAACCCGGCGACGACGCAGCCCATTTCCGGGCAGCCCTTGTCAACCCAACCGCTCAGCCGTCCCGCGGACGTCTCGAAGGAGCAGATTGAGGAGGCGCTTCGCAGGGCGCGTGCCTCCACCCAGCGAAAGGCCGATCTGGCCGCCGATCAGCCAACCGAACGGCCCAACCGATTCAGTCGGCGGAGCCGGACGGAGAGCACGCCTCCGATCGCGCCGACGACTCCGGCGGGCACGCCGCCTCCCCCTCCGACGACGCCGAACGTCACTCCGCCGCCGGCCGCGAACGGGGGGGCCGTTCCAGCTCCCGCCCCGAGGCCGTTAACGAGCATCCCGTCGGTCCCGAGGCTTCCGGCGGAACAACGGAAATACTTTCTGAGTTTCCAGGGGGCAACGTGGGAAGAGGTGTTGAATACGTTCTGCCGGCTCAGCGGGCTGACGATCATTGGCCAGTATCCGCGCGGTCCGACAGGCGGCATTACCTACATCAACCCGCGCGAGTTGACCTACTACGAGGCGATGCACGAGCTGAACGTCTTGTTGACCGAGCTGGGCCCGGGCTACTGGATGGCCCGCGAGAAGGACGATCACCTGGTGCTCCGACGGATGTCGGATTGGTACCGCTACGTGCCGCAGGCGAACCAATTCGACAAGGCCGAGGACTTCCAGAAAGCCAAGGTCTCGGATGACGACTGGGTTACGGTTTTCTATACCCCTCCCAAGGACCAGGTGCTCGGGGATCTGATCGTCAACATTCAGCAGACCATGCCGGACAATGTCGTCCGGGCCGCGCCGATGGGCGAGACGAATCGCCTGAAGATCACGGGCATCGCCTTCTATGTCCGGCAATTCCTCAAGATGGCCGAGAACCCGATCTTCCAGTCGGAGACGTACGACGCGCAAAAGCAGCGGCAGGTGAAGTTCTACAAGATCGAAAAGGCGAACGCGACGTCGGTCGAAGCGGTCATCCGCAACCTCGTGCTTCCGATGGGCCGGCCGCGGATCGGGACGCAGACCGAGCAGGCCGAACAGGTGGACATGGTGCTGGAGCCGATGAGCAACACGCTCATCGTGAAGGCCAACGCCAAGTGGCACCGCGAGATCGAAACGATCATCAGGCAGATCGAGGAGTCCGAGGTCACCGGCGAGGCGACGCCGACCTTCATCGAGCTCAAGAACGCCCGCGCCGAGGAACTGGCGATGCTCCTCAATCCGCTGCTCCAGGCGCAGTCGTCGATGCGCCCGACGTGGAAGCGGGGCGAGATCGATCGCGAGCGCGTTTACATCCAGCCCGAACCGGTTACCAATAGCCTGATCGTCCTGGCAACCAAGGAGGGGATGAAGCGGGTCGAGCCGCTGGTGAAGCAGCTCGACACGGCCAGCCCGGAAACGTCGTACAAGCGGGTGGTCCTGGAGAACGCCCGGGCGGACCAGGTTTTCAACCTGGTCAACACGATCGTCCAGTCGCGGCAGATGGCCCCCGGCAGGCGAGGCCCCACGCGACCGCTCCAGATCGTTCCCGACTCGCAGGGCAACGCGATTTTCGTCATGGGCAACCCGAAGGACATCGAGTACGCCGAGAAGATTATCAAGGAGCTGGACACGGCAGACGCGCAGCGCGCCTCGGCGCACGTCGTCAAGCTCAAGAAAGCCCGGCCGACGGTCGTGATGCAGGGGCTGGACGCGCTGTTCGGCAGCGGCGCGGCAATGCGCCGGGGCGGACCGGCGGGCGCGCTGCGGATGATCCCGGACGAGAACAGCCAGATCCTCGTCGTGGTGTGCAACGACAAGGACTGGAAGGAGATCGATCCGGCGATCAAGCAGTTTGACAGCGAAGTCGTGAGCCTGGACCCGATCAACAAGACGATCTCGATCAAGGACGGCGACGCCGAGGAACTCGCCCAGACGCTGAACAACATCTTCCGCGGCCGGTTGGGGCGCTCGCCGGTAACGATCTCCGCCGATCGCAAGACCAACATGCTGTTCGTGACCGCGCTCGAGTCGGCGTTCGAGGAGATCGAGTCGCTGGTCCAGAAGCTGGACGTGCCGAGCAAGGAGGGACAGCTCGAGATCCTGCCGCTGGAGAACGCCCAGGCGACCGAGGTGGCGGCGCTGATCCAGCAGATGTTCGCCGATCGCGGCGGGCGGTTCGCGCGGGGCGGGGCGGCCGGTCCGCAGATCATCCCCGATCCGATCGCCAACGCCCTGATCGTGCGGGCAAGCAAGAGCGATTTCGAGGAGATCGAGATTCAGGCGGCGCGCCTCGACGACGCGGCGAAGGTCGTCGGCATCAAGCCGGTCATCATTCAACTCGAATACGCCGACCCGATGCAGGTGGCGAGTCTGTGCGAGGTCCTGTTTATCCGGGGCGGCTCGCGCGCTCGGCAGATGGACCGAACGACGTTCTTCCAGCCGCACCGGTCCGGTCTGATCGTCCGCGCCCCGGCGCAGCAGATGAAGGAGATTCAGGACTTTATCAAGAGCCTCGACTCGCCCGAGGTGGAGAACGTCGAGGTCAAGACCGTCCAGGTACCGGGTCAGGACGTCAACCAGCTCGCCTCGACGCTCGAGCGCGTCTTCAGCGCCGAGCGAAGCCGGCGGGGCGCCGGCGTGATGAGCTTCATGCCGAACCCGGGCGCCGACATGCTCATCATCACGGCGCCGAAGAAGCGGTTCGAGGAGATCGACAAGGTCATCAAGCAGTACACCGAGGGCGTCAAGGTCTCGACGGCGAACATGAAGATGTTCGATCTGAAGAACGCCCGCGTGGACGAGGTGGGCGAGCTGCTGCAGCAGATGCTCGCGGCGGCAGTGTCGCGCGGCGGCCGGTCGGCCGCCTTCCGGCAGGTTCAGATCATGCGCGAGCCCCGCCAGAACAAGCTGATCCTCTTCGCACCGGACGACGTGATGAAGCAGGCCGAGGAGATGATCAAGCAACTCGACGTGCCGCTCGACAAGGACGCCGGCGGCGTGCAGTGGATCGCGATGGAGAACACCGACGCGAGCTACGTGGCCTCGACGCTGAATTCGATGTGGAGCCAACGGGCCACAAGCGGTCGGCGGAGTTTCCGGTCGCTGCCGGTTCAGATCTGGCCGGAACCGATCACGAACTCCGTGCTCATCATCGCACCGGCGGACGAATACAAGGAGATCGAGGCCTTCGCCAAGAAGCTGGACGCGCAGGCCAAGATCGCCACGACGCAGCCGACGATCATCAAGCTGGAATATGCCGAACCGCGGTATGTCGTGCAGATGTGCGAGGAGATGTTCTTGTCGCAGACCGCGTCACGGCTGCCCGGGCGGCGGACCGCCCCCGGGGGCGACAGCATCTCGTTCAACGCCATGAAGAGCGGGATCATGGTCCGCGCGCCGCAAACACGGATGAAGCCGATCGAGGAATTCATCAAGACGCTCGACCAGCCCGAGACGTCGCGCATGACCGTCAAGACGCATCATCTGCCCGGCCTCAACGTCGAGCAGCTCTACCAGACCCTGCAGACGGTTTTCGGAAGCATGCAACTGAAGCGCGACGAGCCGCGGATCAGCTTCATCCTGGACGCCCCGAGAGAGAGCATCATCGTCTCGGCGGACAGTTCGCGGATGGCCGAGATCGAGAAGCTCATCACCGAATTCAAGGAGGCGAACAAGACGGAGCCCGGCATCCAGGAGATGGTGCCGGTGACTCACACGCGGGCCAGTTACGCGGCCTCGCAGCTCGACACCATGTTGCGCCAGCAACTCAAGTCGCGCAGCAAGAGGCTGGCCGATCAACTCCAGATCAGTCCGGAGGACCGGCAGAACAAGGTGATCATCTACGCACCGAAGGACGTGCTCGAGCTGGCCAAGACGATCCTGAAGGAGATCGACGTGCCCGTCGGGCCGACGACCACGCAGGAGATCGGGACGGACCTGGCGATTGTCAAGTGGATTCCCATGGAGCACGTGGACGCGGCCACCGCGGCGGGGACGGTCAAGCAGATCTGGGACGCTTCGCTGCCGCCGCAACGGACCAATGAGAACCGGCGGCCGATCCAAATCTGGGGCGAGTCGATCACGAACAGCGTTCTGGTCGCGGGGGCCTACGGGAAGGACTTCCAGGAGATCGAACGGATCGTCAAGGACATCGACGCCAAGGCGGTCGCGAACCCGAACAAACCCGTGCTGATCAAGTTGGAGTACGCCTCGCCGAGCGAGGTGGCCAGCATGCTCCAGGCGATGTTCGTACCGATCGGGCGGCGCGGGCAGGAGAAGGTCATGATCCAGGTGGTCAGCACCGGGATCATCGTCCGCGCGCCGAAGATCGAGATGGATCAGATTCAGGAGTTCATCAAGGGATACGACGTCGCCGAGTCGACGGGCCTGAAGATCCGATCGTTCTATCTGCCCAACACGAACGTCAGCGAGCTCTCGAGCACGCTGAGCACGATCTTCACCTACAAGAAGCGCAAGGCCAACGAGCCGGGGTGGAGCTTCGTGCCGAACACGGCCGCGGACACGTTGATGGTGCTCGCGCCGGAGGCGCGGTTCAAGGAGATCGAGGACGTCATCAAGCAGTACACGGACAATGTCCAGAAGACCGAGTCGAAGATGCACCTGATCGACGTGAAGCACGTGCGGGCGTCGGAGGTGTACGGCGTGCTGAGCAATCTGTTGATCGAGAAGATTCGCCGCAGCTTCGGGCAGCGGGCGGCCTCGCAGATCCAGATGTCGTACGAGCCCCGTCAGAACAAGCTCGTCGTGTTCGCCCCGGACGAGGTGATGAAGCAGGTCGAGGAGATGGTCCAGCAGATCGACGTCGAGCTGAAGGACGACTCGGAGGACATCAAGTGGATTCCGATTGAGTTCGCCGACGCGTCCGAGGTCGCTTCGACCGTCCAGAGTTTCTTCAGCCGCAAGCACAGCGGGAGCAAGCAGCGGCAGAACCTCGAATTCCGCGACGTGCAGATCTGGCCGGAGATGGTGACGAACAGCCTGCTCGTCAGCGCGCCCAAGAAGGAATACGACGAGATCGAGAAGCTGGCCCGGAAAATCGACGGCGAGTACGCCGAGAAGGGGCTCGAACGGGTCAAGATCACCCCGAAGTACGTCTCGGCCGGCCAGGTCCAGAGCATGATCACGCAGTTGTTCACGACGGGCCGGCGGCGCGACGTATCGGCGCAGATGAAGCAGCAGATCAAGGTGATTCCGGCGGGGGCGTACAGCTTCTTCTTGGAGGCGCCGAAGGACAAGCTGCCGGCGATCCAGAAGCTGATCGCCGAGATGGACACCGAAGGCGAGAACACGCCGATCATCAAGACGTACAAGATGGGCAACGCGAACGTCGCGGAGATCGCCCGCGCGCTGTCCACGGTGATGCAGGGCATCGGCTCGTACATTCCGGAGCCGCGCCGCGGCGCCTTGATCGTCAGCGCCCCGAAGCAGCACTTCGAGAAGATTGAAAAGACGATGGAGGAGCTGAAGGCGGAGATCAAGGAGGAGGAGAAGCAGTTCGAGGTCATCAGGTTGAAGTACGCCCGGCCGAGCTCGGTCTACGGCACCCTGAGCCAGCTCGTGAGCCTCCAGTTGAGCGAGCGGCGGAGCCGCAGCGGCCGGTCGCTCGAGCTGTCGCTGGTCCCCGACGACAACAACAACCGGCTGTTCGTCCACGCCGCCGCCGAAGAGATGGCGCTGGTCAAAAAGATGCTCGAGCAGCTCGACGTCGAGAATCTCCGCAAGGAGGCCGAGCTGCACACGATTCCGCTGAAGCGGACGGACTGCACCTACATGTACTCGAAGATCCTGCAGGTCTTCACGCCGGCCGAGCAGCAGCGGCGGGCGGCGAAGCGCGATCAGGCCTCGCGCGACGTCATCCCGATCCAGGTCGTACCGGAACCGACGACGAACGCCCTGCTGATCACATGCACCGAGGAGGATTTCCGCGACATCGAACTGTTCGTGGCGCAGATGGAGGACGCCTTCGTCGAGAAGGAGAAGGTTCGCGAGCTGATCACGCCGAAGTTCGTCGGCTACAGCC
>CAZQTW010000022.1:0-72165 GCA_964596165.1 uncultured Planctomycetales bacterium | reverse complement strand
AGTTGATGGCGACCATCAACGCGATCTACAACCCGCCGGCCAAGTCGGGCACCCGACGGAAGGAGGTCGAGGACATCCGGGCCATTCCGGCGACGGGCAGTAGCTTCTTCCTGGAGTGCCCGAAGGACAAGCTGGCGGACATCAAGAAGCTGATCGACACGCTGGACGTTGAGGACAGGAACCAGCCGGTCGTCCGGACCTACAAGCTGGGCGACATGGATCTGTCGGCGCTGACCCGAATGCTTCAGACGACGCTGTCGGGCAAAGGGACGTTCATGACGGATCCGCAGCTCGGGATGCTGATCGTCAGCGCGCCGGAGCACCGATTCGAGCAGATCGAGAAGACGATCAACCAGCTCAAGGCGGATATCGAGGAGACCAAGCAGCAGTTCGAGGTGATCGCGCTGAAGTACGCCCGGCCGAGCAGCGTGTACGGCACGGTGACCTCGCTCGTAAGCACCCAATTGAGCCAGCGGCGCGGTCGCCGAGGCCAGGGCGTTCAGTTGTATGTCTATCCCGACGACAGCAACAACCGCCTGTTCGTCTACGCGGCGCCCGAGGAAATGGCGCTGGTCAAGAAGATGCTCGAGCAGCTCGACGTCGAGAACCTCCGCAAGGAGGCCGAGCTGCACACGATCACCCTGAAGCGGACGGACTGCACCTACATGTACTCGAAGATCACGCAGGTCTTCACGCAGAGCGAGCAGCAGCGTCGGGCGGTCAAACGGGGCGCCGCGGCGCGCGACATCATTCCCATCCAAGTCGTGCCGGAGCCGACGACCAACACGCTGCTGATCACGTGCACGGAGGAGGATTTCCGGGACATCGAGTTGTTCGTGGCGCAGATGGAGGACGCCTTCGTCGAGAAGGAGAAGGTTCGTGAGTTGATCACGCCGAAGTTCGTCGGCTACAGCCAGTTGATGGCGACCATCAACGCGATCTACAACCCGCCGGCCAAGTCGGGCACCCGGCGGAAGGAGGTCGAGGACGTCCGCGCGATTCCGGCGACCGGCAGCAGCTTCTACCTGGAAGCGCCGAAGGACAAGCTGCCGGAACTGAAGCGGCTGATCGCCGATCTGGACGTCGAGGACAGGAACCAGCCGATCGTTCGAACGTACAAGCTGGGCGACGCCGTCAACGTGTCCACGCTGTCGCGGATGCTCCAGACCACGATGTCGGGCAAGGGGACGTTCTACCCCGATCCGCAGTTGGGCATGATCATCATCAGCGCCCCGGAGCACCGGTTCGAGCAGATTGAAAAGACGATGCAGCAACTCAAGGCGGACATCGAGGAGACGCGCCAGCACTTCAAGGTCTTCCCGCTCAAGTTCGCCAAGGCGAACAGCATTTACGGACAGCTTTCCAGCCTCGTTCAGACGCAAGCGGCATCGAGTCGCAGTCGGCGCGGCATGGGGGTGTTGTTCAGCATCATCCCGGACGCCGTACTTAACCGGCTGTTCGTCTACGCCGGCGACGAGGAGATGAAGCTCGTCGAGGAGATGCTCAAGCAGTTTGACATCGAGGGCATCGAGCCGGAGACGCAGGTTTATCCGATCGAACTGGCAAACGCGGACTGCTCGTACGTATCGTCGATGGTTCAGCAGATGTTCACGCAGCAGGAACTCGAGCGGCGGCGGCGCGGACAGGCCGGGGCGGTCGTACAGCCGATCCGGATCGTGCCGGACCCGATGAGCAATCGGCTGCTCGTGTGGGCCTCGCCGCAGGACTTCAAGGACATCGAAAAGTTCGTCAAGGAAATCGACCAGCAGGCCGCCGACACCAAGCCGGAACGGCGGATAGTCAGCCCGAAGTTCATCCGGGTGAACGAGCTGTACGGGTTGATCCAGAACCTGTTTCTCAGCCAGCGAGTCCGCACGGGTCAGCGGGTCCGTCCCATCGAGACGGTCATGAGCATCTCGGGGGCGGATCTGATCCTCAACGGCCCGAAGGACCGCATCGACGAGATCGAGGCCTTCGTCAAGACCGTGGATACCGAAGAGCGGGCGAAGATGGAGATCAAGACGTTTTCGCTGCCCGACGTGGACCTGAGCAACCTGGTGTCGACGCTCCAGTCGTTGTATTCCCAAGACGCCCGCCAGCAGCGGGGGAGCATGCTCTTCCTGCCGGACCCGGTGAACGGCGAGCTGATGGTCTCGGCGCCCAAGGCGATGATGAAGGACATTGAGGAGGTCATCAACCAGAAGATCGAGGGCGCCAAGAAGCACACCCGCAAACTGACGATCTTCGAGATCAAGCACGCCGAGGCCGGCTACATGGCCAGCATGTTGACGCCGTTGGTGACGGAGCGGACGCGGATGAGCCGCGGGCGCTACACGCAGCCGCAGGTGACCATCACGGCCGAGTCGCGGACGAACCGGCTGTTCGTGATGGCGGGCGAGGCTGAAACCAAGATCGCCGAGGAACTGGTCAAAGAGCTGGATACCGAGGCGATGGGCCTGAAGGACCAAATCCGCGTCATCGAGATGAAGAAGGCGGAGGCCACCTACGTCGCCGGCACCCTCCAGGCGATGGCCGCCGGGCGGGCACAAATGCGCAAGACGCGGACGTACACCGCCACGCCGATCTACATTGTGGCCGAGCCGATGACCAACCGGATCTTCGTGGCCGCCAGCGAACAGGACTACAAGGAGATCGAGCAGCTGGCCAAGGAAATGGACGAGGCCGCCGAACTTCAGGGCCTGCAGAAGGAGAAGATCGAGGTCAAGTACGCCCAGCCGCAGACGCTGGTCTCGACGATCACGACGATGTTCCAGCCCATGAAGTCTCAACGGCGAGTCGAAAGCGACATCCGGCTGACGGTGGCCGGCGCGAACACCATCATCGCCCAGGCCCCGGCGAGCAAGATGGTGGAAATCAAGCAGTGGATCAAGGAGCTGGACGTTCAGGACATGGCCGAGAGCCAGACGAAGTTCTTCCCGCTTGAGATCGCCCGCGCCGCGGAGGTCGTCGGGATCGTCCAGCCGATGCTGACGGCGAAGTCGCAAGAGATCACGATGCGAGAGGGGCTCCGCGCTCAGCGGAGCGTCGGGTTGATGGTCATCCCGGATACGCGGAACAACCGCGTCATCGTCAGCGGGCCGTCGCAGATCCTGGTGATGGCCGAGCAGTTGATCAAGGAACTGGATGTCGAAGACCCGGCCTGGACGGGCGAAACGGTGGAGATCGTCGAGGTCGAGAAGGCCGAGGCGACGCAGGTCGCTCAGGTGCTCCAACAGATCCTGACGGGTCCCGAGGGGCAGAAGGCGTTGCGTCCCCGAACCGGTGCGGTCGGACAGGTAAGCTCGCTGGCGGTGACGATCGTTCCGGACCCAACCAGCAACACCCTGGTCCTCAAGGGGCTGCCCCGGGATCTCGAACGCGTGAGGGATCTGATCGCCCAGATCGAGGAGAAGGCCGTCATCGGCGGGACGCAGATCAAGCTGTACCGGCTGAAGGAATCGGACGCCGAGGAGGTCGCCAAGGTGGTTACCACGATGGTGAACCAGACGGCCGATCCGCGGTCGAAGCGGAACCCGATTCAGGTGACGAGCGACTACATGATGAACGCCGTGTTCGTCGCGGGGACGACCAAACAGCAGGCGATGGTCCAGAAGATTATCGACATGTATGAAAAGCCCGAGATGGAGATTGACCCCAACACGGGCGAGATGAAAGAGGTTGATCGACGCCCGTTCGAGTTTATTCAGTTGGTGTATTCGGATGCCTATGACATTAGTTACGAGATCGAGAACATCCTCGAGAAGCGATATGGCACCAAGAAGGGCCCGACGATCGAGACCATGTACGGCGATTCGTCCACGCTGATGGTTTACGGCAAGCCGGACGAGATCAAGGCCGTCAGGGAGCTTGTCGAGATGTTCGAGAAGAAGAACATGTCGAAGCCGCCGGTCACCAAGCTGATTGAGCTCAAGGACGTAAGCGGGGAGATGCTGAAGCGACAGCTTTCGGATTGGGGCCAGCTTAAGCCGGGCGACACCGCCGAAGTCGTCGGTGGGGGTCGGAGAGAGGAGCTGGTACCGGAGATTACGATCGAGCAGGCGGAAGAGCTTCGGAAGAAGGCCGAACAGGAGCGTATTGAGCACGAAATCAGGAGGATTGAGGGCAAGGCATCGACGCCGGAGGAGGAGTCCAAGAAACCGGACGTTCGGATCAAACGGTTCGGCAAGCGGGCCACGACGCAACAGGTCAGCCAGGTGTCGCGGTTTGTGGCCCCGAGCATCCTGGTTTCGCTGGCGGCGGAGCTGAACGGCATTCCCTGCGCGGTCGCCGCGACGCCCGTGACGACGACGCAAGCGGCGACCGCCCCGGCGCCCAAGCCCGTGGCGGCGCCGCGTGCTCAGCTCCCGATTCCGCCCGCCGCGGTCACGAAGCCACGAACCGACGCCGCGGCGTCACCCGCCGCACCCAAGCCAAAGACGGCAAGGGCAGCAGAGGTGCCGACGGCGGTTGCGCAACCTCATTCGATGCCTGCCGCGAAGGCGAAGGAGTCGGCATCGAAGGTGACCGCCCCCCCCGCCGAGTCGAAGTCGCCCGTCGCGAAGGAAGCGGTGACCAAGAGTCCGGAGTCGACCCCATCGCGGCGGACCGTCGCGGAGGAGCAGCCTGCGCCACCGGCTAATCGATTCGGCGGAGGCGCGTCGGCGAGGGAGTCGAGGCGGACCACGACCGAACCCGTTCGGGACGTCGGTACTGCGCCCGAACTGAAGATCATCGTTGACGAGAAGTCCGGGGTCATCACGCTCACCGGACCGGAACGACGCGTGCGGGAAATGGAGGATCTGATCGGGCGGATCCAGGACGAGGCGACGACCACGATCGAAAAAGACGTTGAGTACAGGGTATTCAAACCTCGGTATCTCGACGTCTCCGTCGCGGCCGCCCTGTTGGATCGGGTCTTCAACGAGCCTCGGATTCCGGTGCCTCAGCCCCAACAGCCGCAACAGCCGGGTGCGCCGGCCGCCAAGGCGGGGGCCAAGAAAGAGGAGCAGGAGAAGCCGGAGCGCGAGGAGCGGACCAGTCTTCGCGACTATCTGAGAGGGGGACGGACGACGACGGCGGGGCGAGGTCGGATCCGCTGCATTCCCGACTTGCGGACGGGGTATTTGATCGTCGTGGCCTCCCCGGAAACACAGAAGGAGGTCAAGGAACTGTTGGCGAAGGTGGACGTTCCGGCGCCCGAGGCCGGGCAGCTCCGATACTACTTCCTGGACGACCTCGACGCCCGCGAGGTGGAACAGAATCTCAAGCTAATTCTGAAGATGGAAGGGCGAGCCCGGCCGCAGGTGCCCGCGGCGGCCGCGGGGCAGGCGGCCCAGAACGCGGCGCTGCAGCAGCTTCAGCAGCAGATGCAGGCGCTTCAAACGGCGGAGGGCGACATCACGCTGAAGGCGACCGAGTCCGTGACGATCACGTCGAACACGTCGACAAACACACTGATTGTGATGGCGCCCGAGAAGATCCTGAAGCTGATCGACGACTACATCGAGACGCTGGAGGAGGAGGCGTCCAAGAACGACCTGAAGTCGATTCCGCTGGACAGCGCCGACGCGACGGTGGTGGCCCAGACGATGTCGCAGATTTACGGGCGGCGTCGAGGCGTCGGGGCCGAGGCGGCGGCCGCGGGCGTGACGGTCAGCCAGGGCGGCGGCTCGCGCGTGACGATCACGGCCGAGTCGAGCACGAACACGCTGTTTATCCGAGCGCCGGAGCCGCTGCTCTCAGAGATCATCACGCATGTCAAGGAGCTGGACCAGGAGGCGATGCGGGAAGGCAAGCCGACCAAGTTGGTGCTTCAGAAGGCCGACCCGGAGGTCCTCGCGCCCAAGCTTCAGCAGGTGTTCGCCGGCCGCGGGAAGCGGCGGGGCAAAACCGACGCCCTCCAGATCATCGGTGACAACGCGAGCAACACGCTGATCATCCGTGCGCCGGAAACCATTCGACGGGAGATCGAGGAACTTGCCAAGGCGATGGATGTCGAGGGCACGGACACCGAGATCAAGATCTTCGAGTTGAAGCATGCCAACGCGGCCGAAATGCACCAACAGATCACGCAGATGACGCAACAGGTCGTCCAGCAGCTTCGCCAGAAGGGCCAGAAGAGCATGGAGATGGACGTCTTCGCGGCCGTTCCCGACCCGCGGACCAACACGCTCATCGTCACGGGCGGGCCGAAAACGTTCCATATCGTCGAGAAGATCCTGGCACAAATCGACGTACCGCCGACGCCGAGCACGGAGAAGGTGACGGTGGTCTACCAGCTCGAGCAGGCACAGGCGGCCGACGTCGCCCGCTCGATCACGCAGCTTTACCAGGGCAAACGCGGGGAGCGCTATCTCAAGGGCGGTCTGGAACCGCCGACGGCCGAGTTCGACCCGGTGACCAATACGGTGATCATCCGCGCGACGGAAGTCCAGCAGAACCAGATCAAGCGGGAGATCATCGACCGGTTGGAGGAGTTCAGCAAGAGCAAGAAGGTCAAGGACACGACGATCGAGCTAAAGTACGCGAAATCCGACGAGACGGCGCAGATGCTCAATGAGTTCTTCACGCAGCGGGCGGCGGGTCGCCAGAGGTTGCAGCAGCGGACGACGCCGAACGACATTGTGACGATTGTCTCGGAGCCGAACACCAACGCCCTGCTGGTTCGCTGCAACGACGAGAACCTCGAGATCATCAAGCGGCTGGTCGGCCAGTTGGACCAGGCCGAGGTCAGCGGGAAGGCGGCGCGGAAGATCAAGGTGTTTCCGTTCGAGTATGCCGACCCCAGCTATGTCGCGCAGGCGGTCCGCCAGTCGTTCCAGCCGGCGGCGGGCGTTCGCGTGGGGCTTCGCGATCGGGTGGACGCCACACCCGAGTACACAACGGGTTCGCTCATCGTGGTGGCCAGCGAGGAGAACATGAAGCTGGTCGAACAGATGATCAAGGAGGTCGACCAGGAAGGCCCGTCCAGCAGGCAGATGCACGTCGTGGAGATCAAGAACGGCGAACCGGCGGACATCGCCTTGGCGCTGAACCAGATGTTCGTTCAGGGCCGCCAGACGAAGCGAGGCGGGCAGCCGGCGGTGACGATCGTCAATCCGCAAGGCACCAATAAGATCATGGTGATGGCCCACGAGGCCGACTTCAAGAAAATCAGCGACGCGATCAAGGAAATGGACAGCGTCACCGGCGCCGTGGCCGTGCGGATCGTCCGGTTGACGCACATCACACCCGAAGAGGCGCAGACGGTCCTCCAGGAGTTCCTCCGAAAGCCCGGTCGCACCGGCAAATGGGATACCACCTTGCTGGGCGACGTGCGGATCAGCATCAGCGATTCGGTCGGCGGTCTCGTGATCACCGCGCGGGAGGAGAAGCTCGACGAGCTCGAGAAGCTGATCAAGAAGATCGACGTCGAGGCGCCGGATGGCGCGGCAGGGACGCGAAAGATCGAGATCTTCGCCCTGGAGTACGCGAACCCGTACGTGGCGGCGCAGGCGATTACGCAGACGTTCGCCCCGCGGCGCGGCGGCCTGCAATCGGAGAGCGAACGCGTGGTGGCGACCGCCGACCCGACGATCGGGACGGTGATCGTGTCGGCCAGCGAAAAGAACCTAGTCAAGATCCGAAAGCTGATTGAGGACCTCGACAAGGAGAACAAAGCCGGGCGCGAGGTCCGGGTGGTGACGCTCAAGAAGGCGCGGGCTCAGGACGTTGCTCAGACGCTGACGGCGGCCTACCGGTCGAGGATGCGGACGCAGCGAGGCGACGAGCCGGTAAGCGTAACTGCCGAGCCCGACACGAATTCGCTGATCATCGCGGCCAAAAGGTCGGAATACATGGAAATCGAGGAGCTTATTAAGCAATTGGATATTGATCCGACGTCTAATGAGGTAATGAAGGTAATTCCCCTGGACTACATCGACGCGGCCGAGGCGTTGACTATAATGCAGGACTATCTGAGGCGGTCGGGCGCGGCCGGTGGGCGCGGCGGAACCGACTTGGCCGGCGGGACGCGGGTGAGCGCGTCGGATTCGATGAACGCCCTCGTCCTCAGCGGTAAGCAGGAGAACATTGCGAAGCTGGAGCAGGTCGTAAGGGATCTGGACGCGCCGACGGCTCAGACCGATCGGGCGCCCAAGATCATCACGTTGAAGGCCGGTCAGGCGGGGATTGTGGCCTCGCTGTTGAGCCAGATCTTTACGGACCCCGCCCGTCAAACGGCCGGAAGGAGAAGGGCGGGAACGGCCCAGGAAATGGTCCCGATCATCATGGCCGACGAGAGCACGAACAGTCTGATCGTTCGGGCTCGCAAGACGGATTTCGCGATGATCGAGGACATGGCCATGAAGTTGGATCGCGCCGATCTGGGCACGGGCGCGAAGATTATTCCGCTGCCGCCGACGATCGACGCAGCCGAGCTATCCGCGACGATCGAGCGGACGATCAACGAGGGTGAGCGGAACCGCGCCGCACAGACGGGCAAGAGGCCTTCGCTGGTCGCGGTGGCCTACGACGATCGAACGAACTGCCTGATCGTATCGGGTGCGTCCGAGCAGTTTGCGCAGGTGGAAAGACTGGTGAAGGACCTACAGATGGTGAAACCCGCCGGCGAGCCGACGATGCGGGTTATTAAGCTTAAGCGGTTGCAGGCCAGCGAGATACGGCAAGTGCTCGACCAGATGATGGAACAACAAGGCAGCCGCAGGCGAAGCCGTGGGTATTAGACTGTAGCAGTCGGTCTGACCGGGGGTTGCGCGTGGTCGTTGATGTTCCGGGTGGGTGGAGGTTGTCGTGCCCGGAGGGCGCGTGGTTGTGAGGTGCGAGTCATGGTCATCGAAATGCTGATGTTGATGGCGTTGGCGCAGGGGCAGGACTCCCCGACCAATCAGTCTTCCGCCGCCAAGGCGGCGCCGGTAGTCAGCGAGGAAGACTCCGACAAGCTGATTGACGAACTCGTCCGACAGGTGATCACCAAGACGCGGCCTGCCAAGGGGGGTCAGAAGGTCGTCGTCAGCCCGTCGGCGGCGCCCCGAGAGGGCTCCACGTCGATCGACATCATGCCCGGAAAGGGGAAGGCATCGTCTCGTCCCGTGGTGGAGCGTCCCAGTCGTCGCGCCACGATCCGGTCGGAACATCCCGGTGAACCGCCGAGCATTCGGGTGGAGACATCGCGGCCGGCAGTGAGAGGGGGGCGCCCGACGAGTCGCGAGGCTCAGTTGGTCCATACGGTCACCAAGGCCCCGCCACCGGCCACCTCGCAGATGACGATCAGTCGAACGCGCGGCGCTCGGAAGTCGACTTCCCTTGTCAAGACTGTCGCGGCGACTCAACAGGCCTTGGACATGGTCAGCCGGCTCCCCGAGTTGAGTCACCTTCGCGGGCGCGTCAAGATCGTGGATTCAGGTCCGGAGACCATGATTATCCAGGGCGACGAGGAGGCGGTGACGGCTCTGGAGGCTTTAATCAAATCCCTGGATGAATCGGAGGTTCCGCTGAAGCTTCGGGTGTTTCCGTTGAAGAACGCGCCCGCCAGTCAGTTGGCGCCGATGTTGAACAGTCTGTTGACCAAGGCCTTCAGCGCCGGTCCCGGGCGGAGGACTCGGCCGGCGGACGAAGTGATTGTCGTAGCCGACGCTCGGAGCAACGCGCTGCTCGTCGGCGCCGCCGAGGAACGGATGGAGGAGATCGCCGCCATCATCGAGCAGCTCGATTCTCGACCGCTGATCGGTCCGGTGACGGTGGCCTTCAAGACGTTCGCCCTGGAGCACATCCATGCATCCGACGCGGCCACCCTGCTGGACAAGATGATCCAACGGCTGCAAGCGCAGCGCGGCATGGCCGGTGAGAACAGTATTTCGGTCATTCCGGACGATCGGACGAACACGCTGATCGTCACGGCGCCCGAGGCGGATATCAAGCAGTTCGAACAGATGATCAGGCTCATCGACGTGCCGCCGGATTTCGCCACCGCGAGAATGATCCATATTCCGTTGATGAACGCCCAAGCTCAGGCGCTCGCGCAGGTGCTGAACGAGATGATCAGCCAAAAACCGGGCGGACCCAAGGCGCAGGCGCTGGCCGAGCAGATACGCCGGCTCAAGTTGCGGACGAAGGACAAACAGGATCTGCCGGAACTCGATTTGGAGAAGCCGATCAAGGTCTTGCCTGAGACGGGGACGAACAGCCTGCTGATCGGCAGCAACGATCAGAACCTCCGGGCGATGGAGGAGATCGTCAAGCTGCTCGATTCGGTTCCGATCACCGAGGCGGTCGTCGTTCGGATCTTCCCGTTGAAGGACGCCGACGCGACGGATCTGGCGAAGATGCTGGAGCAGTTCTTCCGCGAGGGCAAGCAGTTGTCGGCGGGGCCGGGGGGCAAACCGATCAGCCCGTCGACGCCGGTTCCCGACAGCATTACGGGCAAGGCGATCGTGTACAACGTCGGCATCGCGGCCGACACCCGCACGAACATTCTGATCGTTTCCGGTCGCGAGGAGCAGGTGTTGCTGGCGCAGGAGCTGGTGAATCAGCTCGACGTTCCGGGGCTGGCGTCGAAGTGGCCGGCCCGGCTTCACACGCTCGAACATGCGGACGCTCAGAATCTGTCGCAGATGCTGCAGAAGATGATGGACCAGCGGCTTCAGGCGTTGCAGAAACTGGGCACCAGCAGCCTGGACCGCGAGAAGGTCATTATCGTGCCGGACGTCCGCAGCAACTCGCTGGTGATCATGGCGAAGGAAGACAATTTCAAGG
This sequence comes from uncultured Planctomycetales bacterium, assembly GCA_964596165.1. Lineage (GTDB taxonomy): Bacteria > Planctomycetota > Phycisphaerae > UBA1845 > JAFGLZ01 > CAYUQT01. Next base: position 61,413 of record CAZQTW010000022.1, on the reverse strand, counting down.
AGGTCGTCGACCTGGCCACCAAGCTGGACACGGCCCGGAGCATCGTGGGCGACATTCGTCTGATCACGCTGGACAAGACGCAGGCGAACGTGATTGCGCCGAAGATCGAGCAGATCTGGAAGCAGCGGCTGCAGATGCTCAGCCAGAGCGGCCAGCAGCGCGACATGCCGGTGATCGACGCCGACGAGCGGAGCAACTCGTTGATCGTCGCGAGCAACACCGACGATTACGAAGCGATCAAGAAGCTGGTGAAGACGCTGGAGGACGCCCCGCTGGCGCCGATCGCGGACATCCGGATCATCAAGTTGGAGAACAGCGACGCGAGCGTGTTGGCCCCGACGCTGCAACAGTTGTTCCAGCAACGGATGCAAATGCGGCGGACGGAAGGCGCCCGAGCGCAGCCGTCGGATCAGGTGGCGATCTTCCCGGACCCGGTGTTCAACGGATTGCTGGTCGCCAGCAGCCAGGAGAACTTTGACGTCCTCAGCGAGCTGATCAAGAAGCTCGACAAGGAGCCGCCGCTCGAGGGCGTGATTCGGTTTTTCACGCTGAAGTTCGCGGACGCCACGCGGATCTCGGAAATGATCGATCGGATGTTCAAGGAAGGATTGCACAAGCCCGGCATGGGCGGCGGTCAACAATCGGCGGCCATGAAGGCCCGCGACAAGGTGTTGGTGGAGCCCGACCTTCGAACGAATTCGATCATCGTGTCGGCGAGCAAGGAGAACTACTCGATCATCGAGAAGCTCGTCGCTCAGATGGACGTCAAGGACGCGCCGTTCCTGGAAGGCAACGTTCAATTGTACAAGGTTCAGCACGCCGACGTCGTGAAGCTGGCCGGCATGCTCCAGGACGTGCTCAAGGGGATGCAGACGTTCCGTCAGAAGGCGGGACCCGAGATGCCGGTGACGGTGATACCGGACGATCGGTCCAACACGCTGATTATCTCGGGGTCGCGCGACGTCCTGACGCAGGCCGGGTCGCTGATCGCGAAGTTGGACGTGCCGAGCGACGAGCCGACGCGCGAGATCCGGCCGTACGCCCTGATTCACACCTCGGCGATCAAGGCGGCGGACATCCTGACGGACCTGTTCAAGGAGAAGGCGACGCGCGGCGGAGGCGGGGTGTCGACGGCGGCGGGGACGACGCCGTTCGTCCGGGCCGACGAGACGGCGAACGTGCTGATCGTCGCGGCGAGTCAGGAAGACCACAAGACGGTCAAGAGCCTGCTCGAGCACATCGACGTCAAGAGCGAGGCGGCCAACCGGATGAAGATCTTCCCGCTGGAGAAGGCAAACGCGCAGGACCTCCAACAGGTGATCCAGGAGCTCTACTCGCAGCAGCGGGCGACGGGAACCGGCGCCGGGGGCGGCCGGGCGGCGCCCGGCATTTCGTTGAGCGTCGATCCGCAAACGAACTCGCTGATCGTTTGGGCGTCGCCCAGCGAGATGGAAGACATCACCGAGCTGGTGAAGAACCTCGACACGACGAATCCTCGCGAGGAAACGCGCGTTCAGATCTTCCGCCTGAGGCAGGCGGATGCCGAGAATCTGGCCAAGACGCTGAACGAGGTGCTCAGCGGGCGCGGCGCCGCGCGGACGACCGGCGCCGGTCGCGGCGGGTCGTCGGATTCGGTCCTGATCTCATTCACGCAAAAGGACAAGGAGACGGGCGAGGAGGTCATCAAGAAGCTCCTGCGCCGGAACGTCCAGATCGTCGCGGAAAAGTTGACGAACTCGCTGATCGTTCGGGCGAGTCCGGACAGCCTGGAGATGCTCGATCAGTTGATCAAGGCGATCGACGGCATTCCGCCTCGCGAGGTGGACGTCCGGGTCTTCCCGCTCCAGAACGCCGACGCCGCTCAGATGGTCAAGGTGCTGGAGAAGCTCTTCAAGGTCGGCGAGCAGGCTCGCCGCCAGACGAGTGGGGTGCCCGGGGCGGAGGAGCAGCAGGTGCTGACGCTGGCGGGAGCGGGTATCGGCGGCGGGCTCGGCGCGGAGGGCGGACCGGCGGGCCGCCAGCTTCTGTCGTTCACTCCGGACACCCGAACGAACTCGGTCATCGCCGCCGGGACCCAAGAGTACCTCGACATCGCGGAGAAACTGGTCCGCCAGCTTGACGAGCAGGAAATCGAGGATCGGGCCAACAATGTCTATCGCGTGAAGTTCGCGAAGGCGGAGGAACTCGAGAAGGCGCTGAAGGACCACTTCAAGAACATCAGCACGCTGTACAAGGAACTGGGCGACGAGGAGGCCAAGCTTCGGCAGATCGAGCGCGAGGTGTCGGTCGTCGCCGACAAGGCGACCAACTGCTTGCTGGTCTCGGCGAGTCCCCGCTATGAGTCGCAGGTCACGAAGATGCTGGCGGAGCTGGACACGCCGCCGCGTCAGGTCATGATTCAGGTGTTGATGGCCGAGGTCACGCTGGACGACCGCGTGGAGATGGGGCTGGAATTCGCGGTTCAGGATCTCCTTTTCAGCGAGACGGCCGTGGCCGATCCGCGTCGGAACAACCTGCTGTCGAGCAACCAGTACGACTATGTCGCGGGCACGGACGTCGGGGCGGCGGGAGCGGCGGGTTCGCTGGGCGGGTTCACGTTCACCATCACCGGCGAGGACTTCAATTTCTTGTTAAGGGCCCTTCAGTCGGAGGGGCGCCTCGAGGTGCTCAGCCGGCCGCAGATCATGGCCCAGGACAACCAGAAGGCCAAGATCTCGATCGGCCAGCAGGTGCCGTACGTCGCGAACACCAACATCTACGCCGGTCAGACGCAAACCTCGGTCAACTATGAGGATGTCGGCGTGATTCTGAACGTGACGCCGCACATCAACCCGGATGGGTTCGTCAACCTGGAGGTGGCGCCGGAGATCTCGTCGATCGCCGACTCGACCGTGCAGATTACCGAGGGGCTGAGGGCGCCGATCTTCAACAAGCGGCAGGCCGAGACGAGCATCACGGTCAAGGACGGCGAGACGGTCGTCATCGGCGGGCTGATCACGACGGAGGAGCAGAAGAGCGAGAGCAAGGTTCCCATCCTGGGCGACATTCCGGGCTTGGGCCTGTTGTTCCGGGCGACCGTCCAGAGCAAGAGAAAGACCGAGCTCTTGATTGTCCTGACGCCCGTGGTGGTCAACACGGAGAGGCAGGCCCGCGAACTGTCGGTCAAGGAACGCGACAAGGCCGACCTGCTGCCGGACACGGTTCGCCAGAGTCCGCTGTTGGAGAAGCTCCAGGTGAAACCCGAGGAAGAGCCGCTGGCGCCTCGCGAGCCTTTGAAGCGGCCGACCTCGCCGGACACCGGAGAAGCGAGGCCCGAGGCGAGGACCGACTACGGTCCGAGCCGGCCGCAATACGGGCCGGCCAAACCCATCATGGTCGGTCAACAGCTAGAGCAACCGGTCCAGAAGATGGTCGGACCCGACAGTTATGAGTACTACCTGCAGCAGCGACGGTGACAGGGAGGGGGCTGCGCCCCGGGGGACCTCTCCAACTAGGCTCCCGGCTGCGACGGTCGTTTTCTCGATTCGGGTGAGGTGCGAGGGCTCGATGCTGGGACGAAGTGAGGTCCGGCCATGACCTTCTGCTCGGGTGGATTCCTTCGGGGGGCACGTCGGCAGGGTGGGGTCCTTTTCGTGAGGGCCCGAAGAGGGGCGTGCCCAAGGGTATTGCGTCTCTTTTCCGTCCTTGTAATCGTACCGGCCGTTCCGCTCTTGATCGGCTGCGACACTCCGCCACACGTCCAGCAGACGGTAAACGCCCCGCTTTTCGACGACGTCATGGCGATCATGTGTACGATTCGGCCCAAGCCGTGGGTCAACTTCGACATGTCGGACCCGACCAAGATCAACGGCTTGGCGGTCAATCTGTACCTGATCTCGGCGAGCACGCAGAAGGGCGTCTTCGGCGCGGGGACGATCCGTGTGTTGCTGTATGAGCCTCAGGATTCGTCGAGCGCCACGAAAGAGGCCGATGCGCGAGCCGGGCAGAATGCCGTCGGCAAGCTGTTGCATGAATGGGTGCTGCCGCCCGAGAAGGCCATGCCGTTTCGCGTGGTGCGCCGTCCGGACCGGACGTACGTGATGGGCGATGGGTATCAGCTTCGCCTTTCCTGGGGCGACCTGGATCTGGCCGGAAAACGAGCCGCTCTCGTGATCGAGTATCAGCGGACGGACGGGCGTCTGGTTCGCCGTCCGCCATTCTGGTTACAGGTGCCGGCGCGGGGGCGGACGTAACCGGGGATGCCGGGTTTCCGATTTCGGAATGCTGGAAGCCGATCGCGCCGCGGGAAAGGTTCTTAGCGACCGGTCCGAGTCGGCGGCCGCGGCAAGAAGGCTTTCCGCGACCAGGCGCAACGCTGTCGAACCGTACCGGCGCGAGCGGGGTATTGCGATCCCATGAGCAAAAACGCACGGTTGTGGCGTGCCGGCATGGCGGCCTGCTCCGCATGGCTCATGGTGGGACTCTGCTCGGGCTGCAACAGCAAGGACGCCGCGGGGCAGGCCGGTCCGCCGGCCTCGCCGGTCGACGTGGCGAAGACCCTGCGGGCCCTGCAGCGCGAGCGGAAATACATGCAGTTCGGGACGCACGTTGTATTGGGTCAGCGGGGCGTGCTGGTGGACACGCTCATGGCGATCGACCGTCTGCTCGATGCGAACAGGCGGGCCCAGCAACGAATCGCCGCCCTGCACGGGGAGATGGTGGCCGGCGAGTTTGACTTGAGCGGTCTGGAGGACAACATCGGGCTGTTCAGCCGATTCGTCGAATTCAGCGGCGAACGGCTGGAAGGCGACCGCGCGGTGGTGGTGGCTCAGGTGTCGAATCGGCTGCCGCATGAGGAGTATCAGTTCGTGCTTCAAGACGGCCGCTGGCTGTACGCGCCGCCCTCGCCGAATCCGGAGCTGCCCGGCTTGATCGGCTCGCTCGCATCGAGCGTCGAGGTGTGTGCGAGGGAATTGGAGCGCCGCGACTTGACCCTTGAAGAGATCCGAAGCGAGTTCGCCGGCCGCGTGTTCAGGAAGGTGAAGGCCATGAGAGATGCGGTCTCCGTCGCGCGGCCCGCCACGTCGACCTTGCCGTCTTCCGGTTCGCGACCCGGCCGGTAGCGCGATCGAAGACCCTGCACGGCGCCTCATCCGACGTCGGTTTCGTCACGGGCGCGGTTGCCGAGTTCATGCGACAGAGTCGTCGGGCAACTCGGATTGACGGCCGGCGAAGCTCTCGCGGTGGCTCGGTCCGCCGGCGAACCCTCGCTTGCTGGGCGACCTGACGAAGTCGAGGATCTGTCGGCCCACATCGGTCTTGACCGCTTCCGCGAGGCGATCGACGGCCTTTCGAAACGTCGTACCGGAGCGGTAGAGGATGCGATAGGCCTCCTTGGCGTCGAGGATCTGCTCGCGGGTAAATCCGTTTCGTCGCATGCCGATGGCGTTGATGCCGATGCACTCGGTCTCACGGATACAGGTGAAGAAGGGGGCCACGTCCATGCCGATACGACTCAACCCGCCGATGATGGCGTACGGACCGATGCGGACAAACTGGTGAATCACCGTGTAGCCGCTGACGATGGCGTTGGCTCCGATCTCGACGTGCCCGCTGGCGGCGGCCATGTTGTAGAACTTGACGCCGTCGCCGAGCACGCAATTGTGCCCGATGTGCGAGTAACCCATGATGAAGCAGTTGCTTCCGACGACGGTGGATGACTCGGGTTGGGTTCCGCGATGGATGCTCGCGAACTCGCGAACGATCGTGCCGTCGCCGATGACACAGAAGCTGCGGCACTCCTGGAAATGAAAGTCCTGCGGCAGGTGACCGACGACGACGCCGGGGTGGATCTGGCAGTTCCGTCCGATCGTCGTCCAGCCGGAGATGTACGCATTCGGGTAGATCCGGGTGTTCGCCCCGATCTTCACCGGACCTTCGATAACGGCGTGGGGTCCGACGTCCGCGGTGGAATCGATCTCAGCCTTGGGATCTACGACGGCGGCGGGGTGGATGGCCATGAGTCGTGCTTCTCCAATAGAACAATCGTCGCCTATTCTACCGAGAAGACGATGCCGAGCAATGAGAGGATGACGTCGTCGAGGGGAGCGACCGTCGGGCGGTTTCCGGCGGCGCCGGCCGGCCGCGTAAAAAGGGCAAGGGCGGGTCGCCTGGTAAGCGCCCGCCCCGGTGCTTCCAACCCCCTCCGTGATTGCAGCTCCGTCTAATTGATCAACATCACGGGTCGCTTTCCTCCGAGGGTCTCGAAAATTGCTCGGAGTTGAGCGGTGTAGTCGTCGATCGATCCCGACGCCTGGAAGTAGGTTCCGTGTCCGATTGCGGCGATCTCTTCCAATCCGACGGTATCGACTCGGGCGCCGACGCCGACCGTGTAGATCCGGATGCCCATCGCCGCGGCTTCCTGCGCCTTCTCCCTCGCCTGTATCTTCGGGAGCGTATCCGGCTCGTACTCGTTGTAGCCGGTGTATCCGCTAAGGTCGGTGTTGGCGTTTCCGTCGGTCAGGAGGATCATCACCTTGACGGCGGCGAGGCGAGCCCGACCGCTGCTCAGCTCGGCGATGGCCTTGTTCTCACCGTCGGCCATGTTGGTCGTGCTTTGGTAGTAGCCGGCCTGCATCTGATTCAGGCGATGGCTGATCTGAGCGTAGTCCTTGGTCAGATCCACCTCGTGCCGGCCCCAGGTGTCGTACACTTCCAAGCTGACCTGGTCGTCGGTGTCGAGCTCGTCGATGATCTGCATCATCCGTTCGACGGCTTCCTTGACGGCCTGCATGGGCTGTGCCGGCGTCAACGCCAGGTCCGGACACGCGCTGTGACTGGGCTTGTTCTCCAGAAGGTAGTTCATGAACGTCTTGACGCCGAACCGATATCGGAAGGCCGTATTTCCCTCGCTGTACATTCGGCTTGAAGTTGACTTGACGTAGGTGAGCCAATCACTCCACGATCCGCTCGGATACGGGTAAGAGCGGACCCAGGTCAACTCACTACTCCAGACGACCTTGGTGTCGCCGTTACCCGGCGTAAGGCCCTCGATTTGCCACTTGGGCAGTTTGCCGTCCGGATCGGCGCCCAAACCGCTCCGCCATACCGACAGCCCCAGGGCGGTGCAGACGCGGGCCTTCCATACCGTTTCGTCGCTGTCGTAGCTGGCCGACAGGATCGCGCTGACTTCCCTCTCGTTGTAGTTCTGTGCCCGAAGCAGGTTGGCTATGACCGTGTTGCTCGTCCAGGAAGAGCCCTTCGGCAGGTAGGCCAGCCCGGTGTCACTGACGGGGTTGTAGCCGGAGTTCAGCGTCATCTCGCCGAAGCCGGCCTGCTGCATGAAGGCGCCCCAGGTCGGACCGGCTTTCTGCGGGCTGTAGTTGGGGTCGCTCGGACTCATGCCGCCGGGCATGGCCGCCCAGACGTTCCACAGGTTGATCGAGATGTTCGGTTCGTTGATGTGCCGAAGCTCGCTGTCGTCGTTATGCGACGCCGACAAGTCCGCGACGATCGCGATGTCGCGCGGCACCAGGATGGCCGTCGACTCGGCGAACATGTCCTTCTGACTCTTGCCGAAGATGTTCGCGAACAACAGCGGAACACTGCCGTTGGGCGAATCGGCGGTCCTGCGTACGCGAACCCTGACCGCGTCGGTCACGGCGGCGTTTGGTACGAAATCATACTTGCCGGTGGCAGGGTTCAGAATGGCCTGACCGAACACGACATCCGTTGCCGGGTCGAGGACCGGCGTCTGGTTCAGCACCGGATTGATGGCCGCGTACTGGTTGGCCATCTGACGGGCAGCCGCCTGTGCGTCGCCGCCTCCGTTGGCGAGTTGCCCCGCGGCCGCAAGTGCCGCGGCGTCGGCCGCAACTTGAAGCTCGGCCCGAACCATATACAAGTAGCCCAGGTCCACCGACAGCGCGGCGAAGCCCAGGAGCGTGACCATGGACATGGCCGTCCAGACAACGACGGCACCCCGACGACGATTCGTGCTTCTTCTTCCCCTCATCACATGACCTCCCCCGACCCAAACGGCACGCTTGCCCGCAGGCCAAACGGGCCGGTACAACCTCAGATTCCATTCCTAAAATCGGTGCCCCTACACTCCAAGGGAGAATATGGAATTTGGCAGTGGTCCAGTCAAGTGATTATGGGGGATTTAGGGAAAATGGGAAATATCACATCTGCCGTTGAATCCGATTGGGAGATCTCCAGTCTTTTTCAGTCAGCGGCGCTGCCTCCAACAACGCCCTAGCTCCGATATTATGGGTCCGCACTTCGGATCCCAATCACGTGCCCGGTTCTAGATGACCCCCCTCAAGCCTCCTGCATCGGTCCATTCGCACTATTGGACCAAGACGGCGCGCCCGACGTATCCGTTGCTCGATGGTGCGCCAACTTCGACGACAATGGCCATGCTCGTGTAGCCGCACGGCTGGATCACGATGGACCGGTAGTGAAGATTGCCCGTAAGGATGATGTCCATGACCCGACCGAAGCGGATGTCACTAATAACATACTGGCAATTGGATCCGCCGTCAGCAACACTGTCATGAATGAAGAAGCCCACGACGTCTCCAATTCTCGCCTGGACGGCATCTCTGAGTCCGGTAGAAAGTCCGGGGTTGCCCGTCGCCACATACGTGATTGGCTGACCGTCTTCACCGTGGAAGAGCAGCGTAGTCGTTCCGAACTCGTTTCGCAGTTGCTCAGCGGTAACGCCATTGAGAATCTGTTGTTCCAACATCGTGGTTCCCTGGTCGCCGACGCCGATATTGAGCGTACCGAAGTTGCCGGGTGCGTCGCCGCCGATGTCCTTGTCATCCACCCATGGATAGAGCTTGATTTCTCGTATGCCGTCGGGCCATTTGTAGACCGTGTTCGCATCATGTGCGTACTGATCAAGCCCCGTGGCCAGCATGGTGTAGTACGTGTTGCGGTAGATGGTGAACGGGATCATTACTCCGTCTTCCTGGAGTCGATATCCGGCGAATCGATCATCCACGGCGGCCCGAGCCGTGGCGATCAAGCCGGTCTGGGAGATCCCGAAGATATTCGCGAAGAAGAGGTTCAAAGGACCGTTTGCGCTGCCGACAGTCCGTCGAGCAGTTACGTTCACGCCATTCCACTTTCCCGTGTATGTGAGCGGCGCGCTGGGATTGTTGAAATCATGACGGCCGAGCATAATGTCGCCGTAACTGAGGATCGTCGGCACGTTCTCAGTCACATTCTGATACGCGATGTAGCTGGCCCTTTGAGAGGCCGTAGACGTCACTTGGCACCAATCGTTCTTGATGGCGGCGTCGGTGAAGTAGGCGCTGGCTCCGGCCAACGCGGCTGCATCAGCCGAAGCTTGCAGTTGCGTACGGACCATATACACATATCCAAGATCCACCGAGAGCGCGGCAAAACCCAACAGTGTGGTCATGGATAGCGCCGACCAGACGACGACGGCGCCTCGACGCCTATTTTGCATGCTTCTGGTTCTCATCTTCTTCCCCCGTTTCTGCTTATAGGGCAAGAGCCGACCCAATGACCGACCCGATGGGCGCGTATGGCCGGACTTCACCTTTCTGCCCTAAGGGAAAATATGCAAATAAGACCGTCGCGCGGCCAGCGGAAAATGGGTATTTAGGACAAAATAGGATAAATATGGCGCGTGTGGGGTGTTGTCCATTCTTATGGCCAACATGTCAGTCGCACAGACCATGCTGGTGGTGACCTTGCCCCCTTACCATGGATATCATGTGAGAAACTGGCTTAGTTGGCGGTGGATCCCTAGTTCCAAGCAGTACGTTCTGCGGGGGTTATCGGTCGTGGGCTTGAGAGGTCTCAGCCATATGATCATTCTCGCCGACGATGGCCCATTCATGTGCAAGGGCCAACACCGATATGATGGCCGTGCACCGCTAACGGCCCGTGGAAGAAGTGGTCGAAATGGTGTGGCACGGGCACCTCGCCGGTGAGAACACGGCCTGGAAGTCCGTGCCACGACCCTCATCACGGGCTGCTGCCGAGGCGCAGGCCGAGTCCAGAGAGCAGCAATCGCAGGTAGCTTGAGATATGGTGTTGAGTCAGCGGGCCTCGCAAACTATAATCGCCCCCCGCTCAAAAGACGTACAAGCAAAGCTGCTCGAGGTGCGATGTGTCCGGATGGTTTAGCAATAATGCGGAGTATTAATGATGAATAAGTTGCGATTATTGACCCCGGGGCCAACCTCTGTGCCGTCCGAAGCCCTGCTCGAGATGGCTAAGCCGGTCGAGCACCATCGGACGCCCGAGTTCAAGGCGATGTTCAAGCAGGTGACAGAAGGTCTTCAGTATGTGTTCCAGACGAGCGGGACCGTGCTGACGATCACCGGATCGGGAACCTCGGCGATGGAGTCGGCGATCGTGGGTTGCTGCCCTCCCGGCCGGAAGGCGCTGGTGGCCCGGGGCGGGAAGTTCGGCGAACGCTGGGGCAAGGTGTGCGCGGCGTTCGGCATTGAGAGTGTGAACTACGACGTCGAATGGGGGTATGGTCCCAAGGCCGAGGTCATAGCGCAGCAGCTCAAGAGCGATTCAACGATCGGCGCGGTTATCGTCACGCATTCGGAGACGAGCACGGCAGCGGCCTGCGATCTTGAGAAAATCGCCGGCGTGGTGCGTGAGCGTGGCGACGATGTCCTTCTGCTGGTGGACGGCATCACGAGCGTCGGCGCCTTGCCGGTAAAGACGGACGCGTGGGGAATCGATGTGGTCGTGACCGGCAGCCAAAAGGCCCTGATGCTGCCGCCCGGACTGGGTTTCCTGGCCGTAAGCGAGCGGGCCTGGAAGCGGATCGACTCGTTCGCCTCGCATTCCTTCTATCTGTGTCCCAAGGCGTACCGTAAGAGTCTGGTGGATTCCGACACGCCGTACACACCTAACAACGCGATGATCCGAGGTCTGGCGGTCACGCTGGGCATGATCCGCAAGGAAGGGATCGAGAACGTCTGGGCGCGGACCGCCCTGCTCGCCAAGGCGACGCGCGCTGCCGCACAGGCCATCGGAATGCCGGTCTACGCGAAGGATCCGTCAGATTCGGTGACGGGGTTGGTTGTACCTCCAGGCGTGGACGAAGGGGCGTTGCGCAAGAAGCTGAAGGCGGACTATGGGTTCCACGTGGCCGCCGGTCAGGACCACTTGAAGGGCAAGGTCATCCGTGTTTCTCACATGGGCTATGTCGACGTTGCGGACACGATCGGCATGATCGGGGCGTTGGAACTGGTGTTGGCCGAACTGGGTCACAGGTTCAGCCTGGGTGCCGGCCTGACCGCCGCCCAAACCGTCCTTGCGAAACGCGCCTGATGATTCACGGCACTCGGTGGGTGGAGAGGGCGAGGGTCCTTGCCCTCCCCACCCATCCGCACTCTCATCCGCGACAAAGCGCCGGTAGAACCAAGAACCGGTTGAGATCAAGTCGCCGGCTCGGCAGGTGTGCGCTCGCCTCCATAAACGATCCAGGGCAGCCGCTGAGGCTGCCCTGGGTGGTATCTTGGTATGGAGAATGCGGTCGCTCTTCGGAAGTCAACGACGAAGGTTGCGACGCTTGAGGACCACTTTCTTGATCTGTCCGACGAGGTAGAATGAGCCCGTCACACAGATCAGGTCGTCGCGGTCGACGGCATGGCCGGCAATAGAAAGCGCCTCGTCGGCATTCCTGGCGACCTGGGCCATCTTTCCGCTGATTTCGGTGAATCGGGCGGCGAGAGTCTCGGGATCACACGATCGCGGGGATGATGTCGGAGCGAAGATCACCTTGTCGGCCCCGTACTGGATCTGCCGCAACATCCCATCCACGTCCTTGTCGCCCTGGCATCCGAAGATCAAGACCATGCTGTCATAGGGTATGTTCTGACCGATCGCTCGCATTAGCGCCTCGATACTGGCCGCATTGTGGGCGCCGTCCACGAGGATCCGCGGGTCCTCGCTGATAATCTCCATGCGCCCGGGCAACCGGACGCGGGCCAAGCCTTCGATGGCCTTCTGATCGTCGATCTTGAATCCCTTTTCCTTCAGGGCATCCATCAAACCCAGCGCCACGCCACAGTTGATCGCCTGGTGTTCGCCAAGGAGCGGCACGTGAAGGTGCTCGAAGCGGCTCTGAGGGGTCGTCAGGCAGACGCGCGTGTGCGGTCCGACAGCCCTCGAACTTTCGAAGCGATAGCTGAATTCAATGTCTTCGCCCGTAAAACGCAGATCGGCCCCGACTCGGGTGGCCACCTTGCGAAGGACCCGCTTGACTTCCTGGGCCTGAGGGGCCGAAACGATCGTAACGCCCGACTTGAAGATGCCGGCCTTCTCTTCGGCGATCTTGTCCAGTGTCGCACCCAACTGAGACATATGGTCGAAGCTGATGCTGGTAATCCCGCACGCGGCGGGCTTAATGACGTTCGTCGAGTCCAGTCGTCCCCCCAAACCGGTCTCAATGACCGCGATGTCCACCTTCTTAGACACAAAGTAGACGAACGCAACCGCCGTCATGATCTCGAAGAACGTCGGCGTATCCTTGTCCATCCGTTTGACCAGGGGCGAGATCTTGATGATAATCCTCGTCATGTCCGCCTCGCTGATCATCTGCCCGTTGATGGTGATGCGCTCTCGAAGGTCGATCAGGTGAGGCGAAGTGTAGAGGCCGACTTGGTAACCACACCCTTGTAGCATGTTCGACAGCATGGTGGCCGTCGAGCCTTTGCCCTTAGTGCCCGCAATGTGAACCGTGCGAATCTTCTTGTGAGGATCGCCGAGCGCCTTCAGAAGGCGGCTCATTCGGTTCAAGCTGAAATTAGTGTGGTTGTAGCCGATCCGACTCTGCTTTTCGTAGTCGGTTGCGGAGTTGATGAATTCCAGCGCCGCACGGTAGGTCCGAATCGTCCCATTCTTGCGGCGAGCTGGAGCCGTTGGAGAACTTTTCAACCGTGCCATAGAACGGTATTGTAATGGCTTAGCTTCGTACAGTCAAGCACTTGGAAATCGTCGCAGGGATGCACAAGGACCTTTGAACGGACGACTTCATCAGTCATAAAATGTTTCTTAATAAGCGTTTATGTGATTCAACGGACACCGTCTCACTCTGTAGAAGGCTCGGCGTAGCGGCTGTAGCTTCTTGTTTAACGTCTCATAAGATCCGCAAGTACAACGACTTGCCGTCGATGATCACGACACTTAAGTGTGCAAACATTGGCGTTTCCAGCAAGACAGCGGCCATTTGCGGGGCCATTCACAAAGACAGAACCGCTCCGTTTGCATCCGCTTGTGGTCCAAAGGAAGTACGTCCGATACATCTGCTTCAGGCCTCTCGTTTCGTTCAACACGCGTTGGGGCGGATGGGCGGTGTTAGGGACAAGGGGAGGATAACTGGGCAGGGCGCGGCACTTCGCAGTTGGTGCGGCGCCCTGCCGGTTGAGTATCCCCCCAACGGGAGCAAACGACGTTGACGCGAACCGTACAGGTCGAATTGGGCGAACGGTCTTACCCGATTTACATCGGCCCGGATCTCCTGGATTCCCTTGGGGCCAGACTATCGGACTGCTGTCCAGCACCAACGGCAGCGGTCGTAAGCGATGAGAACGTGGCGACGCGATACGCCGAGCGAGTCATGACCTCAATCACTCGAGCCGGCTATCGGACGTGCCTGATCGTCGTCAAGCCGGGCGAGCACAGCAAGTCGCTCGACACCGCCGCCAAGGTGTACGGCGAATTGGCACGAGGCGACATCGGCCGCGATTCGCCCTTGGTGGCACTCGGTGGTGGCGTCGTGGGCGATCTGACGGGGTTTGTGGCCGCTACGTGGCTGCGGGGCATCCCGTTCGTCCAGGTCCCGACTACCTTGGAAGCGGACGTCGACGCCGCCGTCGGAGGGAAGACGGCCGTGAATCACCCGGCCGGCAAGAATCTGATCGGCGCGTTTCACCAACCTCGAATGGTGTTGATCGACACCCAAACCCTCAAGTCACTTGAAATGCGCGACCTGCGAGCCGGCCTTGCTGAAAGCGTCAAGCATGGCATGATTCGCGATGCCGACCTCTTCGAATGGCACGAAACGCACCGGGACGGCATCCTCGACCGCGATCCGCTCGTGCTTGCGGAGCTCATCGAGCGGAACTGCCGGATCAAGGCGGAAGTCGTCGCGGCCGATGAGCGAGAATCGGACCTGCGGGCCATCCTGAACTTCGGGCACACGATCGGCCACGCCATCGAATCCGATCAACGGTACTCTCTTCGGCACGGGGAGTGCGTGTCGGTCGGCATGGTTGCCGCCTCCGAAATCGCGGTAGCACGAGGAATGTTGCGGAGGTCGGATGCACAGCGCCTCTGTCAGCTCCTGCTGGACCTGGGATTGCCGGTCCGCATGGGACAGCCCCTCGACTACGATGCGATGATGGCGTTCATCAAGAAGGACAAGAAGGCCGTTGGTGGTCGCCTGCGGTTTGTCCTTCCGATCGCCGTCGGCCGGGTGGTCACGGTCGCCGATGTGACGCCGGAACAGATCCGGACGGGCGTCGAGGCCGTTCAGCCGATGTGACGTGGAGCGTTTCATCAACGACAGCTTGTCGAAGTGCGACACATCGCACGTATGATGGGGAGGCCTGCGCCATGCAACGCTACACATGGACGATGCCCGCGGCTGTCGTCTTGTCCCTTCTTGCCGTGCCCATGTCGGGGGCCGACGGATTCATAACGGTCCGGGACGGTCGGTTCATTGATTCCGCCGGACGGCAGTTCGTCCCCCACGGCATCAACGTGGGAGGAAAGCACAAATCCACCAACTACATGAGTTCGCATACGCGTGAGGATTTCGCCCGGATGCGACAATGGGGCTTCAACTGTGTCCGCCTGCTCGTCATCTGGGCGGCGATCGAGCCCAACTGCGGCACCTATGATGAGGACTACCTTCGACGCATCGACGAACGCGTCGCGTGGGCCAAAGCGAACGACCTCTATGTCCTGATCGATATGCATCAGGATCTCTGGGGTGAAGGATGTTCCGGCGGGGACGGCGCGCCGGCCTGGGCGACACTCGACGAAGGCCGGCCCGATCGTCGCTTGGGCGTGGTGTGGAGCGACGGATACCTCGTCAGCCCGAAGATCCAGACGGCCTTCGACAACTTCTGGGCGAACAAGCCCGGACCCGACGGCGTGGGGATCCAGGATCGTTTTGCGTTGGCCTGGGGACATGTTGCCAAGCGTTTTGCCGATGAACCGGCCGTCATCGGCTACGACCTTCTCAATGAACCGTTCATCGGGTCGGGGATACTGGTGGCTCAGGCGATGATCAACCGAAAGCTGATGGAGGTTTTCGGGGCGGAAGGCGGTGCTACTGCCGCGATTGGATTCGTCCAGATGCTCGCCGATCCCAAGCGACGCCCGCAGCTTTACGAAAGGCTCAGCGATGTGGACGCCTATCGGTCCGTCACCCAATCCGCCGAGCCGGTCTTTCAGCAGTTCGAGCGGACGAAGCTTGGCCCGATGTACCAGCGAGTGGCGAATGCGATCCGCCGGGTTGACAAGCGACACATCCTTTTCATCGAACCCAGCGCCTCGGCCAACAGCGGTGTCACCAGCGGCCTCGAGCCCGTAGTGGGGCCGGATGGAACACCGGACCCGCTTCAGGCGTTTGCCCCTCACGCCTATGACATCGTGACCGACATGTCCGACGTCGGCTCGGCAGACGAGGGACGCATTCAGTTCATCATGGGGCGATTGCAGACGGCCGCACGACGTTTGAAGATGCCCATGCTGATCGGCGAATGGGGCGCGTTTCCAAACAAAGACGGGTTCAAGCCGGCGGCCCGTGCCATGGTTCGCGCCATGGAAGACACGCTGGCCGGCAACACCTACTGGTACGCCGACAGGCACATCGAGAGACACCGGTGTTTCGAGATGCTTCGAAGGCCTTACCCACGGGCCGTGGCAGGCAGACTCGTGAGCTATCGCCTGGACCCGGCGACGGGCACATTCGAATGTCGGTGGACTGAGGAGCCTCAGATCAAGACGCCTTCGCAGATCTATGTCCCGTCACAAGCGTACCCTAATGGTTTCGTTGCGGAACTGACGCCGGCCGGAAAGGGGCATAGCCTTGAACCGATTGGCCGGGAGGGAAGCAGCGGGTATGTGTCCGTAGTGCCTGTCGGCGAGAGTGTCGAGCGTCGCATCACGATCCGACACGCGAAATAGTCTGGAGTGGAGATGCGCCTTTGGGAACGGGGACGGCGCCCCCAAAGCCAACCGCGTTGGGACGGGGGGCGGTATTCGGACGCGTGCCCTGCCGGGATAGCGGCCAAGGACCAACCACTAGCCCGTCGTTCTCTTCCTTGCCGCCTTCGCTTGGCGGTCGCGCAGGATATCGAGTCCTATCAGCCCGATCCCCCCTAATGCAAGTGCCCAGGCGGCATAGTTCAGTTGGTTGGTCATCTCACCCTCGCAAACCGAGGCCAACTCGCCGCCTTCACCAACGGCATTGAGCATGTCGTCGAAATTCCTTATGTTCTTCTCCCTGAGAAGATCAGGCACCTGTTCGGATGTAATCAGATCCGCGATGGCCTTGCAGTAGGGCCCCCCCTTGCCGCGGAGTTCGCCAACCCATTCGTTCAGAGCTTGAGGATACTTCTCACGATTCTGCGGGTCGGATTGGAAAAAGCGAACAACGGAAATCAGGGTCTGCTTCCGCTTGGAAACCTGCCATCCAGCAACCGCACCGACAATCAGACATACAATACCCGCATACACAAGTATCGCCTGGCTTCGGCCTTTGGCCGGAACCGGTGCGTATCGCTGATCCACATCGGCGGGAGCTTGGTCGGCAACGATGTCTTGATTCTCTTCAAGCGGCTTGTTTGTGTCGTCGCTCATGTCGTTCACCCGACGCACGATGGCGCTCTCGATCCGGAGACCGATAACCGCGCTCCATAGTGAATTGCTTGACCACAGCCGACGGTGGGATTTGAACCCACAACCCCGGCTTTACGAAAGCCGTGCTCTACCGTTGAGCTACGTCGGCACACCGTACCTCACGTACGACACGAGGACACGACTGGTGTTCTGGCATACCGATCCCCTAGAAGGAGTCCTAGGATGATCGGCTATTCTTGCCACCGGCGTTATATCCTACGAATCAACAGCCTCGTTCGCAACTGTCTCCCGGACAGATGGGAATGAGTCACTTCGAGTTCTTCGTTGCCGGCGATTTGCCCTCCAACCATTGCGCGACGATTCGAACCATGTCATCCTGGATGGCGGCGCACGATGCGGTGCCTCCTTTCACACCGTTGAACAGAATCGAGAAACACGCCCAGTTCTTCCCGTTGCGATCGGATACGTAGCCGCTAAGGGCCCTGGCCCCGCTGACATATCCGGTTTTGGCATAGACTTGTCCGGAAATATCCTTCATTCGCCCCTTGACCGTCCCCTCTCGGCCGCTGACGGCCAAGCTCTGCATGAACTGTGCACGGGCCGGGTGATTGTACATGTAGTGAAGGACGTTGGTCAGATGGGTGGGAGTCAATCGGTTGTCGCGGCTGAGGCCGCTGCCATCGTCAATCACACACTCGTAGGGCGGCAGACCGGCCTTCATCAGAAACTTGCGGATTGCGATCCGGCCTGTCGTCCAGCTTCCCACCGGCGCCGCGTCCGTTGGGCTGCGGCCGTGATAGTATCCGAGCGTCTTGAGCATGCACTCCGCGAAGAGGTTCTGGCTGCTCTTGTTGCACCGCGATATGACGTCTCCAAGCGACGTTTCATGCGTGGCAATGATCTTCCAGTCCGAAGGCAGGGAACCGTCGGCCTGTCTGATGCGCGTTCGCTTGATCGATTGGGCAATGCGGATGCCCGCGCCCGCCAACGCCTCGCGACAGGCCCCGGCAAAGAGCCTGCCCGGATCGTGGACCGCCACGGGGGCAACACCTCGTTTCTTCGAACATTGGCCGGTCAGGATCAGCACATCCTCGCCCGGCTTGCGTCGAACCAGCGGTGTTCCGTTACCCCCGCTTCGACAGGTGTTGATGAGCTGAACCGTTTGGGTGGGGGGGATCATCGTAACGACAACCGGATCGCCGGTCTTGTGAGCCGGCTCAACCACAAGATCGATGCAGTTGTCGTTGAAGTTCAGGCCGCCGACGGGAGCCGCGTACCACGTATCCAGTTCGGCCGTATTCCAGGTCGGGTTGATTCGCGCGTCGTCGAAAATGGAGTCGTCAAACAACAGGGCCCCGCGGACCTCGGTTACTCCGGCGGCTTTCAGGGCCGTTGCCCATCGCTGAAACATCGCCGTCACCGACTCCTTGCGTTGGTCGGCAAACTTCGGGTCGCCCGTACCGGGATCGCCCGCGCCGACAATCAGAAGGTCGTCGCCCTTCCGAGCCAGCACCGTCTTGTACGTGAAGTCCAATCCCAGCAAGTCCACTGCGGCCGCCGTCGTGACCAGCTTCATGTTGCTCGCGGGGGTGAATGCACGGTCGGCGTTGAAACTGAAAACCTCCTCGCCGTGGGGCAGATCGAGCACGCGAACACCGACCGTCGCGCCCTCTTTCTTCCCGCGCGCCAGAGCGGCATTCAGACGGCTTTGCACGTCGGCCGCGGCGCAGCGTTCAAGCCCGGACAGCAGAGGCAGCAGAAGCAAGAATAGCGGAAACGCGCCGGCACGAACGCCGTTGCGGCGACAGGTCGTCCGTCCGTCCGGTTCGGGCCTGGTGGACCCCCGCGCATTCCGCAACCCGCGGCTTGTCATCATTCCTCCAAACCAAGATAGTTGACGATTGTCAACAGGTAGACACGAGCGGCTCGGACCAGTTTGTCCAGGGAGACGCATTCGCGGTCCGCGTGAGCGGTGGCATCATCGGCCCCGGCGTAGACGGCCGGTACGCCGGCCTCCGCGACGAAGAGGGAGACGTCGCCCACCGCCGCGAAGGCTCCGTATTCGGGCTCACGGCCGTCGACGTCCGTCATCGCCTGCCGAAGGGCATGGACCAACCGTTCGTCCGCCGACACCTCAAACCCCTCACGAACCAACTGGAAGCCCATCGCCAACGAGCATCCCGCCCCCTCGACCACGGGGCGAAGCCGCTCGTCCAGCTCACGGCGAACCTCCGACGAAGGATGCGTGGCGAAGAAGCGGCGCGTGCCCTGAAGATAGGCCTCCGTGGGAACCCGGTTGTAAAAGTCGCCCACGTGCAACTGCCCAAGGAAGATACTCTCGGTGCCCACATAGGGTCGCACGGGTCCCGCGGCGAGTTCCGCCCGCATGCGCTCGATCTCCGCAGCCGCGCGAACGGCGGCCCAGGCCGGTGTTTCCGCGGGACACCTCAGCTCGTGTTCGACGGTTCCCGGCCGCGTGATCCGGAGGTCGTAGATCGCGGAGCCGCGTCCGGCGAGCGCGATGTAGTCGCTCGGACCCTCCGCCACCAGAACGGCATCACCGTGCACGCCACGCCGGATCATGGCCGACAGCCCCTCGCCGTAACCGTACGGAGCCTCGTGCGTTCCGTGCGTGGTGCACAAGAGTGAACCCTTCAGCCGGAGGCCGGATTCAACGATCACACGGACCGCCTCGGCCAGTGCCGCCAACGGCCCTTTCATATCACACGCACCCCGACCGTGAATGACGCCGTCGACCAACGTCGGCGGCGCATGGTCCACCGGAATGTGATCTATGTGCCCGTCCAACTGCAACGTCAAACCCTTGCTGCCCATATTCCGACGGGCTGCAACGCCGGGCGCGTCAGGCACATCGAAGAAGCTCTCGACATCGAACCCCAAGCGACGGTAGTGGTTGGCGAACCGTTCACTGATCGCTCGTGTGTGCCCCGTGGGGCTGGGAACGGACACCCATTCCAAGGCCAGCGCGCCGATCCGTGAGGGATCGATGGCACCGATCAACCTCGCGAGTTCGTTGTTCACGGCCCACCCCTTGATCCGATCCCGTGTTCGGCTCGGGTCGGAAACCATTCATGGTATGAAACGAGGCCGGCCTTGCCAAGTGTTTGACAACGAACGAACGGACGTGATAGACTCGACGGGATGGAGCAGC
The DNA here is from genome assembly GCA_964596165.1 of uncultured Planctomycetales bacterium. Classification (GTDB taxonomy): domain Bacteria; phylum Planctomycetota; class Phycisphaerae; order UBA1845; family JAFGLZ01; genus CAYUQT01. The sequence continues at coordinate 41,384 of CAZQTW010000022.1, read as the reverse complement.
CGTCCGATTCGGAGTGGCTGTGAGCGCGAGGGGTATGACCTACGATGGATTCCTCCACACGAGCGGTAGTCCTCCATGTAGCGGAGCGCCTGTCGAAGACAACGGATGATTTCGACTCGGCGGTCGATCAGGCCGGGTATGAGGTCGAACATTGCGAGACGGTCTACGGCGCCTTGGCGTGCCTGGTACGGCCGGCGGACAGGCCGATTTCGGCCGTCCTCGTGTGCTTGGATTCGCTTGAGCCCAGTGAGCTGGAGTTCTTCACGCTGGCCGCCGCTCACGCGCCGAGCATCCCCGTTTACGTCTACGGGCGGTCCGCGAACGGACAGCGCCAACAACGGGCGATTTCCTGCGGAGCCAAGTCGGAGATTACCGCCGACCACATCGCTGCCGTGTTGGCCGCCGTGGCACAAGATCGGCCGGCCGAGTCTTCCGGGACGGATGTTCGACAGGCAAGTACGGCGGACGCCGGTCGATCGCCGACGAAGGGAGGACACGCACACCGTTCCACACGGGTTCCCACGCCGTGGCAACCGGCGGCCGGTCGTCCCCAACGAGTGCCTCCGGGCGGCCGCAAGGCTCGGGAGCAAGCGATCGCCGGCCGATCCGCAAAGGCAAGCGGACCTCATTCGGCATTCGGCGAACCCCTCGTGAGCCGACAGGAAGTAGATGCACTCTTGGGTGAGGTTTTGCCGCCCGACGAGGTGGGATGATGGATCGGTTAGACGAGAAGACGACGCGAGGGCGCCGTTTGATCGTGGTGGCGGATCGTGACGGCATTTCCGCCTCGCTGCGACGAGTCGGTCCCGCGGATTGGGAGGTTGTCGAGGCCGATACCTACTTGTCCGGCATCGTGAAGGCGGCCGATCCGGACGTTCGTGCGGTTCTGGTCGGCGTGGACGACGGACCGCGAAGGCTGGACGCGGCGGTGGCGGGCTTGAGGGCCGCCGCCGGCGAGGGAGTTCCCGTCATCATCTGTTGTCGGCCTTATGCCGAACCCCTGGCTCGGCGTCTTCTCGCCTTGGGAGCGGACGACTACCTCATCAACCCTCTGACCGCCGAGGATCTCGAGGAACTGATCGGCCCGCCTCTCGAATCGGAGGCTGAGGCCGCTTGCTCCGGACCGCCGGTCCGCCGCGAACCCATCCCGAACGACGAGCTGAGCGAGGCGGCCGACCTGTTGTCGTGCCTACAGGACGATCCGGTACAGGTCTTGGAACGGTTGGCCGACTACACAAAACGGGTATTCGACGCGACCGGCGTCGAGATCGCGGCCTACGGCCGATCGGTCCGGAAGGGGTCTCCCGTCTCGTCCCCGCCCCTCACGGAGGGGCTGACCGACGGGAAGGACCTCGTGGGGCAAATCTACCTGGGGCCGCGTCGGGAGGGATCCTACACGCCCGCACAGGGGGAGAGACTTCGTGCTTACGCCCGTCTGTTCGGCGGGATCCTCAAGGCCTGCCGCCGGCAATCCGAGATGGCGCAACTGGCGCAGACGGATTCGGTCAGCGGATTGAAGAACCGTCGTTTCTTGAATCAGTTTCTGCCAAGTCTCCTCGAACGAGCCAATCGTCAGCGGTTTCGCGTGACGCTCCTGTTGTTTGATATCGACAACTTCAAGTACTACAACGACACCTATGGCCATCAGGCCGGTGATGAGATCATCCGGGAGGTCGGCCAACTCGTGCAGCGATGCTGTCGCCGCCACGATGTGGTGACGCGGTTCGGCGGCGACGAGTTTGCCGTGGTCTTCTGGGATGCGGACCAACCCCGCAAGGCCGGTTCGCAGCATCCCACCGATCCGCTGAGCGTGGTGGATCGTTTTCGCGACGCACTGATCACCCATCGGTTCCCCAGCCTGGGTCCGGATGCCCGCGGCCACCTGACGATCAGTGGCGGGCTGGCCAGTTTCCCGTGGGAGGCCGGTTCGGCCGACGAACTGGTTCGCCGCGCGGATATGGCCTTGATTGCCGCCAAGCGCCAGGGTAAGAATCGCATCCTGCCGATCGGCGGGCAGTTCGGCCGCCTGGCGGACGCGCCCGCCACCCAGGGCGCCTCAAACGGGGAATGATCCTTGTTGAACCTCGTCGGGCTCTGTTGCCTTACCTCTCCGCGAGAACTCATCGTCATCGCGGTTTGCGCGTTTGCCGTCCTCGGGCTGCCGCTATGGACGTGGTACCGGAAGGTGAAACTGGCCGAGGAAGACCGCAACAAGCCGCCTCGAGTCTGATGGATGAGGCCCTTGCCGAGCCGCGGCTCGCGAGGCTTCGACACACTCCCCCCCCTGTGGATGCTCGCCCTTCAACCCCTGCTACGGCCGAACGGGCTGCCCCGACATGACGGGACTTGAGTCTCACGTCTCAGATTCCAAATCTCAAATCCCATAGGGGATGAGCCCTGGTTTGCCCCCGTGGAGCGGGGCAACCGGCCACGTCACGCGTTTATGCCGACGCGATGTGTGTAACGACAACGGAGATGGCCCCGAAATCCCGATTCACACGCCCCGTGACGATGACCGGTTCGTCACGTGCCAATAGGTGAACGTACGTGCGGTACTCCCGCGGAAAGAGCACCGCTTCATAAAGGTCCGTCTGGTCCTCAAACGAAACAAACTCCATGTCCTCGCCCCCGACGGTCGAGATGGTCTTGGAGGATATCGGCCAACTAAGGATTCGCACGGTCCTGCCAACGTGTCGGCCGAGATCATTCGCCTTGATCAGCCCCTGCGTCTTCACATCGGCGGCAAAGAGATCCAAGGGATGGACTGCAGTGAGAAAGCCCAGCGTGTCGTACTCAAGGCGCAACGTTCGATCGTGACTGTAGTCGGGAAGACGAGGGGATTTGAGATTGGAAACTTGAGATGTGAAATTGTCTCCCGAAGGCGGCTTCCGTAACAAAACAGGGACGGGCTCCCTTGTGTTGTTCGCAACCCGGCGGTCTGTTACGAAACGGCGGAAGCTCGTCCCCGTTTTGTTGTCGCCGGCCTGTAATCGAAAGCCTGAAATCGACAATCGGGAATCGGAGCTGTTGCCACGGCACGTTGCCCCTCCCGAAACCTTCAGTTCCCACAACAGCGTCGGACGATTTTTGTCCGGCTCCACACGATCGAACGTGCCTGCCAGGATCAACGACTTCACGTCGGCGTATGCAATGTGAGTCCGAGCCAGGAAATCGTGGAGACCGGCGAACGGCCCACGTCGGCGACGTTCTTCCAGGACGCCATTCTGGGCGGCGACGCTCAGCCCCTTGATCTCGGCCAGGCCGGTAACGATTCGGCCGTTCGTGGCGATGAATTTCCGTTCGCTCAGGTTGATGTCCGGCGGCAGGACCTCAATGCCCCATCGCCTCGCCTCGCTGACGTACGCCTGCGTGCTGTAATAGCCGCCGTGATTGCCCATCACCGCGGCCAGAAAAGCCGCCGGATAGTGCGCCTTCAGATAGGCCGACTGATACGAAACCATCGTGTAACTGGCCGAGTGCGGTTTGCAGAACGAATATCCGCTGAACGCCAGAATCATCCGCCAGATCTCTTCGATCGCACCGTCGGAAACGCCTTTGGCCTTGGCCCCTTCAACGAACATCCTGTAGAAGTGTGCCAGTTCCAGATGTGTGTCCTTCTTCGACATGATCTTGCGGAGCCGATCCGCCTGTTCGCACGAAAAACCCGCGATCGCCATCGCCACCCGCGAGACGTCCTCCTGATAGACCATGATCCCGTAGGTCTCGGCCAGCAGATCCTTCAGTAACGGATGAATCGGCTCATACGGCTGCCCGCGTACCCGCCGCACGTATTCCTGCGTGTAGGCATTGGCCGCGGGGCGGATGATCGACGTGTTGATGACCAGATGTTCGAAATCGCCCCGACCGGTCTTGATCTGAAGCTGCCGCATGGCCGGGCTTTCGACATAAAACACGCCCATCGACCGGCCGCCGGCCAACAGGGCCTGCGTCCGCGCGTCGTCGATAGGGTGCCACGTCCCTTCGTCGAACGGTACCCCCTCGGCCTTGATGTTGGCGATTGCATCGCGGATGACGGCCAGCGAACGGTTGCCCAGCAGGTCGATCTTGACCAGGCCCATTTCCTCGACGCCGTCCTTGTCCCACGGAATGATATTGACTCCCTTGGCCGCCAAGCGGACGGGCGCACGTTCTCCGATCGGCCCGGGCGTCAACACCACGCCGCCGCAATGAACGCTCAGCCCGCGCGGCACGCCGATCAACCGGCCGGCCAGGGCGATGATCTCCGGCCAAGGCGGATCGAGATCGACGCCGGCCATTCGTGGGGCCGCGCGGACAAGCTGATCGAGATCGTCCATCGCGTCGGTCTGCCAGAACCACGGCAGGCGGTGCGTGACGGCACTGATCTCGGACTCAGGCAGGCCGAACACGCGGGCCGTTTCGCGAAGGGCCATCCTCGGCCGAAAGCGAATGTGATTGGCCACCATCGCCGATCGTTCCGTTCCATACGTCTTGAAGACCCAGTCGAGGATGTCGTCGCGCTCGTCCCATGCGAAATCGACGTCGATGTCGGGCGGATCGGTCCGACCGGGATTGAGGAACCGCTCGAACATGAGGTTGTGGCGAATCGGATCCACATTCGTGATCCCCAGGCAATACGAGACGATGCTGGCGGCGCCCGACCCCCGCCCGCACGTCCGCGGCGATTGCCGAACGATGTCGTCGACGACGAGAAAGTACGGCGCAAAGCCCTTGGCCTCGATCAGGTCCAATTCCCTCTCGATGCGATCCACGACGACGGAGGGGATTGGGGATTTTGGAACAAAACGGGGACAGGCATCCTTGTGCCCTCCAGAACCGGGCAGTCCGTCTCGAAAGGACGGGAGCCGGTCCCCGTTTGCTTGATTGTGAAAATCCGAAGGCGGATCATTCCTTTCAGAACCGTAACGTTTCCTCGCCCCCTCGTAGACCTTGCACCGCAGCCACTCGATCACCGACATGTCCGCCGGACACGGGAAGTCGGGAAACAAGACCTCGCTGAAATCGGCCTCGAATCGCAACTCGTCCAATACGTGTTGCGTCCCTTCGATGACCTCGGGCATGGCGGCGAACCGTGCGGCCAGGCTCTCCCACGATTCGAAGAGCGCTCGCTCGTCGGCGAGTTGACCGGCGGGAATCGAACTGAGCCGTTGCTTCAGATCGATTGCTCGCAGGAGGCGATGAAGGTCGTAGTCCTCGCGATCGAAGAACATCATGGGCGGGGCGATGACACAAGGCAGAGGGATACAGGTGGTTTCAAAACCCTTGCGGGGCGTGCCACGGGCGGCTTGCCCGCCCGTGTTTGCCCTGTTTGCTGCCAAATCTGCACTGCCAGCAAGCTGCCCGTGGCACCCAAGGATAGTTTTGAAACCACTTCTACGGTCTAGGCTCTGAGGTCTAGGGTCTATAGGATCCTCATGCCAATCTCCTGCCGATTCGCAGGAGAATTGAAGATCTGAGATTTCAGATTTGAGATTGCCCGAGGCCGGCGCCCCTGCCTTCGACGAACTCCCTTGGGGTCTGCCTTCGATAGACTCCCTTCGGGGCCGAGCCTCAGGGTCGAGGACAGGCCCCGAGCCCGGCGAGGGGAGCCTCAGGGTCGAGGACAGGCCCCGAGCTTGTCGAGGGAAATTCGCCGAAGTCCGGCATCCACATCGTGCGGTTTCGGTGGGCGGGCGCTTCAGGCTGTGCCCCATGTGAAAGTAAACCGATGCCCGCCCGGACAGCCGCCGGATGATGTCGAGCGAATCGGTCACAATTGCCAGACCGTCGGCGTGTCGGGAGAGCGATTGTTCAAGGTTGAAACCGGAAGGTTGCTCGGAGCATCGAAGCGTATCGCAGGCATCCTGACCGAGCAAAACGGGGACAGGCACCCTTGTATTCCGAAGGGATTTGAGATTTGAGATTTGAGATTTGAGATTGTCGCCGGACGGCTGATCCTCAACACACGCTTCTCTTTCTCCGTGTTCTCTGTGCCCTCTGTGGCTATCCATCGTGTACCGTTCCGTCAGGATCCGGCACAGGTTGGCATAGCCCTCCCTGTTTTTGGGGTACAGCAGGGCGCTCCGGCCGGTGCCGGGATCGGACACCTCGGCCGCCACGATCGCGCGGATGCCGACCCGCTTCGCCTCGGCGAGGAATTCCGGGAGTCCGTAAAGCCCGTCTCGATCGGCCAGCGCGACGGCGTCATATCCCAGTTCCGCCGCCTTGCGGACTACCTCGGCCGGCGATCGGGTCCCCCACATGAGGGAGAAGTAGCTCTTGGCGTTGAGTAGTATCCGTTGCATCGCACATCGCTGAGAAAGATTGGGCGTTCGCAACCAATCCTATTTGGCGCTCAAGTCGCTCGTATGAATGCAGTCGGCATGCGTCCCGTAGGGACCGCCGAGAATAGCCCAGCGTTTTCAACGCTGGGTAACCGTCGCGACAACCGTTCCCGAGTGCCGTAGGCACGACAGATGATCGCCGACCGGTCGTCGAACCGCCGTGTCCTGTCGTCCCTAAAGGACTGGGGAAAGACGGCATTCGCAACCCAGCGTTGAAAACGCTGGGCTATTTTCGCTTGTGCCTACGGCACATTCCGGCGACAGCGGAGCAGGGCGCGTCAAGGCGTGCGACATCCGCCTTGCATGCCCGCGCTCCGCTTTTGCTTCGCTTGGGCATGGCACCCGACAGTTCTCCGCCCGGTCAAACGGGCCGGCACGGCCCGGCTCTGTCCCCGAACCCCCCTCGATCCCCCCTTATCAAGGGGGGAAGATTACAAGCCCCTTCGTCTAAACGCCGCCAACTCGATCGCATCCTCACCGAACCGTTCGCGGATGGCGTCGAGCGAATCGAGCAGCTTGCGGCGATGGCCGTCCATATCGAAAAGGGTCAATTGCCCGCTGGGGCACGCCAGATTCTCCAGCCGAATCGAAAGCCCCTTGAGCCGGACCCGCCTCGTATAAGCCGTCTCGAAAAGCCTTTCCACAACGCCGAAGACGTCGAACTCGTCCAGCGTCGGGTGCGGAAAAACGGCCGTCCGCCGCACCCGCTGGCCGTCCGCGTAGGTGATGCTCAGAATGACGCGCCCGGCGCCCAGCCCCATCCCCCGCAGCTTTCTGGCCGAGCGCGAACACACCTTCCACATCGCCGCTCGAAATATCTCCTGATCGTTGGTCTGGCCGGAGAACACGAAGTCCTCGACGACGCAGGGGGCGGGTTTGTCCATTAGCCGGACCGGCGTGTCGTCCTCGCCCAGGGCCGCCCGGAACAGCGATGCGCCGGACCGCCCAAACGCGGCCGTCAACGCCTCCAGCCCCAACGAGAGGACGTCGGAAATGAGCTGTAGATTCAACTCATAAAGCTCATTGAGAATCGGTCCCTCGACGCCCGGCAAATGCCCCACCGGCAGTGGCGCCAGAAACTCCCGCTCGCTTCCGATGATCACCTCGCAAAGCCCTTCAGGCCGGATCACCCGGGTGGCCACCTTGCTCACCAGTTTGTTCCTCGCCACCCCCAGGCTGGGGTGGAGGCGGTACTTCTCGAGGATGGCGCGGCGGAGCGAGGCGGCCGCGTCGAGCGAGGCCCCCCACAATCGCTCCGTCCCGTTCAGATCGATGAAGACATGCCCCGGACCGGCCGGTTCGACCTGCGGCGAGAATCGGTTGGCCTCACCGACCAACGCGTTCATTGCGCGGTCGTAGAGGTCGGGCGTGGGGTCCAACACGATCAGGTCGCGGCAGAGCCGCATCGCGGCATCCAGCAGCATGCCTCGCCGCAGACCGGCAAGCACCGCGGGGCGCGACATGTCCAACAGCATCCGCCGCGACCGACCGGCCGTCGCCACCGCCAACGGATAGCCCCGCAGCCTCGGCCGGACCGCCTCGGCCACGGCGGTGTAGAAACCAATCACATTGACGTGGACAACAGCCATAGAACAATTTGAGATTTCAGATTTTGGATTTACGAAAGGGCCGGCAACACAGGTTCAATCCCCAATTCAACCTGATTCAATACGCCGCTGAGCAGGTAATATGAACAGAGCCGAGCGGCGCAAGCCGCCGGTCCATCGTTTCCTTAGTGAACCATGCCCACAATTCAAAACCCTACACATCACAACTCCCGTTCAATCATCTCCATCAGCCGTTTCGCGTTCTGCGCCGCCTGGCCCCGCCAGTGGTTATTGAAGAACACCAACAGGCGAGACGCCTTTTCGGCCATCGCGGCGATTCGCGGCAGCCACTCGCGAAGTTCGTCGTCGTTGTAGAGATAGTCATAGCGCCGCTGGTCCTCGCCCTCCCACCACTGGGCGGCGTTCCGGCCATGCATCCGAACGTAGCCCAGCGGCGCGGTCACCTCGTGCACCGCCGGCGGCAGTTTCGGAAGCTTCGGCTCGTCGACGCAGACCAACGCCAACCCGGCCTTTCGCATCCCCTCGTAGACGCGATCGTGAAACCATTCGGCGTTCCGGAACTCGACGGCCAGCGGCAGCCCCGCCAGCCGATCCGCCAGCCCGGCCAGGTATTCCCGATTGGGACGGGTGTAGTGAAACGCATAGGGGAATTGCAGCAGGACGGCATCGAGCTTGCCCGCCTGATCGAGTGGCCGGATGCCCGCGCGAAACTGATCGGAGACCGCCTTCCAACTCTCCGGGGCGATCTCGTGCGTCAGCTCGCGAAACGCCTTGACCGCAAAGCCGAGCTTGCCGTCCGAGTTGTGAAGCATCCGTTCGAGCATCGCCGGCTCCGGCTGGCGATAGAACGAGAAGTTGAGTTCGACCACGGGGAACATTTGGGCGTAACACCGCAGATACTGCCCCTGAGGCGTGCCCTTGGGATAGACCGGTCCGACCCACTCCTTGTACGAGTAGCCGGAGGTGCCGACGAGGATGACGCTTTTCTTGTCCATGCCGATCACATCGTCCTCATGATCCCGATCACCTTTCCAACGACCTCTACCATCGCATCGTCCGGTCCGATGACGATGTCGGTAAAGTCGGGATTCTCCGCTCGCAGGATGATGTTCCGCCCGTCGCGGACGAACCGCTTGAGCGTGGCCTCGCCGTTGATGAGGACCACGACGATCTGGCCTTCCTCGGCAACGGGCTGACGGCGCACGACGGCGATATCGCCGTCGTGGATGCCCACGCCGATCATGCTGTCGCCGCGGACCCGCAATGTGAAGACGTCGTCGCCGCTGAAGAGATCGCGATCGAGCGTGATGTAGCCCTCGAGATTCTCCGTGGCCGTAATGGGCCGGCCGGCCGCCACCGTCCCCACGAGCGGCGCTCGAAGGCCCGTTCGCCCGGTTTCCGCGCCGGCTACCGCCACGATGATCCCCCTCGCTCGCCCTTTCAGAAGCCGGATATACCCCTTCTTCTCGATCAGCCGCAGATGTTGGGCGGCGGCGTTGGGCGACGCGAACCCGAAGTGCCCCGCGATCTCCCGAACGGTCGGGATAGAGCCTTCCTGCCGCTGTCTGGCCACTATGAACGCCAGGATTTCCGCCTGCCTCGGCGTCAACCTGTCCATGATCGCTGCCTCATCGCCTCATCTATTATACTGTACATTTGTACAGTGTCAAATGCGCGCGAGTCGAATGGCTCGATTGGTGTCATGTTTTTGGTACTCACCACCTCGATGGACGGGGCCAAGAATTCAGAACCCAGAATTCAGAATCCGCTCCAGAAATGAAGGCCCGGATTTTCCTCGGTCCGGTTGTCGTCCCGAGCCGGGGCGTCTCGCCCCGGACATTCGGGCGGCCTGCCACCCCTGCCACGGCCTTCGGCCCTGCCGAGGCCGGCGGGACGGCCCGCGGCCGTGCCTGGGAGGACCGCCCGGCTCGGAGACACGTCTGGTTCGAGACTCCCATCTCGAACTAGCGGCACACCGGGAATCCAGAGTCCGTTCTTGTGAATTCTGTATTCTGAGTTCCGGATTCTTCCCCCGCTGTTTCCTTGCATAAACAGAGCGGGCGCCCTATACTAACAGGTCTTCGGATAGAGGCAGGAACTCGATTCCACGTGAGTGAGGCAGGATATGAGCAAGCAATGCCAGTTTCTCGATAAGAGGGTTCATATCGGCGGTTCGGTGAGCCGGCGTGGCAAGGCCAAGTATCTGGGCGGCGTCGGCCGTAAGATCACCGGCAAGAGCCGGCGGAAGTTCAAGCCCAATATTCAACGCGTCCGGGCGGTCGTCGACGGCAAGGTCTGCCGGATCCATGTTTCGGCCAAGGCGATCCGTATGGGCCTGCTCGTCAAGCCGGTCAAGCGAACCTGGAAGCCGGAAGCCACCACCGAACCCGCAACGACGTAGACGCGTCATCGCAAACACTTACCGAAGACATGATTCAAGAAACAGAAAAGGCGCCTTCGCGGCGCCTTTGTATTGCGCTTGATGTTACGACTGCCTTCATTCGCCGGAAGTCAGCCTGCAAGATCGCCGGCTGCTCGCATCCCCGACGAGACATCAGCGGGTCATCACCAGTGGACATCGACGCGATCGACCTCTTTGCCCCGCTGGAAATACATTAGTGCCATGATGAACTGCTGCAGGCCGAGATACTCATCTGTTCCTCGGGGAGGCTTGCTCTGCGCCCGCCATGGGCTTTGGTTATACCGCTTGTTGTTTCCCAACTCGAATGTCGGCCATGGATCGCGAACCAACCCCCCATGACCGTCATAGAACCCCACGCCCGCCCGCGGCCAGAGAAACGGTTGTATGCCAGGAACCGTGCTAATGTCATACTTGTGGTACTCGCTTGCGACCGGTTGCCCGTGTGCAAGCTCCATGACATTGTGTTCGGCGAACAAGCAGTCAGCGCAATTGTAGGCTTGATTGTTGACGCCGGCGGTAATGTCAGCCAACGTATGGACGGCAACGTGGCGGTTCCACTGCTCACCGATCATCATGGGGTTCGCCGACGGGGCGAACACCTTGCTGGGCTTCATGATTGGGCCTTGGACGTCACCCCAGTCCTCCTCCCAATTCGTTTCCTGCGGTGTCTTATAGAACCGCCCCCAGATGGTCCGCGTGTAGTTGAACGCGTTGTGCGTCTTGGTAGCATCGTTGATCCGTTCGAACTCGGGGCACCGATAGAGGGTTTCAAAACGCGTGTAGGTAAAGAGCGTACCGCTTTTGGGCGGGCGGATGGCCTCGGGCCAGTCGGCCTCAAGACCGTAGGCTATGAGTTTGATCGCCGCCTTAGGGTCGGGCTGCGTCATGCAGTTCATCAGCCACGTCTCGTTCGGATCCGGCGTGCAGTTGTGGCCGCCATAGTTGTGGCCGGTGGCAACGAAAGGCAGCGTCTCGTTGAAGTCGTCCGCGTACATCAGCATGGCCTTCGTGAGTTGGCTGACGCGGCTCAGACACAGGGTGGTCCTAGCCTGGGCCCGCGCCTTGTTCAGCGAGGGCAGCAAGATGGAAATGAGCAACGCGATGATCGCCACGACGACCAAGAGTTCAATCAGCGTAAACCCGCGTCCGTTCCGGACATGAACGCTCATAGTACTGCCTCCCATTAGCCCCAGGATGAATAGATGACAAATACGCCCGGAGCCACCTTCTCCTGAACTGCCTAAACCCGAAATCGAACGGATATGCCTACTTGAATTGTAGCGCTGTCCTTCCAATGATGCAAGGGAATTGGTCCCCAGATTCGTCTTGCTTTCCCGATCGAGGGTGGTAATAATGAGAATGAGTAGGATTCGTCACGTCACGGAAGGGAGAGCAGAGATCCGAGCAATCATCTCGCCGTTGCAATGTGCCGCTCGCGCGGGCGGTCGGCAGTGAGAGGAGCCGTATCTTCTTGTCTTCCGTCATTTGAGGAGGAGGCTGAAATCATGTCGAGGAAGCTCATAGCGAACCTCTTGGGCCTGGTCCTTATTGCCGCATTTCCCGGCGCGGCGCGGGCGGACTGGTACGATAATTTCGACGACGGGGACTGCACGGGACAAGACCCGTTCGATATCGACGACCCCTGTTGGATCGAGCGCCCCGTAACGGCGACGCAGACGCTGGTGGGAGTCGATGAAGGGCGGTTGAGGGTCACCGCCGTGAACACGATGTTCCCCTTCGTCTTTCATGGCATGTCCGTGGAACAGGATCCCAATCAGTGTTTCTTTGACAACACCCGCGCCCACTACATGCTCGCCAATGTCCGGTCGCACGACGACAACTGGGACCCCAACAATGGGATGGTCGGCGTGTGGATGCACGGAGATTTGGTTTCAGGTTGGACGGCCTACGATTTCGAGTACCAGCTCAACAGCGGCTGGTCCGCTATCACTACGTACTGCGGGTTCACTTGGTTCAGTCTCAAGACCAAGCAGCGGTATCACTGGGGCTATCCGTTGAGCATGATCCATCCGAACAGCCCGTGGTTGGTGGACCCCAACCTCTACGGCGACCCGAACAAGTATAACGAGCAGAACGTCTGGACAAAGGACGCCCAGGTCCCGCATTGGATGTTGCTCCAGTTCGACCCGAACGGGACGCACTGGGACCCGAACCGCCCGAGCGATGCGAATGACCCCAACTGCCATTGGCTCCGCGCGGCCCACTGGACGGGCGACAAATACGATTGGGACGGCACGTGGCTGCTCCAGGCCAACTGTGTGGGCGCCATGCTGGGCAAGACCGTCACCAATCCGTTGGGATCCGACTTCCCGTTTGATCCCAATGTCCATATGGACGATTACCTGCATCAGGCGGGCTACAATGCCATCGGCGCGTTCAGCGGCGGCGAGGCCAAGCAACCGGGAACGACCTACTACTGCGTTGACGCCTCGTACGACGACTTCGAAAACCGCGACGGCTACTTCAGCGTGCCGGAATGCAAGGTGACCTTGAACGTCGTCAAGCCGAATTACGGTTCCGTCACGCCGATCGATCCCGACCTGCGTGACCCGACGGATCCCAACACCCCCGAACAGAAGATCCTCCGTTACACGAATGGTACACCGATCGTGATGACGGCCACGCCGATCAGCGGCAAGGCGTTCGGCGGTTGGGCGATCTGGTCCGACCCGAGCAAGTATCCGGATGCCAACTACGCGAGCTTGGACGCCAACACCGTGCTCTTCCTGACCGTCGATGGGAACAAGCTGGTTGAGGCGACGTTCAAGTGCGGCAGCGGCATCGAACCGCTCCTGGTCATCGGCATGGCGGCACTGGCCTTGGGCGTCGTTATCCGACGGCTTACGTAGCCGCCCATTCACAAGGCTGTGGTTTCCCAAACGGCGGTCGGCGATCTGTCGACCGCCGTCTTCGTTTGGGCGCACCTGTGGCCCGGACCGGTTCCAGTCTCTCCTTATCAAGGGGACCCCAGCCTCCCCTCAATCCCGACCGGTCGCACCACCGGTCCGCGTACGACCGGCTGACGTGATTCACCCGCACTCGGGCATGGCAGGCAAGTCTCCCCGTGCTTGACAGTCCTCAGCGAACAGCGATACTCATGCGGCTTTTGGCCGGTTCCCAGAGGCCGGGAGAGAAATCGATGGCGAAAATCGCCTTCATCGGCGCGGGCAGCTTCGGGTTCACGCGGGGGCTCGTCAGGGACGTGCTCACATTCGGGCGACTACAAGACGCCACCTTGGCGCTCATGGATATCGACGAGGAGCGCCTCGAGTTCTCTACCCGAGCGGTCAATCGAATCATCAAGGAAGGCGGCTATCCGGCTAAGGTCCTATCGACCACCAGCCGCAAGAAGGCCTTGGAGGGGGCCGACGCCGTCCTCTGCACCATTCTGGCCGGCGACGTGGACGTCTGGAAGCACGACATCCTGATACCCAAGAAGTTCGGCATCGACACCAACGTGGGCGACACGCGCGGCCCGTCGGGCATCTTCCGGGCGCTGCGGACCATCCCTGTTATGCTCGGCATCTGCAAGGACATGGAGGCGCTGTGCCCGAGCGCCATCCTGCTGAACTACACCAACCCGATGGCCATGCTCTGCCGAGCCATGCAGCGGGAATCCAAGATCCGGGTGAGCGGCCTGTGCCATAGCGTGCAAGGGACGGCCATGATGCTCGCCGGCTGGATCGGCGCCCCTTACGAAGAAGTCGATTACGTCTGCGCCGGCATCAACCACTTGTCGTGGTTCATCACGTTCGAGTGGAAGGGCAAGGACGCGTATCCGCTGATCCGCCGGGTGATGAAGAACCCCAAGATCTACAACGAAGAACAGGTTCGCAACGAGATGTTCCTGGCGATGGGCTATTACGTCACCGAGTCGAGCGGCCACAACTCCGAATATAACTGGTGGTTCCGCAAACGCCCCGATCTGATCGGGAAATACTGCACCACGGGCACCGGCTGGAACCCCGGCGAATACGCCTACATCCTCAAGGAGTACCAGGCCCGCAAACACACGTGGAAGAAGGAGACGCGCGACTGGCTCAATCAGCCCGGTCCGCTGGATCTCAAACGAGGACACGAATACGCGGCCTCGATCATCAACGCGTATTTGGGCGGAGAGCCGTTCGAGTTCAACGGCAACGTACCGAACAAGGGGCTCATCACGAATCTGCCGCCCGACTGCTGCGTCGAGGTGCCCGTGCTGGCGAATCGTCGCGGGTTCAATCCGATGTACGTGGGCGCCCTTCCCCCTCAATGCGCCGCCCTGACCGGCATTAACGCCATGGTCGAAGAGATGGCCGTTGAGGCATCGCTAACCGGCAATCCGGAGATGGTCTACCACGCAATCTGTTACGACCCATTGACGGCGGCCATGTTGTCTCTGTCCGAGATCCGTCACATGGTCCGGGCGATGTTCGCCAAGAACCGGCTATGGCTGCCGCAATTCAAGAGCGTCAGGTTATAGGGGGCTTCTCTGGCGGCCTGTGCCCCTACAGGCCGAAGGGACAAACACGGCACCGGGCGACGAGACGCCGGCCGCTACGTTTCTCATCAACTAGAACGAGGCCTGCAACTGCACACGGAACATGTTGACCTCGTCGTTCTGGTAGATGTTCATCCATGTCGACGACGAGGATGCCTCGTCGATCCGAGTGAAGTCGGCCTGGATCTTGAAGTTTTGCGTGCCGTACGGGTAATAGTTCACGCCGAAGGTGTACTCCCAGGTGTTGTCGTCGACGTTGTCCCAGATGCCGCCCAAACGCGCGGCCACTTCAACCTTCTTAGGAATAATGAAGTAGCCGGCCTGGATGTAGCCACCCTGGACATGCGACGCGTCGTGTCGAAGCGTCAACAGCTCCCAGGGAGAATACTCGCTGTCGCCGTCCACCGTTCGAAGGAACCATTCCGTCGTGAACGAGAATCCTCGATATCGGAAGGCCACATCCGCGCCAAAACCGAAGTAGTCCGTGCCGGTGGCATCGGCCGTGGCATTGCCGCCTATCCCTCTGCCGGCGCGAATTCGATCGGGAATGTTATACAGCAGCCCCGGCCCGTTCCGGTCTCCGTTGTCGTCGTTGTAGTAAAAGCTCAGCCCCACATCGAGCAGCGGGTCCTTGCTGAATGCGATGTCGGTCTCATCGGTGATGCCCTCGCCGAGAAGGTGGCCAACCAGCCGGGCGGCGTAAGCGAAGTTGGTGTCCAGATCGTCACGGCTGGGGCTGTCCCAGGGATTATTGAAGCCGTTGTAAATGCCGAATTGATAGGTCAATCTCTTGACCAGCGTGCCGTGCAGCATCACGCCGACGGATTGCCCGATACTCAGCGTTTCCTCGGCGAGCGAACGATCCACGAACTGGAGGTTCCCATACCAGGTCATAAACTGCCGCCCCTGCGGGACGTCCATCAGACCGGCCTTGACCTGAAACTCTTCTACGATCGCATAGTTTGCCCAGGCCCAGTACGTAATCCATTGATTGGCCTGGTCGGTGTCACCCGACACGGTAATCTGATAGGTCAGCTTGTCCGTGTGAATGTGTCCGGCGAAGGTCAACAACAGCTGTTCAATCTCGAACCCGCTGATATCGTCCTGCCGGTTGCGCCCTTGTAGGCGGGTGTTGTCGGACTGGCGATTCGTACCCGTGTAACGAACCTTCAACAAACCTTGGATATTCAACAGAAAGGCCTCGTCGCTGCTCTTGATGTAGAAGCCGTGGTCGTACCCGACTTGAACGACATCGGGATAGAGGCTTTCCCGGAAGCTTGCATCGGCCATGACCTCGCGAACCACCTTCTTGATCTCTTCCACGCGCGCCGCGTTCAGATCCGAGGTGTTGGCGATGCTGAGACGGGTCTCAAGCTGTTCGATAGTCCCTTGCTGCTGATCGACCAGGGTCTGCAACCGCTCCAACCGGCTCTGTAGCTCCTCCTGAGACACAGGCCTGGCGGACCCTGATGCCTGCCCGTCGGCGAAGGCCGTCCAGGGACATACAAAGGCGATTATGCCCAGTACCATCCCAACCCAAACCATGCTCCGCATTGGACCTTCCTCCATGAGTGGAACACGTAATGAGGCTTCTACTGTCCAGTTCCCACCGTTTCCCGCCCGCGCCGGCGGAAAAACAGCGGCCTACCGCGCCATAATTGCAGCTACTTTCCTCTACTTAAGGTCTTCTTATAACTTCAGCTAGATCGGCTGTCAAACCCCAAATCCCAAAAAAAATCTCCCTCCGGCCGCATGTTATAGGACGCGCCCGCCTCCGCAAGGGGGGATTTCATGGCCACTGTGGAGGGGCATGTCGCCCGATTCTCGGCTGGCATACGCTCACTGGGGACATGCATGCAGCAATCCCACAAGAAAAGTAGAGACATAGAAGGCGATAATACTCGTATATTGGTGTTCTGGAACAAGTCGCCGATGATCCTGGCTTGTATCTGACAACTGGAAACCGGTGGCCGCTTCGATGTCCTCTCGCCTTTCGCCCCCCATGGATAGACCCGCCCGACTTTGTGGTCATTTGAACGGGCGGTATGCTGATGCGTAATTGTATCGTGTTGGCTTGGAAGGGCCCACGGTCTGATTCGCCATGCACGACATCCTCGTTCGACATCATGATGTACCGGTGTCGTCCTTGCCGCCGGAGGCAGAGCCCCTCAGGGTGGTCCATCTGTCCGACCTGCACTGTCACCGGTGGACGTCGCTGTTGAGCCGCCTTCAACGGCGCTTGCTGAGCCTGGATTACGAGATTCTGTTGATGACGGGCGACTTCTGCGACTGGCCCGACAACTGGCGGCGCACGGCGACGGTCATACGTCGCCTTTTGGAACCCGTTCGTCCCCCACTGGGCTGCTTGGCGGTCACCGGCAATCACGACGCGGTTCACCTCGCGACACAATCCGAGTTTCGATGCGTGCGATTCCTGTTGAATGAATCGATACGGATCTCGGTGAAGGGACACCCGATCACGATCGCGGGTATCGACGGAGGCCACCGCTCCGTCGGCGATCTGCCACGGACCCTCAGTCATTGCCCCCGAAACGGGCTGACGATCCTCATGGCTCATATGCCCTCTGTAATTCACTATTTGCCGGATGAACGAATTGACCTTGTTCTGAGCGGCCACACGCACGCCGGCCAGTGGCGTTGGCCTTGGGGAGGCAGCCTGACCGTGAATGATCGGATCGAACGGCGGCACATCCACGGTCTACATCGTGTCGGCCGACGATGGCTCCATGTAACGGCGGGAGTCGGTTGCTCGCCGCCGTTCGCCTTCCGCCTCTTCTGCCCCCCGGAGATCGTCGTGCTGAATCTCATTTCCGAGCCGCGAAGCATCAAGGGCTCAGGCACCTGAGAACCGGTTCGCGACGGCTTCGACCGGCTTTTTCGGGTCCGGCTTCGGCGAGCTCAGGGTACGGTGGACGGGCGACTTCATTCGCCCCTGCGGAATGTCCGTCCTTCGCCGATCCTGCCCTTGATCGGACGGACGGGGGGTGATATAGGAGGCAATGGGTCGCAACCGTTTCGCTCTCGCATCGGATTGAACACGATGACGCTTGAAGAACTGCGGACCGAAATCGACCGCCTCGACAAGCAGATTGTCGCGCTTTTGAATCAGCGGGCAAAGGTCGTAGTCGAGGTTGGAAAGCTCAAGGCGAAGGACGGCTCGCCGGTGTACGCGCCGGACCGCGAGCAGAAGGTGCTCGATCGCGTCCGTGAGGCCAATGCGGGTCCGCTTCCGGACAGCGCCTTGGTGGCCATCTACCGCGAGCTGATGAGTGCCTCGTTCGCCCTCGAGAAACCGCTTCGGATCGCGTACCTGGGTCCGGAGGGCAGCAACTCCCACCTCGCGGCGACCGGCAAGTTCGGCGCGTCCGTCGAGTACCAAGCGGTCAACGACATTCGCGGCGTCTTCGAGGAGGTCAGCCGCGAGCACGTCGACTTGGGCGTGGTCCCCATCGAAAACAGCACCGGCGGCGGCATCACCGATACGATCGACGCGTTCGTCGAGACCCGCGTGACCATCAAGGCCGAGATCAACCGGGCCATTCACCATAATCTGTTGGCCAAGTGCTCCATGGAGGAGATTGAACGCCTCTATTCGAAGCCGGAAGTGTTCAGCCAGTGCCAGCAATGGCTTTCCGAGACCGGCCTGGCGGGTAAATGCATCGCGGTCGCCAGCACCAGCCGGGCGGCCGAGATGGCCGCCACGGAGCCCCGCAGCGCCGCGCTGGGCAATACCGTGGCGGGCGAGATCTACGGTCTGGACATCATCCGTCATAACGTCGAGGACAACCCGAACAACGTGACGCGATTTCTGGTCATCGGCCGCGGACCCAATCGCCCGACCGGCGACGACAAGACGGCGGTGACCTTCACCACCGCTCACAAGCCCGGCGCCTTGGCCGATGTCTTGGTGGCTTTCAAAGAGGCCGGCACGAATCTGACGTTCATCGAATCGCGCCCCAGTCGGAAGCGAAATTGGGAGTACTTCTTCTTCGCCGAGGCCGAGGGGCACATCGAGGAGCAACACGTGACCGAAGCCATCGAGCGGGCTCGCCAGCATTGCCTGGGCCTACACGTGCTCGGTTCATACCCCAAGGCGGAAGAGGTCATCTAGGCTGGGTGTCCCCACGTGCACTCGCGTGGCCACACGCGCCTCTTCAGGCGTCCGCATAGAGAGGACATCGCGCTATGTTCGAATGGCTCAGAAAGAGGGTCACCTGCGCGGGAAGCGTCCTGTTCCGCGGGTCGCTGCCGCCACGAGTCGAGGAGTTTGGATACCTCCAGAAGCACGACATCTCCGTCAGCCCGGGCAAACCTCAGGCCAACCTGATATGGCAGCTGGTGCTGCAGCATCCGTCCTGGGGCACGGCTCTGTTGTATTGCATGAAATCCGACACCAAGCCGGTACGCATCTTGCTCGAGCACTGCCCGGCACTGTCGAAACCCGAAAGGGCTTCGCTCCTGCAAAGTGGATGCGAGATCTGCCTGAGAATGGCGGGAAGTCGGGAGAACATCCTGACCGATCGAAAGATGATGTTGCGCTATTTGCAGGCGGTCATGGGCACGGATGGATGGGGCGCCGTCGACTACCTCGCCCAGTCGATATGGACCCCCGAGGCGCTTCGCGAAGAGCTGTCACATGAAGCCGACCTCGATATCTCCCAGATACACGCCCTTCACGTCGTTCGCAAGGAAGGGTCCGAAGAGGCGGGGTGGTTACACACCCATGGCCTTGCGGAGATCGGCTTCTTCGACTTTGACATCCTCAATCCGACCGGTGAACTCGATTTTGTGGCCGCCGATCTCTTACGGGTCATTGCTTATGCCATCGTGGAAGGAAAAGTCGCCGTCTCCACCAACCGGTTCGCGCTGGCTCGGCCTGGAGGATACGTGCGATTCATTCCCGCGGACGAGTTCGACCGGAAGGCCGATCCGCAATTCACCGCGCTGCGGAGTAGTGCCGGGGAGTATCATTTGAAGAATCGTGCCGTGCTGTGCGAACCCACGGGCCGATTTCTGGGATGGTTCTCACGTCGCGTGGTCCCGTCCAGGTTCCTGTCGAGCCCCATTGAAGACGAGATGGTGTTTGGCTTCTCACATGACGCCTCCGAGCTGATGGCTCAACGGGCCCGAAATACGTACGGTTTCCTCCGGACGCTGGTGGAGGAACTGGCGGAGTTTCACGTGTACCCCATCGTCAAGCTGGGGTATCAGGTGGACGGCGGGACTCCGGACGACCGGGAGCATCTCTGGTTTACGGTACACGCGTTGCATGATGACACGATTGACGCCACCCTCGACAGCCCGCCTTTCGGGATCGCACGCTTTCGTCCGGGCGATCGGCGGCTTCATCCGGTGGAGCTGCTGAGCGACTGGACGATCATGACGCCCCTCGGGCCGATCAGTCCGCGGTCAACCGTTGCGCTTCGGAGGTTGCGGGCCAACCGTGATCAGGCCCTGGCCATTGCCACAGTGTTTAGGGGGGCAATTGAAAGGGCACGGGAGAAGCAAATGGCCGAATTGGAAAGGACCTAAAGAACCCCCGTCGTTTGCTCCGAGACAGATACGGGCAAGACCGGAAAGGATACGCGGGTTTCGCACGGGCAAAGGACAACACGGGACTCCTATCCGCGACCACGACGTTGACCGGAACGACTGGACTCATGCCTTCATCCGACTCGCTCTATACCCTGCTCGCCGCCGCGGCGAGACGCCGGCCGGACCACGTGGCCATCGACTATCTGGGTACGCACATGACGTACGCCGAACTGGACCGCCAGGCGAGCCTCGTGGCGCGTTTCCTGACGGCTCGCGGCGTCGGACCGGGACAGCGCATCGGCTTCTGCTTCCGCAAGTGTCCCGAGGCGCTGGTTTGCCTGTTCGGCATCATTCGGACCGGCGCGACGTACGTGCCGTTCGACCCCCAGCTCCCACCGACTCGGATCAACGCCTTGCTTCACCATTGCGACATACGCTGCATGGTGGCCGACGCGTCGATCGCCGGCATCGAAGGACTCGACTGGCGTGTCGTGGCGCGACCCGCCGGAGAACCGGCGGCAGCCGACATCGTCCCACTCGCCGACATCCTGGCAAGCGCTTCAACGGCCGACAGCCCGGTCCTGGCGCCCGCCGACGATATCACCAGCATCCTGTACACCTCAGGCTCAACCGGCGAGCCCAAAGGCGTCATGATCACGACGAAGAGCCTGCTGCACTTTGCTCAATGGGGCGTTGATACGTTCGACATCACGTCGACCGATCGGATCAGCAACCATGCCCCCTACAGTTTCGACCTGTCGACGTTCGATATCTTCGCGGCGGTTCGCGCGGGCGCGACCATGTGTCCGGTTCCCGAAACCGCGCACAGCTATCCCTCACGATTGGCGCGTTTCATCGCCCAAGAGCGTATCACCCTCTGGTACTCGGTCCCCTGGAGCCTCGTCCTGATGGGCATGCGCGGTAGTCTTCACACGCTTGACCTTTCGCACCTGCGTCATGTCCTGTTCGCCGGCGAGGTCATGCCTCCCGAACACCTGCGCGTGCTGATGAAGCTCATTCCGAACGCCACGTGGTGGAATCTCTATGGCCCGACGGAAACGAACGTCTGCACCTATCACAAAGTGGAGCCGGCCGATCTCGACCGGCCCGAAGGCGTGCCCATCGGCCGACCGATCACGAACACCCGCTCGTGGATAGTCGATCTGAACGGTTTGCCCGTGCCGGCGGGTGAACCGGGCGAGCTGGTGATCAGCGGGCCAACGTTGTTTCGCGGCTACTTCAACAATCCCAAAGGCACACGCGAGGTATTCCTCTCGGCGCCGGACGGGAGCCGGGCCTACCGAACCGGCGATAACGTGATCGATCGAGGTGACGGCGTGCTTCTGTTCCTGGGCCGATGCGACCGCATGGTCAAGGTCAGGGGATATCGCATCGAGCTGGCCGAGGTCGAGAAGGTCGTCGCCGAACACCCCGCGGTGGCCGAGGTCGCCGTCCTGGCCGTTAGGGACAGCATCCTGAGCAACACGTTGGCGGGGTTTGTCTCGCTCCGCGATGGGCACGAACTCACCGGCGGCGAACTGGCCGCCTACTGCCGCCGGCATCTGCCCTATTACATGATTCCGACGAAATGGCGTTTCCTGGACCGGCTTCCGCGGAACCCGCACGGAAAGATCGACTTGACCCGCCTGGCCCGACAGGCGGAAGGCCGGTGAGGGGCGGCGGCAAGGGGGCGATGGGGTACGGATGGAAGCTGGTCCGCGCAACAAAATCGGCCATGCCCCGCACAGTCGCGCAAGGCCTGGCCGTTGAGCTTCGCCCGCACACCTCGGCGAGGCTCGCTTTCGGCGCGATGACTTCCGTGGATGCTACGAGCGGGTCACACACCCTTCCGGCTCGGTGATGCTCTCGGCCAGCCGGGCGTCGATGCTCTGTAGAACCGCCCGCGCCTCGCTCAACCGGCGCGACTTCTCGCGATTCTCTTTCCGCACCCGCTTCAGCTCCTCCGTGAGCTGATGCAGGCAAGCCATGGCCCGACGGCGGTAGCCCAACAACGTCTCGACCTCTCGCTCCAGTTCGGCCTTGCTGCGTGCAACGACCTTGAGCTCCTCCGTGAGAACCGTGATGCGGTCGGCTCGTTCCTGGCAGATCGCGCGGAGCTGGGCGTCCGTGTGTGCGAATCGTTTCTCGGTCTCCACCAAGTTCTGTTGCGCCGTCTTGAGTTCCTGGATCATGTGTCGACGCGCGCTGCGGGCGTACTCCACGCCTCGTTGAAGCTCGGCGATCTTCTTCTCCGCCGCATGCAACTCGCTCGCTCGTTCGTCGAGTTCGAAGTTGGTCGCCTCCAACGCCGCGTTGCGTTCGCGAAGTCGGGCGATCTCCTGACGAAGCCTCTCGACCTCGCTCCTCAGCTCGACGTTGTCGGATCGCAATTGTTCGATCCGCAGGATGCTGAGTTCGCCCATTTGGGTGATTTCGGCCTTTTGCCCCGCGGTAGCGCGTCGAATCACCCCGTGAGTGGAATCCGCCTCGGCTTGCGCGCCTTCGGCCGCTGTCGCCGGTTCTTCGACGACAGGTTCCGTCTGTTGGGGCGCGGTGCCGTCGGACTCGGCCCCCATGTTGAAGGTCATCTCGGCGGCCTGGCTGTACAGGTCATCCACGGATGACGATGTCCTTGTCCTCGACGAGGTGAAGTCGACTGTGTCGGCCATGACTGTGCCCTTTTCAATTCCCAGTTTCGCGAACCGCGACGCATCCGTGCCGTCGAAGCCCGAGGAATGTGACGCTCTCGCAGGCCTTATCGGCCCATTCCGTTGTTCGGCAGAACCGGGGGGGTGGTTTACTTAGCCGCCGATAATTTTCGGTCTCACGCGGAGTGAAACGGTTGAAATGGTTGGTTATCGGACCCCGCCAAGCAACCGTGGCTGGGGAGAGAGTGTGCCAGTTGAGCCAGCTTGGCCAGCGGTAGCAGTCCGAAGAAGTACTCCCGCGAGTCGGCGACGGCGTTGTGCGCGAGCTGTCGCTCGATCCGCGAAACCTCTTCCGTCAGGCGGTCGAGCAGATTGGGATCGGCGGTCAACAGATCCTGGTTGGCCTTCCGTATCGCCAGAAAGGCCGCACGACGTGCCTTTCGATTCAAACGATCGTTCGTGTGAAGTCGTTCCGATTCCGCGATCCAATCCATTCTCTGCCGAAGTCGTTCCGAAAGGTCCCCCGCGATCGCGCCGAGGTACCGCTGGGGATTGTAATGGGCGTCGCGGCGCTTGTGCCGTGCCGTCCCGAGATCCGCCGGAGTCACCGGAAATCGCGCCGCGGGCATTCGCAGCGTCGCCGACACGCAGGCCATCGCCGGTGGTTCGATGCCCAGATACCGCTCCATGAGCCGATCGGCGATCCGATCGTACTTGGCTCCCCCGATGCCGTGGACGAACACGTCGGTCAGGAGGAGCCTGGCCCACAGCGTCAGCGTCAACGCCCTTGGCCGGAAGGACCACGCCACGGTGGTCAACAGGTACTCCACGCCGTCGGGTCGTCGCAGGTCGGTCCGACCTACGGTGCCGAGGGCAACGTCATCCGCGTACAGGGCGAGGGCGTCGGGCCGGGACTCGACGAATAGCCGGCGCCTCGCCTGACCGCCGCGATAGACCCACACCGGCAGTTCCACGCGCCCGCCGCGGTACGCCAAGTCGGGGATCGGCCGCTGCGTTCCATGAATGCCGAACGCCTGCCGGTAATCCGCGAGGGCGGCGTTGTAGCACTCTGCAAACCGCGCTGCGTTCAGGAGGATGTCGAGCAGCAGGGGCCCGGCCCAGCATCGACTGACGCGCCGCTCAATGAGATCGAGCGAAAAATGCCCCTCCACCGCCTTGCGGGCGGCCGTGATCTGGTCCACGAAATCCGAGAAATGCTCCCCGCCCCGAAGCGCGGGCTCCATCAGGGGCATCGCCGACGCGGCATAGGCCGCCTCGCCCAGCGCGGTTCGGATCTCGCCCAACAGGCGGTCGGCGTCGTCCGTATCCAGCACGCCGAACTGCTCGAAGGCCCAGCCGGCATGGTATTCGGCGAAGGGGACCTCGTGCGCGGTCAGGATGCCCTCTCGGAAGTGCGGCACGGTGATCGAGGTCTTCTTGGGCGCATCGTTATCGACGACGAGATTGACCGCGTGACCTCCGACGGCCTGTGCCAGTCGCGAGGCAACGAAGTTCTTCGCCCACACCCCGGCGTGGTAGAACTCGGGCTGATGCCCCGTGCCCACGACGGGGCGGTCGGCCGATCGTCCCAGAACGGCTCGTTGCGTGTCGATTCTCAACTCATTCAGTGGCCGGCCGAGTATCTCACGCCGGCATTGCCAAAGGAGGCGTTGGTTTGCTTCGACGAGTCCGGCAAGCGCCTGGGCCTTCGGCTCGACCAGGACCTGCCCGTCCTCGCTCGGTGTGCTCAGCGCCGCGAATCTCAGCATGGCAGGCCAGACTACCCGCTGAAGCAACTCTCGGCAATTCTGCGGCTCGTGCGGCACTCGGTACCTTTCTCGAAGCAGTCACACCTGAACGCGCCCATCTCGTTTCGCAGCACGGTCACGTAGTGCATGAGCCGGATGTAAGGATCGTCGAGCGCCCCGCCGAAGTGGCGATTGGGATCGTTGTAGATCAACTTGACGGGCAACTCGCGGATTCGCAGGCCGGCGCGAACGGCTTGCACCCACACCTGAAGCGGCATGGCGTAGCCGGTGTCGGTGATATTCAGAACCTTCAGCCCGCTTACCCGATAGGCCTTGAACCCACAGAACGCGTCCGTCAGCTCCAACCCGAGCTGGCACTTCAGCAAGGCCGTCACGGTCAGATTAATCGCCCGGCGCGCGGGCGGGGGTGCGCCGGTCCCTTGTAAGTCGGCGAGATACCGCGACCCGCTGACGATATCCGCATTGTCCTCTTCCGCGGCCGAAATGAAATGAGGAATGTGCTCGGGGGCATGCTGCTCGTCACAGTCCATGGTGATGAGCCAGTCGTAGCGGTGGTCCATGGCGTAACCGAACGCATCCACGAGGCTCCGGCCGTATCCTTGGTTGACCGGATGCCTCAGCGCCCGGACGTCCGAAAGCGACCGAAGGATCTCGGGCGTCTGGTCCGTGGAGCCGTCATCCACCACGAGGATGTCCCGAATGTATCGCCGTACACCCGCCAAGACATCCCTCAGGTGCTTGGCTTCATTATAAGCCGGCATTCCCAGAAGGATTCGCATGGACGACATCCTGTCCAGAGACTTGAAAAACTGTATGAAAACGCAGTTACCGGACGATGAACTGATGATAGGTCACCGTCGGAATATGTCAACCGACGCAGAGCGAGGACAATCTAAGTCGTTCCAAAGAAAGGATTTACGGTACGGAACCTCATGGGGTTCGCGATCGTACGCCGTCCTGAGACAGTTACGGTCGCGATGCGAGGAGTCCCGCTTCCGGGGGTATGGGATCACATGACGGGTAATGGACGGGTATGCCTGGTGCGAATGGCACGGCTCGGCACCGCCATGATCGGTCTGTTGATCGGCGGGTGCGAGATGGAGTTCCTTCGGGCGCAGGCCACCGAACGAATGGACGCGGGCGAACGCTACGTCCGGGAAGACGAACTGGACATGGCCCTTGCCTCGTTTCGCGAGGCGATCCGCCTCGACCCCGCGCTGGCGCCTGCCCACAGCCAAATGGGCAAGATCTACCGGCGCCGGGGCGAATTCGACCAGGCCGTCCCGCCGTTCGAGCAGGCCGTCAGACTTGATCCCACCAACTTCGAATACGCATTCGATCTCGCCGAGACATATCGACTGCTCAAACGACTGCCTGATGCGGTGCGGGCCTACCTGCATGCCTGTGACCTGAAGTCCGACAGCCCCGAGGCCTGCCTGAATCTGGGGGTGTGTTACCACCAGCTCGGACGCCTACCGGAAGCGATCACCTACTACGAACGGGCGATCGCCCTCAACCCGGACCATGCGGGGGCTTACTCCAACCTCGGTGCGGCGTACGATTCGCAGGGCAAGTACTACGAGGCCATCAATGCCTATCGGTCCAGCCTCGAACGCGATGCCACGCAGCCCATCGTCCTTGTCAACCTCGGCACGACGTACATCAAGCAGGGTCGATTCAGGATGGCGGAGATATCCATCAGCAAGGCTCTGAAGATGGACCCGCAGTTGTCGATGGCCTATGAGCGCCTCGGACACGCCCTCTACCGCCAGGAGAAGTACAACGAGGCTATAGACACTTACGAACGGGCGATTACACTGAATCCTCGAGATGGCGTGGCGCATGCGGGCCTGGGTGTGGTTCGAATGACGCAGTATCTGCTGAACCCGAATAACGCCGCCTCTCGGGACAAGGCTATCGAGCATTGGCATCGCTCACTCGAGCTGGAGCCGGACCAACCAAGGCTGCGACAGTTGTTGGCCAAGTATCAGCCGGCCACGGTCGCCCGGGCGCCGGTGTTAATGCCGTAGGGTCTCGACCGGCTTTCTTGGAGCGCGGGAATATCCGGAGGGGCGCACAATCTCGCGAGCATCCGCTCGCACCACCCACCGAGGGAACGGCGGGCGACCAACCCCATCATGGAGGAACGCCGCAAGTGTCCGTCGGATAGAGGTGGCATATGCTTCGCCATGGTGTGACTCGTCTGATCGGTCTTATCTTGCCGTTTGCGCTCATGGCACCCATCACCGGCTGCTTGTCCGCGAGTGATCATGATTGGACCCCTGTAGGCGAAGCCATCGACCGATTGGAGCGCCGTGCGCCGGCGCATGATGCCCGCTTGGCCGGCGAAACGGACCTTGCGGATCCGGAAAACCACACACTGACGGACGATTCGAGGGTCACCTCGCGAATCGTCATGCCGGTTGAACTGGCAATGGCCAGAAGGCTCATGAGTTCCGCAGGCACGTTCCTGAGCGAAGTGGACCGCAGCGCGGCAATTCGCCACGTCACCCCCGCCGAACGCGACAGTCTCTGCCGGTCGCTCACCCGACAAGCCGAAGCCCTCGTCGGCGGTTTGTCGATCGAGGCATATCGACCGGTTCGGAGCGATTTCTTGGGGACGTCCGAAAGAAACGGCGAAGGACAAGGCTACCTGACGCTGGCGGAAATGATCGAGGCCGTCCCCTCAACGTCGGGACCAGTGGACCAGGCCGCCGGCCGCGGCTCGGTCACCGATCACGATCGCGGTCCGCTGCCCACGTTCAAGGAAACGGCCCTGCGGGATCTCAAGCGGATACACCTGGACCTCTGGCAGGACACCAAGCGGACCTTCTGGAATCCGACCAACGCGATCATCCTCGTTACCGCCGGTGCCGCGTCGCTCGCCGTGCGACCGGAGCTGGACGATGACATCGACGATTACTACGAAGACCACCACTCGATGAGCGACGGCTGGCGGCAGGCCTTCGGATTCATGAGTAACCCCGCGTTCCATTTCGGACTGGCCGGGCTCTGGTACCTAACCGGGCAGCAGACCTATCACACCAAGACCTATGAGGTCGGCAAGACACTGTTCAGCGCGCTGATCATCAACGGGCTGACCACCGTGACGCTCAAGCTCTGCGCGGACACCGATTCACCGAACGGCGAACCGTGGGCCTGGCCGTCGGGGCACACCTCAAGCGCATTCACCGTCGCTTCGGTCTTGCACCAGGCGTACGGACCGTGGGTGGGCATCCCGCTGTATGGCATCGCCGGCCTGGGCGGGTTCTCGCGGATCGACGATCGCGAGCACAGCCTCTCCGATGTGGTTTTTGGCGCCGCACTGGGTTTGGTGGTCGGTCACACCGTCGCCAGCGGCCACCGCCCGCAGATCTTCGGCGGCGACCTGATCCCCTACGCCGACCCCACCACCGGGTCCGGTGGAATCGCATGGTTCAAGACCACCAAGTAGTAGCCGTCGACGATGCGATCCGGCTCGGGAGACTGAAGACGCCGGCCCAAACGAATGCCGAGGATCAGTTGCAGAGAGCTGTATACCTGTAGGTAGGTATTGGCGCGGTGTCAAACCCGTGCGTAGCCTCTGTGGTCGGACGAAAGGCCGCCGCGCGATACGGCGCGCCGGCAAGACGCTTATGGACAAGACGATAGCACGGTACGAAAATGAGAGTCCCGTGCCTGGCATACGATTTGCAAAGGCAGGGCTTCGCGGGCTCGTTCCGCTCACGGCCTCCACGCATCAAAGGAAGCCCTGCTTGAAGCGGAACTTCGTATGAGGGCCTCCGAGTGCCGCGGCGCAATGATGGGATGTCCCGTCACGTACGTCGTGCGGATTGACCACTCCGAGGCAAGGCCAATAGGCTGTGGATCGGCGCGGATCTACATTCGGGTTCGTCATCCGGACCCAAGAGAGGCGTTCAATGTGTCATGTGCTCTGTCGTATAACCCTGTTGTGTTGCGTTGGACTTCTTGGACCCGTGTCGAGTCCGGCCGCTGAGCAAGCCCCAGGGCCTGTCGGCGATGAAGCGAGGGTGGAACTGCAGCGCCAGCTCGATCGACTTCAGGGACTCGTCGAACAACAGCAACAGGCCATCGAAAGGCTGCAAGGCGAGATAGACCTTGCCAAGAAGACAGACCGGGGATCCGTCCGCATCGAAGAGGTCAAGAAGGTCGTTCGCGAACTGATGGCCGATGCGGAGTTTCGCGAAAGTCTGTATCCGGACGTGACGCAGGTCGGCTATGAGAACGGCTTCTACGTCAAGAGCAGCGACGAGGCCTTTCTACTCAAGATCCAGGGCATGATGAAGGTTCGCTGGACGGGCACGCAACGCCAGACGGACAACCCTCGCCTGCAAGGACGCAACAAACAGGACGACATCAACGGGTTCGAGGTCGAGCAACTGTTCCTGACCTTCCTGGGTCACATCCACAGCGAGAAACTCACGTATCAGATTACGGTGACGGGAGACACGGATCTGGCCAACAACTGGACCACCTACTATGCGTTTGTGAACTACGCATTCGCCGATGAGTTTCAGATCCAGGCCGGGCTCCAGGACATCCCCCAGGGCCGGCAGTTCATGGTCTGGGACAGCAATCTGCAGCTTTGCGACCGGTCGCTGGCCGAGGAGGCGTTCGGTCTGGGTCAGTCGGTCGGGGTCATGCTTCACGGTACGCTGGCCAAACGGCTGACGTACATGATGGGGGTATTCAACGGAATCGCCAACCCGGCCGACAGCCCCAGCCAGGAGCAGCTCGACACCAACTTCGCCTACGCGGTCCGCCTCGTGGGCCACCTGCTGGGAGAAGGGATTTCCGACGAGACCGACCTGGCGTTCAGCAAGGACCCGTTGCTCGACGTGGGGTTGAGCTTCTACTACAACGACGACAATGGCGATCAGACCGGACCTGGATTGCTGTACAACGTTCCCGATCGGATTCGCGCCGGCCTGGGAATAGGCGGCAATGCCACAGCCGACGCGACGGGGACTGACTACTACGGGTTTGGCGCCGATGTGGCCTTTCGGTATCGCGGCTTCTCGGCCACGGCCGAGTGGTATCTGCGGACCGTGGACGGTGACAGCGAATACTCGCCTTGGGAGTTGCTGACCGGGCGGAGGGGGGCGTCGCATGTCCAGGGCGGTTACATCCAGGTCGGCTACTTCATCGTGCCCAAGAAGGTTGAAGTGGCGACACGAGTGGGTGGCATCTGGGACAACACGGACGACAACACCTGGGAGTACACGTTCGGCGTCAACTACTACCCCTACGGAACACACAACTTCAAGCTCCAGGCCGACTTCACACGCATTGATGAGGCGTCCGTCGATTCCACGTGGATCAACGTCAGCCAGAACGACGAGATCAACATGTTTCGGGTCCAACTGCAGGCGGCGTTTGAGTGACCGATGTTGTGCTCTTGACGCGGCGAAAGCCATGTCGCGCGGAATGAGCGGTGTCGCTTCGGGTTTCGCTGCGGAGCCCGGCACCGTTCTGCAATGATGTTCGACCGGCGAGGCGCCGGTCGCGACGGCGGGTGGCATGCCCCGCGCTTGCGTGGGCATGCGACTTCATGGCGCGAGCTTCAGCTAACGATGATCAGAAGCAGGTCGCCCGAGTGGCCGGAGAGACTCGCGCCCGAATCTACGGTTTGAACTGCGCAACGAGCGCCTGATAGATCTCACGTTGACCGACGGGCAGGAACCGCCTCCGCTTTCAGACGAAGTACTTTGCCCTTGCCGAACGGAGCACAGGTAAAGTCGTTGCCGGCCGCTTTCACCTGGGCAAGCGGGGCCGCCGTTGACTCCCTGCCCACTCGTCCTCGGTGCCGAACGGCTCGACGACCAGCAGCCTCCCGCCCTGCCGCGCGTAATCCAGCCTGGAGCAGATGCGCTCTTTGCAGGTATCTGTGGAATGTCCCCGAGCAGCGCGTACAATGATCGTTATGAGCGGTGCTACAGCGGTTCGAGCGTGGGAACGGTTTACCCTCCGGTGAAATCGACAAACCTGACCGACCGCCGCGCCGGACAGTTCGCTGACGAGAGGAATCCGGCATTGTCTTCAGGGTGCCCTGAAAGGATCAGCACATGGCTCCTACATTAGGGTTACGGAACATCGGCCAGATCCGAGAGGCGGACCTGTCGTTCGGCGACCTTACGGTACTTGTAGGCCCTCAGGCCGGCGGCAAGAGCATTGCACTTCAGTGGCTCAAGCTTGTATTGGACACTGGGCTGGTCCAGGATCAACTGTCGGCGTATGGGCTGGATTGGTCTCGCCAAATTCCCAAGTTCTTGAATCTCTACTTCGGTGAGGGCATGCAATCGCTGTGGGAGGAGGGCGTCAGTCAGGTTCAATGGAATGGTGAAATCTGGAATGCCGAGAAGAAGATCGCCCGCATGTCTCGCAACAAGACGGAATCGGTCTTCTTGATCCCGGCGCAGCGCGTGCTGACTCTTCGTGACGGCTGGCCTCGACCCTTCAGCGACTTCTCTGCCGGCGATCCGTTTGCCGTCCGTTCGTTCAGCGAGAAACTGCGCCTCCTGATGGAACAGGAACTCGGCGCTGGGGACGCCGTGTTTCCAAAGACCAACAGATTGAAGAGCGAGTACCGTAGGCTGCTGGAGCAGACGATCTTCAAGCGGTTCCGACTCACCGTTGACAGGCTGCGGTCGCAGAAACGGTTGGTGCTGGGCCAAGAACAGGAGGGCAGACAGCTCCCGTATATGGTGTGGTCGGCCGGTCAGCGCGAGTTTGTACCCCTGCTTCTCGGCCTGTACTGGCTCATGCCGCCGGCTAAGGTATCACGTCGCGGAGAGGTGGAGTGGGTCATCATCGAAGAGCCGGAGATGGGCATGCACCCGCGCGCCGTCACAACGGTACTACTGCTCATCCTGGAGTTGTTGGACCGTGGGTATCGGGTCTGCATCTCCACGCATTCGCCTCAGGTCCTTGATCTGGTCTGGGTGCTGCAAACTCTCCGAAAGGGCAATGCCACACGCGAGGAACTGCTGCGAGTATTCGCTGCCCCAAAGACGCATGGTCTTGTCACAGTGGCCGGCAGCGCTCTACAGAAGACGTGCAAGGTCTATTACCTAGAGGGCGACAACGGAGGGGCGGTTGATATTACCGACTTGGATCCCGCCTCCCTCGATAAGACCCAAGCGAGCTGGGGCGGCATGCTTGAATTCAGCGGTCGGGTCAACGAGGCGGTTGCCTCGGCAATGGCCAACACGGGGAGCCTCTTCGAATAATGAGCTTTCAACACGACGTTGAAGCAACGCCGGGGCTCAGCGACGCTTGTCGGCCCGGCATACAGGCCCTTGACGCTACTGACCGCGAGAAGATTACCGCGAAGCCGTCCCGCAAGCTTGCCGGAAGTGTGTATCTTGATTCGCAGCTCGCTGATCGATTCCCGGACGCCAATCGATGGGATTATGTGGTTGCGTGGGACACGGCACGCAACAAGGAATTGCTCCACTGGATCGAGGTTCATCCAGCCGGTCGAAGGGGTTGCGTCGACGAGGTGCTCGCGAAGTTGACCTGGCTCAAGGGATGGTTGAATGCCGAGGGTACCCGCCTGAAGGCGTACAGGCGAAAGATTGTGTGGATCGCCAGCGGGCGGAGCGCGTTTCAGCAGAACTCGCCGCAGTTGAAGGGGCTGGTCGCACGAGGCGTCTACTTCGCCGGCGGTCACTACGTGATTGCGGACTGAGATAGCTGACCAACTCGGACTATCGGAAGCGTCACCCGCATCTCCTACGAAGTGCACGAGGAAAACCATCTGTTTCGGGCTGCCGTGATTGGGCGCTTTCCCCAACTGTCCGTGCTCGCGTCCCCGAAGACGTCTTCTCCCTCGCTCCGGTCGCGCGCCTTTTCGAATTCACGCACGTGCTCGCGCTCACCCGGCTGTAGCTTGCCGCCCCCCATCTGCTCGAACAGCCCCTGCGTGACGTATCCGATCTCCTTTTCGTGAGCGCTCTTCATGGCCTGCATGCGGTCCCGAGACTTCGACATGTCTTGCCTGCTCCGGATGCACACGGGCAAGACGCCGCGATCCGCGCCCGTCGAAGCGAGCCTCAGGGTCGAAGACGGCCCAGGTTAGGCTTGCCATTCACGCCCATGACACAACGTGGGAGGGTGCACTACCTGTGCGTCGGGCTTGCGACCGGTGGGCGTGGGACTACAATAGTCCGTTTTCGAGGCACGGAAAGGACGACGTACCGCATGACCTCGACCGAGACGGTGGCCATTCTTGACTTTGGCAGCCAGTATGCCCAACTCATCGCGCGACGAGTCCGCGAAAACCATGTGTTCAGCATCCTGGTTCGCCCCGATGTGACCGTGGACGAGCTGCGCGCGTTCAAGGTCATCGGCCTGATCTTCAGCGGCGGTCCGGCGAGCGTCTACGAGCAGGGGGCGCCGCGCTGTGATCCGGCGGTCTTGGAGATGGGAGTCCCGATCCTGGGCATCTGCTATGGAATGCAGATTGGCTGCCAGCTCCTGGGCGGACAGGTCAAGCCGACGAGTGCCCGCGAGTACGGTCGTACCCATGTCCGTATCCAGAAGGCGGACCGGTTGTTGGCTCATGTTCCGGCCGAGACCACTGTCTGGATGAGCCACGGCGACATCGTGTCCGACCTCAACGAGGAGTTTGTTCCGCTCGCCGGCACGAAGAATTGCCGATTTGCGGCCGTGCGGCACGCGACGAAACCGTTTTACGGGCTTCAATTCCATCCCGAGGTCACGCACACGCCCCACGGCGGGCAGATTCTTCGCAACTTCCTCTACGACATCTGCCGCGCCCAGGGGACTTGGCGCGTCGGCAATCTGATCGAATCGACGGTTGAATCGGTCCGCCGGCGCGTGGGGACCAACGATCGTGTCATCTGCGGGCTATCGGGCGGCGTCGACAGCAGCGTGGTCGCCGCACTGCTGCACCGCGCCTTGAACGATCGGTTGGTGTGCATCTTCGTCGACAACGGCCTGTTGCGGAAGAACGAGGCGGAGCTGGTCGAAGCAACCTTCCGCGACCACTTTCACATGGATCTGCGCGTGGTCGACGCCTCGGCGAGTTTCTT
Source organism: uncultured Planctomycetales bacterium (assembly GCA_964596165.1). Classification (GTDB taxonomy): domain Bacteria; phylum Planctomycetota; class Phycisphaerae; order UBA1845; family JAFGLZ01; genus CAYUQT01. Next base: position 7,517 of record CAZQTW010000022.1, on the reverse strand, counting down.
GGAGAAGCTCGCGGGCGTGACCGACCCCCAGCGCAAGCGCGTCATCATCGGAGAGGAGTTCTTCCGCGTTTTTCGGGCCGAGGCGGCCAAGATCGACCGCGTAAGGTTCCTGGCCCAGGGAACGCTGTATCCCGACGTGATCGAATCGGGACGGAGCGTCGGCGGAAAGGCCGATCAGATCAAGCAGCACCACAATCTGGTCGATCCGAGCGGGCTGGGCCTGGAACTGATCGAACCGCTCCGCGATCTGTTCAAGGACGAGGTGCGCCAGGTCGGCGAGGCGCTTGGCCTGCCCGAGGAGATCGTCTGGCGGCATCCGTTCCCCGGTCCGGGACTGGCCGTTCGTATCATCGGTCCTATCACGCCCGAGAGGCTCAGGCTGTTGCGCGACGCCGACGAGATCGTCGTCGAGGAGATTCGGGCGGCCGGTTGGTATCGCAAGATCGCCCAGGGGTTCGCCGCCTTGCTTCCGGTCAGCGCCGTCGGCGTCATGGGCGACGGCCGGAGCTACGAGGGCAACTCCGTCGTGGCGGTTCGATTTGTCGAGACCAGCGACTTCATGACGGCCGATTGGGTACGGATTGATCACGAAGTGCTCGGTCGCATCAGCAACCGGATCATGAACGAGGTCAAGGGCGTCAACCGCGTGGTGTACGACATCTCGTCCAAGCCGCCGTCCACCATCGAGTGGGAGTAACAGGGCAGGTTTCACTCCGCGAATTCCAGGCGCCGCTTCCGAGAGTGCGAACAATCCTGATACGGTACCTCAGCGGGCACACCGCGGTCACACACGAAGATGTATCCGCCGCCACGCCACATGACCGGAATACCCCCTTACGTGGTTCGCCCGGCCCAAACGCGGTCTTTCGTACCTGGAAGCGTCCCGTCGCGTGGGGCACGGCCGACCCGTTCTCTGCAGGGACTCCCCTCACTCAAACGCCATTCTGAGCAGGAAACCTTGGGCGATAGGTGGTCAACATTCCATTGCGTTTCTGATATACTTGATAACACACATCGGTGAATTGGAGCTGAACAATGAGGGAGTGGGGCGGGATCGTTCTGATTCTTGGGATGTGGGTGGTCGAGCCCGCCGCAGTCGCGGCGGCAGAGCGCCGCGTCCCGAGCGAGTATCCCACGATTCAGGCGGCCATCTCGGCCGGCGGCGCGGGGGACGTGGTCGTCATCGCCCCCGGGACTTACACTGGCAGCGGTAACCGCGACATCAGTTTCCTCGGCAAGGCCATCACGGTTCGTAGCATCGAGCCGAACGATCCCAACGTGGTGGCCGCGACCGTCGTGGACTGCCAGGGATCGCCAACCGATCCGCACTACGGCTTTCGTTTCACGGCAGGTGAAGGCGCGGACTCCGTCCTGGCGGGGGTGACCCTTGCCAACGGCCAGGCAACGTTCACGGGCGGGGGCATTTCCTGCATCTCCAGCAGTCCGACGATCACACGCTGTGTTGTCACCCGGTGCTCGGCCGCGAACGGTGGCGGGATATGGATTGAAAATGCCGGCCCGGTGATACACTCCTGCACGTTCACGGACAACCAGGCACTCTCCGGCGGTGCGATTTGGGTGAACGGCGGCGCTCCGACGATTGCCGATTGTACTTTCAGGGGGGGTACCGCGGTGGAAGGCGGCGGCGGCGCCATCGTTACGTTTGGCGGCAGCACGGCGACGATCGCAGACTGCGCATTCACAGGAAACATCGCGGTGTTCGGCGCGGCGGTGTTCAATTACTTGAGCGCGCCGGTCTTGACCGGGTGTACGTTCACGGACAATTGGGGCGGCCACGGCGGATCCGTTTATAACCTGCGGTGCAACCCGACGCTCACGCGCTGCACGTTCATCGGCAACCGGGCCTACTGGGGCGGCGGCGTAGACAACTACGACGGGAGTCGCCCGACGATCAGCTATTGCATCTTCGAGGACAACACCGCCACGTGGGGCGGCGCAATGGTGGATTTCGGCGGCAGCAGCAGCACGGTAAGCCACTGCGTGTTCAGGAGCAACTCGGCCGTCGGCGCCGTGGGCGGCGGTATCGCCTGCCGCGGCGGCGGGAGCACGGTGATCCGCGACTGCGAATTCATCGGCAACACGACAGTCGGTACAAGCGGCGGAGCCGTCGCCTGCACGGAGAACAGCCATACGACGATCTACCGCACGCGAATAACGGGCAATCGTAGCGACGCTGCCGGCGGCGGACTGTATGTCGAACAGAGCGATCCCACAATTGCGAATTGCACTATCGCCGGCAATACGGCGGGCTCCTGGGGCGGCGGCATGATCTGCTATACAAACTCGAATGCCACCGTCAGCAACTGTGTGATTTCCGGCAACTCAGCCGAACGAGGCGGCGGTGTGGCCTGCCTTAGCGGCTCTAACCCCGTGATCGGCAACTGCACCCTCGCCGCGAACACGGCCAGGGTTGCAGGCGCCGGAATGGTCGCCTACGACCACTCCGCCCCGACGGTCCGTAACAGCCTCCTCTGGGGCAATTCCGCACCGGTCGGGCCCCAGATGTCGCTGATCGCGTCGGCGACCCCCTCATCGCTGAGCGTGTCATACTCCGATGTCTCGGGTGGTCCGGACCAAGTGGGGGTGGAACCGAACTGCGTGCTCTTCTGGCTGGAGGGGAATCTGGATGCCGATCCCTGTTTCGCCAGCCCCGGCGGTCCGGACGGCGATCCGAATACCTGGCAGGACAACGACCATCACCTCTTGCCCGGCTCGCCGTGCATCAATTCAGGCGATCCCAATGGCGATTACGCCGCCCAGACAGACATCGACGGGGAACCGCGCGTCGCCGACGGCGTCGCGGACATGGGTGCGGACGAGTATTGGCTCCGGTACTCACTATCGCTTACGGTCGTCAACTCGGCACTTGGTTATGTGGTGGTGGATCCGAACCTTCCGACGTACCCACCGGCCAGTTGCGTCACGCTGACTGCCATGCCCGACGTGGGTAAGGAATTCAGGGAGTGGACGATTTACGACCCCAATCATCCCGGTGATTTCAACTACGCCGTCAGCGATGCCAACAGCACGATTGTGATTGAGATGAATGCGAATCGTGAGGTAACGGCCACGTTCGGCTGCGGAAGCAAGGCCGACCCGTTGCTGCCGGCGATGCTGGGCGTGATGGGCGTGGTCTTGCCGGTCAGACGGTTCCTCCTGGGATCACGTTCGACATAGAACCGGGCGACTGCCCCTCTGGACTCGCCTTTCCTTCGGCGGTACGTTCGGACCGCCGATCATCGCGGCAACAAAAACCGAGAAAGAAGGACTAGGATGCCTTTTCAACGGGTTCCCCGTCTTGTTGGGCAGGCAGCAGCCTCTGCAATCGCTCGGAGTCGGTATGGGTGGGCGGTATCCGTTCTGCTTCTGCACAGTGCCTCCCCCTCGCTGAGCGCCGCTGACGACACGTGGCCACGCTATGGACACGACGGGGCGCTCTCCGGCAGGACCGCACTCAAGGGACAGATTACTGCCCCGCGCGTCGCGTGGAGCTATTCGCTCGCGGGAACGACCGTCACGCTCGAACTCACGCCGGCGCAAGGAAGTCACGAGTTAACGTTGCCGGGAACAGGGGATCAAGCACCTGTTGCGCATAGCACCCTGCGAGCCGCTTCGCGAGAAGAAGGGCCGAATCCCGCTTCCCGACGCGCCGTTCGCAAGGCGATCTCCGAGCGATGGGACCTCGGCCCGGCCAAGCTCGACATCGACGGCACAGGCCGGCTCCGCAACGCCCCCGAGCAGTTCCACGAGCGCTGGGCGAAGCTTCTGCCTGACGTCCGAGGGTTGCAGCGGGTCGCCTGGAGCCACACGTGGGGCACCGGCAAGGTCGCACGCCTCCAGTGCTTCGCCTACGACCAGGGACATGACAAGCCCCGACTCGCCTGGCAGAGCGACCCGCCCGAGGGCGACATGTTCAACCCGCTGAACGTCGTCTACGACATCGACGGCGACGGCATCCAGGAGATCTGCACGGCAGCCCACTACCGCCTGATGATCTACAAGGGCACCACGGGCAAGAAGGTCACCGAGCTGCGCTACCACAACAACCGTCCCTACGGCTGGTTCGGCCTGTTCGATGTCGACGCGGACGGGCAGATGGAATCCATCACCATCGGCGATTTCCAGAGTCACGTCGACGTGCTCAAGTACGACCGCACCAGGCCCGAACCGGATCGGCTGCGCGTCCTGTGGCGGCGCGACATCGAGACGGACATCACCGCCCGGGCGAAGTGGCCCCATGTGGGACCGCGACCGGTGGTTAACGTCTGCGGCGACGCCCGCCCGGAGATCGTCCTCAGCGTCTTCAACGATACGGGCGACAACCAGTGGCACGTCGAGGTGATCGATGCAGCGAGAGGCAAGCTGCTCTGCGACATGCCGCAACGGTTTGCGCAGGGCAGTGCGGACGTCACCGGCGACGGTAAGGAGGAACTGTTCTGCGTAGCCACTGAGGGCGTGGTGGCCCCGCCGATGGGCAGGATCGAGCTGTGTGCGATCGAGGAGGGCAAGGCCAAGGTGCTGTGGTCGGCGACCGAGGCCGGCTGGGCGTCGGCGGACCTGCCGCGCCTCGGGTCTAACTGGTCCACCACGGCCACCAACGGCATGAAGCACGTGCTTGTGACGCCGGGCGACAAGACCAGGCGTCCCAGTTGGCTCGTCTGGCGGAGATCGGGTCAGGGACGGGATGCCGGCGCGGCGAGCAGGAATCTTCGTTTGACGGCCATGACGATGGGCGAGGGCGGCCAGGCGGCCGAACTCTGGACGCTTGCCGATATCGCGGGTCAGCCCGGGGCCATTGCGATCCGTGCCGAAGCTGATGGGATGGCGCCCAGCGCGTGCATCAAGGTCACGTTGTCGGCGAACAGTCACTGCAAGTTGGCGGGTCAGGGTGTGAGGGCGGCGGCTGTGGGCAGCGTTTCGGTCGGCGGCCCGCTCGCACCGCCGATCGTGGCACGACTGAAGAACGACGAACCGCCCGCCGTGTTGGCCGAAGGAGCGGGCGAACAGATTTTCGCGATCGGCTCGACGGGCTCGACATCCGGACAGCCCAAGCTGATCTGGCAGGCGTCTGGGCGCGGGATGACCAGCGGTTCGCGATGGGCCGGTCTGGTCGCGGCGGATCTGGACGGCGACGGCGGCTTCGAAATCCTTGCGGCGGATGAAACGCCTGATGGGCTGGCCGAACTCATTGCGCTGCGGCACGACGGAACGGCCCTGTGGCGAACGCGATTCGAGGGGATTCCCGGTCAGCCGCCGATCTGGAACGTCGGCGGGCTGACATGCTGGTGGCCCGGGCGGTTTCGCCAGCCGGACAAGATCGATGTCTTCGTCGATCTTCGCCGAAGCCTGATGCACAGCGACATCGGCGTCATGGTCGACGGGCGGACGGGCCAGATCGTGTGGCGGCAGGAGAAGGCGGTTTCGCCTTCGGGACAGTTCCACTGGGGCTACGCCGGCAGCGTCCTGGCGGTGGCCGACATGAATGCCGACGGCCTCGACGAACTGATCAACATCTATCCCGTCTGCTATTGGATTGCCGACGGCCGCACCGGCAAGCTGATCGAGGCGGCGGATCTGGCGTCACGAAAGGCGCTGCCGGCGTGGGCGGCCTACGGCGAGCCGATTGTCCGCGACTTCACGGGTAGCGGCGAGCCCGAGGTTCTGCTCGACAGCCCCTATATCCTCGCCCTGCTCCGCCGCGACGGACAACCCGTCTGGCACGGGCTGCCGCGTGCCGACTACCCCACTGGCGCGCCGCAGGACAACGTCGGCGAAACCACCGACACGCGGCATTGTCTGATCGGCTTCAGCGGCGATGGCCGGTTCGCGATCGCCGCGAGCGGTTACAAGGACGGTGTCCGAACGATCGACCCCAAGGACGGCAAGATCCTGTGGCGCCTGTCCGCCCCCAAACCCACGTGTGAGAAGGTCGCGGCGGCCGATATCAATGGCGATGGCGGCGACGAACTGATCTATCCGGCGGGCAACGACCTGATCGCCATTACCGGTGACGGCAGGCAAGGTCGCGTGCTGTGGACATGGAAGGGACCGACCGCGCTGAGCATGCCGGCGATCGCCGATGTGGACGGCGACGGCAAGGCCGAGATCGTCGTGAGATCGGCCGACGGCGTTATCCACTGTCTGGAGTGAAGTTCAAAGGGCCTTTCCCGGGCGCCTCGTGGCCGGAAGACCCAAGGCAGCGTCCAAGCGCAGGCGTGATTCCTCAGTAAGGAACTGCTCGTGGCAGTCGGGGCATGCCCATCGTTGTACGCGGACACGAAGCCGTTTGCCGCTCGGTCGCGGGACCGTTAGAACCTGATAACCCAGTTGGATCCCGGTCGAGCCGCAGAGAGGACATTTATGATAGACGGGCTCAGCCGGAGCGGATTGATCTCTTACCCGAGATGAGGATGTAGAATTCGGCATCTTGTTCACCGACTCTTCGGATCACTCCCTTGGAGTATATCGGAATACCGTCGAAGTTGAAACTGTCGATAATGTACACGCGTTCCCTGCGACCACGCCGCCAAGGACTGTCGCTATTCTTGACGCGCAGAAACTGTGCGATCAGTATGGATTCCAGCACGTCCTGTCGCGTCAGCCCATCTACGGCACATTCAAGATCAGCTTTCAAGGTGAATCGACATCTCCGGGCAATCACCAGACGTTTGATTCGAGTCAGGCGATGGTCTGACATGCCGAGCGTCTCGAGTAACGTCATTCGGGCCGCAACTCGGTGACTTCCTGGAAGCTGCTGACCAAGTAGTAGGTCTCAACCGACACGTCGACGATCGCACAGTCGGGCGACTCGATGAATTCCTTGAGATGGGGATGCCGGTTCAGATACAGGTCGACGAAGGACCGGCGGCGGTCGCCCCCGGCTTCGCTTCCCTTCCCCACGGCGGTGACGGCCACTGTCTTCTGAAAACCGGGATCGTGATCCGACCGATCGTCCACGAGCATCGCCACGCGGGCATCCGCCGTGATGTGGGTGAATTTCCGGGTGGCCCGGGCTGTCGCGAAGACCAGGTGCTTGAGGTCGTCGGTGGCCGCGAACGCCACCAGGCTCGTGTGGGGCTGACCGCGATCCTGGGTGGCCAGCACCGCGAGTTTCTGGGACTCAAACAACTTCTTCAATGTCTGGGTACCCTTTGCCGCGTCCATTCCTGGGCGTCCCCTATCACATCGTGCCGCTCTGAAAGCCTATTCGCCGTCTTGACATACCCGGCCCGATCGCTAGACTACCAAAGGGCTTGTGAATCGGCCAGAAGGTGGTATTCCCCGATAGCTCAATCGGTAGAGCGACCGGCTGTTAACCGGTAGGTTGTAGGTTCGAGTCCTACTCGGGGAGCCAAAATTCAATCCGCTGATTTCAGCGGTTCTTGTTTAACGCAAGACCCCGTGGGGTGATCCCCTCGGGGTCTCGTCGTTTCCGGCGTGCCCACGCCGACTTACGCCCGCCCGCACATTTACCCTGATTCTCCGTTTCGAAGCCC
>CAZQTW010000021.1:0-83673 GCA_964596165.1 uncultured Planctomycetales bacterium | reverse complement strand
CCCGCGAGGCCGTTCCTGCGGCCCGCCTTCCGCAAGTTCTCCGAGGGCGCGCAGCCGCGCTTCCTCGGGCGGGTCGCCAGGCTCAGGGGCGGGGGTGGTGGGTGCTTTCCTGCGGTTCTTGAGCGGGCGAGCCCAGTGGCCGGTGATCTTCGGCGTGGGCGGCGCGTTTGTTGCCTCATTGGTCATGTTCCTCACCGGCGGCAAGGACGTCGGGGCACTGGATCTGTATCGCTGGATTCCCACCGGGCTCACGTCGGGCGCGAGCGGCGAGGGCTGGTTCAATATCGAGTTTCTGATCGATCCGCTGACGATTGTCATGCTGCTGACGGTAACGTCCGTCAGTACGCTGGTGGTGATCTACTCCGTCGGCTATATGCGTGAACACGGTCGCCCCGAGCGGGGTTACGAACGGTTCTTTGCGTTCCTGGGGTTGTTCGTCTTCTCGATGTGCTCACTGGTGCTTGCGGGCAACTTTCTGCTGCTCTATCTCGGCTGGGAGGCGGTCGGCCTGTGCAGTTACCTGTTGATCGGCTTCTACTACCAGCGCCCCTCGGCAGCGGCGGCGGCTAAGAAGGCATTCCTAGTCAACCGGATCGGCGACTTTGGCTTCGGGCTGGGCGTTCTGCTCATCTATTTCACGTTTGGTTCGTTGAACTATCAGACGGTCTTTGACGCCACGCGTTTTGCGCTCGAAGGCAAAGCCGAAGAGTTGATGAAGCTCGGTATTGCCAACCCTCAGGAGTTGATCCATCTGGTTCATGACACGCCCCGTCTGACCTGGATCGCCCTGTTGCTGTTCTGTGGGGCGGTGGGCAAGAGCGCCCAGATCCCGTTGTATGTGTGGTTGCCGGACGCGATGGAGGGGCCGACGCCGGTCAGCGCGCTGATCCATGCCGCAACGATGGTGACCGCCGGCGTCTACATGGTCGCACGGTGTGGCGTCATCTTTGCCCATTCCGAGGCGGCGATGACGGTGGTCGCCTGGACCGGTGCCCTGACGGCGCTGCTCAGTGCGACGATCGCCTTGGCACAATACGACTTGAAACGGATCCTGGCCTATTCGACGGTCAGTCAACTGGGTTACATGTTCTTGGCGTTGGGTGTGGGCGCGCCGTCGGCGGCGATCTTCCACCTGCACACGCATGCGTTCTTCAAAGGACTCTTGTTCCTCGCCGCCGGCAGTGTGATGCATGCCATGGCGGGCGTGATCGACATTCGCAAACTCGGCGGCCTGAGCAAGCAGATGCCGTCGACGTGCATGACGTTCTGGATCGGTGGATTGGCGCTGGCGGGGTTCCCGCTTCTGTCGGGTTTTTTCAGCAAGGATGAGATCATCGCGGCCGCGCTGGGGCGCAGCGGTGCGTTGGGCGGTCTCGGTCTGGCGGTTGCAATCCTGACCGCGTTCTACACATTCCGAGCGATCTTCCTGACTTTTCATGGTCAGCCTCGCCTGCCCGAGGGGGCGCATCCGCATGAGCAACCTCCGGTGATGACGATGCCGTTGTGGATTCTGGCCATTGGGGCCGTGTTTGCGGGCTACTGGAACATCGCGGGTCATTTCGGGCAGTACATCGGTCCGGCCCTGACCGCTGTGCACGAGGGCGGGGGACACGGCGGCCACGACTACGGCGTGATGGCCCTGTCGGGCACGCTGGCGATCATCGGCATTGCCTCGGCGTGGTTGTTGTACGTCAAGATGCCCGCGGTGGCCGAGCGGATGATGGTGACGTTCGGTCCGGCCTATCGGCTTTTGAACAACAAGTGGTATGTGGATGAGATCTACGATGCCTGCGTCGTTCGGCCGCTGCGGTGGGTCGGTCGGGCGTGTTGGACGATCGACGATTGGGGCATCGACGGGATCATCTGGCTGGTGACCGCCGTCCCGCGGGGACTGGCGTGGATTCTGCAACAGATGTTCCAACGGGGTGCGCTGCAAGGGTATGCCCTGAGTGGGGCGGTCATGATTGCGGTGATTCTGGCGATCGTGTTGGCACGGCTGTGATTGTCGGAACCGGCGTGCCTTCGGCGGGCTCCGTCGCGACGAGGACAGTCCGGTTCGGTGGGAGTTGAAGGACAATCGATGAGCTGGTTTGGCGACTGGATTCTGACGATCATCATCTTCCTGCCGCTGGCGGGCGCGGGTTTCATTTGCTTGATGCCTGCTTCCGAGCCGCACAAGGTCCGTCGCCTCGCCCTTGCTGTTTCGATCGTGACGCTCCTTCTCGTCATTCTGGCGGCGATCGTGTTCCTCGATAGACCCGAGGCGGCGACGGGGACCTACGCATTCGAGAAGAGTGTTCCGTGGATCGGTGGCGGGACCGGCCCGCTCGCCAAGCTGGACGTCCGCTATCACGTCGGGCTGGATGGCGTCAGCATCTGGCTGTTTGTTTTGACAGGCTTGCTGACGCCGCTCTCGATTGGTGCGAGCTTCTCGGCGATTCGTGAACAAGTCAAACTGTATTACATCCTCATGTTGCTGCTGCACACGGGCATGCTTGGCGTGTTCTGCGCCATGGATCTGTTGCTGTTCTACGTATTCTTCGAATTCACACTGGTGCCGCTGTTCTTCCTGATCGGCATCTGGGGCGGCAAGGAGAAACGGCGGGCGGCCCACCGGTTCTTCATATACACCGTTGCGGGCAGCGTGCTAACGTTTGCGAGCATTCTCTACGTGGCCTGGAGCGGCTATGCCCATTCGGATCAGATGACCGCGGAGTCGGTTCGTGCCGTAGTCCTTCGCGACCTGCCGACCGGAACGGCGGAGGCAGTCGTGGCCGAGAACGTTCGGATTCTCAGCGAACGGAAGTTCAGTTTTGACATTCGGCGGCTCTACCTTCAGGCCCAACTGGGAATCATCCCGCCCCATGTCCAGTGGTGGGTCTTCCTGGGCATGATCGTCGGCTTCGCGGTCAAGGTGCCGCTATTCCCGCTGCATACCTGGTTGCCGCTGGCGCATACGGAGGCGCCGACGGCGGGCTCGGTGATCCTGGCCGGCGTGCTGCTGAAGCTTGGGACTTACGGTCTCATGCGTTTTGCCTTGCCGATGTTCCCGTCCGCCGCGACGGCGTTCGGACCGTTCATGGGCGTCTTGGCGATTGCCGGGATCATCTACGGTGCTCTCGCAGCCTGGGTGCAGGACGACGTCAAGAAGCTGGTTGCCTACTCCTCAGTCAGCCACCTGGGCTTCTGCGTGCTGGGGATGTTCAGTCTGAAGATGGCGGGACTGACCGGTTCGCTGATCTACATGGTGAATCACGGCCTGAGCACCGGGGCGCTGTTCCTTGTGGTCGGGATGATTTACGAGCGCTATCACACGCGGAAGTTCAGCGACCTTGGCGGGTTGGCTCGGCGTATGCCCATCTTGGCGTTCTTCCTAATCGTCTTCACCCTGTCGAGTATCGGGCTGCCGGGTCTGAACGGGTTCGTCGGCGAGTTCCTGGTCCTGCTTGGCACCTTCGTGTCGGCTCGCGGTCCCCAGCCGGGCCCCTTCGGCATCCCGTATGCCGTCGTGGCCGCGACAGGGATCGTGCTCGGGGCGGTGTACATGTTGTGGATGTGTCAACGCGTGTTGTTCGGACCGGTTGTCGAACCGCCGCACACGCCGGACACGACTCACGGGCTCAAGCAGGATCTGACCGGTCGCGAGATCGGCGTGCTTACACCGATTGCGATCCTCTGCCTGATCATCGGCATTTGGCCGGGGTCGGTGACCAAGTCGATGCAACCGGCACTGGAACGACAGATCCTCGGTCGTGTGTTGAATGGGGTAGCAGTGACGGCAACGGCGAGCGAGAGCCATGAGGCGGGGATGGGGTGGTTTGCCTCCTCAGCCATGGGGACGCGCCTTGAGCATCGGCACAACGCGTTCGTCCCGACAGGTGTGAGGCCGTCCGACATGAGACCACGCCTGTCCACTGCCGACCGGGTAGGGCGTTCGGTACTCTTGGTCATGAATGGGGCATCGCCGTGTCGGGCGAAACAGGTGGAACGATAGCGTGTCGATACCGGGATACATACAGGCACTCGCACCCGAGCTTGTCTTGGTTGTTGCGGCGGTTCTGGCGCTTTGGGTCGGTGTTCTTGGCCGCGGGCGCGGACAGTGGTTTGTCTTCCTGATAGCGGCCGCGGGCATGATCGGCGCATTGGCGGCGATGCTGTACGCTCCGGCTTCGTCGGCCACCCCACTGGCGGGGATCAAACTGGGACCGCTCGCCACATATGCTCGACTGATCACGCTGGCCTTCGGTGTGCTCCTCCTTCTGATCAGTTGGCATCTTCCCGGTGCGGCCGATCGCGGCGAGTTCTTCGCGATGGTACTTTTCAGCATGGCCGGGGCGATGCTGACGGCGCTGGCCGACGATCTGATCGTCTTGCTGATTGCACTCGAGCTGGTCAGCATGCCGACCTATGTCCTCGTCGCGACCGGTCGAACGGACCCTCGCGCCCAGGAAGCGGGACTCAAGTATTTCTTCCTGGGTGCGATGGCCTCGGCGCTGACGGCCTACGGGTTCAGCCTCCTCTACGGCGTCGCCGGAACGACGGCTCTTTCGTCGGGGAAGGCGAGCATCACGAGCGTTGTGTCCGCCGGCCCGGACGGTTTCATGGTCGTCGCCGGGCTGTCGCTGGCCATCTTCGGGCTGGCCTTCAAGGTGGCGGCGGTTCCGATGCACTTTTATGCCGCCGATGTGTATGAAGGCGCCGCCGCTCCGGTTACCGGTATGCTCGGCTTCATGCCCAAGCTGGCCGGCTTTGTTGCGTTGGCGAAGATGCTGGCCACGACGGGCGGTCATTTGCCCGATCCGATCTTCTGGCTTCTGTGGGGCCTGGCCGCCGCGACCATGATCGTCGGCAACGTGCTGGCTTTGCTGCAGAGCAACGTCAAGCGGATACTGGCCTACAGCAGCATCGCCCATTCGGGCTATATGCTCGTCGCCTTGCTCGTCGGTCCGGTGAGCCAGTTGGACACGCCCATTCGCGACGGAATCGGCGCGATGATGTTCTACATCGCCATTTACGGCGCAACGAATCTCGGTGCTTTCGCCGTCGTGGGCTTGTTGCGAACCAAGGCTGGCTATGCGGAGGGCGAACGGCTCGACGACCTGGCGGGTTTGTCGCGCGCGTATCCGGTGGCGGCACTGGCGATGGCGGTCTGCGCCTTTAGCCTGATGGGGATGCCACCGACGGCGGGCTTTGTGGGCAAGGTGTACATCTTCGGTGCGGCGCTTTCGTTGGACGCCCACAGCCCGGATAAGCTTTCGATGATTGTTCTGGCTGTCCTGGGCGTGCTGACTTCGGCTGTGGGGGCGGTGTACTACCTGCGGATTGTGGCCGCCTGCTACCTCCGCGAGCGGGTCGACGAGGACCTCCGGATGGTGCCGTGCGGATTGCTCAAGCTCGGCCTGGGGCTGGCCGCCGTCGTCGTCGTGATCGTGGGTATTCTGCCCGGCCGGTTGATCACGGGGGCCCGACACGCTTCAAGCGATGTGGCACCGGCCAAGACCGCGATGTCGCAGGTACGAACCGGCCAGTGAGCCGGTGGCAGTCTTCGGCATTTCAGCTCGCCGGATCTCTCATGGATTGCAGCGCAGACCGGAACGGGCGATTATGGCGCCGCGGCTCCGCCCAGATCGCGAAGGAGTGCCTTGGCCTGGGGATGATCCGGTTCGGCCGACAAGAGGCGCTGCAGTACCTGACGGGCCTCCGCCGTGCGGCCCATACGGTTCAAGCAGAGCGCGAAGTTGACCACGACAAGCGGCTCCGGACGCACCTTCAAGACCGTTTGGAAACATTCTGCCGCCTGTTCGTACCGATGCAGGCCATAATATGCTTGGCCGAGCTGGTGCATTGCCTGAAGATTTCTCGGCTCAACCGCCTGGGCCTTTCGCGCCTCCTCAATTGCTTCAGACCACTTCTGCTGCCGGATCAGACACTCGCCGATCAACAGTCGGCATTCCATGTCGCGGGGGTTCTGCTTTAGCACCACCTTGGCGCTTTCGATTGCTTTGGCGTATTGTCCGAGCGAGTAGTTGGCAATCGCCATGTAGCGATGAGGAGTAAGTGTCGTCGGGTCGATCTTCAGCGCATTGCCGAAGGCTTCGACAGCCTGCGGGTATCGGCGCCGCTCCATTTCCACGCGTCCGAGCATGAGCCATGCGGCAGCGCGCTCTTCGTTGGGGACGTTCGGCTCCAGTTGCGGTGCCAGAAGGGCACGGGCTCGTTCGTAGTCGCCGTTTCTTGAGAGCATGTGAGCCAGACTTCTGCGCCCGAACCATTCCGCGGGGGGGAGCGGACCGCCGACCGGCCACCACATCGCGCCCGCCAGTATTACAAACGCGGCCACCGCCGCAGCCATCCGTCGATAATCCCCGTTGTGGTACCACGCCAGAACACGGCCGATGCCACATCCGCCCAAGATGACCAACAAGGGGACCACCGGCAGGCGAAATCGCGAGGATGTATAGAACACCATGCAGGAGGCAAAACCGAGCGCGAGCATGATGACGATGGGTTGTGCCTCGGGCCTTCGGATCAGCAAGATCACTCCCACCAACCCGGCCGCACCGATAAGGGCAAACGGGATTGCCGTTGCTCGCAAGATCGAGATATCCAGTTGCTCGGAGGCGAAGGCATATACGTTGGCCACCTCTTCGTTGCTAAAGAAGAGGCGGAACTTGCGCCATAGGATCCAGGCCCACTGACGGGGATATTTCCGGATGAATGCCAAGCCGCGCCCATACCAGAATCGCGAGGCCTGACCGCTGGTCAGCTTGCGTCCGAGGACCCGCTCGGCGGCCGACAGTTGTTCTTCGTGTTGGGAGGAGACCTCGCCGGAGATGACGCCACCGAGGCTAAGTGAGCCGGCGGCCAGGGGATTGTTGCCCAGCCAGAAGGTGATTCCGCCCGCGGACGTGATGGCGATGAATTCGCCTTCGGCCCGATAGTTGTGCCAGGTGAACGGCGCGATCGGAAGCGCCGCCGACGCGCAGAGAAGGCCGGCGGCGAGAATGCCGCGTGCCCTCGCAGCCCGATGCGTCCACCAGATCCAGGCGCCGATCGCCGGGATCGCCGGCATCAGCGGCGGGCGAAGCAGGCTTGCCAGGCCGAGACAGAATCCGGCCAGGACAAGCCGCCACCAGGAAACCCGATCGGTGAGCCGGACCAGCCAGCAAAGGGCAAGCAACGCCAGGAATATGCTCATCGATTCCGTGAGTAATTTGCCCTCCGTCGATAGCAAGGGGCCGTAACCGATGTACCCGAGCGACGCGACGGTCGCCCCCGTTCGCCCGGTAATTCGGCGGGCAATGCCGTAGACGAGTCCGACACTCGCGCAGCCAAGGATTAGCTGGATTACCAGCATGAGCCGGTAACCGTCGGTCAGCTTGAGGATCGCGGCCAGCACATAGGGATAGAGCGGACCTTGGGAATGGGCGGTGTTGGGCGGGGGCCACGACCCATTGAGCAGGCCCCTTGCCCGATCGAGGTACATCGCGGCGTCTGACACGGGCTGGTCGAAGTAAGGCCACGCGAGCGACTGGAGGTAATAGACAGTTCGGGTCGATGCCGCGAGGGCGACGAGACCGGCCAGAACCAGCCAATCGGCGGTCTGAAACCCGTGCGATCGGTCTTCCGCGGCCTCTGGGTTCATTGAACGCATCCCCGGCGGCTGTCCGTCAAGACGGCTTCATGACCGGTTGAGATTGTGCTCCACTCGACGAATTCCCCACCGAGGATTCGATTTGCCTGATCCGGTCCAATGCGGCGCAAGCCTTGTCGAAGTCGCCTTGCCCGTAGGCGACGTCCAACTCCGCAAGCGCCGTGATGAGTCGCCATGCGTAGTCGGTGTTTGCGGTTGTGCGCTCTCTGTTTCTTGTCGTTCTTCGCAGGTCGTCCTGGCCGGCGGCTCGGATCACCTCATGCGCCTTGCGTGTGAAGTACTGCCGCAGGTCTTGATAGTGCATCTCGCGCACCACATCCTGCGCGAATCGGCGAACGTTTGCCGTTCCGCTCGCTGTGGCGGCCGCCAGCCCCGGAGGCGGTTCAAATGACCTGACCTTTGTCATGGCGGCCCTGAGTCGTTCGTTGGCCGCGATGGCTTCCGGCAGAACCTCCTGGGCGTAGAAATTGGCCATCGAGGGGTATTCGAAGGCCACGGGTCGGGTCTTTTCGTCGCGAACCGTCGTCACGCGGACGGGAACCGGACCGTCTCCCCAATAGACCTCCCAACGATCGAAGTATCCGTTGCCGTCCGTGTCGAACATTCGGATCTCGCCCAGGGCCTTCTGGCCGCCGAAGTGGCCGATCTGAATCCAACCCTCTTTGGCCCCCCGAAGGTGGATTCGCCGGTCCACACCGCTGTAGTAGAGTTCGCGCTTGTCCGTCGGCTTGTCCGTCCACTCGCGTCGCATGTTCCACTTCTGACACGGCCCCCCGGTATTGCCCATGAATCGCCGTTCCCAGATCCAGAAGACGCCCTCCCAACGGTAATCGAGATCCTTGTGCGGACCGTATCCGAGTGTTACCGTGTCGTCGTACTGTTCGTGCCAGGAGAAGCCTGTCTCCTTGGCGGGGTAGTTGTCGGAGATGTTTCGCAGATCCTTGAACGGTGTCACGATCGTTACCTGCGGCGGACGACGCTTGGCGTTGAAGTGCTCCATTCCGGGAAACACATACGGAAGCGCGCCGATCATGTTGAACCCGCAATCGTAGTGAAGCGGGTCTTCCTTCCCGCTGAGGCCGTCCATGTCGAAGCTGTAGCGGATGTTGACGATCCCCATGCGGCGCATGTCGGGACGCCACGGACCTTCGAAGCGGGCGCCGTCGTTTGCGTAGTCGGGGTCGACGGTGGTGTCGTAGCCGATGGGGACGGCGCTGACCCGAACCACCACCTCACTGAATCCGTCACCGTCGGTATCGTAGAAGGCGAACGGGCACTCGGAGATCGGAATCCACGATCCGTTCTCGGGGTCGAACTTGTTCATGTAGATCATGTCGTTGCCGTACGGATCGCATTCGAAGAAGTTGCTGGCATATTCATAGCGGGTGACCTTCCACATCTTGCCGTCGTCATCGACATCGACGCCGACCCACATCCGCCGGAGTTCGCCGTTCACGAAGTAGCGGATGTCCATCTCATCCGCTTCCTGGTCGCCGTCGTCGTCGATGTAATCGACCATCCGATCAACGACGCCGTTGCATCCGTAATCCACGACATAACAGTCGG
Organism: uncultured Planctomycetales bacterium; assembly: GCA_964596165.1. Classification (GTDB taxonomy): domain Bacteria; phylum Planctomycetota; class Phycisphaerae; order UBA1845; family JAFGLZ01; genus CAYUQT01. The sequence continues at coordinate 74,453 of CAZQTW010000021.1, read as the reverse complement.
AATCCGTGTCCCCACCCGACGTGATGCTGCCGTCACCGTCATCATCGATGATCCAAACGATGGCTTCCGAGACCTTCGGGGGATCACCGACCTTTTCCCGGCGAACGACCATGCGTCCGGCAGCCGGGCCTTGGGCGTCGACAACGAACTCTTCTCCGGCTTTGAGCTTAGCGGCCCGCGGCCACCACGGTTTTGACTTCAAATCGAGTTTGCCGTCCTTGGTCAACGCCGTCTGCTGCATCCACCAGGGCCCCTTCATGTCCTCGCCCGCGGCCAAGCCGCGCGGTTGAAGCGGGACCTCGCCTTGTGCGGCCGTCGCGTGCGGACCAACTGCCGGCACCACGGCGACCATGACGCCGAAGACCAACGTGAACTTCTTAGTCTGCCTCATGGGTTCTCATCCTTTCGATTCGACGAGTTCAACGACCTGCACACGCAACAGAATTGTACCGGCCCTTGGCGAAAGCCCAAAGCCTCCGTGACGACCTATCGCCATCCCGTATCGATCTCGCACCAACAGAGGTGAGACACGAATCGGCGAAAGCAGGTCTCTTGACGCGAGCACACACCGGTCTGGCCGGTGGGTGCTTTCACGGTTAGACTGATTGGCGAGGGGGTCAGGGTCGGTCGACCAAGGACGATGCCGATGCGTACCATACTCTTCTGGTTGACGGTCATCGTGGTCATTGCCTGCCTGCGAGGCGTGGCCTATCTTGAGCCCGATCCTTGCGATGCCTACACCTACGCATACGTCGGCGCGAAATGGCTGGACGGGAAGCTCTTGTATCGCGACCTGTGGGAGAACAAGCCGCCTGCGATCTACCTGCTCAACGCGGGCGCCTTTGCGATCAGTCGGATCCATCACTGGCGAGTGCTCTACGTTTTCGAGTGTGTTGCCGCCTTGTTGACGGCCCTGTGCCTATGCGGCATCGTTCGGCGGTGGTTGGGTCGTCCACACGATCGAACGGTGACCATCGTGGCCGTCGTGTTGGCGTTTTGCACCCGGTTCTCCTATTCGGGGAATATGACCGAGGGCTATCAGGTGGCCTTTGCAGTGTTCGGTTTGTGGGTGGTGACCGTTGTCTGTTGGGATCGGTCGGCGTGGTGGTATCTTCTCGCGGGACTGTTGATCGGGATCGGCGGGCTCTTCAAGCCGCCCGGCATGGCAACGGGTATGGCGGTGATCATTTGGCTGATGACGGAGTATGTGGCCAGACGGTTGTCCGTCGGGCGTGCCTGCATTCGAGCGGTGATGATCTGTTGCGGGCTGGCTATACCGTGGTTGGTGACGACAGTGTGGTTCGCGTCGTACGGACTGGCCCGCGAGATGCTGTATGCCTCGTTTGTGTACAATCGGTACTACGGGCAAGAGGTCTGGCGGACTCGCGGACCGGTGTGGGTGGTTCTCAGTTGCCAGCAGGAATTGTGGATTGCGCTTCCCATTGTGGCCGGGGCGGTCTATGCCGGCTTGACACTGTTGAATCCGGTTCGGCTCTTTCAGAGAGGCGACGGCGAAAGGCCCGATTGGCGATGGTTGGCACTCCTGTGGATGCTGGGCGATCTGGGCGGCGCCTTGGCCGGCGGGCGCAGCTACCAGCACTACTTCGTACCCTTCGTGGTGAGTGCGACCGTCCTGGCCGGCTTTGCTCTTGCCGATGCCACGCGTTCGCTGGCCGGTGTGCCGAATCTTGCTCCCAGCCGAAGAGTTGCCGTGTCTGTTCTGGGAATTTGGTTGACCCTGATCGGCGGACGCGACCTGCTCTGGGGCGCGAGTCTGCTTCGATCAGGCGGACAATCGGCCGAGACCGTGGGTCGATATGAGCTGGCCAAGAAAGCGCAGGAGTTGGCTCGTCCGGGCGACAAGTTGTTCACGTGGGGTTCGGCCGCATTCTTCTTCTATGAAGCGTGGCTCGATCCTATCTACGCCGATCGGGACGCACATCGCGCCTTGGACTTCGAGGCGAAGGCCGCTCAAGTCGGGCGAGATGTCCTTGCGCTTCTGCAGCGAGAGCCGCCTCGCTTCATCGTTTCGGATGTGAACGAAGACCATCCCCAGCGCCGGCAACCGGATATCCTTAATGCATACGAGTACTACTGCCGCATTCTGAAACAGGATTATGAGAAAGTCCTTCAGCGAGGGCCGCGGGCGCTCCATGTGCGCATCGACCGACCGCAAACAACGCAGGCAACCACGTCTCGCGCTGCGGGATAGTTCGGTGACGACACCTGCCGAGAGACCGTTCACTCTTGTGCCAACCCGCCCCGATTGCTACGGTTAGGTGATACGTCGCAGAGGGATCGGAATCGTGAACGTCATCCTCGTGCGGCCATTCAATCCTCTCTCCTTCTCGATCCAGCCTCCGCTTGGTCTGGGGTATCTTTCCGCCACCCTGAAGGCGCGCGGTGTGAGCGAAGTTTTCCTTTACGACGCCGTTCGCCATCACCTGTCGGATGTGGCCGCTTTTGCCCAATTCGTTCGAGAGAAATCACCTCATTTGGTGGGAATTCAATTCTATTCCAGCGACGTGAAGATTGTTCGAGAGTACCTGCGGTGCGTGAAGCAGATCGACGAGGAGATCATGACGGTGGTGGGGGGGGCGCACCCCTCGGCGCTGCCGGAACGAACGTTAACGGACTACGATGATCTGGATTTTGTCATCGCCGGCGAGGCGGAACTTGGATTGCCCCAGTTGGTTGATCGAATCGAGTCGGGCAGCCGTCAATGGGAGGGCGTGGCAGGGCTTGCCTGGCGTGATTCGGACGGCCATGTCCATGTGAATCCCAGAGGTGTAGTGCAAGACCTTAATCACGTTCCGTGGCCCGATTGGGAGCAGATCGATCCGTCGTCTTATCCGCATGCACCGTTGGGAGGCTACTGCAAGGCCTATCCGATTGCGCCAATCATCATCAGCCGGGGATGTCCCTTCGACTGCGCGTTCTGTGCGGCCAAGACGATCTACGGCAAGGGATTCCGGTTTCGTGATGTGGACGATGTCGCCGCGGAAGTGAGTCACCTGATCCGTCGATTCGGCGTGAAGGAGATCATGATTCAGGACGACAATGTCACATTCAAGAAAGACGTCCTGATTCGATTCTGCGAGCGGATGGCTCCGCTGGGCGTGCCCTGGAATTGCCTGAACGGCATCCGTCTGAACTGCATCGATGACGACATGGTGAAATCAATGAAGAGCGCGGGCTGTTATGCCGTTGCGGTCGGCATCGAGTCCGGCTCCCAGGGTGTGCTCGACAGCATGAACAAACATCTGACGTTGGAGGTGATCGAGGAGAAGGTCGCTCTGCTGGCCCGTCACGGCCTGAAGGTCACAGGGCTATTCATAGTGGGCTACCCCACCGAGACGCGGGAGGATGTACTGAAGACGATCGAACTGGCCAAGCGACTTCCCATCGACCGCGCCGCGTTTGCGAGTTTTCTGCCCTTGCCCGGCAGCCGTATCCACGGTGAACTTGAAGCACAGGGCCTGATGCAAGGGGTCGACTTCAGCGAATTGTCCTACTATCGGATTGCCAAGAGCTTCACGCCCCACATCTCGGACGCCGAGTTGTCGCATTTGCTGAAGAAGGCCATCCGCTCGTTCCATCTCCGCCCGAAGATCATCTACCGAACGTTGCGAGACGTCGGCTCCGTCGCCAACCTATACCATCTGGCGAGACGATTCGTGAAAAACTACATTTGATCAGAGCTGTTTCAACAGCTCCAGCAGCTTTGGACGGTAGGTCTTGTCGATTTCACTGCCGGTGACCGGCATCTTCAGACCTTCCTCGGCAACCTGACGAGCCGAATCCTTCTGACTCATTCGACGATACGTTTCCGCCAAATGATAGCAGAGCGGCATGATTCGCTGCCTGGCGGGGACCTTGCTCAGCACGCCGACAGCCGCCTCGTATTCTCCGTTCAGGGTCAGACACCAACCCAGGGTGTCGAAGACACCCACAGAGTCCGGCATGAGTTCGGCAGCCCGCTGTGCGTACTTGAGGGCCTCGCGCGGGCGGCCCATCCGCTCGCTCAGCACGTAGGCCAGATTGTTCAGTGCGACCGTGTTGTCCTCGTTGATAGCCAGGGCTTGCTCGTAGAGCGCGACCGCCTTCTCGTCTTGGTTCTTCAATGTCCAGAGGATGCCGCCGTAGGTTAGCAGTTCCCCTTGTCCTTGATCGGAGGACCGTGATGTCGTTGGCTTGTTCTGGGTTGCTGTCGAACGGATCCCCTGTTCGACCAGTTGTAGCGCCTCGTCGGACTTGCCGGTTCGCTGGATCAGCATCGCCAGCACCAACAGCAGACCGGGCCTGCCTGGTTGGGATTGGGCCAATTGCCTTGCTGTCTGAACCGCACGCTCTTGTCCCCATAGCTCGAACAGGATCTGAGAGATTTCCGCGAAATCGGAGAGCTTCACGGCAGCGTCGGTGGCCGCAATCCAGGCCGTCAGACTGTCGTTCGTTCGTTTGCAGCGGTCCAGGGCTCCGGCGTAGTAAGCCCACATCGCGTAATCGCGGTCCGTCGGCTGCGTTTTTCCTTCGACCACGTTGATGACTTCCTGAAAGCGTTTCTGCGCCGTGAGCAACCTCAGTAGTCCGACCACGGCGTCCCGACCTACTCCGCCTGCCCCGTAGTCACAGAGCTCCGCCGCACGGCGATAAGCCGACTCGGCCTCCGAGGTGTTCTTTCGCTTTTCGGCGGCTTGGCCAAGTGAATGGGGCCATCGCCATTCCTTAGGTTGAACGGACATCAGTTGTCGGCTGAACGCTTCCTGTTCGCCCCACCGTTCCTGTCGTCCGAGGAGTTCGATTAACGCTTTCGCGATCTCGGGCACGTCCGGGTATTCACGGAACGCCGCCTGCAGTTCCGCTCTGGCTGCCTCATCGCGCCCCGCCTGTTCCTGTGCAAGAGCCAAGGCGATGGCGTAGCGATGCCAGCCCATAGACTTGGGACAGTGAGCCTTGGCGCGAGTCAAATCCTCGATGGCCAACTGAAGAAACCGCACCCGTTCCGCAGGGCGCACGGAGGCGAGGCGCAAGTACAGATTGCCTCGCAGATAGTATGCCTCCGGCAATTCCTCAGGCCTAGAATAGGCCGTCAGGCCGGGGCTAAGCAGTCGCTCGAGGTAGCTGGTGTGTTTCTGGACCGCCTTGTCCAGTTCGCCACGTGCCGCGTGGAAAATGCCCCAGAACAGACTGACCTCCTCATAGCCTTGGAACCTCGCATCATAGTCGCCGATTTCTCGCTCCATGTCCTCCGGGAGCGGCCGAATCTCGAGCATGGTACGTATCAGTTTCTGCCGGATGGCTCGTTCGTCGATCGTGCTCTTTTGTGATCGCGTCGCTTGTCGCAGCCACTTGACGGCTTCGACGTTCCGACGAGTCAGAATGCAGAAATCGGCGGCTGCTTCGCAGGCCTGAGGCGTGGAATCGATCTGGATCGCATCGGCGAACGCACGATCCGCTCGGTCGCGAAGCGGACGAAGCTCCGTCGGACTTGTGCCGAGGGCCTGTTGCCTCACATACAGATTCTGCAGGTGTCGCGCCAACTCCAAGAGTGCTTTTGCACGCGCAGGTCCCTCGAGTCGAGAGGCCAGATCGTCGAGGATCTTCGTCGCCTGCTCAGACCGGCCGGTCTCTTGGTATTGCCGGCTGATCTTTACGTGGAGCTCGATATCTTTCGGAGCCGCCTCCAATGCGAGCGACGCGCAGCGATCGGCCTCCGCCAACTTCTTCGTATGACGGTAGAGACCGGCGAGTCGAAGAAGGTTCTGTGCGTCTCTTGGATGGGCCGCGCTCCACGCTTCGCGCCGCCGAATGCTCTCGTTCGGATGCAGCAATTCATAGGCGTCTTGGGCCTCGACGTGCAGCCACGGATCGAGTGGGAGGCCGTCCGGCCCCTTGGGTGACAACCGTATCGCCTTGCTGAGATGGACATCCCCGTTGAGCCCCGCCATTTGTTTGCTGATTGCCAAGCGGGCAAGCTCTCGGTGGGCATCCGGATTCAGCGGATTGAGCACCAGAGCCATCTGGAAGGCGTCGCGGGCCTCATCGTTCACACCCAAGGCAGCCAGTGCCTGACCCAGCCAGACTCGCGCCTTGGAATCCCCTCTCGCTTCTTCCGCACCCGCGCGGAGAGCGTCGACCGCCTCTTTCAGCAATTCCGTTCCCCGCTCCTCTTCCTCCTGTGACGCGCCGGTTTGAGTCTCTCGTTTCTGTTGGGCGAGGGTCATGCAAGACTGCCCCTCGGCCATCAACTTGCGCCCCTCGTAGACCCGACCTCTCGCGCCGTCGGCGTTCAACTCGGCCGCTTGGGATTGGGCAACCTTGGCGGCCTCCCAGTCCTCTGCCGCCAAGAGTGCCGCGAAGCGCCGCTCGAGGAGGGAGATGTCGTTGACTCGCGATAGAGAACTCAATTCGCGAACCGCCTGCGGCGCCTGTCCCCTGATGAGGTGGTAGTCTGCCAGTGCAAGGGCGCGTTCGACTTGGTCGGGTATCTCCGAAAGCGCCTGCACGATCTTGGCCATTCGCTGCTCGTCGGCGAGATTGGGATCGGCCTCCGCCAACAGCGCCTCCAGGTTTGCCCGAGCGGTGATGTTGACCCGACGTGTTCGAGCGTCGGCCTGCCCTCTCAGCGCTTCAAGTGTCTTTCGGATCAAGTCCAACGCGTCTCTGCGGCGATCCTGAAGGGCACAGATTTCCGTGTAGCGGCGGATCGCACCAACGAGCGTCGGGTCCGTTCGGGCTGCGGCCAGATAACCCTCCTCCGCCTCCTTGTCTCGGCCGTACAACCAGCACGTCTCGGCCCAGAACATGATGTCGGCGCCGACAATCGGTGAGAGCATTCGCTCGGCTCTGCCTGAGTCCGCGGAGAGGTTCTCCAGTCGGGCTGCAACCCAAAGGATGCGGGCAGTCTCACGGATCCAATCTCTATCCATCGAAGACGTTGCAGGCCGGGTGTGGGTTTCGTTTGCCGGTGTTCCCCCTTTTTGCCGGAGTCCTGCAATGGCGGAGGCGGCGTCCGCGGCGGCGATTCTCGCTCGTCCCAACTTCAGTGAAACCCACGATCGTCGGGCCAACGCGAAAGGCTCGTTCGGACGATCCTTCAAGATCTCGTTCAACGTCTCCTGAAGCGGGCCGTATTGCTCGAGTCTCCACTCCACGTCCGCCAGCGATGAAAGAATCAAGTGCCGGTCCGTGACATCCTGCAGCCGGTCGACCATCTTGTCCGCGGATCGGAAGTCGGCCGCCGCGGCGAGCAGCAGGCCTTGGGTTTGATGGATCCGGCCCAGCAAGAAGCGTCCCATCCAGTGGTCTTCACCCAGTTCGGACTCTGCCTGACGGCGGATTTCCTCCGCCTTGGCGGAGAGCTCTGAGGTGTCTTCACCGGTGGGTCGGACTTCCGCGAGATAGCTCAGCGCCGTCATACACATCAAGCGGTAGCGCCGGTGGCGGTCGAGCAGTCCGCGATAGCTGTCACGGTTGAACGGCCTGGCCAGACCTTGTTCAAGCACGCGTCGAGCCTTCTCGGCCTGACCGGAATCGAGAAGGCGATGGGCAAGTGCGATGTAGACCCGCAGGTCATCCGGCGTTGTCTGAACGGCCCGGTTCAAGATCTCGATGGCCTGGGCGGGTTGACCCGCGAGCGACGCATGGGTCGCCATGGCCAAGTAGACCTCGCCGTCCTTGCTTTCCAGCCGTTCAGCCTGTGTCAGGAGATCGTGAATTCTGTCCAACGGCGACTTGATCGCGGCGGCCGCAAGGGGCATGCCTCGCGCGGCGGCCTCATCCTGTTGTCGCTCCAATTGGCGAATGAGGTACTGCGCATATCTCAGATACGCCGTCCCATTGTTCGGCACGGCATCAATCAGTTTGCGATAGATTTCTTCCGCTTGGCTTGTGGACTGCCTCGAAGAGCCGGCACCGCCGGCGGGTTCCTTGTCCGCTTCCTGCTGCTCACGGACGCGCGCAAGCTCTACGGCGATTTCGACGTCGCTTGGGGCAATCTGATGGGCCTGATCAATAGCCTCCAGGCTCTGTTTGACGTATGAGGGGTCTTCACGCACGAGCCCCGCCAGCGCGACGCCACGAGCCAAGAGTGCCCGCGGATCCTTCGGGCTCAATGCCAGAAGCGCCTCGGCGTCCTTTCGAAGATTCACGAACCCTTCGAGCTTGGGGTCTTGGCGGACCAACTCGAGGCGCAACTCAACTCGCTGCTGATGTGCCGGCAAGTAGTTCTCCCTTGCCGCCACTGCCTTGTCATAATTGACCAGCGCCTTCTGGGCGTTGCCGAAGGCTTTGGCCACCAGACCGGCTTCCACGTACCACCGCGGGTCGAGCGTTTCACGGTACACGAGGGCGTAGGCCGCCAAGGCTTGGTTCATTTGTCCGGCGCGGCATGCCTCTATGGCCTGTTGGACGAACACCGTCGGATCGCGTCGGTGCCAAACACGAAAGAGCACAACGGCCGAAGCTGCCGCCAGTGCCATGACTGCCACTGCGACTACCGCCCACTTCCTGCTACGCTGTTTCTTTCTTGCCATTTTCCAGCCGCCCCGAGTTGACCGTACTCACAGAACGCATGGTATCAGGCTCTGCGGCGAGCGTCGAGCCGTCAAAAAGGCGATCTGGAACGTCTATCCGGCTTTCAATCGGCGACGGTCCGCGCGTTGGGGGCACGTATACGATCGATGCAGTATGAGGGGTGCGGTAGACTCCTGTCTCAATCGCTGAGCGGGTTGACTCAGGGCGTTGTTTCTCCCGACCGCGTCGGCTATACTCTTCGCGTTTGGGGGGATCCTGAGTTAGTTCGTTTGCCTGGGGCGGCGACTTCGCCGGTCCCGCACAGCGGTTTGCCACAGGACATCAAGACTTGGCACTACCCACACGGCCACAAGGGGACGTATTTACCCAGCCTGGAGAATTCCCCCGAATCCGCGCGCGTCTTCGAGAGTTGACCGCCGGCTTGGACATTCCGTCCGTCATCGTTTATGCGTTTGATTTTCGGACACGCATTCTCCCATTTCTCTTCGCCGACCGGCGCATGGTCCCGGCGGGGGTCCGCGTCATCGGTTCGACGCTGCACGATTGCGGGCTGACGAACACTCGCATTGTGTTGCAGCAGTGGACCCCGAAGTTTCGTCCGTCAGAGGCCAGACTGGGCAGCCGAACGCCTGAGATGTTACTGGTGAGCAGCATGCAGATTCACTGCGAGCCCGCCTATCAGCTCGTGGCGGATGCATGTCGGATGCCTCGGGCGGAGCGTCCGCTCATCATTGCCGGTGGTCCCAAGGCGATCTACGAGCCGTGGGACCTATTTGCGATCGGGGGCGACGCTCACGTCAGCGTCGACGTGGCCGTTACGGGCGAAGCGTTTGTCCTGGCGCAATTGCTCGAGGTCCTAATGGATTATCGCAAGTCCGGCGGGACCATGCGTCAGGCGTTTGATCGGGCGAGACGCGACGGCGCGCTCGATCAGGTACTGGGGTTGGTGTACAAGCCGGACTGTTCGGAGAACGGATCGGATTGCCTGGTGGATACGGGCGTTCAGCGTTTGGTTCGCGACTTGGACGAACTTCCGTTCGCTCTGGATGGCTTTCGTCTGCTGGAGCCTCCGCATCGTCACTCGACGCTCAGTTCTTCACCGTTGCCGCTGGATCGGGTGTGGCGCTACGGGATCATTGCCCCGTTGGTCATGACGCAAGGGTGCAAGTTCCACTGCGACTTCTGCCCGATTCCGCTGTTCAATCAGCGGTCGTTCCGCAATAAGAGCGGAGAGCGATTGGCGGAGGAAATGAAGGCGATCGTCCGGAGCACGGGGATCCACCATTTCTTCGGCACATGCGACAACTTCTTCAACAACCGGCAGCGAGCCGAAGAGATCCTGAGCGTGCTGGCTCATACCGAATGGGATGGTCGCCGTCTGAAGAATCACCTTCGCTGGGGAACGGAGTCGACGCAGTTCGACGCGTATAAGAACCTCGACCTAATGCAACTGGCCAGACGGGCGGGGATGCGGGCGGTATGGTTCGGCATCGAAGATCTTACCGGGGCCCTCGTCCGCAAGGGGCAGAGGCCCGATCAGGCCCGGGAACTGTTCACCGAACTAACCCGCGTCGGCATTTCTCCCATGCCGATGATGGTCCATCACGACAAACAGCCGCTGCTTTCGCGCGGCAATCTATCGGGGCTGATGAACCAAGTCGTCTTCTTGCGACAAGCCGGTGCGGTGAGTATGCAGATCACGATGCTGACGCCGTCGGTGGGCTCGCCGAGCTGTGAGAAGGTCTATTTGGACAAATTGGTTTTCGACAGCGTGGGAGGCCGTCCGGTCAAGCACTGGCAGATCGACGGCAACCATGTGGTGGCCACACGATCGAAGAGTCCCTGGCTTGTACAACTGAGGATGCTCGCCGGCTATCTCACCTTCTACAATCCGCTCAACTTCCTGTGGAGCCTCATCAAGCCGTCGCGGCGGCTGTTCCTAATAGAGGCCGGCGTGCAACTGGTGGGGATGTACGCCCTGGCCAGGACGGCGGTCGAGAATCTGCGCTGGGCGTTTCGATTGTGGTGGGGACCCATTGTCCGAAGGACCACGCCTCCCGATCGGGCATGGACGCTGGTTTCCCCTTCCGAAGCCTCCCACACGCGGGCCGGAGCGACGGCGTCGTCGGCTGAACGCACATCGTGTCAATAACGTATAATGGACCTCGGCGACTCCGGGAACGCCCGACATGCAAGCTCCAAGAAAAGAACTGCGCGCCTGGCGTTTCGCCGGGCTGTTGACAACCTGGTGGTGCAACGCGCGGTGCGTGTTTTGCTACGTTTGCGGATCGCCTGAGCAGGGGGGGGCGCTCGCGCCGGACGATGCGGTGGCGTTCTGGGGTCAGCTTGACCGAGTGGCCGCCAAAGACGGACGTCGCATTCAGGTCCACCTGACGGGGGGGGAGCCCTTCGGGCGATTCGAGAATCTGGTAGCCATTCTTCAGGCCGCGAATCACGCCGATCTGCCCCGCCCTCAGAAGGTGGAGACGAACGCCTTCTGGGCTGCCGACGACGACATGACGCGCGAGCGACTTGAGATGCTGCGGTCGCTCGGCGTTCCCCGACTGGACATATCCACGGATGTGTTCCACCAGGAGTTCGTGCCTCTCGGTCCTGTCCTTCGTTGTGTTCGGATCGCTCGCGAGGTTTTCGGGCCACAGGGTGTGAGACTACGGTGGGAGGATGCCGTTCGAGCCGATCCTGTTTGGGCGGCGTATCCGGACGACGTGGGGAGGCGGCGCGAGGCATACGTTGATTCGCTCCACCGACATCCCGAGCGACTGACGGGGCGAGCAGCGTTCACGATTGCGCCGCTGCTGGGGCTGTATCCCCCTGATCACTTCTCCGGGCAACACTGCATTGCGGAACTGCTCAAGAGCAAGCACGTCCATGTAGGGCCTGATGGTTCCGTCTTTCCGGGTGTCTGCAGTGGGATTCTCCTGGGGAATGCCCGCGCCGAACCCCTCGACGAGATGTGGAGCAGGCTGGCGGTCGGTTGGCAGGACGAACCGATCTTGGCTCCGCTGGTTGACGACGGCCCGCTGGGGCTTCTCCACCTCGCCCAATCGCACGGTTACACGCCTTTGCCAAACGGGTACGCAAGCAAGTGCCACCTATGCACGCATGTCCGGCAGTTTCTCTTTGAAACGGGCCTTTGGCCGAAGCATCTTGGGCCGGCCAATCTCTATCAGGTCGCGGACTGAACGTCGTACGCGCTTACCGGCTTGTCGGAGCGGCCGACGTTGTCGTCGGTCGCAGGCGTTGATAGATCAGAATTCGGGGTCCGTTGCCGGTGTCGAATGTCTTGGCAAGTGTCCAACCTGTGGAGCCGGATGTGTCGAAGAGATCGGCGTAGAATCGTTTGGCCGCCGCATGGGCCTTGTGGAAGGGGCTTGCGGGCGGCGGCGGATCCGGCTTGAAGCGGTCATACCAAGCATTGCTGAGGACCATGTAATCCGCGTCCACGTCGCCTGGACCGGCCGTTTCGCAAGGTACTTGGCTCAACCGGTACGGCCGGAAGGTTTTCAGCCGCTCCTTGAAGAAGGCCGCTCGCTCGCCTTCGAGGAGTCCGGAACGGCCCTCTGCCCGGAGCTTCGGCACATCCACGGGATCCAAGGCGATTCGCGAGCCCGCTGGGAGGTTCTGGTTGATCCAGTTTTGTGCTTCCAGACGGCTGTCGGTCGCGATCAGACTGAGGACCGCATATTGCGCCACGTGAATGATTGGCCGGAGGAAACTGACCATTCCCGTGGCGACGAGGCCGATTCGCGCGGCTGGTTTTGGGGCCAGTGAATCCCAAGCCTGCAGGAGGGCTCGCGAGGCCAGCAGGGCCGTCGCCGGGTAGGCGAACAGAAAGTAGTGAAGGCCGCCGTATCGCCCGGCACCGATGGTGATGATCGCGGGCAGGACGGTCATGGCGAGGATCATGTCCTTGCCTCGCCGACGAATGAGTGCATAAAGCAGGCCGATTAGCATGGCGACCGCAAGTGCCGATTCCTGCTGCCACGCCTGAACAAGCCATCCTGCATAGGGCGTCTTGTACACGCCCATGACTCCCTGTTTGGAGTGTGCTGCCTGCAAGAGGAAGGTGTCGAAGAAGATCCTGGGCTGGATCAGCCAAGCCGGAGAGGCTATGAAGAAGGTCACCACGACGGTCAGGCCGCTCAGGAGCAGACTCGCGTTTATCCATAGTCTGGGCACGCGAAGTTTGCCGTCGGATTTCAGGCGGAGGACGTGCGCCGTCAAGAGCGAACAGACCAGAAGGCCGGCGTTGTATTTCGTTGCCGTCGCCAAGCCCACCAGCAGCCCTGCAAGAACCCACAAGCGGCGCTTGTCGGATCGAAACGCGGAGAGGATGGCGTGGAACGCGCCTGTCGCCAGGAAGGCGGTGGCGGCGTCGGGCAGTCCCAGGGCGGACCGCTCGACGTGAACGTACGAGCATGTCAGGATTGCCGCGGCGAGTAGGCCCGTCCTGACGTCAAAGTGCTTGCGGCCCAATAGGAAGACCATCCAGATCGTTGCCAGGCCGAGGACGAGGCTGGTCAGGCGAAGGGGAAAGAACGCGACGATCGAATCCAAGTACCTCATGGCCATCACGTCGGCCGGCGAGTCATATCGGCCCATTGCCGAGAGGACCACGGACCACAATACCGTGGGTGGCGCGGCGATATAGCTGAAGAAAGTCGGGTATTGGTAGTGGGCCGGCACGACGGTTCGTTCCTTGATGAACTTCAGAACATTCTCCAGCACCATTCGCTCATCCACATGCAGGTACCTGAGACAGGGAGGAAACCGAAGCAGGAAGGCCACGACGAGGATGGCCATGAGGCTCAGGACGACGATTCGGCGTCGGTCCGGTGGACGTTCCGCGAATGGAGGCTGATCTGACGACTGATGATGGTCCATGGGCGCGTTTCCATCTGAGCCGTGTGCGCCCCTGGTGTCAAGTTGGCCGGGTGGAGTGACCTTGCTTCGCCGATGAACCGTCCCGGCTGCGGCTGCCGAGGAGATCCGGTCGGAGGTCAGACGGAAAATGGGCTGTCGCTTCGCGACCGGTCCCCCGCTAGAATGACGATCGTTCGACACGGTCTTCGGTGTAGCCCATCAGAGTGAGAGGGATTGTCATGCCGGAAGGATTGACGTGGAACATCGCGGATGCGGACCACATGACGGCCCGCGAGATCTACGGCGAGGTCCTCACGCAGATCGGGGCTCAACGCCCCGACATCGTGGCGCTGACCGCGGACCTTGCCGGCTCGACGAAGATCGGTACGTTTCAGAAGAAGTTCCCGGAACGGTTTTTCAACGTGGGGATCCAGGAAGCGAACATGTTCAGCCTGGCGAGCGGCATGGCGGCCGCCGGGCTGACACCGGTGGTTTCCACGTTTGCGGTCTTCACGTCGATGCGGGCGGCGGAGCAAGTCCGGACCGATATCGATTACCAGAAGCGCAACGTCAAAATCATCGCGACGCATGCCGGCACCTCGTTTGGGCAGGCGGGCACCACGCATCACTGCACGGAAGACATTGCCATCATGCGATCGTTCGCGAACATGACGGTGATGGTGCCGGCCGACGGGTACGAGACCGGCAAGGCCGTTGCCGCCGCGATCGACATGGAAGGTCCCGTATACATCCGAATCGGACGGGGTTTTGAACCGCCGGTTCACCAGTCGATGGAATTCGAATTCAAGATCGGCAAGGCCATCGAAATGCACGAGGGGACCGACATCGCCCTGATCGCCTGCGGTGTAACCGTGCTCCAGGCGCTGGAGGCGGCCCGGTTCCTGAAGAAGAACTCCGGGCTGAGCGTCCGCGTGATCAACATGCACACGATCAAGCCGATCGACGAGGAGGCCATCCTCCGGGCAGTAGTCGATACTCGGCGGATCATTACGGTCGAGGATCACAACATCAGCGGGGGGCTGGGTACGGCGGTGGCGGACGTGATTGCCGCCAGCGGTAAGGGGTGTGCATTCAAGAAGGTCGGTATTCCCAATACCTACGCCATCGTCGGCTATCCGGACGACCTGCTGGCGTACTACAAGATGGACGCCAATGGGCTCATCGAGACGGTCAACGAGATCATGCAAAAGGACTTCGAGGAAGACGAAGACTGGGAAGACGAGGCGTGATTCCGGGGCTGTCGGCCGTGGGGGGGAATCGCCGAACCGGACGTGCCTCGGTTCAACCTTTCCGAGTCATTCCGAACCGCACAGGAGTAGCCTCGTGATTCCGATCACAAGCCTCTTGCTCAGCCTTTCAGGAATCGTGTTCGCGGAGACTCCCGGTTCCGAATCGGAACTGGCGAAGGTGACCGAGCTGCTGAAATCGGGGGAGCAGACCGTCCGGATCGTCTGCTTCGGCGACAGCATTACGGGTGTCTACTATCACACCGGGGGACGACGGGCCTGGTGTGATATGCTCGGCATCGCGCTGAAGAAGATCTACCACGAGGCCAAGATCGAGATGATCAACGCGGGCATCAGCGGACACTCGACCGTCCAGGCGTTGCAGAGGATCGAGAAGGACGTGCTCAGCAGAAAGCCTCACCTTGTGGTCGTCATGTTCGGCATGAACGACGTCGTGGCCGGCGACTTGGCCAAGTTCCGAGAAAACATGAAGGAGATCATCCGGCGGTGTCGGGCGATGGGGGCCGCCGTTGTCCTGTGCACGCCGAATGCGATCTTCCCGGAGGATCCGCGTCGCCCCGTCAATCGCCTCGCCGAATATGCGGCGGCCATTCGCACGGTGGCCGGCGAGCAGAAGGTGCCGGTGGTCGATTGCCATGCCGCCTACGAGGCCGTGAAGATCAAGAATCCTCTCCATTTCGAAGCCATGATGAGCGACGCGATTCACCCTGCCATGACCGGTCACAAGCTCTTCGCGGAGGAGATCGCCAATGTCATCGCGAAGAAGCGCGTATCGCTTGCGGATGTCGGGCCTTTACCCTTGAGCATTCCCCACACCCTTCGGCTGTTGAAAGAGGGCAAGCCGATCAAGCTGGTCGCCATGGAACCGTATGACGTCCTCGTCCCCAAGATCCTCACGGAACTCAACCCCTCGGCGAAAGTTGAGGTCATCCCATGGCACGCCCATGGCAAATCGATTGCCGAACTGGAGGCCTGGGCCAAGGGCCTCCGCGACATGCACCCCAACCTGGTGGTGGTGGCTGTGCCCGTGAGTGCGAAGGCGGACCGGATAGAGCCGTTCATCCGATCCTATCACTGGATTCTGAATTGGGGCCTGTCGTTCGGTTTGGCTCAATGGGATCTGGTTGTCGTGTCGCCATCTGTCGGTCGCGCGGCCGCAACAACTCAGCCCACGCAGACGGAACAGCTCGTCAAGGATATCACACTGGGTCACGACATCGGCCTGATCGAACGGAGCCCGGCCGATCAGAGCACGCCCGAGCAGTTGCTTTCGCGATGGTTCAAGGCGCAGGTGCAACTGGCCGGTCCATGACCATGACGGGCGGCGGAGCGGAGGATCCGGCATGAAGAAGTGTTCAGAAAGCGGATCGCCAAGCCGACGCGAGTTCTTGGATCGGGCCGGTCGTGCGGCCATTGCGACAGCGCTCATCCGCCAAGTCACGGAGGCTTCCGAACCCGTCTCGAGACCGCGACGACCGAACATCGTCTTACTCATGGCCGATCAGTTTCGAGGGGATTGTCTGGGTTGTGACGGGAACAAGGCAATCCGAACGCCGCACCTCGATCGGTTGGCCAAGGAGGGGGCGCGTTTTTCCGTTGCCTATAGTTCCACGCCCACCTGTACGCCCGCTCGAACGGCGCTGCTCACGGGGTTGAGTCCGTGGAATCATGGGATGCTGGGGTTCGGAAGGGTTTCCAACGCGTACCCTATGAAGCTGCCGCAGGCCCTTCGGGACGCGGGTTACTACACGTTCGGAATCGGCAAGATGCATTGGCATCCACAGCGAGAGCTGAACGGCTTTCATCGAGTGCTTCTCGACGAATCCGGTCGAAGAGAGACGCCCGATTTCATCAGCGACTATCACCAATGGTTCGCCACGCAGGCGCCCGGCAGGGACCCCGACGCCACCGGCATCGGGTGGAACGATCATCGCGCCGCACCCTACGTCCTGCCGGAGCACCTCCACCCAACATCCTGGACCGCACAAATGGCCGTCGATTTCATCACGGGATACGAACGATCCGAGCCGTTCTTCCTGAAGGTGTCCTTCGCGCGGCCACACAGTCCGTACGACCCGCCGCCACGATTCTGGGAGAAATACAGAGACCAGGATATGCCCTCGCCGCGCATCGGCGATTGGGCAAGAATATACGCACCTCTGCCGCGACCATTCACCAACGACCTCTGGCACGGCGACCTGGGCTTGGATCAGGTTCGCCGGTCTCGTCGCGGATACTATGGTTCGGTGAGCTTCGTCGACGAGCAGATTGGAAGAATCCTGAACGCCCTCGAACGTCGGGGAATGCTGGACGATACCTTTATTCTCTTCGCGGCTGACCACGGCGATATGACCGGCGATCATCATCTGTGGCGAAAATCCTATGCGTATGAGGCCTCCGCACGGATACCGTACCTCGTTCGATGGCCCAGAGGCCTCGCGCCGGACGATCGGCGAGGAATCGTCCTCACACAGCCGGTCGAGCTCCGGGATGTGCTGCCGACGTTCATGGATGTGGCCGGGGCGGCGATTCCAGGGCAACTCGATGGTAGAAGCCTGCTGCCGCTGCTGCGAGGTCAGTCCCCGGCCTGGCGGCCCTGGATCGACCTGGAACACGACATCTGCTACGACGCGCGAAATCACTGGAACGCCCTGACGGACGGGCAGTGGAAGTACATCTTCCACGCCTTCGACGGGACGGAACAACTGTTCGACCTCCGGCGCGATCCCGGCGAACTCCACGATCTTGCCGGCGATGCCTTGCATGGCGATGCACTCAAGTTGTGGCGAAGTCGGTTGGTGGAACATCTCCAGGAACGGGGCGAACGATTCGTCAAGGACGGCACCCTCGTGAAGCGACCGGACAGGATGCTCTATTCGCCTCGCTATCCCGGGGGAATCACTCCTACGACCGAAAGAAGGAAGGGATTGCCCTCGACTTCAAGATCAGGTCCCTTGACGTGACACGCGGCGGCGACCGACGAGGGGGACTGCATCAATCCCTTTTGTTGCGCTTGGGCAAGCCCTGGCGCTCACGATGGATCTTCATGCAAGACTCACGGCGTATTCGTGGGATATTGCAGGAAGCTTGCTTGGGAAGGTTGCGTTCAGCCTGACGTCCTACGGGGGCGTTTCTCCCTGGATATGGGTTGCCGCGTGCATGGTTGTCTGGACCGCCGTTTTCGCGACACGGTGGAATGAGCGCGTCGCCTATCTGGTTTCCGGCCTTTGTTTCCTGGCGTTTGCTTCAGCCGCCTCTTCGGGCAACAAAGCGAAACGGGATATGCCCTGGGGATCAATCTGGTGGGAGCAATGACAGGGGGGCTGATCGAATACCTGTCGATGGTAATCGGCATGAAGGCCGTTTGGCTGGTCATCATTGCCGTTTATGTGACTGTTCTTCTCGCGACTGTTCTGAAAGGCGCTCGACGCATTGAACCGGCCGTAACTGTGCCGGGTTAGTCTTCTTGCCCGAGGTGCCACGGCAGCAATCAACCTTGATGCGTCGTCGACCTGAGGGTATTCATGTGGCCAAGGAGGTCGCCTGAGATGACTTCGAAAGAACGCATGATGCGGGCCTTGCACCGCGAGAAACCCGACCGCTTGCCCGTGTCGATTCACCAGTGGCAACAATATCACCTGGATACCTATATGGGTGGCGTCGACGCATTGACGGCCTTCAAGACAACGGGTATGGACGCCGCGATCCAGTACTTCGAGGCCATGGGGCAGTTCTGGATCCCCGACGCCGAGACGTACGTTGTCCAGACGCCGCAGTGGATTGAGAAAGTCGAGGTCATCGACGCGAATCCGCTCAACAAGCTGCTCCATCACACGATTACCACGCCCGAAGGCCAACTCACCTACAAGACGGGCGGAAATCCGACGACAACCTGGGTCACCGAGTACATGATCAAACGCCCCGAGGACATCGAGTTGATCGCCAAGTACATGCCAGTGGCTACGCTGGACAAGACGAAGGTGGCGAAGGCCTACGATGCCGTTGGCGATGCGGGGATCCTTCGGGGTTTTGTCTGGGGTGACCAGGCCGGTTGCTGGCAACACGCGTGTTGCCTCATGGATGTCCAGGATCTGATCATGAAGGCGTTTGACGATCCCGGCTGGCTGCACCGATTCCTTCAGATCCTTCTGGAGAAGAAGCTGCGGTTCATCGAGGAGTCCCTCAAAGGCGCGAAGTTCGACCTGATCGAGACGGGCGGTGGGGCGGGAAGCGACACGGTCGTCTCGCCCGCGATGCACCGCGAATTCTGTATGCCTTACGATCGGCAGATCCACCGTGCGTTGCATGCCCTTGGCCACATGACCACCTATCACACGTGCGGCGGCATGATGCACATTCTCGACCTGATCGTCCAAAATGAGACCGATGCCTCGGAGACGCTGACACCGCCGGGTACGGGGGGCAACATCACCGAGCCGGCGAAGGTGCGAGAGGCCTACCGCGGCAAGGTCGCGATGATCGGCGGAATGGACCAGTTCAATATCCTCACCAACGGTACCAAGGAGCAAATCCGCGCCGAGGTCCGGCGGCTCTTCGAGGGCTTCGGCAAGGACGGCGGCTACATCCTTTCGGTTTCCGACCACTTCTTCGAGACGCCCGTCGAAAACCTCAAGATCTACGCCGAGGCGGCGAGAGAGTGTGTTTACTAGCAGCGGGTTGACATCCCGCGGTATCCTGCAGGGCAACGAGTTCGCATGATGCTGTACCGCCTGTTATCGGCTGAAGTGTCCCCTCATTCCGATTCACGGATTCTGAATTCTGAATTGCGGCGGTCGATCCCATCGATCGCCTAAGTCATCGCCATGATCTTTCGAATCGCGGCGGCCGTCGCCGGCAGGGGGGCCACGCCGGTGCCCACCTCCGAGATCAGCGACCGGTTGTAGCCGATCGCCCGAAGCTCGCGCATGATCGGTGCGAAATCGACCTGCCCGCTGAGCAGCGCGGGCCAGCGATAGCCCTTGTCGTCCCAGGCGAAGTCCTTCATGTGAACCATCTTGAGCACGTGGCCGCAGATGCGGACCCAATGGTGCGGCCAACCGAAGATCTTCATGTTGCCGGGATCGAAGTAGAACCCGACGCGCGGGCTGCCGACTTCGGCACAGAAGCGGGCGCACTCCATGGGCGACAGCAGGAACTTGTTCCAGACGTATTCGATGGCCAGATTGACGCCCGCCTTCTCCGCGAACGGGGCCAGTTGCTGCATGCCTTGCAGGGCGTTGGCGTAGGCGTGATGGTAGTATAGCTCC
This sequence comes from uncultured Planctomycetales bacterium, assembly GCA_964596165.1. Taxonomy (GTDB): domain Bacteria; phylum Planctomycetota; class Phycisphaerae; order UBA1845; family JAFGLZ01; genus CAYUQT01. The sequence goes on along the minus strand of CAZQTW010000021.1, from coordinate 54,499 downwards.
GGCGGCAGACCGCCGAGCACCACGAGGACGGTGTCGATGCCCATCGTCTGAAGCATGTCGATCGTTCGCTTCCAGGTGTCGATGGACTTTGCCCGAACGGTTGCATCGTCGGTCATCAGGTCGCGAGGATCCTTGCTGAACGCCGGACAAGCCGACTCGAGTGTGATGCCGACGTCGGCCGCTCGGCGGGCCATCGCCTTCAGTTCCTCAGGCTGGGTCCGCAACGTGATCTGACCTTCGTCGCGAATGGCGATTTCAAGGGATTCATAGCCGGCGGCCTTGATCTTCTCGAGCAGGTCTTCAAACTTCCAATCGGCCGGCAGAACGAGTCCGGTGACGCCTACCTTCATGTGTCTTGCTCCTATGCTACCCACATTCCTCGGAATTCCGCGACCAGCGGCCAAAGGTCACACTTCGGTACGATCAGGGATGATACCCGTTTCAGGCCCGATGGCAACGGGGAAGCCGAAACGTGACCGATCGAATACCCCCCTGCGAATCAGTCAATCTGTTTTCTGAATCGCGTCAGGCTGAGTATGAGGATGACCACGCCACAGGCCGACAGGCTGAGGATGTGCGGCGTCAGGTCGATCAGGTCGGCTCCCCGAACGATCACCCCTCGCAGAATCTCGATGAAGTATGTTACCGGCAATACGCAACTGATCAGGTAGATCACATGCGGCATTTCCGATCGGGGGAACATGAATCCGGACAGGAGCACGGACGGCAGCATGATGATGAACGCAAGCTGGATGGCCTCAAGCTGTGTCGCGGCGAGCGTCGAGATCAGCAGGCCCAGTCCGAGGACGATGACGATGAAGAGCGTAGACAGGCCGATCAGCAGTCCGAGGCTGCCATGGATGGGAACGCGGAAGATCGCCACCATGACCGCCAGGACGATCAACAATTCGCAGAATGCCATCAAGGTGTACGGAATCAGTTTGCCGAAGAGAAGGCCCGCGCGTCCGACGGGTGTCACGAAGAGTTGCTCGAGCGTGCCTTGTTCTCGCTCGCGTACGATGGAGAAGCTGGTCAAAAACAGGAGCACCAATTGCAGGATGATGGCGATCAAACCCGGCACGAAGAAGCGAGAGCTCTGAAGGTCCGGGTTGTAGAGTAGTCGCGGGCGGATCTCGATGGGCAGCGAGAGCTGACCGCGCTCGTCCAGCGCCGGTCCGGATTGTTGAACCTCGACCATGGCCCGGGCTCGACCCATGGAGAGGTGCATGGCTAGCAAGTTGACCGCGTTCAGCGCAGTGCTGGCGACCTGCGAGTCTCCGCCGTCAATCAGGACCTGGACGTGTGCCTGCTCGCGCCGGATCAGTTTTTCGGAGTACGAGGCGGGGATCAACACGCCCACCTTGGCACGGCCCGAATTGAGCGATCGCCGCAGCGATTCGGCATCCTGGCAGCGTTCCACCACCATGAACGTTCGCGTATTGCACATTGCCTCGATCAACCTTCGACTGTCCTGCCGCCCATCCAGGTCGAGCACGGCCGTCGGGATGTTGTCGATCGTGACGTTGATGGCGTAGCCGAAGATGGTCAACTGAAGGGCGGGGACCATGAATGTGAAGAAGAGGGTCAGGCGGTCTCGCCGGATGTGCGAGAACTCCTTCAGCAGGATGGCCCAGAAACCGCTCATGATGCCTCCCCCATCGCTTGGGCGCGACTCAGGATCACGAAGACGTCTTCCAGGCTGGGCGCGATCGGTCGAGCGGATGCCGACGGATCGTTCGGTGCCAACTCGGCGACCAGGCGCTCCGCCGTTATCTCGTCCGATACGAGCACGTGCAAGGTATCGCCGAACATCGTCGCGTCGCGGACGGCGCCGATCTTTCGGGCCTTCGCCAGCGCTGCAGTCGGATTGGCACACAGCAGCTCGAATCGATGGGTGCCGATCGGCGTTACCCCAGGCATCGCCTTCAGCGATTCCGGTCGGCCGACGGCAATCAGACGCGAGAGGTAGAGGTATCCCACGTGGGTGCACCGTTCGGCCTCGTCCATGTAATGTGTGGTGACAAACATGGTCACACCGCCGTGGGCCAGCTCGAAAAGAAGGTCCCACAGCTCGCGACGCGCAACCGGATCGATGCCCGCCGTGGGCTCGTCAAGGAAAAGGATTTCCGGTTCATGAATCAGCGCGCACGCCAAGGCCAATCGCTGTTTCCAGCCACCCGACAGTTGACTCGCCAGGCGATCGGCATATTCACCGATGCCCGTCAGGTCCATCACGGCCTGTCGACGCTCCCGTTGGCGTGAGGGCGTCAAACCGTAGATCCGGGCATAGAATTGAAGGTTCTCGATCACGGTCAGATCGGAATAGAGGCTGAACCGCTGTGACATGTAACCGATTCGACGCTTAATGGCCTCGGGGTCCCGTCGGATGTCCACGCCGAGTACGGTTCCGTTCCCTTCGCTCGGCCGAAGCACGCCGCATAGGATGCGAATAAGCGTCGATTTGCCGGACCCGTTCGGGCCGAGCAAGCCGAAGATGCCGGCTCGTCGTACCTCGATCGACACCTCCCGCAAGGCGACCACGTGGCCAAATCGTCGTGTCAGTCGATCGGTTTGGATGACCGCGTCGCTCATCGACGGACTACCCCTTGGCTGCGGACGACGTGGCGATGGCGGAGAAATGCACGACAGAGAAGACAATTCATGGTCCCGTCGCCTCGTTCAACAGCACATCGGCCGTCATGCCCACGCGGAGGCAGTCTTTTCCTTCGTCCAGCGTGACTTTGATGCGGAAGACCTGTTTGCTCCGTTCCTCAGGGGTCTGGACGTTTCGCGGCGTGAATTCGGCCTCCTGGGCGATAAACGTGACGTGGGCTCCGAACCGCCGGCCCGGGAATCCAACGACTTGCACCGGTACACGTTGGCCGAGCGTGACGTCGCCCAGCCTCGATTCGGGTACGTATGCGCGAACCCACATCCTCGACAAGTCCAGCACGGAAGCCGACGGAGCGCCCTGTCCCACCAGGTCGCCCGGCCGAAGATCGATCGACTCGACGATGCAGTCGCAGGGTGCGGCGACGGTGAGTTCCTGCATGCGCACCTTGATAGCGGCCACGCGGGCCTGAGCGGCCGTCACTTGGGCCGCTGCCTTGGCAATGTCCTCGGCGCGATACCCGCGTTGGACCAGCGCCAAGCCACCCTCGGCATCGGCCAACAGTGCCTTAGCCTCGGCGATGTCCTCCTTGCGAGTCCCTTCCTCCATCAGCGCCAGTTCCTGCTTGGCGGATTCCCATCCGGCCTGGGCGGCCTTGAGCGCCTGTATCGCCCTGTCTACCTCCATCTGCGCGGCCTGAGATTGCTGATGCAACTTCATGATGCGTTTGTGTTCGGATTGGGCCAGTTCGAAGTTGGCCTGGGCCGTCTTCAGTTTCTCGCGGGCGATTTCTATCTCGCGGGGCCGAGGACCGGCCTCGAGCTTGGCCAGAACGGCAGCGGCACGATCACGTTTGGCGCGCGCCTGCTCGATTTCCTCGGGTCGGAATCCCGCCTTGAGTCGCTCGTGTTCCGCTCGGGCAGTGGCAAGCTGCGACTCGGCCTCCAGAAGCATTTCTCTCCAGTCGAAGGGATCGAGGCGAAAAAGGGGGGCGCCCGCCTTGACGGGCTGGCCTTCGGCTACCAGGACTTCCGCCACGCGCCCGCCGACACGCGACCCGACGCGTATCTGATCGGCTTCGATGAATCCGGAAACGATCAGTGGAGTTGGGCGCCTCTGATTCCAGTACAACCACCCGATCATGCCGCCTGCCACAACCACTGCAATGATGACCACCTTGCGCATGGTTCCTCACTCGGCATATCGAGCCGCGACACTCGAACGGGCGGTCCGTCGACCGCGGACCGCCCGTTCGTCGTCCCATCGGAGCAGTGGGGACCGCGGGCTACAGGTACTGCTCCGGGAATTTCCACGGATCCCGGTAGACCGGGACCGACGCCTTCTCGGCCTCCGGATCGCCGACGATTTTCATCGTCTGCGGATCGAGATTGATCGTCCGACCGAGCTTCATTGCCAACAACGACGTCGTGAGCGCGATGTCGATATTGGCGTGGTAGATGACGTTGCAAAGCGGTTGCTCGCGGTTGCGGATTCCGTCGAGCCACTCGCGGTGATGGCCCTTGGACTTGGGTATGGACTGCGGCGGCGGTTCGGTGTCAACACGGTCCTTGACCGTCTTCCACAAGGGATCGTCGGGCGCGGCGTCGGGAACAACCTTGTGCATTCCGTAATCGGCGTACAGCGTTCCATTGACGCCGTGGAAGTAGATGCCGATCCGCCGGGAGCGGCCACCCTTGCCGTTGAAGTCAAACCCGTAGCTGTTCACCAAGGAACTCATCCAGGTCATGGTCATTCCCGGATAGGTCCAAAGCACCTCATGGTTGTCGTAGGCGTCGCCGTCGTCCTTGATCACGTAGCGGCCGCCGGTTGCACTGACGCTCGTCGGACAGCCGAGCTCGAGCGCCCAGACCGGCAGATCCACGATGTGCGGCGCCATTCCCGGCGTCCAGCCGCCGCTGTAGGCCATCCACGAACAGTGGTGGAAGGATCCCGTGAACAGAATCGGATTGAACGTTCGGAGCGGGGCCGGCCCACACCACATCTCCCAGTCGAGCCCCTCCGGCACCTTGCAGTCCTCTTCCTTGGCGTGGCCGATGCCTCCGGGTCCCTGGTTCTGGATGTTGAACGTGCGGACGGTGCAGATCTTGCCGAGCTTGCCCGACCGGACGTACTCAACCACGCGGCGGTAGTTGTCGGTCGCGTGGATCTGCGTGCCGATCTGTGTGATGCGGCCGTGTTTCTTCACGGCATTGACCAGTGCCCGCGTCTCGGCGGGGTACAGCGTCATGGGTTTCTCAAGGTAGAAGTCCTTGCCGGCTTCGGCGGCCATGATGCCCATCAAGGCGTGCCAGTGCGGCGGCGGGGCCATAACAACCGCGTCGATGTCCTTCCGAGCCAGCACCTCGCGAAAGTCGGTGTACGGCTTGGCCGGATGGTCGGTCGGCTTGGCGTTGCCCGGCAACGTCGTCGCGGAGGCCGCCTTGCATCGCGCAATGGCCCCGTTGCGTCGTTTGGGGTCCACGTCGCAGATGGCCGACACAACCACGTCCGGCTGCTTGAGGCACTCATTGAGCGAGTAACAGCCCTGCCCGTTCACGCCAATGAAACCCAGACTGAGCCGTTCGTTCGCCCCGGGCTGTCCTTGGGCTCCGAGCGCTCCGGAGGTGATGACGTAGGGCGCGGCTATCCCCGCTGCTCCCGCCGTTGCCGCACAACCCAGGAAGCCTCGACGCGACATCTGTTGCGAACTCGCCATGCCTGATTTCTCCTTCCTTTTCGATCGCAGCCCCGCGTGTGTTGTCTATGCCGGGCCGAAGACACACTTCAAAATGAGGACGGGGAAATATCTCACGCCTCTGCGATGCCATTCTGCCTTGCCGGCCGATTCGCGAGATTCCCTTTCCGCAACGTGCGGCTTACGATACGCTATCGCCGTGTGTTGCGGCTCGCAAGTCGGAGAATCCTCTCCCTTTCGGACGCGACTTCGGGAGTGCCACTCCATGCCTGATCCCGTCAAGAAACAGGCTGGTTGGAAGGTTTTGCGTCTGCTGGTCCTATGCGCTGTAGAGATCGTGTTCCGGTCCGCGCAGCCCTCGTCGGCAGGCGAGGACAGGCCGAAGTTCGAACGACGCGTCGTCTCCGGTCCGCTTAAGGTGGCCGTGCCAATTGCCTCCAAGTGGTTTCCGGATGCCGACGGACACCGGGTCTTCTACCCGACCAGCGGTGCTCAGAACATCTCCCAATTCGTCCGCTACGATCCTCGCACCGGCCGTGCAAGAAGCTGGAAATGCCCTGAAGCCAATGAAATCTGGGCGATGACCCAGGACAAGGCCGGACGGATCTACTTCGGCGGACGGGGCAACATCTTGTTCCGATACGATCCGGCCAAGGATGACGTTGAGCGTGTGGGGACCTCGCCGTCGAAACTCTTCATTCGAGCACTCTGCACCGGCGGTGACGGCAAGATCTACGGCGGCGAGATCTACAATGACAACCTGCTTTGGGTTTACGACCCGGTCGCCAACGCGTTCACCAAGCTGGGCCGGCCGGGTCCGGGCGACTATGTCTGTGACCTCGCCTGGTTGGGAAACGATCAACTCCTCGTCGCGATGGGCACGCCCGCCAGGTTGTATCGATTCGACCCGAAGACGCGGAAAGCCGAACACCTCCTGCCGGAGCCCTACACGGCGGACAACTTCGCGTATGTCCTCACGCCGTTCGGGCGTCGAATCTGCCTGAGGTTGGCCATCTCGGAACTGCATCTGTTGCTGGACCGGACGGACGGCCACATCATTCGAAATCTGGAGCCGCCGGATGGGACCGGCAAGTTGAGTGTGGCCTTTGCCGATTGCAGGGGGCGTCTGTGGATGACTCAGGCCGGGCGCGACGGATGGCTGGTTCTGGGTCCCACCGACGACACGCTGAGGCCGCTGACCCATGCCGAGGTGGCCAAGTGGGCTCCTGAGGACGTGCCACCAGAACTCCTCCATTCACTTCGGAAGGACTTCACGCTGGTCGTCCGCTCATCGCTTGATGCAAATGCCACGACCTGTCAGGTCAAGCTTCCCGTGGAACCCACGCCGCACGCGATCTTCTCCGTCGGGATCGGGCCGGACGAGAAGATCTACATCGAGGCCTACCAGTGGTTGCACGTGACCCAGGTTGACCCACAAACCGGGAGAGTCGCAGACCTTGGCTACCTCGATCCACGGACCACCGGCGAGATCTACAGTTGGCTGACGGCGGGCGACGAACTGCTGATTGCCTCGTACATTCGTGGAATGGTATATCGCTTCGACCCGCGAAAACCGTTCGTTCCTGAACCGGCGCCGAATGCCAATCCGAAATGGGTCGGTCAGTTCGATAACGACATCTATCGGCCGATGTACATGTGCGAATGGCCCAAGGGGCGCGTGTGGGTGGCCGGTCCGTGCGGATACGGGATCGCCGGGCACGGGCTGGGGTGGATCGATCTGGCCACCGGCGAGAAGGCCGGCCGACGACTCGGCGGGAATGCCGTCAGTGGTTTGGCGGCGGCCGATCCGGATCACATCGCCGTGGCCAAAGGAGGTCAACTGGTCTTTTGGAACGTCAAGACGGATCAACAGGACGGCGATGCGATGTTCAAGGACGTCCGGCATGTCTTGTCGGACGGCAAGGGCAAGGTCTACGCCCTGGCTGACGGCGAACTCGTGCTCATAGGCCCCCAAGACCGCAAGGTCGTCAGCCGTTGGTCGTTACCGGAGAAGGGGTTCAACCTGCTGTGTGCGTCGAGGGATGATGTGGTGGCGGCCAGTGGCGCGGCCGGCGTGTGGGGGCTTCGCCTGAGCGACGGCAAGTGGAGCCGGATTGACTCCCAAGGCCCATCGGTGAGATACCTCGTATCCGACTCGCGCGGCAGCCTCTTCTACGCCGTCGGGCCGGATCTTGTGGAGCAGCGGCGGGTCGGCGCCGACTGACTTTGGCGAAATTGGTTCTTGACAGTTGGGTTTCGAGCCGATAAAGATATAAGGGGACGTGGCAGTTCGACGTCTATCAGGGGTTCAAGAACGATGACCAGTACGATCCGTGCCTACTCGTGGTATTTTAGCGGGTGGTATCGGTTCGCGCTGCGAACGTCTTGAGGCCCTGGTCAATCAGTAACCGTAAGAAAACCCAACCGCCTCGAGACGCGTGCAGCGAAACTCGGGGCGGTTCTTTTTTGGGGGGTTGGCCACAGGGGACACAGAGAGCACGGAGAAGAGACTCAAACCGACCTCAGCCCCACCGTGTCAGACTTTCGTTGTTTGGGGCCGAGAGGTATTCCAAGAGATCTCGGTGACCTCTGTGGCTTCTTTGAGAAGGGAGTCATCATTCATGCTCGACATCCGGTACATCCGTGAAAACGCTCAGCTCGTTCGCGATGCCGCTCGACGCAAGAAGTGTGCCTGTGACGTGGATCGCCTCCTGGCGGTGGATGCCAGGCGACGCCAAATCCAGCAACAGCTCGACGGCCTGCGGCAGGAGCAGAAGGAGTTGGGCGCTCAGGTCGCGCTGTACCGCAATCCGAAGAGTCCCTTTTACAAAAAGGCGGTCGCCGAGGGAAAGTCGCCCGAGGATCTCGCTCGCGAGGCCAAGGCCGTCCAGGATCGTCTGAACGAGATCAAGGCGGCGATCAAGCCCCTGGAGGACGAGGACAAGACGGTCCAAACCGAGTTCGACGCGCTCATGCTGACGGTGCCGCAGCCTCCGGCACCCGACGTGCCCGACGGGCAAGACGATCGCGAGAACGTCGAGGTTCGCCGAGTGGGTGAGCCGCCGAAGTTCGACTTCGAGGTAAAGGACCATGTCCAACTTGGGGATCTGCTGGGCATCATCGATATCGACCGCGGCGTCAAACTGGCCGGCAGCCGGAACTATCTCCTCAAGGGCGCGGGCTGCCTGATGCATCAGGCCGTCTTGCGGCTGGCGCTCGACATGATGGTCGGGCGCGGTTTCACGCCGGTGACGGTGCCCGTTCTCGTTCGTGACGCGATGATGTACGGGACAGGTTATTTTCCAGGCGGCGAGGAGCAGGCATACCGTTGCGAGCGGGACGAAATGAGCCTGGTCGGCACGGCTGAGGTGCCGCTGACGGCGCTGCACGGAGAGGAGATCCTCGCGGAGTCCGAATTGCCGAAACGCTATGTCGCCCTGAGCACGTGTTTTCGCCGAGAGGCCGGAGCCGCCGGCAAGGACACCTATGGTCTCTACCGGATCCACCTGTTCGACAAGGTCGAGCAGGTCATCATCTGCCGGAACGACGAGCAGACCAGCATTGAACATCACAAGGAAATCGTGGCAAACGCCGAGGCGGTTTTGCAGGCCTTGGAGCTTCCTTATCGCGTGGTGAACGTCTGCACCGGCGACCTGGGGCAGGGCCAGGTCCAGAAGTTTGACATTGAGACGTGGATGCCGTCGCGCGGCAATTACGGCGAGACGCACAGCGCCAGCCGTTTCTACGAATTCCAGGCACGGCGGTTGAACCTCAAATATCGCGACAACGAAAAGAAAGTCCGCTTCTGCCACACGCTGAACAATACCGTCATCGCCAGCCCCAGGATCTTGATCCCGCTCCTGGAGTTGTACCAGAACGCCGACGGAAGCGTGACCGTGCCCAAGGCATTGCGGGGTTACATGGGAGGATTGGAGGTTATTCGGCCGCCCGCAACGTAGCGGGGGCGTGCCCTCCGATTGACCGGCGTGAGGGGTGCCATGACACCAACGTTACAGACCGGGGATCGATGGATACCGTTGTCCACGCCGAGGCCGCCGGTGGCGTTTCGCCGGCGGTGGCTGTTTGGGCGTTGGGCATTCGTCTATTACCGGCCGCTCCCGGCGGCGTATTCCGTTTTGTCGGACTTCGTGAAGAGTCACCTGGTCAGTCAAGGCCAGATGGAGGAGCTGAACATGGTCGTGGTCATGCGACCCGGCTGTAGGCCGGAGCACGTGGAATACGTTGTCAAACTGATTCGCGAAATGGGGCTTACCGATCACGTGATCGTCGGAACCGATCGCACAGTCGTGGCCGCCATCGGAGACAAGCGTCAACTCGACAAAAGTACCATCGAGCTGGCGCCGATGGTCGAGCGATGCGTCCCGATCCTGGCGCCGTTCAAGCTGGCCAGCAAGGAGGTGAAGGTCGATCCCACCGAAATTCCGCTCGACGGCAGCAAAGGCGCGACCATCGGCGGCAACAAGGTCGGCGTGATCGCGGGTCCCTGCAGCGTCGAGGATCGGGCGCAGCTTCTGGAAACCGCCCACGCCGTCTCCGAGGCGGGAGCCGTGGGCCTGCGAGGCGGGGCCTTCAAACCCCGAACAAATCCGTACAGCTTCCAGGGGCTCGGCGAGAAGGGACTGGAGATCCTGGCCGAGGCCCGCGATCAGACGGGTTTGGCCATCGTCACGGAGGTCATGAGCACGGATCAGGTTGAACTGATCGCTCAATACGCCGACGTGCTTCAAATCGGCACGCGGAACATGCACAACTTCAATCTACTCGAAGCCGTCGGCCGCACGGATCGAACCGTGCTGCTCAAGCGCGGCATGAGCGCGACGTTGGAGGAATTCCTCCTTGCCGCCGAGTACATCATCCGCGCCGGCAACAACAAGGTCATACTGTGCGAGCGAGGCATTCGAACACACGAAGACTATGTGCGCAACACGCTGGCCCTGTCGATTGTCCCGGCGATCAAGCAGGAAAGCCATTTGCCCATCGTCGTGGACCCGTCGCACGGTACCGGCCATGCCTACATGGTTGCTCCCATGAGCAAAGCGGCGGTGGCCTGCGGGGCGGACGGCCTGATCATCGAGGTCCATCCCGACCCGCAACACGCGCTCACCGACGGCGCGCAATCGATTACGCCCGCCGCCTTCGGTAAGCTGATGCGCGAGCTACAGACCATTGCCGTGGCGGTTGGGCGCGAACTCTAGTCGAGCGGGTACGCCTCTTTCGCCGACAATCAGAGTCGCGACCATGGGCAAGCGTCGGTTGGTCTGTTCGAGCCGGAGTTCCCAGCCGCGGGCTCACGCATGTTTCCGTTGGTCAGCGAATGGGGAATAAATCCCGGTGCGCCCGTGCGGGTTTCTCGCTCGGCGTGGTTGCCCGGAATTGGGCGTCCGCCTATATTCGACATCTGTGAGTGCGACATACCCCGGTGGATCCCATGTCGTAGACTCTTCCGTGCGTCGCCGTATGCCTCCCGCGCCGCTTCTGCCTGTCGCATTGGGATTGATGGTCGGTATCATTCTGGATTACCTCATCGTATTGACGCAGACCCATGCCGGGGTAGGTCTTACCCTTGGTATTGTGGTGTTAATTGTCGGCAGTCGGTTTGCAGCGCCGCGAGTCGTCGCCGTTTGCCTGACCTCGGCCGCATTGGGCGCCATGCTGCATCACAATGCCCTTCGGCGCGTCCCCGCCAATCACATTGTGCGATACACGGCCAATGAACCGGTCATCGCAACCGTTACCGGTACCGTGGTGTCCGATCCGATCGTCGGCGAGGTTCGTGCCGGTCCGTTCGAACGCTGGATGCCCGGACGCATGCGTACCCGTTTCCTCCTGCAAGCTGAGGAAATCAAGGGAACCACCGCTCCGATTCCCGTAACCGGGCTGGTTCAAGCACGGGTGCACGAGCCCGCAATGCACGTGAAGATCGGTGATCGAATCCGCATGATCGGACACATCTACAGGCCGACGCCGCCTCGGAATCCCGGGCAATTTGATTGGTCCGGACATCTGCGTCGCAAGGGTATTCTCGTTGCCATGTCCGTGAAACATTCCGCCGCTGTGTCGCGGTGTGGCAATCAGCGCGCGCGTGAGGCAAACCGCGGGTTCGTTGACCGCCTCAGACTTCAGACGCTGAGACTCATGCGCGACGACGTCGGAAACGAGGACGAGACCGCCACGCTCCTCGACACCCTGGTGTTGGGTCAACGCGGGGCCATCGCCGAGGAGATCAACCAAGCCTTTGTCCGTACGGGGACGGTCCATTTTCTTAGCGTGAGTGGAACCCACATGGGCGTGCTTGCCTTGTTCGTCTGGTGGGTCGGAGGGGCCTGCGGCCTCAGTCGGCCGGGCGCCTCCGCCTTGGTTCTCGCGATTGTGGCGGCGTACGTACTGGTGGCCGAGCCGTGCGTTCCGATCCTGCGAACCGGGATCATGTACGGTCTGGCATGCATCGCCGTGGGACTCAGGCGTCCCACCTCTCCGTTCAACTGGTTGGCGGCCGCACTGGTTGTGCTGCTCGTGTGGCGTCCCTGTGACCTGTTCGCGGCGGATTTTCAGCTTTCCTTCGGAATTGTCTTCAGTCTGTTCACCTTGTGTCCCTTCGTTCTTCGCGTTCTCCAGGGGCTCCGCCGACGGCTGCGGGGTGTCCCAGACGAGCTCCTGGATCGGCCGTCCCATGTGCCGTGGTGGCGGGACGTGCTTGAGCGGCTTACAACGGGGCTCCTCGTCTTTCTCGCGACCTCCGTAACAGCTTGGCTGGTCGGTTCGGCGATCACCGCATATCACTTCGGCAGGGTAAGTCCGTGGGGATGGCTCAATTCACTCCTGATCTGGCCGATCGTCAGTCTGCTGGTCATCCTGGGGTTTGTGAAGGTCCTGCTGGCGGCAATCTTGCCTATCACATCATCTGTCATGGGACCGGTGCTGGCGTGGCTGTCTGAGCTTCTCATCTGGATGGTTTCATGGCTCGATAGGATTCCCGGGGTGGCTGTCGAATGTCGCTCGCCGCCGTGGTGGTGCCTTGCGGTTTGGTTTGGATGGCTGGCGGGTCTTGTCGGGCTTCACTCGATTCGGGCGCGGCGCAGGTGGTCCGTTGCGATCACCGCTGTCGCGACGATAGGCGTCTTTGTCTGGGCGTCGGGCGTCTTCTCTGATTCGGACGATCTCAGGATATGGGTACTGTCGGTCGGCGACGGTCAAGCCGTCGTGGCACGGTTTCCCGGAAAGACCTTCTGGGTTTGTGATGCCGGCACGCGATCTGGGTTTGACGCCGGCGAGTCGGTCGCCGTTCCGGCGCTGCGCAACCTGGGGGCCGGACGGGTAAGCACCGCCGTCGTCAGCCACCCAAACCTCGACCACTTCAGCGGACTGCTGTCGATCGCGGATCACTTCGGCCTTGACGAGGTCATTCTTAACCCCCACTTCGAGAGACTATCTCCGCCCCACGGGCCGGCTCGATTTTTGCTCGATGAGTTGAACCGAAGAGGAATTCCGGTCAGACACGTCGGGCGGGGCGACCGGATCGCCGAAGCCGTACCCGCTTCCGTTGAGGTGCTCTGGCCTCCGAAAGACCATTCAGCCGACCGATCGGCCAACAACTGTTCCACCGTGCTGCGCATTCGCTACGGTTCGAAATCGATCATGATTTGCGGTGACATCGAGTCCCAACCCCAACGGCGCCTGATCGCCGAGGGAGGGCTGAAGAGCGATGTCCTGCTGCTGCCGCATCATGGGAGCGTGGAAAAGACAACCGCCGACTTCATCGCCGCTGTCGATCCGTCGATAGTCATCCGGTCTGGAGGACGAAAGGCCGCTGGGGGTCGGCGACCCATTGAATCCTTGGTCGGCACACGCCAGTATTACGACACCTCGCGGGATGCGGCCATCGAGGTGACTATTCGAAAGACCGGCGTGATCGTTCGCACGCCGTTGGCGGGCCCCGATGGCGGACCTCGTGGGGATGAGTCAGAAGATGACTAGCAAATCTGCTTCCACCTTCATGGATCCGTATGCCTTGTCGGAACAGACCGTCCGGTCGGTCCTGGCGGAATATGGCCTACAACTGCATGGCACACCTGTCCCGGCGGGGGGGACGGCTGCCCCGAAGGTGACCTTCGGCGCCCACGGCGAGTCAGGGCGTTTTCTGTTGCGCAAACGCCGCGCCGAGTTTTGCCCGGAACCCGTGGTACGCTTCGATCACAGTGTCATCCGGCAATTGGCCCTATCGGGTTTGCCTGTGGTCGAGCCGCTAAAGACCCGTCAGGGCAAGACCTACGTCCGTGTCAATGAGGCAACGTTCGAGATCTCACCGTTCATCGAGGGCCTGAGGATCATGGATCAGGATGATCTCGAACAGATCGCCGATGCGGGCCGCCAACTCGGCAGGCTGCATCGAGCGACGGAGGGCTTCATACCCGACGGCCACAAGTACTGGCGCCGGGAGTTCCACATGGGTGCAAATCGGGCCACCCTGGCGGCGTTTCTGAGGACACCGGCCGCGAATGGACCGCTTCGTCCCTTCGCCGAGCGAATGCTGGCGTTCAGCAACCGTATCGTGGAAGCCCTGCCGGACGTCGAGGTCGAGCGATTGCCTCATTGCATCATTCACGGTGACTATACATGGTCGAACATCATGTACCGGGACCGAACGGTGGGGGGGATCTTCGATTTCGATTGGACGGATCGCCAACCCCGGATCCACGACCTGGCCCGTGCGCTGATCTGGTTCGCCGGACGACGCAAGAAGCCGCTGGACCCTGACAGCATGTGGTCGCTTGCCCAGGATTGGGTCGCCGACGATCGCTCGACGGAGGCGCTTCTCGATGCGTATGGTGAGTCGGTTCGCCTGACCGCCGCGGAGAAACGCTTGTTGCCTGCCATGGTGGCGGAGACGTGGTTCTGCTGCCGCATCCGTGCGATGCGCAAGGTTCCGGACGATCAGAAGCTCGCCATCCTGGCCGATGATTTGCAGGCAAGCTGGACGTCGCTGGAGGAGAAAAAATGGCCGTGGGGGTATACGGATCAGAGATCGCGGTAACCTGTTTGTGTGGAGGCCCCAATGAGTGGCGACACGTTGGCGATTGAAGGCGGCACACCCGTGTTGACGGAGCCGGTTGTCGACCGTTGGAGCCAGATAACCGACCGCGAGAAGCAAGCCGTTCGGGAACTGATGGATCAGGGCATCCTCAGCGTGCCCAGCGGCGGAGTCATCGCCGAATTGGAGCGAGAGTTCTCGGAGTTCATCGGCACGACGTACGGCCTGGCGTGCTGCAACGGAACCAGCACGCTGCACAGTGCCTATGTGGCCGTCGGTGTCGGTCCGGGCACGGAGGTGATCGTGCCCGCCTACACATGGCACGCGAGTGTGACGCCGGTGCTTCACTGCAGCGCGACGCCTGTCTTCGCCGAGATCGATCCGCGGACCCTGTGTCTCGATCCTGATGACGTGGAACGTAGAATCACTCCCCGCACCCGAGCCATCTGCGTCGTGCAGGTCTGGGGAAACGTGCCGGACATGGAACGTCTGCGAGGCATTGCCGACAAGCACGGCCTGTCGCTGATCGAGGACGCCAGCCACGCTCATGGCGCAAGCTACAAAGGTCGGATGGTCGGTTCGTTCGGCGACATCGGTTGTTTCAGCATGCAAGGGCAGAAGGCCGTCAGCGGCGGCGAACTCGGCGTGGCGGTTACAAACAACGCCGAACTGTTCGACCGAATGCTCCTCCTGGGCCATTTCGGTCGGATCGATAAGGGACAGGCCGGTCCGACGTTTCCCGGCATCGGCGACATGAGCCTCGGGGCCAAGTACCGTGCCCATCCTTACGCGGCCGCGATCGCTCGGGTACATCTGAAACGCCTGCCTGAGCTCAACCGGCTCCGCACCCGCAACTATGAGATATTGAACGCGGTCCTCAGAGACATACCGGGCGTCGGCGTGGTCGATCCGCTGCCGGGCGCGACACGCGGTGGTTACTTGGAGTTCAAATGGGTCATCGATCCCAGGGTGCTGGGAATGAGCCGGGATCGCTTTGCCGAGGCCTGTCGGGCAGAGGGGGCGCCGGTGACGGCCGACCGATACTCCTCACTCAACTTCACCTACGGGCTTCTGCATCTGGCGCCGCTGTACAACCGGACGGATCGTACCAAGTTGGGTGGGTGTTTCTACGACCCAACCCGGCCCGAGTCGGGCAAGGGCCTGGGATACGTGCCCGGCATGCTCCCGGTGACCGAGGACATCTGCGCACGCATCGTCGGAATGCCGGCCTTGACCGATGTGCCTGAGGAGATCGTCGCAAAGATCGGACAGGCGATGTGCAAGGTGGCCAGGCAAGGCCGACGCTGACGCAGCCTGCGACTGAGGGTTGCGGCCGGCGCCCTCGCCGGCCGATTCAAGAACCCCCCAGAGCTCCGTTTTCCCCTTCGCGTGGGTCGCTTCGAACGCCCGGGTTCCAAAGCCTGATGGCAAATCACGAATCCGCCCGTTTGCGATTCCGTGGGGAAACCCCGTCGCGCCCGCACCTGAGCCCGGTGTTCCGACCGCCCCGTCGATCTTCGGACTTGTCGACTCGTAGGGTGGTCTATTTGTCCTTCGGCATGAAGAGCGGACTCCGCTTAAATCCCAGCCGATGCGCCCAGAACCGGCCGGCGACGCCGAGCGTGCTGAGCCCGTACGTCACGCTGCGGCGAAAGCTGATGCTGCTCGCCTCATCCATGTATCGCACCGGTACCGGTACGTCGCCGATCTTGAAACCGAAGTAAACAGCTTGGAAAAGGAACTGCGTGTCGAAGACGAAGTCATTGCTGTTGCGATGGAACGGAATCGTCTCGAGCACTTCGCGACGATAGCCTCGGTAGCCGCTGTGCCATTCACCCAGATTCTGACCCGTTAGGACGTTCTCCGTGATCGTCAGAAGCCGGTTCGAGACGTACTTATACACCGGCATGCCGCAGGCCAGTGCTTCCGCCCGGGTGCGGATGCGATTACCCAGGAGGACATCACAGACGCCGAGCCTGAGCAACCCGACGAAGTGTGGTACCAGGCGGCTATCGTATTGGTAGTCGGGGTGGACCATGATGACGTAGTCGGCGCCCCGCTTGAGGGCCTCGTCATAGCACGTCTTCTGATTGCCGCCGTAACCGAGGTTGTGCTTGTGCTCGATCAGTGTGACCGGCAAGCGGCGGGCGATTTCAACCGTGTTGTCCTTGCTGCAATCATCGACAACGATAACCTCGTCCACCGTGTCCGGCGGGATGTCGGCCAACGTACGCTCCAACGTGTTCGCAGCGTTGTACGCCGGCATGACGACAATCACCTTATAAGCCATCTGTGTTAAGCTCCCACAGCCTCACGAAGTCCCTGTCGTCTTCAATGACCGGCGGGATGCATCGTTGTCTCCCCTGCCGTCCAACGCTCGCGTTCGGAAATCAACCGGTCGTATTCCTCTCGAACCTTGGGATCCGCGGATACCATCATGTCGCGCAAGTTCCGGATTGCCCCAATGTGGTTTCGAAGGGCTTCCGCCGCTGCGGCCGGCCTGCCGCGACCCAGCCGGGCCCGGGCGAGATCATATGATACACGGGCATACCGAACAATTGTCTCCGCGTTCCCGATCTGTAACTCGGCCTCAAGCGACTTCGCGGCGGCAGACAGACAGCGGATGGCCTCGTCGTACTCACGCCACATCAACAGAGCTCGGCCGTAGATCTCAAGAGTCCTCGGATCATCCGGGTCGCGACGAAGGGCAGACTCATAGTATTCGCGTTGCGCAAATGGCGGGATGTCCGATATGACCTCCGGTTCCAGCTTCGCCGGATCGATGATCCGGTCGGTCATGACCATCCCGAGCCAAGCGGCCAAGACGACCGGTATTCCACCTGCAACGACCGGCAGCCGAGCCGGCATTGTCCTGCCCTGAAAGAACACCGCCAGGTGTCGAAATACCTTCGGCAACCGGACGAACCCGACGGCAACGGCCGCACAGATCGGAACATAGGGGACAAGCAGATACCGCCGCCATGACAGAGGCAACCCAATCATCGTGACGACGACGTATACGAGAATCCACCACAACATCGCGCTCGCGTCGTCCGGGGACGACTTCGATCCGCTCCCCGCCCTCGGTCCTTTGGACGGGATTCCGGCCAACGTGTTCACTTCGAGTGTGAATCCGCGAATTGTCCGGTCGGTCAGCCACGTAAGTCCGATGAGGAACCCCAGGACGGTCAACCAAGTTCCCAGCTTACCTAGGTATTGCGCCGCGGGGAGCAGATCGCTGCGGAGCGAGAAATGTCCGACGGCCGAGATCCGCTGGCCGAAATCAAACAGGCCGCCCCCCGGATCGAGCTGCTGTTTGATCGTCCAATCCCTGTACGTCCTCAACGTCTCAGCCAGGCGACGGGCGGGTGTCTGCCAGTAGTACGGATTGATGATCAGGAATACAAATCCCGCGACAATCGCCGTGAGAGAAGCAACGGCCAACCAGGCGGCGACGCGCCTAAGAACGGCGGAGCCGACTCGGTGGACGCCGCTGAAGAAGGCCGGGAGCACGCCAAGGACAAATGCGAAAAACGCCATCGCGCCGCACAGCTTTGTGCCCGCGGCCAGGGCGACGGTCGTCGCGGCGGAAAGGAATGAGAGCAAAGCGATCCTGTTGTTCTTGGTCCGGAAGCCGCGTCGAGAAGGGCCTGATTCCGCGTCGTTCGTCGCCGCCACGAGAGAACCAGCGGGTGTCTCCCCCCCCGCATAGAACCTCCGCACAATACCTGCCATCCGCATCGTTAGCGGTGCGATCAGCGTCATGAAGAACATCAAGACCGAGTCCGTCAGTCCCAGCCGCGAGTAATACTCGAAATGAGGGTTCAGCAAGACCAGCAAGACGGCAAGAAGGCCCGCCACCTTGCCGGCCACGCGAGCGGCAATGACGAACACGAGCGTGCAGGTACCCGCACCGAACAACGTGCTGGTCCAGCGGGCAACACATAACATGCCATCGGGTACCTTCGCCCGAAGGATTCTAGGTTGCCTCCAATGCCGCTCGAAATCCAACTGGAGTTGCTGATCGCGGACGTGATGGCCGGTGAGCGCCAATGCAGCTCCGAAAATATATTTGGCTACCGGCGGGTTGGTACGGGCATAGAAGTCTTCCTGCCATGCGGGGTTCGAGAAGTCACGGTTTTCAAAGGCAAGGTGCCAGAAGTAGGCCTCGGCCAGCTTGTGCGATTCGTCGATGTGAAAAGGCGGACTGTCGGCGTTCTCGACCACGTGGATTCCGCTGGCCAGCCAGCCGAATGAACCGGCGAAGACGGTGATCGCGAGAACGGGTCTCAAATATGGCCGTCGATCCACGGAATCCACTCTACACCTCGCCCGAACCATGATATAACCATCGGGCGTCAAAGGGGCATTCATTATGGACGATTCGAGGAACGGGGGCCGCCGCACATGAAGATCACGGGCGTCAAGCCGTTCGCCATCCACGGATGGCGCGACATCTTCGTCGTCAAAGTCGAAACGGATCAGGGGATCTACGGCCTTGGCGAGGGCGGTATCAGCGGGCGCGAATTGGCGATGAAAGGTGCCGTTGAGCACTTTAGGCCGCTGCTGATCGGCCGCGATCCGTTCGACACGGAGGACATTTGGCAGACGCTCTATCGCGGTGGCTTCTTCCCCGGCGGATGCATCCTGTCGGCAGCGATATCAGCGGTGGACATCGCCCTGTGGGACATCAAGGGCAAGGCCCTGGGCGTTCCCGTTTACAAGCTCCTGGGCGGCAAATGCCGCGACCGCGTGGACGTCTACGTCGGCTTCGATGAGATGGGGGCGGATCCCGACAGGGTGGTCGCGTCGGCGCGACAGCGGGTTGCCGAGGGCTATCGTTGCCTGCGAACCGCTCCGGCGGCCACCGACGGCAAGACGCAGTTCGAGCCGGCACAGGCCATTGAGAATACGGTCCGTTGCTGGAAGGCTGTCCGTCAAGCCGTCGGGCCGGAGATCCGTCTCTGTATCGACATGCACACACGGTTCAGCCCGGCACAGGCCGTCCAACTCTGCAAGGGAATAGAACCCTATCGGCCCTTCTTCGTCGAAGACCCGATCCGCAGCGAAGAACCCATTGCGCTGCGGACCGTCCGCGAACAGACCGCCTGTCCGCTGGCGATCGGCGAGCAGTACAGCAGCAAATGGGCGTTCCGCACGGTGATCGAGGAGCAGTTGTGCGATTACGCCCGAATCGATCTATGCAACGTCGGGGGCCTGACCGAGGCCCGCAAGATCGTCGGCTGGTGCGAGACGCACTATATCGATGTGGCGCCACACAATCCCCTTGGCCCCGTTTGTACGGCGGCGTGTGTGCATCTCGACTTCGCGATCAACAACTTCGCCGTTCAGGAACTGGGCGGCGGCGTCGGCATGCTTTCCGAAGTCTTTCCGCAGCAGATGCAGCTCGCAAACAACGCCTTCCCGTTGCCGACGGCGCCCGGCCTGGGTGTTACGTTCAACGAAGACGAAGCGATCAAACGCCCCATGGAGATGTGGCACGCGCCGTTGTTCAAACGGGCCGATGGGGCGCTGACCAACTGGTAGGGGACCACCCACCAGAGGGACCGGCGTCAGGATGCCGGGCTCGCGTATCCCAATAGTTAGGAGGATAGTTCATGTGCCTGTTCATTACATTACCGACGCGACGACGAGTCGCAATGATCCTGCTGGCGGCCGTCGCTCTCTCGGGTCCTTTCCAGACCTCAACCACGGCCGAAGACGTGCGTGAGGTGGGCCCGGCGGTCATCAATCCGGACCTACAGTACTGTGTTCGGCCGAGGGCCGACTTGGATGAGTATGGCGGTTGGAGGGGCCTGCAGGGACAGAAGACAGGCTTCTTCCATGTCGAGAAGATCGGTGGGCGCTGGTGGTTCGTCACGCCGGCCGGCAACGTGTACTTCGCCCTCGGCGCGACCATGCATGCCAAAAGGCACGGCATGTCTCGTGAAGAGTGGGAGCGGCAGCAGATCGGCAGACTGCGATCGTGGGGGTTCAATTGCGCCGACGAGAAACTCCGCCCGGCGCCGTCCGAACCGGGACTGCCCTACACCATCAACTGCAATCTGGCCCGCCTGGGCGGGCCGCCGCTGCCGATCCCATTAACCCCGGGGCTTCCGCCGTGGTCCGTCTTCCCCGATGTCTTCGACCCGGCCTGGCCACAGCGCTGCCAGGAACACCTCGACAAAACACTCAAACCCCTGGCCGACGATCCGATGCTGATCGGCTTCTACTTGGACAACGAAGTCTGTCTGGGGGGATGGTACGAAGCCGTCACGAATACCGACCTGGAATCGCCGGCACGCAAGGCCTTTGTCGAAGTCGCTCGGCAGTACTATGCCGACAAGCCGGATCAACTGGCCTCAGATTGGAAACAGCACAGCGTAGCCACGATCGACGACCTGATGAAGGTGAAAGGCTCGCCTCCTTCGGTGCCCGCGCTAAAAGCCGCCTGGAATCGCGCCGTCGCCGAGCGGTATTTCGGTGGGGGGGTGGCCGCATGCAAGAAGGCCGCTCCCAAACACCTTTGCCTGGGAATCCGGATGTACAACGCCGCGCCGCCTCCGCCCGAGATCCTGGCCGTCATGAGCAAGTACTGCGACGTGATCAGCATGAACCTCTATAGCCCGTATCCCGATCGCATGCTGACCCACGTCTTCACGCTCGTCCCCATGATGTACGGTGCCCTCCAGCGGCCCTTCATGACCAGCGAGTTCAGCTATCGCGGCGGCGACACCGCTCACCCGAATACCCAGGGGGCGCCGCCTACCGTCCCGACGCAGACGGACCGGGGCGTCGGCTACCTCTCCTACGTCGCTTCGATGGCCTCGTTGCCGTTCTATATCGGAACCGTCTGGTTCTGCTACGGCGACCAGGAAACCCAGATCAAGTGGAAGGGCTATGGCGAGGACTGCAACTACGGCATGATCGACGGCCACAACCATCCGTATGCCGTGCTGACCGAGATCATGCGGCAGACGAACGCCTCGATCTACGAACTGGCGGCCGATCCGATCAAGAGCAAGAACTGCCCGCTCTTCTGGCGGACGGAACTGCTGCGGTGGGACCGCCAGTATGACCAACGAATGCTCAAGGAGTATGGCCGCATCGACGCCCCGCCCGACCCGTTCACGGCGATGCTCAAAAGCGATCGCCAGTTCCACCACACGTATTGGATCACACATCAGAGTCCCAGCCTGATCGTCAACGATCTGCGGTTCTTCGGGGCATGCCAGGCCAACATGATCCGCAGCACGCCGGAGGGGCATGAACTGGTCCTGATCGGCTGCCGTGGCCTGATGACGATGCCGAAGCGGTTATGGTACGGCGATCAGTGCACCAACCCGGACGAATCGCTTCCCGTTGAGAGCAACGCCCAAGTCCTGGTTCGCCGGCTGGACAAGGTGGGCCGGGTGCGCCAGATCACGCTGGTCGACGGCAGCTTTTTCATGACGGACTTCACGCGAATGGAGCTTCGCTGCCCGGGCAAGGTGCCGTACCTGGACCTGCGGTTCGATCCGGCCGCCAAGGCCCTGACGATCACCAGCCGCGGTTCGTTCGACCGGCTGGGCCTCCGCGACGTCGCCGACTGGAAGGTGACCTGGGGCGACAAGCCGGCCCGCGTGCTCAAGCCGGAGGAATATGCTGCCCCGGACGGCATGACGGTCTTCGGCCTTGGGACATGAGGCGAACGGGAGAAGGATCATGCAGAGACTCAAGCCCGGTGACGTGCGGCGAGTTGCTACGAGAGGAGTTCTTGGCCCATAGGCCTTACGCAGTATCGCCTCGCCAAGGACATCGGGGTGCCCGCCCAGCGGATTGGTGAGATCGTCTCCGGTAAGCGAGCCATCACGGCCGATACCGACCTACGCCTCTGCCGGTTCCTTGACCTTTCCAACGGCTGCTGGCTACGGGCGCAAGCAGCGTACGATACCGAGGTGGCGGAACGGGCCCTCGCCAAGACACTCACGAAGATCAAACCGTGGAACAAGCCCCGGGGCAGGCCCGTTCACGTGGCCTGACCGGAGACGAAGAACGGACCGCGTCAGCCACCCCAACAGAAGCATATGTGTCCACAACAAAAACGTCGGAACCGCTCCCCTGAGCGGCTCCGACGTTTCATGATCAACTGCAATGCGCAATTCGCGGAAGGAATCGGGTTACTTCTTCCCGTTCCCGCCCATGGCGGCCAGATACTGGTACATCTGGAACCGCTCGTTGACGTCCTTCTGATACAGTTCGATCAGCTTGCTTGCCGCTTCCGGCTTGGCCTTCAGTAGCGAGTTGAATCGGATCTGCTGTTCGCAGAAATCCTTGATTGCCACTGTCGGAGGCTTCGAATCGAGCTGAAGCGGATTCTTACCCTGCGCCGACAGACGCGGGTCGTAGCGGTACAGCAGGCACGCGCCGCTGTCCACGGCCATCGCCTGGAGGTCCATGCCTTTGCGCATGTCGTAGCCCTGGGCGATACAGTGGCTAAATGCGATGATGAGCGACGGACCGCGATACGACTCGGCCTCCAGAAACGTCTTAACAGTGTGCATGTCGTTGGCGCCCATCGCCACGCTGCCCACGTAGGCGCTCCCGTAATTCATCACCATCATGCCCAGGTCCTTCTCGCGAGCCTGCTTGCCGCCGTCCGCGAACTGAGCGCGAGCCCCGCGCGGCGTGGCCTTCGACATCTGTCCGCCCGTGTTGCTATAGACCTGGGTGTTCAACACCAGGACGTTTACGTCGACACCGCTGGCCATCACGTGGTCCAGGCCGCCGTAGCCGATGTCGAATGCCCAACCGTCACCGCCGAGGATCCAGATCGAACGGCGGACGATATAGTCGGCCACGCCGAGCAGACGCTTGCTGTCGGCATCGCCGGCCTTGGCCAGAATGCCCTTCAGTTCGGCCACCCTGGCCCGCTGGGCCTCAATCGCGGCCGAATCCGGCTGATCCATGTTCGCCTTGATCGCCTCAACCAAAGCCTTGTGCTCCTTCAGCGAGGCGCAGCGGTCGAGCATCTCCACGGCATACTGCTGGAGCTTGTCGCAGGTCAGCCGCATGCCCATGCCGAACTCGGCATTGTCCTCGAACAGGCTATTGCACCACGCCGGCCCGCGCCCGTCGTCGCGGACGCAGAACGGCGTCGTCGGCAGGTTGCCGCCGTAAATGCTGCTGCAGCCGGTCGCGTTGGCAATGATCATCCGATCGCCGAAGAGCTGGGTGATCAGTTTCACATACGGGGTCTCACCGCAACCGGCACAAGCGCCGGAGAACTCGAAGAGCGGCCGCTTGAGCTGGCTGCCCTTCACCGTGTTGATCTTGATCTTCGACTCGTCGAGGTCCGGCAGTTTGAGGAAGAACTTCCAGTTCTCGGCCTCCGCATGGCGAAGTGGAAACTGCGGCTTCATGTTGATCGCCTTCGTCTCGAGCTTGTTCCCCTGGTCGTCCTTCTGGTGAGCGGGGCAGATGTTCACGCAGGCGCCGCAGCCGGTACAGTCCTCGACGGCGTTCTGAACGGTCGCCTTCATGCCGGCGAACTCCTTGCCCTTGGCGTCGGCCGACTTGAACGTCGCCGGTGCTCCGGCAAGGTACTTCGGATCGTAGATCTTCAGACGGATCGAGGCGTGTGGGCAAACGATGCTGCATTTGCCGCACTGAATGCACGTATCGGGATCCCACACCGGCACCTCGATCGCGATGTTCCGCTTCTCCCATTGGGTCGTCGCCGTCGGGAATGTCCCGTCGATCGGCATCGCCGACACGGGCAGTTCGTCGCCCCGATTGTCCATGAGGACCGCCGTGAACTTCTTCACGAACTCCGGGGCCTCGTCCGGCACCGTGACGCCGACGGATCCCTTTCCGGTTACCATGGCCGGCACATCCACCTCGTGCAAGCTGGCCAACGTCTGGTCGACCGCCTCGAAGTTCTTCTGGACAACGGCGTCGCCCTTCTTTCCGAAGGTCTTTTTGATCGCATCCTTGATTCGCTGGATGGCTTCGTCTCTCGGCAGTACGCCGCTGATCGCAAAGAAACACGTTTGCATGATCACGTTGATGTGCGCGCCCATCTTGGCGACCTTCGCAACGCGGTAGGCGTCGACCACCCAAAACTTCAGCTTCTTCGAGAGGATCTGTTCCTGAACCTTTGCCGGCAGTTTCTCCCAGACGACATCCGGGCCATAAGGGCTGTTCAGCAGGAAGACACCGCCCGACTTGATCTGCCGAAGCATGTCGAACTTCTCGAGCAAGAAGAACTGGTGGCAGGCGACGAAGTCGGCCACGTCGATCAGGTAACTCGATCGCAACATCTCAGGGCCGAACCGCAGATGCGATACGGTCATCGAGCCGGCCTTCTTGGAGTCGTACACGAAGTAGCCTTGGGCGAAGTTGTTCGTCCCCTCGCCGATGATCTTGACCGAGTTCTTCGTTGCGCCGACCGTACCGTCCGAGCCGAGCCCGTAGAACAAGCAGCGGCGAACGGTGTCCGGCTCGGTGCGGAACGACGGATCGTACTTGATCGTCCGGCCGGTCACATCGTCCTCGATCCCGACGACAAAATGGTTCATCGGCTGGTCCTTCTTCAACTCGTCGAGAACGCCCTTGACCATCGCCGGCGTGAACTCCTTCGAGCCCAGGCCGTACCGACCGCCGACGATCTTGGGGTACCGCTCGAAGGGGGCGATGCCGAGCTGCATCCCTTCGCCCACCGCCGTGCGGACGTCCTGATACATCGAATCGCCCACGGCGCCAGGCTCCTTGTTTCGGTCGAGAACGGCCACCGCACGCACCGTCTTCGGCAGGACCCCGACAAATGCCCTCAGGTCGAACGGCCGATACAGACGAACCTTGATCAAGCCGACCTTCTCACCCTTCTTGACCAGGTAGTCGACGGCGTCGTGGGCCACCTCGGCGCCACTGCCCATCAGCATGATGACGCGCTCGGCATCCGGGTGGCCGACGTAGTCGAACAGGTGATACTGCCGGCCGGTCAGCTTGCCGAACTTGTCCATCGTCTTCTGCACGATGTCGGCCGAGGCCTCGTAATACCGGGTGGAAGCCTCGCGACCCTGAAAGTAGACGTCGGGATTCTGGGCCGTCCCGCGGATCACGGGGCGGTCGGGCGACAACGCCCGGGCGCGGTGCTGGGCAACGAACGTGTCGTCGATCATGGCCCGCATGTCGTCTTTGGAGAGTTCCTCCACCTTGGCAACTTCGTGGCTGGTCCGGAATCCGTCGAAGAAGTGCAGAAACGGCACCCTGGACTCCAGCGTGGCGGCATGGGCGATCATCGCCATGTCCATCACTTCCTGGACGCTGCCGGAGCAAATCATCGCAAAGCCCGTCCCGCGAACGCACATCACGTCGCTATGGTCGCCAAAGATGGAAAGAGCGTGGATGGCCAGTGACCGTGCGGAGACGTGGAACACCGTCGGCGTCAACTCGCCGGCGATCTTATACATGTTGGGAATCATCAGCAGAAGGCCCTGGCTGGCCGTAAACGTGGAGCACAGCGCGCCCGTCTGCAGGGCTCCGTGAATGGCACCGGCGGCGCCGGCCTCCGACTGAAGCTCGGTAACCGACGGGATGGTCCCCCAGATATTGGTTTCGCCGGCGGCCGACTTGGCATCGCACATTTCGCCCATCGGCGAGGACGGGGTGATCGGATAGATCGCGATGACTTCGCTCACCGCGTGGGCAACGTGGGCGACTGCCGTGTTGCCGTCGATGGTAACCATTCTACGCGCCATGTATCTCAGCTCCTTGTATAATTAAG
Organism: uncultured Planctomycetales bacterium; assembly: GCA_964596165.1. Taxonomy (GTDB): domain Bacteria; phylum Planctomycetota; class Phycisphaerae; order UBA1845; family JAFGLZ01; genus CAYUQT01. The sequence goes on along the minus strand of CAZQTW010000021.1, from coordinate 28,377 downwards.
GACAATGGCCCGTTGTTCGGACCCTCTATCGCCTCCCAAAGACACGGTAGAATTTGGTATTATAACGCAATCGAATTGAAGAGCAAAACCCCCAAATGGAGATAGACCGTATGAGAATTCGCCACCGTACGCCCACCGCACATCGACACAAACGTGCCGCTATTGCCCGTGTCGGAGTCTCCACGCTCTGTGTGGCTCTCCTGCTTTCCCTCTACGGCGCGGCGGGGCCCTTGAAGGCCGAGTCCGCGGCCACGAAGTCCTCCCAAACCAAGGAGGAACCGATCGTCGAGCCACCGCGACAACCTTCGGCCGCGGAGATCTTGCAGGAGCTAATGAAGAAGCAGCAGGCGCGGCCGGCCATCATGCCGAGCCGACCCACCGAGAGGGTGGAAGGCCAACCCCCCGTTGCCGCCACGGAACCCTCCGTGAGTCCGTCTCGTCAGGACCAGCCTCTTCTGCCCGATGGAACCACCATCGCCGATCGCGTCGGCCGCATCGTGCGTCGGCAGAACGGCTGGTACTTCGTCTTTGAGAGTGAAGCCAAGGTCCTTAGGGAACCGCCCCTCCAGATCCTGCCCAACAAGGACCTCGAGACGATGGAAATTCAGTCCGCCAACGGCACGCGTCCGGTGCGATTCCGTGTCAGCGGCGAGGTGACCGAGTATCGAGGAGCAAACCACCTCCTTCTCCGCAAGGTCCTGGTCGTGCACGACCTGGGGAATCTGAAGTAGCACCCTCCCCTGTGTCCTTATGCCCGGCCCACCTTCATCGGATGGAGGTGGGCTTGCTCGGGCGGATCGCCGTCGCACCAACCAGCGGATGAGTCCGATGTCGGCTCGCGATTCGGAAACAAAAAAGCAGGACGCCATCGTGACGGTCACGGGGCCTCTTGAGCCGGGCCGGGTGGGTCCGACGCTGGCCCACGAGCACCTGTACTCCGACCTGTCGGTTCACTCCGGTAAGCCGGACAACGTCCTGACAGACGCGGCCCGAACCGTCGAGGAACTGCGGTACTTCCGCGCGGCAGGCGGACGGACGATCATTGAGGTGACACCGGAGGGTGTGGGCCGCGATCCCATCCACTTGCGTGCGATTAGCGAAGCGTCGGGCGTTGCGATCGTTTCCGGCATCGCGCTCTATGTGGAATCAACCTACCCGCCATGGGTCCGGTCCGTGGCGGGCACACCGCCCAAGGCCGATCGCCTGGCCGATTACTTCGTGCGTCAGATCGAAGAAGGGGATCGCGGCGTGCGTGCCGGCGTCATCGGTGAGATCGCCGGCCACAACGCACCCGGGGGCAACGCCCGGGACTATCGCCTAAACGATGCCGAGGTCGTCTTGTTTACGGCGGCGGCTCAGGCCCAACGCAGGAGCGGCGCCGGCATCATCACCCACGCATCGCTGGGCAGGGGCGGGCACGCCCAGTTGCGGCTCTTGGAGCAGGCCGGTGCGGACCCGCGTCGCGTCTGCATTGGCCACTGCGATGCCGAGTGGCGCGCGGATCTCGGGGAAGACCTGGACTACTACCTGCCGATTCTCGAGCGAGGCGCCTTCTGCGCATTCGACCTGATCGGCTGGACCGACTTGGCCCCGGACGATGTCCGCGCCGACCGCGTTGCCGCTCTGATCAAGCTGGGATACGAGCGGCAGGTCCTCCTGGGTACCGACACGTGCCGTCAGTCCCAGCTCCATGTGAATGGAGGCCGGGGGTACGACTACGTGTGGACGTCGTTTCTCCCCCGCCTTCGATCCCGCGGTATTACGGAAGAGCAGATCCAATCGATGCTGGTCGTCGGACCTCGCCGGCTCTTGACGCTGAGCTGATCGAGTCCGAATTCCGGGGTTGGAACATGAAGGTTGAGGTCATCCACGACGTGGTCGTTTCGCCGAATGTCGGATCCCGGCAGGAAACGTCGGTCTGCGTGTACCCCGCTTCGACATTGACGCGTCGTGGCGATCTCCTGTGTGTCTATCAAAGGCTCGGCCAAACACGCACGCGACGGCATCCTGCTGCTGCAGCGGTCTTCGGACGCGGGGCGAACGTGGTCGGCGCCCACCACCACCTACGACGGTATGAAAGGCGAGCATCCCGAGTCCGTTCACACGGGCGTTGTAGTCGAAGCGGCGGACGGCAGTGTGCTGGCGTTCTTCACCACGGTCGAGGCCCAAAAGCCGGACGTGTACATCTTCAGCGAAGAAGGTCGGGCGCTTCGGCAGCGGATGTGGGTGGCCACCACCATCGACGGCGGTTGTTCCTGGTCCCCCGCTCGCAAGATGGGAATCCCGGCTTTGCCCTCGAATCGCTATTGCGGCAGCCGCCCGCTGGTGATCTCGTGCGGTTCCCTGCTGCTGCCCATCGAGGTGACGGTACCCCAGGGGCCTCAGGCCATGTATGGCAGTCTTTCCGTCGACGGGGGAAGGAGCCTCTCAGCGGCCTTTCCAATCGCCGCTGATCAGACAGGTCGCCTGGCGCTTTCGGCGACGGGAAATTCGTAGAGCTGGACGACGGATCCATCGTCATGTTGACCTGGAGTAACGCCTTCCGAGCGAAGAGACCATACATGTCCACCGCTGTGGCTCTGTGGGCCGAGTCCTGATAGAAGTCCGCAGGCCTAAGCGACTCCCCCAAGGCACCAAGTGCCCACCTCTCAACACTGCCATCCAACCATGCCCACTAATTAGCTAACAACAGTCGACTTTGGCGCGAATTGGGACGGCTGCGAACCTAACCTGTTTGGAAAGCAGGTGCAAGGTCAGCCGCCGCACGTCGAGTCTTATCTCAACATGCCCGGCTTACGGTCCGATATATGGGATGGCGAGAGAGCGGCAGGGGCACACGTGTCCGGTACTACGAGGTGAGCCGATGGCCAACGTGACCGTCAGTGTGATCATCCCGGCGTACAACGCGGCCCCGTATGTGGGCCACGCCATCGAGAGCGTCCTCGAACAATCCGTTGACAATCGCGAGATCATCGTGGTGGACGACGGCTCGACGGACGGGACGGCCTGTCGTCTGGCGGCCTACAGCGGGTCTATCCGGTCCGTTCATCAACCGCACCGTGGCGTGGCAGCGGCGAGGAACTACGGTGCGTCGCTCGCCCGCGGAGAGTGGCTGGCCTTCCTCGACGCGGACGACTTCTGGTATCCGCACAAGCTTCGCGATCAACTCGGCCTGGCACTGCTGACGGATTCGATCGACTTTGTCATGAGCAACTATCACACGGTGGAAGAGACGGGTCGGTTGTCCGGCGAGGCATTTGCGGATCATCCAATGGTGGGTGGCCGGGCGGACGAGAACGGACCCAGAACGATCGTCTTCGGCCCGGAGGCGGCCGAGGCCTACGCCCGGCACCGATTCGGCATCATGTCGACCATGCTCGTCCGGACAGACACGTTCCGTCGAATCGGCGGGATGGATGAGCGATTCCATGTGGCCGAAGACATTCACCTGATGTATCGATTGGTGGCGCAGGCGCGATGCTTCGGCGCCGTTTGCCGTCCCGGTGCGGCCTATCGCAACAGACGGAGCTCGGCCTCACACCGGGATGCGGAGGAGCGCCACCGCGTGACGCTCGAGGTGTTGTCGGATCTCGTCCGTCATCATCGGTTGCCGCGCGGTATGGTTCGCGCGATCCGAGAGGAAATCACCCGAACGCGAACCGATCTGGCCTATCTCCTGGCCCGTCAACGCCGCCGGTTCTCCGCCACCCTGGCCGCCGGACGGGCGTTCGGCGAGCGCCTGAGCTGGAGGACGTTGCGGACGGTTGTGTCGGTAAACCGTCCGATCCGGTCGGAGCCGAGCCCTTCGGAAGCAGACCCCGTCCAGGACTTCCTATTCGGGGTGATGGCATGACCTGTCCGCATGTCAGCGTGGTTATTCCCGCCTACAACGCGGTCGGTACGCTTTCGCGCGCGGTGGAGAGCGTCTTCGCGCAGACCTATGGCGATTGGGAGCTCATCATCGTCGACGACGGATCCACCGACGGCACGGCCGACGTTGCGCGCGCCTATGGCGGGCGGATTCGGCTCGTTTCGACGCCTCACGTGGGACCGGGCGATGCTCGAAATCATGGGGCCGCCGTCGCCCGCGGGGAGTTCCTGGCCTGGCTGGATGCGGACGACGTGTGGTATCCGAGCAAGTTGGACCGTCAGGTGGCGCTGGCGGCGTCCGATGAGGAGATCGACCTCGTATCCGGGAACTACCACTACATCGACGAGAACGGGCGACAAGACGGGACCGGATTTCAGAAGAACGAATGGCTGATGTGGCGATTGGCCCAAGCCAATACATGGGACCAAATCGTGTTCACGCGAGAAGACGTCCCCTCGTTCATCCGTCACGGCTTCGGGGCCACCATCACGATGATGCTGAAGCGGTCGTTGTTCGAACGCGTGGCCGGCTTTAGTGGAGCGCTCCATGTGGCCGAAGACGTCCATCTGGTCATGCGGGCCGTGGCGGCGTCGAGGAAGTTCGCGGCGGTCTGCGAACCGGTGGCGGCCTACTACCGTCGCACCGGCAGTGCGGTCCGAACGGACGTCGAGAAGTCACAACGAGAGACCATACGGGCGTATCGCGATCTTCGCCGGTGGTTGCGGCGATGCGATCGGGCGGTTCGACGCGCGGTGGCCGAGCCCCTGAGTCGGGCCTATCTGGACCACTCCGCGATTCTCGCACGGCAAGGGCGGCGATGGGACGGTTTCAGGGCGGCGTGTCGATCGTGGCTCACACGGCCGGATAAGGCGGCGCTGTCGGCAATGCTGGCGATGGCGAGAGGGTCGATGACATGAGTCCGCGCCACCGAATCCTGCTCGTCGAGAGCGATGCCCGTATCGGCGGATCGGGCCGGAGCTTCATGCACTTGATTTCCGGGCTGGACCGAGAGCATTTCGATCTCGTGGTGGCCTGTCCGCCCAACGGTCCGATCCGTGACTGGGTGGTGGAGCAGGGGTTCGAATGTCAGTGGCCGCCGTCCTACGCGGGCCGAGGTATCTGGGTCGGTTCGCAGCTTTCGTGGGGGGTGTGGTTCCGCCTGCTTCTACGCCGTCGACACGTCGATCTGGTGCACGTCAACGACGTGGCGGGCTTTCGCGTGGTGGGCTGGAGCGCGAGACTTGCGGGGGTGCCGGCGGTGTGCCATGTTCGAATGGCCCCCACCCCGGAGGAGTTGGCTTGGTCGTTCGGCTTGAGCCGGCCGGCGGCAATCGTCTTCAACAGTCGGGCAATGGCGGAGTATACGCAGTCGCTCCTGCCCGAGTCGTTTGCGGGAATCCCGGCCGTGATCGTCCCCAACGCGGTGGACACGCGGCGTTTCCGACCCACCGAGGACGCGCGAGACGCCAAGGTTCAACTGGGTTGGTCGCCCGATGCGCTGGCCGTAACGGTGGTCAGCAATCTCTCTCCGCTGAAAGGGCAGGATCTGTTCGTCGAAGCGGCCGCCGAGGTGTGTCGACGGTTCGACGGACGGACGGAATTCCACCTGGTAGGTCGCGATCTCACGGCCGACGGACGGATCGTCCGCGCGCTCGGCGAGCGGATTCAACACCTGGGGCTCACCGGCCGGGTGCGGATCCACGGCGCCTTGGAAAACGTGGCTCTGGTGTTCCAGGCAAGCGACATCGTAGTGTGGCCTTCGCGAGCCATTTCGGTGAGTCCGGCCGACGAGGATCAGCTTGTGCGCTCCGTGGGGTTTCCTCGATGCGCCATTGAGGCGGCGGCGTGCGGTCGAGCCATGATATTGGCGGACACGCCGGGAGCGGACGAAGCCGCCATTCCGAATGAAACCGCTCTGATGGTGCCGCCGGCAAATCCGGAGGCGTTGGCAGCGGCCATGCTGACACTCCTGACGGACCCGGCGAGACGCGAGGCCATGGGACGGGCGGCAAGGGCGTTGGCCGAATCCAAATTCAACCTGCAACAGCATAGTCGGCTCATCGAGCGACTCTACCAGAGCGTTCTCGAGACGCATCCGAGGCGGACGAGTCGAGCGTCGGACGGGGCCTCGTTGATGACGGCGGGCCGGAAGTGAGGAGACCCTTATGCGTCCCGCGCTGGGAGTTCAACCCGGAGACGTGATGGCAAGGTCGGCCGGGAAGCTTACGCCAAGAGGGGAGAATCCCGGCTTGGACCTGCGGGCCTACTACGAGGACGGCGGTCGGCGATTCCGGCACGTACCCGAGTTCGATCCCATCGAATTGGTGAGGGTGAGGTTGGTCTTTCGCTTGATTCCGCCCGGGGTGGGGCCGGCGGTCCTCGACGTGGGTTGCGGCGATGGGTATTTGTGCGAGCAGCTGGCTCGTCGCGCATTCCGGTCGGTGGTCGGCCTTGACTTGGCGGCAAGTCGGATCGCCTATGCCCGGGCCCGCTACCGCACTCTGGATTTGACTCAGGCGGACGTCTGCCGCCTGCCCTTCAAGAACGGGCAATTCGATCTCGTGACGTGCGTCGAGGTCCTGGAGCATCTGCCTGAGCCCGAAACGGCGCTTCGGGAGATGGCTCGGGTCAGTCGCCGGTACGTCATCTGCACGACGCCCTATCGTGAGGGCGTTCAAGAGAGTCTGTGCCCGCATTGCGGCAGATCGTTTCCGCCCGCGGGTCACCTTCAGAGTTTCGATGAACGACGATTTGAATCCATGGGCGGCGACGCCGGACTTCGGCTGGTGAAATGGGCGCACAGCCATCCGATGCTGGAGTATCGTCGATTCCGCTACTGTCCGCCGTTGCGATGGCTGATTCAGGGGTACTACCGAGAAAGCGGTTTCATCGGCGGCTTGTTTGAGAAGACCTTCACGGGGGTTGTGCGGCAATGCGGGCACTGGTAGTCACCGAGCTGTTCAGTCCGACTCGAGGCGGCACGGCCGTGTGGTTTGACCATGTCTACCGCACGCCGGACGCGATCGACAGCGAAATCATCGCAGCGGAAACGCCCGGCGCCGACGTGTTCGACGCTTCGTATCCACGGCGGATTCATCGACTGCCCTGGCGGCGATACGGGTGGCTGAAGCCGGAGTCAACGGCGATCTACGCCCGCCTTTTCTGGCACACGCTTCGCCTGGCGATGGGCGGTCGTTTTGAGGCGGTTCACGCGGGTCGGGTTCTGCCCGAGGGGCTCGTGGCCGTGTGGGTAGGCAAGCTCTGCCGACTTCCGGTGATGATCTATGCCCACGGTGAGGAAATTACCGGCTGGCGGGAAGCCGGCAAGCGAGCGGCGATGCGGTGGGCCTACCGTCATGCCGACCTCGTCGTGGCAAACAGCGCCTTCACACAGGATCAGTTGACCCGACTGGGGACAGATCCCCGACGAATCGCCGTGGTGCACCCCGGTGTGGCAGCCGATCGATTCCGGCCGTCGGCCAACGGCAGAGTCGCTCGCCAGGTGCTCGCGATCGGATCGAAGCCGCTGATCCTCTCGGTGGGCCGGCTCCAGGCACGCAAGGGATTCGATCGTGTGATCGAGGCTCTGCCGATCATCTCTCGTCAAATCGAGACCGTTCAATATGCCCTTATTGGCACCGGTGATGATGAGCCCCGATTGCGCCGGTTGGCGTTCCAATGCGGGGTTGCGGACCGCGTGCATTTCCTCGGCCAGGTATCGGACGAACAACTCCCCGACTGGTATGACGCCTGCGACGTGTTCGCCATGCCGAATCGCGAGATACGGGGAGATACGGAAGGGTTCGGCATCGTCTACCTGGAGGCCGGGGCCAGCGGCAAGTGTGTGCTGGCAGGAAGGGACGGAGGCACAGGGTCTTCGGTTATCGACGGCGTGACGGGGCTACGCGTCGACGGCGAGAGTACGTCAGCGGTCGCCGAGGCTTTGCTCTATCTGCTTGCCGACCGTGAGGTGGCGGCGACCATGGGACGCCGGGCACGTGAACGGGTTTTGCGTCGTTTCACGTGGGATGCCGTTGCCCATCGGACCTGCGTGCTTCATCGGCTGATGATCGATTCGGGACTATCGACGGATTCGGCGGCCATAAGGAATGGGTGTGAGAGTCCATGTTGCCGCTAACCACCATCTTGTTCATCCTGTTGTATGTGGGTGCTTGCATCGGCACGTTGCGATACCCGCTGATTGGCGTACTAGGGTATCTGGGAGTCTATTTCACCTATCCGGAGATGGCGTGGTGGGCTCAGCCGATCGCCTGGATGGGGCAGCGATACTGCTTCTTTCTCTCCGTCTTGCTCGGTGTCGGCTTCTTCCTGAACTGGCACCGTGGAAAATGGGGCAAGCATTTCTGGCATTCGCAGGAACTGCTGTTCCTCGCCCTGGTGGGCATCATGTGGATCAGCATGGTCACGGGGGCGGGGCCCTGCCCCACCAGCTACAAGCACCTGGACAAGATGACCAAGGTGGCCATCTTCGTCATGTTGCTCACGCATATCGTCACGGACCTCCGTTCCTATCGTGTCTTGGTGTGGTCGCTCATTCTGGGCACCCTGTATCTGGGCTATTCGAGCTACACCGCCGGTCCGAGCAGCTTCGTCGACGGGCGATTGAACAACATCGGTGGTCCCGATTTCGACCGCGCTCCGGAATTGGGTGTCCATTTCGTCGCGATGCTGCCGCTTATCGGCATGACCTTTCTGCTCAGCCGGCATCGCCTGACTCAGGGACTGCTGGTCGTCACGGCGGGCCTCACGGTGAACGGCCTCGTGCTGACACGCACGAGGTCGGCCATGACGGCGTTCATCGCCGCGATGTTCTGGGCGGTTCTCAAGGTGCCGACACGCTGGCGGCTGCGTCTGGTGGGGATGGGGCTCATCGGTCTGATCGGTGCTTACTCTCTCACCGATGAAGGATTTTGGGATCGCATGGCCACCATCCCCTCAACGATCGTGGCCGAGTCCGGTGAGGTACGCAATGAGCAGGGCGTGATCATGACCGCCGGCCGTATCCCTACCTGGAAGGCCGCCTGGGCGATGTGGCTTGAACACCCTCTCGGCGTTGGCATCGGCAATTTCACCCGGATGATCGCCAATTATCCTCCCGTGCGATTCGAGATCGATGCCCATAACACGTTCGTTCTCTGTCTCGGCGAGTTGGGGATAGGCGGCATCACACTCTTGATGATCATCGTGATCAGGGCATTCATGCAGATCGGTGCGCTGAGACGGGCGGCGGCGGAGCACCCGTCGCTCCGGGGATTGAGCATGGAGATCTTCGGCCTGGAGACGGCCATGGTAGCCTTCCTGATGGGAGGGATGACGGTCAGTCGCTTCTACTGCGAGATGTTCTGGTGCATTATGCTGATGCCGGTTTGTCTTCAACGGGCGGTGGCCAATGAGATTCGTCGCGAAGCACTGGTACCGGAGCTCGCACTGAAGTCTGAACCGGTTCCTGACGTTGTCGTGGGCTCGCCGGCATTCGCCTGAGCCTATCCCCCGTTCTGCCTCGAAAATGCGTTGTGGTGCGGGCATCCTGCCCGCCGCGGCGCCCAAGATGGCCGCACCCCGTTTTCATCCTTTACGGGTGGGCCCAAGGCCCATGACCAACTGCAACGGAAAACTGAAACGTCCTTGACCTTGGGGTAAGAGGCTCCCAATAATATCGTAAGGGTCTATCCACGTGGGCCGGGCAGGTCCGAACGAAGACGATGCCTCGATCGGGAAATACCAATACAATGCGTATCCCCTTGTTAAGCATCGGGTTACAGTCAATAGGAGGGGTTTCTTGCGTCGGGCATGTCCAGCCTGCTACGCGGCGGTGATGGTCGTCGCATTCCTTACCTCACCGGTCCTGCCCAATATGGTGCTTCCGGGAGTCCCAACCTACTCCTGGTATTACGGTTGTGCCCCGACATCAGCAGGTATGATGGTGGGGTACTGGGATGGACTACCGGGGGGCGGAGATCTCTTCTACGGTGATGCCTCCGTCGAATCGCAGGCGACGCGCGACATGATCGCCTCACCCCAACACATAGCCGATCCCTATTGCAGGACCCATTCAGCCAACTCGATCGCTGATTTCATGCGAACCAATCTGCAAGGCTACACCGACTACGCCTCTATCGGCCTGGGCCTCCGGCAATACATCGAATGGGACAATCCGAATACCCCCGTGAACGAAGGGTACGAAGCGTCAGTCGTCACGCACACTATCGGTCTGCTGGGCGGTGACATGACATGGGATCTGTTCAAAGGGGAGATAGAAGAAAAGCGGCCGGTCATGCTCAATGTCGTTGCGTTTCACGATGGGGTCGTCTATGGGCACACCGTCGTCGGCTACGGCTATCAAGAAGACATGTTCCAGATCGCGGTGGTCCAAGGCGGCCAGCAGGTGAATCTCACGGTAGGGGGGTACGCCGTTCGCGATACGTGGCCGGCCGGCACATCGCAGAGCGATTGGTACGGTTGGGATCTCTTGCCGGTTACGCCGATAATCGACGTCAACGGAGTGGAGTGGTGGCCTTGGGTTGAGGTGCAAGGGCTCCCCGGCGATGCACTATGGGCATGGACGGTGTACCAGGGTATCAGCGTGGAGATAGGGATACCGGAGCCTGCCACATTCGGATGGCTCGGCACGTCGTTCCTCGTGATCGTACTACGTCGGTCGCGGGGCCGTCCCCGATAGCAAGTCAGGAATTCGTAATCCCACTCGGCTTGTGGAACTTAGGGGGTCGCAGGAGCGAGTCCGTACGCGCGTTTCCCGTCTCGATGAGGCAGGGGAAGCCCTTTTCTCCGTATCGGTGTAGAACGGAATCACGGGGCGGCCGGTGCGGGACCCAGCGTATCCAGGAGAAGCTGTACGGCGTCTTGCCAGCCGAAGGGGAAAACCTGTTCGTAAAGCGGCGCGGTCTTGAAGTCCTGAGGCACCAGGATGGTATCCGCCGTGCCCGTCGAATCCATGAGTTCCGTGACATCGGCCGTATGCTCGAGGCCCAGAAGGTGGCCCAATTCATGTGCCCCCACATTACCCAGGCTTTCCACGATGGCGTTGACGGTCGGGGTGTAGCTGAACGGATTCGTCCACTGGTCGGTGAACACGATTGCTCTGTCGCTGGGATTCTGATTGTAGTGATCGACAGCCTGGGCAATGCCAAAGATGCTCGGGTTCCGGCCGCCGAATACCAGGGAGCTGTACGCGACGTCCGAAGGGATGTTGGGGTCACCTTCCAGGAAAAAGTCGATATTGTATGCGGCATACCGCTCGTTCATGACGTTCAGGATGCCTTGTTCGACCTCGGCCTCTTTCCCGTTAAGCCTGGGGTCGACACTCCCCGCATTGAACGCGGTGATGGTGTATGTCCGGTCGCCTGGGATAGGGACGACGGCACCGTCAAAGTCGAGGATCACGACTTGGGATCTCGTCGCCGGCACGCTTCCACCCCCTGTAACCTGTATATCGAGTGAGTACCCCCCGCTGCTGGCGCCGAACCCACTGTCGGTGACGCCGATGTAGAGATGGTTGGTCGCATGGCGTACGACGTGGTCCACTCGGCTGTCGTAGTCCCCTCCGATGTAATCCACATCATCGTTGTAATCGATCAGTTCGACGTCGGCGTTGAAGAGGCCTACGAGGGGGTCAAGCGAAGACCCGGAAGTCGCCTTGAGGTGGACGACAATCCGGTCGCCGGCCTCGACCGCGCCGACATCGAACACATCCACATCTTTGGACGTACGAATACTTCCGAGGATAAGGGCGTGTCCCGTCGAACTGAGCTTGATAGGCCGCGCCGTGGAAGGGGTGTTATCGGGTTCGGTGTCCGTGTTGCCGTTGCCACCGGGTATGACCGGAATGCAGCCGCAAAACAGAAGTTGGCTTGTAGCAGTCAGCCAGAGAAACCTGCGAAGCACGGCATTCATGGGTTCGTCCTTGCTCGGGAGTGCATCCGGATCGGAAACATCCGGTACCGTCCCCACGGTCGCCTCAACCTCAATTAGTAGCTGCTGAGCGATGGCAAGTCAAATCCGGTGGCCGTCATCATCTACCGGGTCCTGACCGCCTCGGTGGCGTCCCGATGCAATTCGGGAGGGTGATTGCCGGAATGGCTCAAGAAACACTGTGGTTCGGCCGAAAACCCCATAAGATAATGGCACTGCCACGTGCGCCGGGTCCGCGCCTCGTGGCGGAACACAAGCGTGCTAACTGCTTAGGAGAGTACCTGTGAGCGAGTTCTCCGTCAGTCCGACTGGTGAGAAGTTCCCCATTCCAACCCGAGAGGAATACGCAGCCGAATTCGAGCGCGTCAAGGCCTTGGTGGAATCGGCCCGCGCCGAAGGCAAGGAAATCGTGGTTGTTATGGGCGTGGGATTCGTGGGGGCCGTGATGGCCGCCATCATCGCCGATACGGTGGACAAGAAGACCGGCAAGTCCAGCAAGTTCGTGATCGGCTGCCAGAGGCCCAGCGCGAGGAGCTACTGGAAGATTCCGATGTTGAGCCGAGGTGAGTCGCCGGTGAAGGCAGAGGACCCCGAAGTCGATCCGATGATCGCTCGCTGCGTTCGCGACAAGAAGACACTTATCGCGACCTACAACAGTGAATGTCTGAAGCTGGCCGATTGCGTCGTCGTCGACGTTCAATGCGACTACAGCAAGCGTGATCTGGGCAATATGCGGACCGGCGAGGCCGACATGGCCGCCCTCGAGGCGACCATGCGGACCATCGGCCAGACCATCAAGCCGGACTGCCTCGTCTTGATCGAAACCACCGTTGCCCCGGGTACAACGGAGTTTGTCGCCTATCCGATCATGAAGAAGGCCTTCCAAGCGAGGGGCATCCAGTCGTCGCCGCTTCTCTCGCATAGCTTCGAGCGCGTCATGCCGGGTCGGGAGTATGTTTCTTCGATCCGTGATTTCTGGCGAGTTTGTTCGGGCTGCAACGACCAGGCGCGCGACCGCGTGGTGAAGTTCCTCAAGGAGGTGCTCAATACGGATAAGTTCCCCCTGACCGTGATGGACCGCCCGATCGAGTCGGAGACCACCAAGATCGTCGAGAACTCTTACCGCGCGACGATTCTGGCCTTTCTCAACGAGTGGAGCCTGTTCGCCGAGCGGAACGGCGTGGACCTGATCAAAGTGATCAAGGCCATCAAGATGCGGCCGACGCACAGCAACATGATCTTCCCCGGCCCGGGCATCGGCGGGTACTGCCTGCCGAAGGACGGCGGATTGGGTGCATGGGCCTACAAGCATATCCTGGGTTTTGAGGACGACATTTTCAAGATCACCACGGCGGCCATCGACATCAACGATACGCGAGGATTGCACGTGGCCGAACTGACACGTGACGCCCTTCGGAACATGGGACGCTATATCGCCGGCGCCCGCGTGCTGCTGTGCGGTGCAAGTTATCGCGAGGACGTGGGCGATACGCGATACAGCGGTTCGGAACTTGTGGTCCGCAAACTGACCGAGATGGGCGCGGAAATGCGAGTTCACGACCCCTATGTCGATCACTGGTACGAGCTGGAGTCCCAAGATACGTATCCGGCGCCGGGACATTCGTGGGCAAGGTTCTTCCGAAGCCAAGAGGACTTGGTCAACATCCGAGTTCAAAAGGATATTGCCGCCGCCCTGAAGGGGGCCGAGGCCGTCATCCTGGCGGTTCGGCACGCCCCTTATCTGACGCTCAATCCGGACGAGGTCGTGCAATGGGCGGGCGGACCGTTGGCCGTAGTCGACTGTTTTGGTATCCTCGACGACGACAAGATTCGCCGCTACTTCGAGCTGGGGTGTGAGGTCAAGGCCCTGGGCCGAGGACACATTCAGAGGATCAAGGAAGAGGTGAGGTCGAAGAAAAAGTAGCCCGTTTGACGCATGGGGGCCGTCTCAAGAACAATCGGGGGCGGAGTCGCGGACTCGCGATTCCGCCCCCGACTCGGTCTCGGTCCGCCTGCGGTCTTCATTCCCTTTCCGAACCTCATGTATCAACTCGCCAAACGTGGACCAACGGCTTGTCGCCATCCGCTCGATACTCGATGACGTACGATAGACCGTCGACCCGATCGAAGGCCTCCTGAAGACCGGATGTCTTGGTGTCGGGCGTAAACGGCCCGAAGTCGCCGCCATCGCGGGGGCCTTCGGGGCTGACCACAACGCAGTTCATCGCACGCATGCGGTCGGCGGTCTTCACGCCCGTCTGTTGCCCGAATGAGTCCGTATGGAGCGACAACCAGGGGAAGGCGATTCCGAGAACGCCCAACGTCCGTACCAACCCAGAGGGGGTGCGCATGGTCCGCGACCTCCCGTTGGATTGAGGAAAGTCCCTCTTCCGTCACATCTTGACGACGGATGGCAGCTCAACCGGGCCGTATTATGTCTCAGAGATAGACCCCGGACCATGGGGCGGCAGTCCTCTGATCACACACTATGCCTCTTGGACAAGCTGTTTGCGGAGGCGAGAGATGCATTCAGGCTATACTTTCCCGAGGTTTCCCGTAAGGATGTGGTATCATGAGTGAGACGCGCCGGCGAAAACCAAGCGCCGAAATCCTGCACATGGATGGTGAGATCCTTGTTGTCAACAAGCCCTCGGGCGTGTCGTCCGTTCCTGGCCGCGACGAAGGGACCGACTTGGCCGGCCTGCTGAAATCACAGGGGTTGATACCTTCCGACACGAAGCTCCGCGTCGTTCACCGTCTGGATCGGGGGGCAAGCGGTGTCATCGTCTTTGCCCGCACGCTGAACGCCCAACGCAGGCTCACGGAGCAATTCGTTAAGCGTCGAGTTGAGAAGGTCTATCTTGTCTTGGTCCAAGGGATTGTCTCGGAGGCGGGCGAGATTGATCTTCCGCTCCGATTGATCGAAGACGGGACACGCGCGGCGGTTGCCACCCAAGGCGGCAAGGCTTCGCGGACCCGCTACGCCGTCGTCGAGCAACTGGCGGGCAATACGTTGCTTGAGTGCCGACCGCTAACCGGGCGTCTGCACCAGATTCGTGTCCACTTGGCGGCGATCGGGCATCCGCTTATGGTGGATCCGATCTACGGCGGGGCTGAGGCGGTATACCTCTCGCGCTTCAAGGCCGGCTATCATCAGAGCCGCCGACACGAAGAGCGTCCACTGATCGATCGGCTGACGCTGCACGCCGCGAGAATCACGATCGAGCATCCCTCGGGTTCCGGCCCGGTCACGTTTGAAGCCCCGCTGCCCAAGGATTTTCGCGCGACGCTGAACCAGTTGAGGCGAGTGTGACCGCGAAGACACACGAGACGGCCATCATTATCGTCCCATCCGCTGATGGGTTTCGCCCGGAACGCAAGACTCCGCTTGGGCGTGCGGCCGGTGGATCGGCTCGATCGTCCCCAGTGGGAATTGCGTGGGCATTCCGCGTTTTCGTTGACTGGGGCGAGGGTCCCGCTAGGATGGTTGTCTGGCGGACTTACTGACACTGGAAACACGGGAGAAACCCATGCCGGATGAAGAAGGTCCTCGGATCATAGCGGACGATGACTGGAAAGCGCAGGCCCAGCGAGAGAAGGAGCGCCTTGCGGCCGAAGCCGAAAAGGAGAAGGCGGCGAAGGCGGCGGAAGGCGGCGAGGCCCGAGAGTCGCTCTTCCTCGAGTTGTTGGATTCGCTGTTTCAGCAGGCGATCATTGCGCTGGGGGGCGCACAGACCCAGGATGGTCGAACCATTCCACCAAGTCCGGCACTCGCCAAGCACCTGATCGACATGATCGGCATGCTTGAAGAAAAAACGAAGGGAAACCTTACAAAAGAGGAATCGGAGATACTGAACAACGGGCTCAGTCGGCTCCGTTGGGCATTCGGGATGGCATTAGCCCCCGCGCCCGGTACAGCCGGGGCGGAGAAATCAGGCGGCGCCAAGCCACCGCCCACTGCCGAAAAGGGTCCCAAGTCGAGTTGATCCCCGAACACGCATCTTCGGTTCAGGCACAGCCTGCGACACTGCTCAAACGTTGTTGTCGATAGCCTCGTCCGTGCGGACGAATATCCTCCACACGTAGTAGACGGGCGCACCCGTGAGCACAATGACCAATCCCGGCCAGGTTGTCTGTGTTCTGTAGACGGCCAAGACCGCCATGATGACTACGGCTGCCAGAAGATAGAGGGCAGGCACAACCGGGTACCCGATGGCCCGATAGGGCCGAGGGGCATCGGGTCGCTTACGCCGCAAGATGAACAGAGCGGCGACCGTCAGGGCGTAAAAGATCAGAACAGAGAAAATCACGTAGTCGAGCAGGTTGCTGTACAGGTTTCCATATCGTTCCAATCCTGTGGCCGCATCCAGCAAAGGCTTCCCCGCTGTGTCCCTCAGTCGCGTCCGCGGCAACACAAGCAACGATGCCCAAAGGCACTGAACCGCCAATCCGACAGCAGGGACGTGACGACGATTGAGTCGTCCGACGGGGCCGAAGAACAGGCCGTCCTTGGCCATGGCGCAGTAGACACGAGCACCGCTCATCACAATGCCGTTATTGCATCCAAAAGTGGAGATGACAATGGCAATAGCCATGATCGTCGCCCCGCCGTTGCCGAAGACGGCCTCGAGGCACGCCGTGGCCACGCGGTCGTCGGGGGCGTTCCGGATCCTCTCCAGGGGCAGGGTGAACAAGTAAGCCAGATTCGTCAGAATGTACAGCAGGATGACCGCGCCCGTCCCGACGGCCAGCGAGAGCGGTACATTGCGATGGGGGTTCTTCACTTCACCGCCCACGAAGGTGATGTTGAACCAGGCGTCCGACGAGAAGAGCGAGCCGACCTGGGCCACGCAGATCGCGATCAGCAAGCCGATAATGCCGCTTTCCGCGGATGTACTCGGTATGAACGAGAAGTCAGGGAGAATCGCCGACGTTCCGTGCGGCGTCCAGGGGCGGGCGAAGTTTTCATCGACGGCGATTGCGTTGCGACCTATGAGAATGCCCAGAAGGATCAAGGCCACAAGTGACATCGCCTTGACGGACGTGAAGACGTTTTGCACGACCTTGCCCAGCCGCAACCCGCGCGCGTTCATGGCGGTCAGCACGACGATCAGCAGGATAGCCACCAGTTGCTGGGATGACAGGCTTACCGCGTAGTCGGCCGAAAGGTTGACCGGTCGTAGCAGGTAGACGGTCGGTGAGATGGCCGGAATGAGGACCCCCGCGAACCGTGCGAAGCCGACCGCGACAGCCGCGATCGTGCCGGTCTGGATGACGAGGAACAACGCCCATCCGTAGAGGAACCCGACCAGCGGAGAATACGCCTCCCGCAAGTAGACGTACTGCCCGCCGGCATGCGGCATCATGGCGGCCAGTTCACCGTAGGACAGGGCCGCACCGACGGTCAACAGGCCGGTGATCACCCAGACCGTCAGGAGCCAGCCGGATGATCCGACGAGCCTCGCGATGTCGGCCGTTACGATGAAAATGCCGGAGCCGATCATCGAGCCGGCCACGATCATCGCAGCATCCACGAATCCGAGTTCGCGGAGAAAGCCGGGCGCCTTGTTCGGAGTCTGCATCGGCCTTTCTGTCACGTGCTTCCAATTGACTTCCGAATACCTACGTACGATACGAACAGTCGGGACACGCTCTTGCCGGTGTGCGCGGTAAGCCCTAACTCCGCCCACGGGCATTCCAAACGGTCTTGGGTGGCGGGGCTTCCTTCGGCGGTGGCCAGATGAATGATGCGAGCCATCCGACGACCATCAGGATGATGACGCCCGTTACGCCGATCAAAAACGTGTGAAGGGGACACTCCATCCACTTGTACGCATCCGGCAAGTTGCGGGCAAGGGTTGCCCACACGACGACGAGGACACTGGCGATCACGCCGATGATGGCGCCCGTGTTGCTCACCCTCTTCAGGAAAGCCCCCAGGAGGAACGGTCCAACCATGCCTGCTCCGAATATCCCCGCAACGGTCCACCACAGGTCCAAGGCATTGGCGTAGACGCTCATCAAGAGCAGAAAGCCGATGCCGGCCGCGGTTCCAAGGAGGCCCCACCAGACAGTCATGGATCGGAGTACCCACAGGTAGTGGCCGTCATTTGCGGCGGTTCGCACGTACTTCTTGTAGATGTCCTCCAGACAAACGGTGGCGGCGCTGTTGAGGGCGCTGCTGACGGTGCTCATGGCCGCGGCGAGCAGGGCGGCAAGAACAAGCCCTGTGATGCCCACCGGCATCTTCGTCAGAATGAAGTGGGGGAAGACCCTGTCCGCGTTCGCCTTCTCCGTCAGCTCCGCCGGAAGCTCTCCGGGGTTTCCTTGATAATAGACCCACAGACAGGTTCCGATGAAAAAGAACAATGCCGAAAGAGGGATATAGGCGAGCGATCCGAGCCAGACGCTCCGTTTCGCTTCCTGATCCGTGCGGGTTGTGTTGTAGCGCTGGACGTAGTTCTGGTCGATGCCGAAGTTCTTCAGGTTCTCGAGGATCCCGTAGATGAGCACGACCCACGCCGTCGAGGTGGAAATGCTCCAATCCCAACTGCCCAAGCTGAACTTACTGCTCTGCCAGGCCGAGGTGAACAGGTGACCCACCCCGCCCGGCGCGTCAAAGAGCAGAATCAAGACGGCCGCAATCGTGCCGCCGAAGAAGATGAAAACCTGAACCACATCCGTCCAGATGACCGCCTCGATTCCGCCCAAGGCCGTGTAGAGGATCGTTACCAGCCCGGTGATGACTATGATGGTGGTGATGTCCAACCCCGTCATTCGAGTCAACACGAGCCCGACCAGATACAGGATTGCCCCCACCCGGCCGAGTTGAAGCAGAACGAACGAGACGCACGCATAGACGCGAGCCCAACCGCCGAGTCGCTCCTCAAGGTACTGATAGGCAGAGATCAGCCCCGTCCTGCGATAGAGGGGCAGGAACCAATGCACGGCCGCCATGGCCGCTATGGGGAGGGACAGACTGAGCACGAAAGCGTTCCAGTTGCCCCCATACGCCTTGCCCGGCAGCGCCAAGAACGAGATGCTGCTCACGTAGGTGCCGACGATGCTGATCCCCACGAGCCAACCGGGCAACGACCTCGCCGCCACGGTGTAGGCCTCCACACTGCGGCTCTTCCGAGTAAGCCAAAGCCCCATCGCAATCATCCCGACCATGTAGGCCAGGATCACAAAGAGATCGGCGGATCGGATTTGTGCGGCGGCCAGGAGCACCGGACCTCACCTCTTGTTCTGGCAACACGACCGGCTTCTGCGACGTCTCACCTTCTCCCCACGTCGGCGCGTCACGACGCAGGCATCTCGCGGCGACTCTCAAAACGCGTTGATGTACTTCGCCAAGAACGCCTTGCTGGCCGCGGTGACGTCCCACGCGTGTGGCCAGAAGCACAGATCGACGGTCCACCACTCACCGACGTAACCGGCCTCGTGGATAGCCGGGATGACTTGGTCGAAGTCGATCTTCCCCTCACCGAACGGCCGGTGCGTGCTCGTCTCGTTGCCGTGTAGGGTGCCGTCGGAGTCGATTAGGTGCAGGTGGCCCACCTTGCCCTTGAGCATCTCGACGAACTGAAGGACGCCGCCCTTGAGCGTCTCCACCGGTTTCGGTTGACGTGCTCCGACAACCGCACACATGTACGCATGGCACGTGTCGAGCATGATTGAGAAATTGGGGTGATTCACATCGGTGTGCATCTGGACCACTTCAGAGGGCTTATTGAGGAAAAAGCCCGGCTCAAACTCCCAGACGAGTCGCACGCCGAATTCTTCCGCGATCTGAGCACACTCATGCCACAGCGAGGCGATTCGTTTGCAGGCCAGCTTGCGATCGACGCCTTCCGGGCCGTCCGGCGGGCTGACCGTGTCGACGCGAATCGCCGGTGAGCCGAGGTCGACGCAGAGCTGGAGATTCTTCTTGAAGAGCTTGATGTACGCCTCATTCTCCTGGGCGGCATCCGTGGCGGGTCCGGGCGCCGACCAGAAATCGGCCGCCAGGCCACTGACGCCAAGGTGGTTGGCCTTCATGAGGGCACAAAGACGGTCCCGGTCGGCCTTCATCGGGTAGTCGTCCGGATGCACGTGAGGCCGGAACCCTCCGATCTCAATGCCGTCGAACCCGAGCCGGGAGACCTCGCGGACCACGGTGTCGAAAGGAATGGGGTTGTTCTGGTAGGGCCCGAATGCGTAAGCCCAGGTACCGATGGAAAGCTTCTTTGCCATGTCGGTTCGGCTCCTTGTGAAGAAGAGTCTAGGGTCCGAGGTGGGGGCGCCGCTAGACACGGACAGGGCGATCGCGTCGGACGCCATGTCCCACAGCCCATATCCCCGGTCCTATTCCAGCCTTGGCGGATAGCAGCACATTACCTCGAACGGCGTGCTGCCCGTGTTGATGATTTCGTAATCGCCCATTTCCGCCGGGATGAAGACGTGCTTACTCCGCTTGATCGGCGCCTCGCCGAACTTGCCGACGATCTTGCCCTGGCCGTCGCCGAGCGGGATCGCGCAATAAAACCCCCGATCGCCGGGCATCCTGATCTTCTTCCCCACGACCACGCGGCGGAGGTTGAAGTATTGGACGGCTTCCGGAGGTACCAGTTGCTCTTCGCGGCTGCCGTTCTCCTGCCGCATGATCTCCGGCGTCCGCTTGACGTAGTTGTTCAGGTAGTCGAGAGGCATGGCCGTGAAATCCGCGGCGGTCAACGCCACGTCCCAGCTCAGGCCGCACGCGCCGTCTTCTCGCTTGTAAGGATACCCTTTCCATTCGGCCAGGATGTTCCAGTCGGTCGGTTCCTGCGGCTCGAGGATGCACAGGCCGCTGCCGAGCGAATGAACGAAGCTGTCGCGGAGAAAGATAATGTCGCCGACCTTCGGCGTCACCTCGTGCATGTGCGAGCGCATCGTCTCGACATCCTGGGCCTCCATCCATTTGCGGAAGTCTTCGACCTTCACGTCGTGTTTCCAGCCGATCCAGGCCTTGGCGCCGGGGCGAGTTCCGATGACGACCCAGGCCTCGTTCTTGCCGTTGGGGCTGTTCAGGTGCTTCTTGGCGAACGCCGGCGACGGGTGCCAGTGCACGGGAATGTGGGCGTCATCGCCCACGTCGAAGATCTTTGCCAGGATGCCCAGATTGGGTCCGAACTTGTCGAAGTGCTTCTGGCCCAGCGTCTCCTTGGGGAAGGCCTTCAGAACGTCCTGGAGAAGAATGATCTCGCCGCTCGGAAGCTGCACGCGGCTGAAGCCCTTGTCCGGCGGGTTGTCGCGCCCGGGTGTGACGGCGCGGTTCGTGGAGAAGATCCATTCCTCGCTGCGGAAGTCATCCTTGGGGTCGGGCTCGCCCATGAACTGCGCCCGGAGCTTGCCGCCGTTGTAGAAGTGTAGGTAGGTGTTGGGCGCCAGATAGATCGGCCTACCCAGCAACTTCTTCATCTCGTCTTTACTGGCCATCGTGTCGCCTCCACTAGAGTCTTCGGAACTGACGCGGTCATACTAACGCCATGACCGGGCAGGTCAAGCGGAAGGGGAACGGAGGAGGAGACGGCATTCCGAATCCGAAAGTCAGAATCCGTGATCGCGCCGAGCTGTGGACTTCGCGTGGCCGGCAGCCGACATCCGGGTTTCCGTGAGGGCTCCGTGGACGAGGCGGGTGACCTCGGACATCAACGGACGATGGCAACGGCGTCTTCGATGGCGAGCATGACCTGACGGACGTCGAAGGGTTTGTGCAGGCAGCTATCGAAGCCTTCCCGAAGGAGGGACTGGGTTTCGCCATCCGTCAGCGCGCCGCTCGTCGCTATGAGCTTTGTTGCCTGCAAGTCGTCGTTGCTGAGGAGGAACCGACGAATCTTGGCGGTGTCGATGTCGGGCAGGGTCACGTCGATGAGAATTACGTGGGGTTTGAATCGTTCGGCCATCGCGCCGGCCTCAAAACCCGATGTGGCCGTCTTCACACCGTATCGCTCGGTGCGGCTGAGGGCCTGTTCGAGTAGCGACAGCAGTTCGCCGTCCTCGTCAACAAGCAGGACTCGCGTCTGGCCGGAGTCCAGCTCTCCGAGTGGAATTCCATGGGCCCTCATGAAACGCACCAGTTGCTGAACGGGAATCCGGCGATCCTTGCTGCCCGGTATGCGATAGCCGCGCAACTGCCCCGTGTCGAACCACTTGGAAACCGTCCTTGGCGCCACATTGCAGATCCGCGCAACCTCGCCGGTCGTGAGTACATCATTAGGACCAAGATGTCGGTGTTCGGGCATGGTCGAGCCGTCCGACTTGTGGCGATGCAGTCGTTGCCCCGGAGGCGACCGATCGGCACAACGACATTACGCATCGCAATTTCTATTATCGGCCGATTTGCACCACGAAATAAGCTATCTCCAGCCGATCCGGCGCGGTCGGTGCCTTGCCGCCGCTCGGATGCCCGTCTATCATCGCCGATGCTTGTCCATGTTTGAGGTTCGTTGTGTGTGAGGATCGTCGTTACAGCCTATTCCCGATCGTGGCGGCGATAGTCGGCATCGGGGTGACCGCCGCGTCGGCCGAGGACTTTCGCTGGTACGTTCGTACCTCCGAAGACTTCCGTTCCGTCGTCGGGTTCAGGCAGGTGACTTCTCCCGAACGTTGGGATCGGTGGGTTCTCTTTCCCTGGCGGCATGACTGGCCGCGCAACTACGACGAATCCCTCGTCTCCGCCATGCGCCAGGCCGGCTTCAACGGGGGCGTGTGCGATTGGACCCCGAGGCTCGACGCCGACTTGCACGAGAAGTACGGCCTGTTGTGGTATCTGGACCATGCGGCGGGCAGGGGCGATCTCCATCTGCCCCAGGAGTTCAGCTCGCTGACCCACCGAGCCAACTCCCGCCGACCACGGTGTCTGGCCGACCCCAGTGTCCAAGATCGGTTGCGGGAGCGTTTGGAACAGGCCGTTCATTCGTGCGAGAAATACCGAACGCACGTCGCTTACTCGCTGGACGACGAAATCAGTTGGTCCACGTTCACGAATCCCTGTCAGTGGGACAACAATCCCATGACGATCAGGGAGTTCAGAGCGTGGCTGATGAAACGGTATGGTAGCCGCGCCGCCCTGATTCGGCAGTGGGGCAGTGAGAACGAGCGATATCTCCACCGGATGGCCACGCCGGATGACTTCCAGCATCTCTATCGACGGCCGGTAACCCAGTGGAACCTGTCGCCCTGGTGCGATGCGCTCAGCTTCATGGATTCTCAGTTGCTGAACCTGGTCGGCGATCTCGTTCTCTTCGCCAACTCGCTGGACCCGGCGACCCCCTGCGGATTTGTCGGCGCTCAGGGACCGGCGCCTTACGGCGGGTACGACTACGCCAAACTCATGCGAAAGGTTCAGTTCCTGGAGGTGTACGATATCGGCGCGGCTATGGAGATTGCCCGGTCGCTTAACATCGACGGTCAGGCCGTTCTGGTGTCGGGTGGATACGGCGACCCCAATGGCCCCGACGGTGAATGGCCAAACTGGTACGCCGTTGCCCATGGCTACCGAGGGAACATTGCCTACGCGGACGGTTGGTTCGGACAAGACAAGGACATGTTTCGCCTCGGTCCGGGGATTCGCAAGTTGGCCGAGATGAGTCGGAAGCTCGTGGGGACCCAATGGCGGCACAACGGAATCGCCCTCTACTACTCGCATCCCTCCATCCAAGTTAGTTGGTTCATGGATTGCCAGGTGCACGGCCGCACGTGGATGAACCGGCTCAGTTCGATCAACGACCAGTTGGCCAGCACGAATGCCGCATTCTGGGCATGGACCCGCGTGCTCGAAGATGCCGGCCTTCAATACAACTTCGTCTCCTACGCCGACCTGATTGGGCGCCGATTCAATGCGTCCGAATACAAAGTACTGATACTTCCCCGCGTGCTGGCGCTGTCTGACATCGAGGTGGACGAACTCATGCGGTATGTCCAGCAGGGTGGCGTCCTGATTGCCGACCATATGGTTGGGCTGTTCGACCAGCATGGCCGCGGACGAAGGCGACCGGCATTGGACGAGCTTCTGGGGATAACGAACCATCCACCGGTCATGTTGGGAAACCTGTTCGGTGGTCAGACGCTTACGGAGTTCGATGCAGAGACGAACTGGAGGGCCAGTTTCCCTCGGGCGGCAAACGACATCTGGGCACAATGCAAACGGGCAAAAGGCCTGCCCATGGCTGAGAGGCAGATCGGTCCGTTCATTGCGGGTCGGCATGGCAACGGCTGGGCCATGCTGATGAATGTATCTCTTGCCGAATACTGCCTTTATCGAGAGCGGCAACCCGATAGGGCCGCTGAGACGCGAAAAGTCGTCATGGAGTTGCTCGAACGTGCGGGTGTAAAGCCGTGGTTCTCGTTTCAGGTAGGCCAGACTGAGGCTGTCGCCACCGAGGCGACGTGCTGGGAGAGCCAAGACCGTACGTATCTGTGGATCGTCCGAAATCCACTTCACGTGGTAGCGAGAGGTAGCTCTGACACACAACCATCGGCAGGGGGTACGACTGTTCGGCTGCTCGTCCGGTTCGCACGACCGCAAACCGATGTCGTGGATGAGGTTGTCGGAAAGGCCCTGGGGCGAGGCGACACGTTCGAGTTGGCGTGGAAGACCGATCAGGCCGCGGTCATTTCCATGTCAAAAGAACCTCAGGATTTAAGCCCGGCGAGCCGACGGGCCGACGTAGAGACCGGCGAACCGCGCTCATGATGCGCGCATGAATGGACCTCGCCCAAGCTGTCTTGTAGAATCAAGAAGTCGTTGCCTTGAGTGGCGACGGTCGGTTCGTACGGATGGGACCCGACGCAGGTAGCCGACATGACCCCTCGCGGACAACGTAACGGCACGATTCGCGGGTCGTCCGGCTTAAGCGGATAGGTCCGCCAGGATAAGACAATGCTAAGACGTCTCAAGCGATCGAGTGTTTTCCGTTTCTGGATAGGCCTTCTGGTCGGCATTCTCCTGCCGGCAGGGAGCGGCGTTTCGGCCGAAGTCCAGGCCCTCAAGCCCGAGCAAATCGCATCCCTCTGGAAAGAGGGATGCAGGGAGATCTTGGCGGGCAGAATCGATACGGGAGCTCGGACCCTGAGCCGCCTCAAGGCGGACGGGCAGCTCAATCCTGATCTCCTGCTGGTGCAGAAGTGGCTTGCGGACTATGAGAAGCTCCAGCGCCAGCGCGACGAGTTTCGGCGAATGGACCATGAATATGAACTGTCCGAGGCGAAGGCTGCCGCGGAGAAGGGGGATTGGCTTGCGACGATGCGGCAAGTGAGCCGCGCTTATGAGACCGCCAAGGACCCTAACGCCTTTGTTGCCGACCCGCTGATCGGCCGCTATGCCGCGCAAGCCAAGCGCGAAGCAGAAGGGGCGTATCGTAAGGGCGATTGGGCCAACGCCGCCGCCCTGTACGCCTATCTCGAGAACATCCACAAAGGGGACAAGGAGCTCACGCAGATGCGAAAGCGCTGTGTGCGCCATGCTCGACTCGAGGCAATCTACAAGAAGGAGTCCAAACAGAATTGGCAGGACGATCTGAAGGACATCGATCCCAGAATGGTTCGCGACGCCCTCCTGCAAGTAGGACGACACTACGTTCGTCAGGCGAACTTCAAGAGCGCGTTGGCGGGGGGCATCGACAATCTTCGTGTTCTGGCGAAGACCACGACACTGGCCGAGACGTTTCCTCGTCTCGGGGATCGGGAGGCCGTTGTTCGTTTCACCGGCGAGATCACGTCGCTGGCCCACCGCATCGAGGAGGGACCTGACCTCGATCACGAGGGGGCCTACCGCCAGTTTGAGCAGATCTTGAAGATCAATTCACGAACGCTGGAGCTTCCTGAAGCGCTGCTCGTCAGCGAGTTCATGGACGGCGCATTGGAGCCGCTTGATCGTTTCAGCAGTATGGTATGGCCTGCGGAGCTTCAAGAGTTCAAGAAACACACCATGGGGAAGTTCCAAGGCATTGGCATCCAGATTCGCAAGGAAAAGGACGGAAAGTTGCTGGTAGTAACGCCTTTGCCGGGGACGCCGGCACAGCGCGCGGACATCCGGGCAGGCGACGTCATCCTTCGCGTCAATGGGGAAGACATCTCTCATCTGGAGGTGGACGACATCGTCCCCAAGATCATGGGGCCGAAGGGTACGTCCGTCACGTTGACAATTCAGCGGGGGAGCGAGGCCCCGTTTGAACGAACCGTCGAGCGCGACGTCATCACGATTACGTCGATTCGCGGGTTCCGTTGCGATAAGGACGGCAAGTGGTCCTACATGATCGATCGGGAACAACGCATCGGATACATTCGGATCGACCCAAGCTTCATGGACGGCACCGTCCAGGAAATGAAGCAGGCCCTGGAGCAACTCAAGCGGGACGGCGTTCGGGCACTCATTCTTGACCTGCGGTTCAATCCCGGCGGACTGCTTCGCACGGCCATCGAGGTCACCGAGTTGTTCTTGGCTCGCGGGCAGAACATTGTCAGCACACGCGGTGACCGCTCGGAAACGTATCCGGCTCAAAGCAACGCCGAGCCGTTCTTCACGAAAGACCTGATCGTCCTGGTCAATGAAGCCAGCGCGAGTGCGTCGGAGATTCTTGCGGGTGCATTGCAGGACAATCATCGAGCGATCATCTTGGGCGCGAGAACCCATGGCAAGGGAAGCGTGCAAAACCTTATTCCACTGGCCAATGAACTGGCCTATCTTAAGCTGACCACGGCGTTGTACTACCTGCCCAGCAACCGGTGTCCGGACAAACAGCCCGACGCCGACACCTGGGGCGTTACCCCGGAGATCGGTGTGCCGCTCTGGCCGGAGGAGATCATCAAGATCCTCCAGATTCGCAGAGATAGCGACATACTGGCTGCCGAGGGTGCCGCGCCGTCCAGCCGAAGCACATCAAGCGCAACAACCACTCAGGCGACCAAGACGACCACACAAACGGTTGCCTCGACGCGGCCCACGACAACGGCACCAATCCCCGTGGAAGATCGCCCCAACGTAGACCCTCAGATCGAGGCCGCCATTCTGGTGCTGCGTGTGAAGCTGCTCAGCGGTCAACCCTGGACATGGTCCGTACAGACGACGGGTTCGGCTGCGGGACGGCAAACGGCTCAGAATAATTGAGGATCTAGAGAGGCTTATTGGCGGATCTCATCGTATGAGGGGCGTGCCAAATTGCCGCGTGCCTGGGAATGTCCGCCTTGGCCACGAGCCGCTCGTGAATGCGTACCGGCCGGCAGAAGCGCTGCGCCAACCAACCCCACTACGTTCTATCGGCTGGAGTCCAGTTGAAGGCTGGCCAACCCGCTTGTGACGTCATCGGCGAAGTCAAACACCTTGTCTAACCCGGTGGTGAGAAAGATGCCCCACACCGGCGTGTTGATTCCACAGAGCTTCAGCTTGTGCCCGTTGTTCGTTAAAAGCGTCTTGCGCAGTTTGAGAAGCTTGGACACGTTAGAGCTGTTTACGTAACTGACCTGTGCGAAATTGAGTACGACATCGACATCCTTGCGGGCCTCGGCCAGCTCGAGCAGGGCGTTGATGTCGTCGGTGAACTGAGGATCGTCCTGAAGGTCGGCTAGCACGATCTGTTCGGACCATTCTTGGATTGGCATGGGTCACCTATTCGTCTTGTGCTCACTAATCACAGGCGGCGGTCGGATTCGAACCGACGAATAAGGGTTTTGCAAACCCTCGCCTTTGTCCACTTGGCCACGCCGCCGACATTCGTCTGCTGACGGACCGTCATATGGGGTCCTGTCAACGGCTTATGCTAATGACTGCCGGCAAACGCGTCAACCCGACAGGTCGGTCCCTCACGACGTACACCGTCATCTTCCTGCTGCCCCATTCCACTGCCTCCTGATGCGTCGGAAAGAGGAGGTCAAGTCTATTGCCTTTGATGGCGCCCCCTCGATCCAGCACAGGGACCGGTTCGCTGTGGTAACCCGGGACAAGAATGGACGTGCCAAAACGGAATCGCTTCGGTGCGGCAACAAGCTTCCCCTTAGCTACTGCTCCACTTGCCGTTAGTCCGTCGGCGTGGCGACCACAACACACTGGACAAGGGCAATATCCGGTTACGCGGACATGCCATGGTTCGACGGTAACAAGTAGGGCTAGGAATGTAAGGTTCAACATTGCTAGGGCCTTCCCTGGCCTCCGGTTCGATGTTGCAGCGGTCCACTTGCCCAATCGTTGCTTGTATCTACTTTCGACTCACGAAAGACCGCGCTTTGCTTCTAACCCTTTGATGCGGACGGCTCCGTCGGTTGTTCCAGCCGGAGCGGAATCTGAATGTGTGCCTAACGCCAGGTAAAGCATGGATTAACCCCGCGCCCCGCGGGAAGGCGTCTGGCCTGTCTGTGCATACAAAGAGCCCCGAGGCCCTTGGGATGGGTGCGATAACAAACCGGGCTGGATCTGTACAGGGTTGCGCCGCGGGCTGATGCACACCACACCGACGATTGATTGCCGCACAGGCTTCTCACTCAATTGTCAGGGGGCACCCAAAACCGGCCAGTGATGGGCACCTGAAAACCGGCCATCT
>CAZQTW010000020.1:0-84112 GCA_964596165.1 uncultured Planctomycetales bacterium | reverse complement strand
TGTCCCGTTGCCTGTCGGCGACCTCGTCACTCGCATCCAGCCAAGTCCTTTTTGGGACCTCGACCCGGTACTTGTCGAATGTCGCACCCACTTTGGTGCGAAACAGGAGGGCGTCGGGCAAGTGACCATACTGTGCGAGCACGCCCGGCTTCATCGCCAGAATATGTCTCACAATGCGCCGATAGTCGTCGGCCGACGACTTCTTGCCGTCAAGGGCGCAGAAAACGCTTTTACAGTCGTTGTTGAAGATGGTCTCGAGCTTCTTGCCCGACGTGAGCTCCGCCCGCGGCTGCACCGTGGGCCGCTCCGCACTGGACGCCGGCAGAAACAGGAAAACACCACAGATCGTCGCGCTTAGGTACATGGACAAACCTCCAGTCTCTCCCTCCATCTTGAAAGCCGATCGGTCGGCGAGAATAGCACCGTTCTGCGGAAGGACTCGAGTCTTCCAGGCGACGGATTGCCGTATCGTCCCCCTGCCGACGCGCTCGATTCGGGCGACCTGCCCTCACCATAGAGCCAAGACTCTCCATCTGGCAAGAGGAACCGCGATCCATTCTCGGACTCTCTTATCGGGCCTCTCAAGGCGAATGCAGTCCGATGCAACAGTGCAGTCGCCCAGGACAATCATACTCTCCCCGTCTGGCATGCACATAGCTCACGCCGGGACTTCCCAACCCTACGGCAGAAGATTCTGCTTATCCTTACAAGTTGCCGTGACGATCAACAGACAGACAGGATCGATTGGGTTCTTGCTGTTCGAGGAGAAGCAGCGTGGCAGCAAACCTGAGTCCGCAGTCCACTCGCCGACGTCGGCGGTCTCTGCGCTCTCGAATCCAGAAGTCCAGGTAGTCTTGCTCCGCGATGCCCATCGCACCCAGCGGGTGTCCGCCGCGATCACTTCAGAGCCGGTCTCCGCACGACAGGCGTCAGCGGACTGAAACCGAAGCACAAAGGACCATCAGATGATCGGTGGAGAAAGGCCAGCCAAGAGGCGGATCCGGGTTGGCGACTTGACCTTCTCGACGTTGATCCGGCCTGAGGTCGAAGCAGGTCGCCTGTTCTTCAATCAGCGGCGTGCGGTCATCTTCGACGCCGAGGCCCTGGGTACCCTGCGCCACCAGTTGATCGAGACCATGGGTGAGGAACTGGCCATGGGGGTGCTCACCCGTTTTGGCTACGCCCACGGGCATGGCGACGCCAAGATGCTGGGCGAAGCCTTCGAGTGGGAAAGCGAAGCGGACTGGCTGGCCGCCGGGCCTTCCCTCCATGTCTTGGAGGGTATCGTCCGCGTTACCCCTGAGCAGATCGAGTTCGACCGCCCGACGGGCCGGTTCCACATGCACGGCACCTGGCACAACTCTTACGAAGCAGAGGTGCATCTCCAGCGGTTTGGCCTCAGCAACCATCCGATCTGTTGGACACTGACCGGCTATGCCTCCGGATATGCCACCGGCTTCTTCGGGCGTGATCTCCTGGCCATCGAAACGGAGTGTGTCGGCAAGGGCGACGCTCGCTGCCGTTGGGAGATTCGTCCCGTGAAGGAGTGGGGCCAGGAGGCTGCACCGTACCTCCGGGCGTTGAAGGCAGTGGACGTAGCGAGTGAGTTTCAGCGGCTTCGGATCAGCGAGGCCCGCTTCCGCGATGTGGTGTTGAGCAGCGGCGGCTGGGTATGGGAGACCGACCAGCGGGGCTGCTACACCTACTGCTCCGAACATGTCGCGGATGTTCTCGGCTACCTGCCAAAGGAAGTGCTGGGCAAGACCCTTCTCGATTTCATGCCCCCTGACGAGGCGGTCCGCATCGGCAAGGTCCTTGAACGGGCCGCCGCACAGAGACAGCCCATTGTCGACCTGGAAAACCGCAGACTGGCCAAGGACGGGCACGAGGTCGTGCTTCAGACCAACGGCGTACCGATCCTCGACGAGGGGGGGCATCTGTTGGGTTTCCGTGGCGTGGAGAAAGACATCACGGATCGAAAGCGGGCGGAAAAGGCCCTCCAGTCCACCGTCGAGCGTCAGGTGAGGTTGAGCCGCCTCCAGCAGGATGAAATGTTCCTATCCGGAGATATCCGCCAGAAACTCCAGAGAATCACGGACACCATCGTGGAAGTATTTGACGCCGATTTCTGTCGTATCTGGGTGACAAGACCCGGCGATCGTTGCGACGGGGGCTGCGCGCACGCCAAGATTACGGAGGGTCCACACGTGTGCCGGCATCGAGACCGCTGCCTTCACCTCATGGCCAGTTCGGGACGCTACACACACCTCGACGGCGAGATGCACCGGCGAGTGCCCTTCGGGTGCTACAAGATCGGGCGCGTGGCCGCCTCGGAGGAACCCAAGTTCCTCACCAATGATGTCGCGAACGACCCCCGAGTTCACAATCATGATTGGGCTCGAGGACTTGGATTGGTTTCATTTGCCGGGTATCGACTCGTTTCTTGCGAGGGAAAACCCATTGGTGTTCTGGCGCTCTTCTCGCGGCATCCCATTGGTGCCGATGAGGACAGCCTGCTTGAAGGGTTGGCGGTTAGCTCCAGCCATGTGATTCAGGCGGCCCTATCGAAGATGGAACTGGAAAAGCACCTGGATCACCTCGACGACTTGGTTCGCGAACGGACGATAGAGCTGGCAGAGACCAACCAACGACTGCAGGCTGAGGTTGCGGAGCGCATGAAAGCCGAACGATTACTCCGCGAGAACGAGCAGTTGTATCGTCATATTTTCGAAGGGCTCAATTGTGCGGTGTTTCTTGCCGACGCGGAAACAGGACGGATTCTGGAGACGAATCGGCAGGGCGAGGTCCTACTGGGAAAACCCCGCAGTGAAATCGTGGGAATACACCAAGCGGAGCTTCATCCTGCGGGCAAGGCCGACGAATACAAGAAGAAGTCTGCGGCCCATGCCGCACAGGGCAAGGTGGCAGACTACGACGGCGAGGTGATTCGGAAGGACGGTCGGATCGTTCCCGTAAGGGTGAGCGCCGCGCCGCTCAAACTGGAAGGCCGCCCCGTACTGTTGGGTCTGTTTCAGGACATCACCGAACGCCAACAGGCGGAGAATGCCGTCCGGCAATCCGAGGCGCGTCACCGAGCTATTACCGAGACCGCTCAGGACGCCATCATCGCAGCCGACTCCCGAGGTAATATTCGTCTATGGAACTCCGCGGCGGAGAAGATCTTCGGTTACAGCGCGGCAGAAGTGCTTGACAACAGCATGTTGGAGACCATTGTGCCGCCAAAGTATCGCGAGGCCAAGCGGAAAGGATTCGCTGAGTTTGTTCGAACCGGGAACGGACCGGTCATTGGCAAAACGCTGGAGCTGACCGCCTTGCGGAAGGACGGCACGGAGTTTCCCATCGAGATCTCGATCTCCGCGTACCGGGACCACGACGGTCTTCAAACTGTGGCTCTGGTTCGCGACATTACCGCGCGCAAGCAAATGGCGGCGTCACGCGAGTTGATAATCCAGCGACAGAGCAAGCTGAACTCTCTCCAACAGAATCTACTCGGCCCCGATGAACTGGGTGAAAAACTGCGAATGATTACCGACGGTGTCGTGGACATTTTTGGTGCGGACTTCTGCCGCGTTTGGATCGCCAAACCGGGCGACCTCTGCCGGTCTGGATGCGTCTATGCCGACACGCCCGAGGAACAGCGTCCCTATTGCCATCGGGACCGGTGTCTTCACCTGATGGCGAGTTCAGGGCGATATGCGCACACCGACGGCCAGGCCCACCGGCGCATGCCCTTCGGGTACCA
The DNA here is from genome assembly GCA_964596165.1 of uncultured Planctomycetales bacterium. Classification (GTDB taxonomy): domain Bacteria; phylum Planctomycetota; class Phycisphaerae; order UBA1845; family JAFGLZ01; genus CAYUQT01. The sequence goes on along the minus strand of CAZQTW010000020.1, from coordinate 80,349 downwards.
CAGGATTGGACGCTTGGCTGCGGGTGACGGGCACAAGTTCCTCACCAACGACGTGACAAACGATCCGGAAACCGTTGATCGCGACTGGGCGAAGGAGACAGGCCTAGTCTCCTTCGCAGGCTATCGGCTTCAACCGCCGGGCGGAGAGACGATTGGCGTCCTGGCGCTGTTCTCCAAGCATGCCATCTTATCCGACGAGGACGCGATGCTAGAGAGCCTCGGCAATACGGTTGCCCAGGTTGTCCTGAAGGCCAAGGCCGAGGAGAAACAGACGAACCTCCAGACTCAACTGGCGCACGCGCAGAAGCTCGAGTCGGTCGGGCAGTTGGCGGCTGGAATCGCACACGAAATCAACACGCCCACACAGTTCGTCGGCGACAACATCCGCTTTCTCCACACGGCCTTCGAAGACCTCAAGAAGCTCTTGGACAAGTATGCGGAGGTCCTGGAATCCTCGCGACGCGGGACCGTGCCCGCCGGACTAATCGCGGAAATGGACGCCACCGCGAGAGACGTCGACCTGGGGTACCTCATGGAAGAGATCCCCAAGGCCATTTGGCAATCGGTGGAGGGTGTGGACCGTGTGGCCAAGATCGTCCGTGCCATGAAAGAGTTTTCATATCCTGACGAGCACAGCAGAAAAGCGATCGACCTCAACAAAGCGATCGAGAGCACGATCACGGTCGCTCGAAACGAATGGAAGTACGTGGCCGAGATGAAGATGAACCTGGATCTTTCGCTCCCACCGGTCCACTGCTTCCCGGGGGACATCAACCAAGTCATTCTGAATTTAGTCGTCAATGCCGCCCACGCCATCCGCGACGCGGTCGGCGGAAACGGTGGCAGGGGGACGATCGGGGTTTCCACTCGGAGGGATGGCGATTGGGTCGAGATTCGCGTAAGCGACACGGGAACGGGCATCCCGGAGGCCATTCGCTCGAAAGTCTTCGATCCGTTCTTCACGACGAAGGAAGTCGGCAAAGGCACCGGCCAGGGGTTGGCCATTGCGCATGCGGTGATCGTCGAGAAACATGGGGGTGCAATCACATTTGAAACCGAGGTCGGCAAGGGAACAACGTTTGTCGTTCGACTGCCGATCGGGCCTCCCCACAACCAAAGTGAAGAGGTTGCGGCGCATGAAGAAGTTAGTGCTTTTCGTGGATGACGAACCCAACGTGTTCGCGGCCGTCCAGCGAATCATGCAAGCCGAACGAAGCGAATGGGACCTGAGGTACGCATGGAATGTGAGCGAGGCAATTGATGTGCTTCGTCGCGAGAGCATCGACGTCGTGGTGTCGGACATGGTGATGCCTGGGAAGGATGGCTTCGAGCTGTTGGCCGAAATGCAGCGGTCGGCGGCGTGGAAGGACATCCCCCTCGTGTTCTTAACCGGCCTTGAGGAGCGTGATCTGAAGAAACGTGCGTTGGAGTCGGGAGCGGCAGACCTCTTGAGCAAGCCGGTCGATCCGTCGGAACTGAAGGCGCGGATTCGCAGCGTGCTGAAGATACGGACCTATCAGGCGGAATTACGGGCGCAGAATGAGATGCTGGACCGGAAGGTGCAGGAGAGGACCTTCGCCCTGAGGGAATCCCAGCTTCAGATCGTATGGAGGCTCGGAAAGGTCTCCGAGTATCGAGACGACCAGACCGGCAACCACGTGGTTCGGGTGGGATGCTACTCGCGCGTGATTGCGGAGGTCCTCGGAACGCCTGATGAATTCGTCGAGAGAGTGCTCCTCGCGGGGCCACTTCATGACATCGGGAAGATCGGCGTTCCTGACGCGGTGCTGCTCAAACCGGGTCGGTTGATGCCGGAAGAGTGGGAAACAATGAAGCGGCATTGCGTCATCGGGGCCCAGATACTCAGAGGAGCGCCCAAGACCATGGTTGCCTTCCAGGCCTGGAACCCCAACAGGCGTCCTCCGGATCAGAAAGCGATCACCAACCCGATTCTGGAGATGGCGGCGCACATTGCAGTGTCACATCATGAACGGTGGGACGGAAAGGGATACCCCGTCGGGCTTTCCGGCGAGAGCATTCCTCTCGAGGCGAGAATCGTTGCATTGGCGGACGCCTACGACGCCATGCGGTCCGAAAGGCCTTACAAACCCGCTCTTCCGGAGGCCGAAGCGGTGGAGATCATCCAAAGCGAGAAGGGAAAGCACTTCGACCCTGAGGTCTGTGAGGCCTTTGAAAGATCTGTAGGCGAGTTCCAGGCTATTCATGCCGAATCGTCCGGTGACACAGCCGGGGAAGTGCAGGTAGGGTCTTCGACATGAAGCGAATCCTGTTCGTTGATGACGAGAGGAACGTGCTCGACGGTCTGCGGCGGATGCTGCGGTCGATGCGCCAGGAGTGGGAGATGGCCTTCGCAACCAGCGGGGCAGAGGCCCTCGGCTTGATGTCTCAGACACCTTTCGACGTCGTCGTCTCCGACATGCGGATGCCGGGCATGGACGGGGCTCAACTCCTGACCGAGGTCATGCGACGACATCCGCAGACCGTTCGGATCGTGCTTTCCGGGCACTCGGACAAGGAGATGATCCTCCGCTCCGTGGGCCCCACGCACCAGTACTTGGCCAAGCCCTGTGATCCCGAAATGTTGAAGGAGACCGTCGCTCGATCCTGCGCCCTCCGGGAACTCCTGAACAGTCCGTCGCTCAAGGACCTTGTCTCGCAGATGAACTCGCTGCCCAGTCTCCCCGACCTGTACATGAAAGTCGTTCAGGAGCTGAGTCTCCCCAACGCCTCGATCCAGCGGATCGGCGACATCATTTCCCAGGACGTCGGAATGACGGCGAAGATCCTTCAGTTGGTCAACTCCGCGTTCTTTGGCCTGCGCCGGCATATATCCACTCCGGCCATGGCCGTCAACCTGCTCGGCCTCGACACGGTGAAATCGTTGGTCCTGACGATTCAGGTCTTCTCCCAATTCGAACAGCCAAAGGTTCGAGAGTTTGATCTCCCCGTGCTGTGGAATCACAGTGTGGCCACCGGCACGATCGCGCGGGCAATCGCAGCGGCAACGAGCAGGGACGTCAAGATGGCCGACCACACCCTAATGGCGGGGCTTCTTCATGATGCCGGCAAACTGGTCCTTGCGGCCAAGGTCCCCGACCAGTACCAGAACTCGATAGTACACGCGCGTGCTAAAGCGGTCCCGATGTGGGTGGCGGAACGGGAGGTCCTTGGAACGACCCATGCGGAGGTCGGAGCCTATCTGATGGGCCTGTGGGGACTTCCGGATTTGATTGTCGAGGGCATCGCCTACCACCACACGCCCGCCCACCACATGGCAACGACATTCAGCCCGTTGACCGCCGTGCATGTGGCGAATGCCCTGGAACACGAGGCCCATCCCTCGGCCGACCAGGCACACCCATTTGAAATCCGGCTTGATTACCTGAGCGGACTGGGCCTTGCGGACCGTCTGGATCGCTGGAGGGAGTTGGCCAGAGGAGTACTCTGCGGACAGAAGGGAGGCAAGCCGTAGTGGAAAAGGTTCTTTGTGTTGACGACGATCCTCATATCCTCGACGCCTATCGACGGCAGCTCCGTCGGGAGTTCAAGATCGACACGGCCACGAGTGCCGATCTTGCCCTGACGGCGCTTCAGTCGCAAGGTCCATACGCCGTGATCGTCTCCGACATGCGAATGCCGGGTATGGACGGTGTCCAGTTCCTCGCGAAGGTGAAGTCGCTTTCCCCCGACACCGTTCGTATCATGCTGACGGGAAATTCCGATCAACACACCGCCATGGAGGCGGTCAACGAGGGGAGCATCTTTCGATTCCTTACCAAACCCTGTCCGTCGGAGCAGCTTGCCAAGGCAATTCTTGCAGGCCTTCATCAGTACCGATTGATCAGAGCCGAGAAGGAGCTTCTCGAAAAGACGCTTCGCGGGAGCGTCAAAGTGCTCGTGGATGTACTCTCCCTGGTCAACCCGACCGCTTTTGGACGGGCATCTCGCGTTTATCGTCTTGTCCGCCAACTGGCAACCGAACTCAAGATTCCCCCTTCGTGGGAACTGGACGTGGCTGCGATGCTCTCGCAGATCGGCTGCGTCACAATCCCGCCGGACACGATGGAGGCGGTGTACCTCGGCCGAACCCTGACGCCCGAGGAGTCAAAGATGTTCCAGGCCCATCCGTCCGTCGGACGTGATATCGTGGCGAAAATCCCACGCCTTGAAAACGTCGCGCAGATCATCGGTTACCAGGAGAAGTGCTTCGACGGAACGGGGGCTCCGGCCGACGCGAAACAGGGGAGGGCCATTCCGCTGGGAGCCCGTATCCTCAAGGTCGCCCTGGACTTCGACGCACTGAAATCCTCTGGAATGGATGAATACGAAGCCTTCCAACGACTTCGAGAGCAGGCACGACGCTACGACCCCGACGTGTTGAACGCCCTAGAGGGCGTGGTCGAGCTGGCAGAGACCGTGGTGGTTCGCACGGTGGCCTTGGAGGACTTAGCGAGCGGCATGACCTTCGCCGAGGACATAAGGACGACAACCGGACTCCTGCTCGTATCCAAGGGGCAGGAGGCCACCCCCTCAGTCTGTCAGCGACTGATCAATCATTCTAGACGCACACCGATGCCAACATCTGTTCGCGTTTTCGTTCGCGGTGACTACGACGTTCCGGAAAGGCCGCAGGCCCAAGTGGCGGCGTCACAGAGGAGTTAGTGCCATGGCCCAAACCATTCTCTTGGTAGATGACGAACCTCATGTTCTCGACGGCCTGAAGCGAACCCTCCACAAAGAACCCTACACAATCCTGACCGCACACTCAGCCGAACAGGCCGCCCAAGTACTCGATGCGCACGATGTCGACCTGATCGTCTCCGACGAGGAGATGCCCGGGATGTCGGGTACGACGTTCCTAGCGGCAGTGGCGGCCGCACGCCCGGACACTGTCCGGATCGTCTTGACGGGCCATCCGTCACTCCCCGCGGCGTTGCGGGCTATCAACGAGGGAAAGGTGTACCAGTTCTTCACCAAGCCCTGCAACGAAATCGACCTGGCGATTACGATTCGACGCGCTCTAGAGCAGAAGATGTTGACCGAGAAGACGCGCGACCTGTTGGACGTGGCCAAGAGGCAATCTGTGCTCATTGACGAGGCCCGGATCGTCCGTCGATTGCGAGAGACTCCGCGCAAGGAACAACGAACAGCCATCAGGAACGAACAACCCATGAATCACGACGAGCTGCTGAGCGAAATCGACGAGGCCGTTCGAAAAGGCAAGGACCTGCTCGCCTCGTTCAAGACCGTTCGCGATCTCGGGGTCGGAATTGAAAACGAGTACCTATCGTGAGGAAACCGTCACCTCACGCCGGCCGGTCGAGGGCCTCCGAAGGACCCTTCGATAGGGGATCAAATGCTCACCTCCTCAAACCACCAAAAGGTCCCCAATGATTCGAGCTCTGTTCGGATGGCCCCCATCCTGCGTAGCCACGACGGCCAAGATTGATCAGCGCCGCCTCACCAGCACGACGTACGAAACACCCGGCTTTGTCCGATCGCCCTTGCCCGTCGCCAGAACGACTTCGTTCTTGCCGTCGTTGTCCGCATCGCCGACGGCCGGCCACGATGATTCGGCTTTGTCTTCGTGCAACTTGACGAGCCGTTCCTTCGTGATCCGCTCCGGTCCGGACACCGTGTACATGAACACGTGCCCCAGGTGCTTGCTGGTGATGAACTCCGAGACATTGTCACCGCGGGTCGATATCACCAATTCGTTCTTCCCGTCGTTGTCGGCATCCGCGATGACCATCATCTTCTCGAAATAGGCCATGTCGAGGTCCTCGGTGTCCCGCTCGAATGTATAGACGGGCCTGGCCCGATCGGTAACGCGATAGCCGATGAGGGTGGCCTTATTGACCTTCTGCTCGTGCTTCCACCCGACAACCATCTCGTTCTTTCCGTCGTTGTCAACGTCGCCAATCATGATGCTCGCGTAGAAACACCCCCGCCCGTCGACACCGTCCACGACAATCCGGGGCGGCGTGACCAGTTCGCCTTGGCCGTCAAACTCGAAGATCTCGACCTTCGCCTTGCCTGCCCGAAAGCTGTTGGACGTGACATACTCGACCTTCCCGTCATTGTCGACGTCCGCGATCAACGACTCCTCGCCCGAACCGGAAAGGTTGTAGATCTTCCGCGCGCCGATCTTGGTGAGTTCCTTGTCGAAGTCGTACCGGATGATCTCGCCGCCGCCGCAATAGGCCGAGACGACCTCCAGAACGCCGTCACCGTTCAGATCGTACGGGGCCAGGTCATGCGTGTACGCGCTCTTGTTGCACCACTTGGGTTGGCAAGAGAGCCGTTTCGTAATCTGTCGCCCGTCGGTCTGAAAGACGTAAAACCACGCCGTATCGTCGGCCTCCTGTCCCGTGCCGAGGATAATCTCGTTCTTGCCGTCCTTGTTCAGGTCAACGACCTTGACGGCCAGGCCCATGCCGGGCTTTCGATGGGCGAGGTTCTCGGCCAGTAGCCGGGTCTGCCACGAACCGCCGTCCTTCTTGAACAGGTAGAGCCGACTGTCGGGGCAGCCCGTGGTGAGGATCTCGTTCTTGCCGTCGTTATCGCCGTCGCCGATTTCCACGTCCCAGCCGGCATAACTCTGGTCGACTTTCGCGACGACCTCGCCCCTCCAGCCGGCGGCCACATCGGCAAGGCTCCCAATTTCGCCCGCTTCGACCGCCCCGCAAGACAATGCACCCAAGGACACAAGCCCCAGCCAAACCGATACACACGCCCGTCGAGTACCCATCCTTCGTCACCTCCCAAGTTCATCCGCCCCTGCCTACTCCCAAACCCGAACGCCCAGTTCCTCGAATTGCGCGGCCGCGTTTAGGAAATGGGCCGTAATCCAGAAGACCGTCCAATCTTCGGCGTATCCGCCTCGAAGGGCAAATACGTCGTCCACCTTGCCGCGCTGGGCGTAATTGGTGTGTTGAGGCTGTTCGCCCTGGCTGCCGTACGGATCGATGAGCTGGCCGCACGACCGGTACATGACGACTGCCAGGCGTTGGAGATCGTCGCGATTGAGGTGTCGCCCCAGGCGGCAGATCTCCGGGGCGATGATGACGCCAAAGACGTCGACGTGCTGGTTCTGCGGCGACACGGCCGTCCAACCGGTCGTCCGGAATCGATGATCTCGCAACCGGCCCGGTGGCAGATCGACGTCCCAAACAACCACGTATGTCAGGACGACATCGCAGGCGTGCTCGGCCCAGCAAAGGAATTCGGTCTGACCGGTCAGCTCGTAGAGGAAGAGGAACCCCTGCATGGCGGCGTAGGCCCCTTCCTTGTCCTCACAACTTGCATCAAGTGTGCCGCCCCAGTACGGTTCGCGCATCGAGACGTGAAGTTCGGCGTACCTCCGGCCCGCCTTGACCGCCGCCTCCCGGAATCTCGCCTCGCCGAATAGCTCTGAGGCCCTGCACAGCGGCGCAATGAGGAATCCCTCGTTCGTCGAATGCGGACGCCAACCTGCCGTGAGAATCCGCTCGGCATGCACCTCGCATGCCTTACGTAGGAAACCCTCCCAGCGCGACGTATCCGAACCGTTCTTCCGGCCGACTCGGATCGCCTGGGCAAAGTTCAACATCGCCTGCCCCTGGCTGACGAGCTCCTGGCCCGACCACGTCTTCTTGTCGAGGTCGTACCATGTGTGAAAGCCACCGGAATAGAACCCGGCGCCCGAGAGCGAGTCCAGCGCCTTACGAGCCATGTCCAGCGCAGCCGGCTCGCTCAGACCCTTCGCCAACACTTGGAGTGCGTAGCCCGGCGAATCGGCCTGCCCGCACCACCCCATCACGAGGAAGTTCTTGTCCGGGAACTTCCGGAAGCCGGCCATATCACCCACCTGCGCCCATCGTGTCTTGGCGTATCGATATTTCGCCCGGATGATCTCGCTGAAGCTCGGGAGCCCGTCCAGGCTATAAGGGTCGAAGAGCGACAGCGATGTCCGCACCGGTCGCTGAAAACCGCTGCCCGCCGCGGCGACAGGATACACGTCGAGGAAGAACGTCTTCTCGATGATCGCCCCCGGCGGAACGTTCAGATACGTCGGCCCATAGGGCACGAAGCCGGGCTGAATCGCCTTAATGACGTTCCGCTTGCCGTTCGACGCGCACGGCCCGGAGAGAAGCTGAAGCTCGGTTGTCCGCTCCTTCGCCACAACGCCCATCGACCACCACTGATCGCGGACATTTCCATAGGGCACCGGCGACGGCATGCTGTGCAGGACCGCACCCGAGAGGCCTTGCTCGCCCTTCCACTCTATGCTCGCAAACGGCATCGGATAGCGGTGTTCCTCGAAGAGTGCCTCCTCACCCGACCGACCGCTGAACACCGGCACGCGACCGCTTCTGGCACCGGACGGATTGCCGTAGTAGAGGATTCCGGGCAGCAGGGCCGTCGCTCCCGTCGATCCCGCCTGAAACCGGACCGACAGCGTGCAGGTCTTGACCGGCTGCGAACCCGTCCACGTCCACCGCCGCACACACTGGATGACCCCCTTGTACGGCCGGTACGCATCCCGCAGTAGCCATGCCCCACCGGAACTGTTGATCGTACCCTTTAGGATCGTCCACTCACCTGCCTTCTCGATCTGGACGGCATTGCCGTGCCGCCAATCCGATGGCCAGTCCTCGCGCCAGCCAGTCGCGATCGACCATAACCCCTCGTCCGGCGAGCAAAGCACCGGTTTGCCTTGGGAGATGAGCTCGACGCGGTACCTGCCGTGATCACCGACCGCACGCATTTCGACTCTGTCCGCTGCCCCCCGTTGACAACACGATCCGAGCATCAACACGGCCAGGGTAATCTGAGACCGGAATGTCTTGACCGTCATGGTATGCTCCATTCGCGGACTGCAGGACAGTTGGGATTATAAGCCAGATCGCGGCCGAGGAGGGACCGTGGGTTCGCCATACAGAGACTGATGGGTCGTTCTTCTTCTGAAACGGTCGGTCCTCCGTACGGTCAAGAACACCCTGGCCGCATCGTGTGCTCCTTTCCTTCACCGACCGTCACCGGCCGATTCGCCGTTCTTGTGATAGCCCGAAACGCAAGAGGACCTTATCTCTTACCGGTCCGCTCATTCCCCATTACTGCGCCGCGCCGGCCTTCGAATCGCCGTCTCACTCTTATGGGACGCGCCTCGGAATCGAATGACCGGATGACCACAAGAATGTTACCCCGGGTTTCCCAAGGTGTTCGAACAGCGTCCCACGTGCACTTACGGGTTGTCATTCGATATACATGAAGTTAATCCTTCCTTATGCCGACCTCATTGGGTGAAGACGTTAATGCCCTATTTGCAGTGTGAAGGCACCTAGGGAGAACGGTCGGTGATCGGCACTGTAGCTGCCAAAGTTGCCAATCCCGAGGAGAAGCTTCAAGCGCTGATAGCGCGCGTCAATGAGGTCTCCACTATCCCTGCTGTTGCCCTGAAGATCATGGAGGTAATCAACGACGCCAAGATCAGTGCGGCGGATCTCAAGGAAATCGTGGAGCACGATCCTTCCTTGACCGCTCGCGTGTTGCGAACCGTGAACTCGGCCTACTTCAGCCTGCGAAACCCGATTGGAAGCCTCCAGCACGCCATCAGCATGCTGGGGTTCAACGCCATCCGCAATCTTGCCGTTACGGCCTCGGTCTGCGAGGTGTTCAAGCGGGAGTCCACCGCCGAGAACTACTCTCGCATCGATCTCTGGCGCCACATGCTGTCGGTGGCGCTGTCGGCCCGGATGATCGCTCGCCGTATCGGCCATGCCCAATTCGAGGATGCCTATCTGGCGGGCCTCTTACACGACATAGGCGTGGTGCTACTTGATGAACACGCACATCGTGAGTTTTGTGCGGTCTTGAAAACGGTGACGCCCGATCGCGAACTGCAGTGGTGTGAACGGTCCGTCCTGGGCTTCGACCACGCCGAATTCGGAGCCGCTATTGCCCACCTATGGCGATTGCCGGAAGTGGTTGCAGAACGTATTCGGCATCACCACGTACCCCAGAACGCGAGGAAGGATGATCGGGTCATGGTGTCGACGGTGGCCTTGGCTGACTTCCTCTGTGCCCGTAAAGGCGCCGGGGCGGTCCGCGTGACGTATACCCGCAAATTGGAGTCACACATCCTCGCGGACCTCCAATTGAGCCGAGAGGACCTTCGCGTGATGTGGGAGGACATTGATCGCGAACTGAGCGCGGCGGCTTCGTTATTCAGGCTATAGACCGATGTCCGACTTCGATACGCTTCTTGACGCACCGGAACCGGTGGAACAGACCGACCCCTGGTATTTTGATACGTTGGGCCGGATTGCCGCTCTTCTGGCTCCGCTTCAAGTCCGATGGCTGGGCTTCTTCAAGACCGATGATTCGCCTTTCGCGCAGTGGGGACAGCCGGCGGACAACGAACCGATGCCCCACGCCTGGCCTCGCCAAGTCAATCGGGTTCAGACGCTGTTCTTCTACAACGATCGCGGAGAGTTCCGCTTTTCTTGTCGGTTCCCCGGCCGAACCGGAACTCGAATCATGAAGGGCGCCGGCTGTGGACTCGAGAGTTCCCCGGAGCGGACGTTCGGCCTGCTCTCGCCCGCCGTCCGTATTGCGGCGGAGCTCATGGATCTGGTGATCGACCAGCACGAAGAAACGGTCCGGACTCAGGCCCGTGTCCGCCAGCTTCGTAATGAGCACCGAGTCCTTGAGGCGCGACAGACCGAGTTGGTTGCCGGAATCCTTGACGAACATGAGGCCCGACTCGCACAAGAGCGCGAATCGTCCGCCCGCTTGGCCGAGGCCAAGGATCGGGCCGAACGTGCCAGCAGGATTCGGGAATTGCTCCTGACCAACATGAGTCACGAGTTGCGAACGCCCCTCACCGCCATTCTCGGCTGTACCGAACTGCTGCTCGACGAAGGCGAAGAGGTCGACAAGAACGAGCGCCGCGATTTTCTGCAAACCATCCATCTTCGAGCCCAGCATCTGTTGACCCTGATCCAGAGGGTGCTCGACCTGTCCGAACTGGAATCAGGAAACATGGAGTGTCTGAGAGAGCCCTGCAACCCCGGCGAGATTATCCTGAGCACGATTCGGAACCTTGTGCCGGCGGCCCAGATCAAGGGCCTGCAAGTTGACGTGATCTTCGATACGCCGATTCCGGCATGCGCCGGTTTGGACTCCCGTCATCTCCAGCAGGCAATTGGGTGCCTGGTGGACAACGCCGTAAAGTTCACCCTGATGGGAAGGATTTGTCTGACGGTCCGCTTCCTAGAGACCCGACCGAGAGGTCGCCTGATTGTGGACGTTACGGACACCGGCGTCGGCATCCCCGAAGATCAACTGGACGCGGTCTTCGAGCCCTTTCATCAGGCGGACAGCACCCAATCGCGTCAGTTCGGCGGCGCCGGCCTTGGACTGGCGTTGACCAAACGAATCGTCGAACTAATGGGGGGACGGTTGTCGGCTGAAAGCACCCAGGGAAAAGGCTCGACCTTTCGAATGGAACTCCCCATCGAGCAATGGGAAGGATCGCATAAGCCGTCCGATCACCATTGGCCTGGTGTCCCCAACGTCCAGCCCGTTGCCTGACGGCTTTCCGAGATCGCAGGCATTCTCACGCGGGCCTCCACAGATCCCTGTTTCTTCAGTGCCCGCGTCGGACCAACCCGAACGCCAGTACCAACCCGACAACGCCTAGACACGTCTTCATGGCATAGCGTGGTGCACAAACCTCGATCGACTTCTCGGCGGGCAAAGGATACCCCCTGGCACTCAGCGTCCGCTCAATCTCATGTGCCCAAGCCCAGCAGAGCGTCGCAGGAAGCGCCGTCAGCAAAGCGACAGCCGTGGTCGCTATCAGAATCACCGGCGAGATCTGCTGCCAAAGCCCCCTCGCCAACAGAGACTCGGCCATCGATGACAGCATGAGCGCGCCGGTGGTTGCGAACACATAGACGACGCCCATGGCACTCCGATGGTGCCGACGTGTTTTCTCGATCGGCACATCGTCAGCGTATCTCCACAAGATGGCCTGACTCAGGCGCCGAAGCATGTGTGTTTTCCAGGCAAGGTCCTCTTCCCTCAGGCCGCCGTCGCCAACCGCCGGCCATATGCTTCATGCGGCCGGCCACCGGCAATGTGCAGGCCAGGCCCGTACGGAATTCACAGGATAGTCACATGGCTCATTGCTCCTAGAGATCGGGCGTACGTTCCGACTTCTTGCCCGCCAACCCCGACGGGCCGGCCAGTGACCACGTCTTCAAAGCCGCCGTACCGGCATCGTTCTCATCCGGATGGCTGGGGAACTCGGCCTCGCGCCCGAGCAGGAGAACATCGATAAGCCATGACAACATCGCGGCATCGAACTCGTCGCTCGTCTCGCTGTATTGTTCCACATCCCGGTTGACTACCACGCTGGCGATCGAGAATAAACCGTCCTGTTGCTCGAACCGGACAGCGTAGATGCATACCCCTGTCCAGCTTCGATGGAAGTAAAGGTTGTTGTCCTCAAGGAAGATGAACCACTTGTCTTCCATCTGCTCCGGAATCACTCCTCGCTTGATTCGAGCCCATTCTCTCTTGTTGAATGTCCGACGAAGGTTCAGGACCTTGTTCGCCTCCGGCAGCGGTTGATTGTGCCAGCTTGTTCGTGTTGCCCGTCTTCTATTCATTCGCCTGCCTCCAGTGCTGTGATGCTAGGTTGAAACGCCTCACCAATCGGCCGGCCGGCCGCCCGCCTCTGATTACCCGCCCAACTACTGGGCCCACCCCGCCGGCATGATCAACTGCATGAGCCAGACCTTCTCCCGTCCGACCTTCTGGTTCCAGTTCGTTGCCCAGACGACTTGGGCGCCGTCGTTCGTGATGGTGGCGTGCGTCTCTTCCCAGTATTCACCACGCGTTCCATGGACCTTCGCAAGATAGAACACGCGAGGATGCCGCCGGTCCAACTTCACCAGCGTGATCGTCCGGTCAAGCCAGTTCTGCTCGGGCGCCCCGACGTCGGTTGTCGTCGAGACGATACAGTAGCCGGCATAGTTGCATGAGATGTGCACGCCACCGTTGAAATTGTCCGGCGATTCCGAGTTGTAGAAAAGGCGAACGAGCGGCGTCCTGTTGGTGCCGTCATAGCTCCCCCCGGTCTGTAGGATGGGTTTCGTGTTCGGGTCGATCGGTATCAAGTCGATGTAGTCGGTCTGAACGTTCTGCATGACGACGACTTCGTCCCCCTCGCTATCGAGCCCGACATCCGAATGACCGGTGGCATAGTCCAGGCGGTGGAACTGCGTCAGCTCCTTGTTGACCATCGTCAGACCGGCGAGCTTCCCGCCGTTGTTGTAGTCGCCGCCCACCAGCACCCAGTTGCCCTTGGGCGACATGCCGGCCCAATCAATCCCGGCCTCGCCCTTCGGAATCGCATACACGCCCAGGACGGTGTCCGTCTGCCGGTCCCAGGTAATCAGATACCGGACTCGATAGTCGTCCTTCGTCCCCTGGATGAGAAACGCCCAAAACCGCTTGTCGATCGACGACTCGCCCTCATCCTTCATTGTGATTCGGTATAGATCCGGATTGGCCGCCTTGATCGGAGCGATGACGGGGTCGACCGCAAAATCCTTCACGACCGTCACCTGGCCTGTCGCAACATTGACCTTCAGAAGCCGGAAATCCTGAAGCCCCCAGATCACGTCGCTCTCGTTCACATCCCAGCGTGCCTCGGCGACATCGAGCCTTCGCACCAGGTTGTTGTTCGAGTCGTAGGGCACCGAGCCCGTGCGATAGATCCGCCATTCACCCGTAGGTAGGTGAATGAGCAGAATCATGGACTGATCTTTGTTGAACGGGTCGAATCGAGAGTACTCGTGTCGAAGCCCTTCCGTCTCAGTCACCCTCGTCTGGACCGTTCCGAACCGACCGTCGCTGACCGACTGACCCACCCCCGGAACGCCGACAGACAGAAGCTTGAAGGTGGGGTTCCGGCCCGAGAGCGGGGCCGGTACCTCGACAAAGACGGATGTGCGATCGCTGAGGAGGAAATCGAGCGTCGTGGTGGCGCCCTTGCTGATGCTTGCGGAAAGGATCTGGGGATCGCATCCCGAGGCGGCCGCGATCACCGATTGTGCGCCGACGGGCATGTTGCCGATGACATACGCGCCTTGAGCGTCTGTGGTCGCCTGCAGACTACCCCCCTCATTCGAGACAGTCGCACCCGCAATGGGTGCTAGTGACGACGCCTTGCGAACGGTCCCTTGAAGAGTACCTCCGTCAGTACCCGCGTTTCTTGTCGGAGGCTGGACACATCCGGATAGCACGGCGACAGCCGCCATCACCACCGTACTTGACAGACCGTTCCGCAAAGGCATCATGCTTGCGCCTCCTCGCCCAAAGCCCGAGCAGGTCTGTTCCGCAGGCCGTATGCATACCGCGAAATCAGCCAGTCAATCCCGGATCTTCGGCCTCCGACGGATGCCCACACCGGATTTACTGCTCAACCGACTTCTCTGCTCGGTCGGAAGGTGTATGAATGCAATCAGGTAGAGACCACCGACAACTCCACCTTGCGTTTTTTCACGGAAGGTTGACGCAATGCGTGTTCCATCTTCTCCACTGCGGATGGTTCGAACACACGCTGTCCGCAGACACGGCAAACCATCGCCGCCACGTTCTCGAAGAGAATGTGCTTCTTGCCGCGCCGACGATAGACTTGCACTCTGGCACGGACCAGCGGTTCCCCGCAATGTTCGCAATACCCACCGGATTTGATGCTACTTGACCTCATATACCGTAATAGTACGCAGCAGTCCGGGACTTATCAATCGGCCCACCACCCTCACCAGGCCCCCGTCCACGGCACGACCCCGGCTCTCGTACTTTCGCTCTCTCGGCCACTTTCTCCGGGCGCGTCCCATTGCCAGACACGACATAAGGTCACTTAGCGACAGTCCATCATCATCCATTGACTCGATCGCGTGGTCGGTCAACTGATAGCATCTGGCAAGAAGGAGATTGAGAAAGCGTTGGGCGATTTCTACGGCCTACCCAAACCCGTCGATATTCGAGCGACGGTTGAGTCGTTACAGAACGTGGGACGACGCTATAGACTCGGCAACTCCCATGGTTTACGGTACTCGCGGCCCAGCAGGGCGCTCGCCTCAGCGTCGCCGACGATCGTTTCTTTCTCGCGATCCCACACAATCCGCCGCTTCACCTTGTACGCGATGTTGGCCAGATGAAGCACCGTGGTCGTCCGGTGGGCAATCTCGATGTCCGAACGCGGCAGCTCGCGGCTGGCTAGGCAATCGAACCAATGCGAGGCATGATCGACGTACATCTTGGCGTCGTCGCCCTTCATCTTCGGCGGATCGGGTATGACCAATTGGTCGTTCTTCGGACCGGTCTTCTCGGAGATCACCTCCCACCCGTTGCGCTCCATGATCAGCGTACCTTTGGTGCCGAAGAACTCCATCCCGTGTCGCAGATTGTCCGACGGCTTGCTGTTGCCTTCGCGGTGTTCCCACGTGCAGATGAATCCGGGGTACTCGAAAACCGCGATCTGCGTGTCCGGGGTCTCACAGTTGTCGTCGAGCATGATCCGCCCGCCTGAGCTCGAGACGGCCAGCGGCGCGTCGACGCCCATGCCCCAGTGGATCATATCCATCAGATGGATACCCCAGTCGGCACACTTACCGCCGGCGTAATCCCAGAACCACCGCCACTGGTAGTGAAACCGATTGGGGTTGAACGGTCGTTTGGGCGCCGGTCCCAACCACATGTCATAATCCACACCCGGCGGCGGATCGCAATCGGCCGGCCTGCCCAACGCACCCGGATGCCCGACGACCCATGCCTTGCAGAGCCCCACCTTGCCGAGGTTCCCGCTGCGGACGTATTCGCAGCCCGCCTTCAGGTGCGGTCCGCTCCGCTGTTGCGTGCCGGCCTGGACAATCCGTTTGTACTTGCGGGCCGCTTGAACCATCCGGCGGCCTTCAATGATGTTGTGCGAGATCGGCTTTTCGACGAACACATCCTTGCCGGCCATGCAGGCGTAAATCGTGATCAACGCGTGCCAGTGATCGGGCGTGCTGATCCACACGGCGTCCACGTCCTTCCGATCGAGAACCCTGCGAAAATCCTGGTAGCCGTCCGGAGCGTGCTTGGCGCGATCGCCGATCTTCTTAACGAAGTCATCGACGCGCGACCGGTCGGGATCACAGACGGCCACATAATCCGCTCGGTTCAGATTGAGCACGATGTTGGCATTGTGCCAGCCGATGCTGCCGCAGCCGATGTGGGCGATGCGCGGCCGGTCGTTCGGACCCGCCGCACGTTTCTCCGACACCTCGTCACCAGGCGACCCCTGAGCAAGACTGCCGGCCAATGCGGTCGCGCCGATCCCGGCGATGAGTTCGCGTCGACTGAGCTGAGTCGTCATGGCAAGCTCCTTCCGTTAAGAAGCCGTAAAGCGGACACCGTGGGCTGCTGCAAGAACGACATACCACGCCCACGAGGAATGGCCGTAAAATCCCTCCAACGCCCGTACGGCACCATGGCTCTCGCCGACGGATTGAGGATCGATGACACTTATCGGTCATTGCGGATCCGACCGTTCGGCGCCGATGATTCCTGTCCGACCCGGTAGATCATGCCGCCACACCGACTCAGGAGCTCCTCCGCTCGGTCGGCATCGACGCCATGGTGATGCATCACAATAGCGACCTTGGCGCGCCCGCCGGCGGCACGCAGCAGCGCGAGCGATCGCTCGCGGTCGAGCCCGGTCTCCATGCCAATGATCCGAATCGCCCGGTCGACCAGCTTGGCGTTTGTTCGCGTGTCGACGTCGACCATCAGGTTGCCGTGAACCTTTCCCAGTTGGATCATCGACAGCGTGCTGATCATGTTGAGGACCATCTTGGTCGCCGTTCCGGCCTTCAGCCGCGTCGAACCGGTCACCACCTCGGGACCGGTGAGGACCCGGATGGAGACGTCCGCCGTGTCGGGCACCTGCTCGAACGGCACGCAGGCTAGGAAGATGGTGGCCGCCCCTCGCTCCTTCGCGCGGACCAAGGCCGCGTGGACATACGGCGTCGTCCCGCCCGTCGCAATCCCGACGACGACATCCGACGGGCCGACCCCTCGTTCGTCCATGATCCGTCTGGCCGCCTCCTGATCGTCCTCCGCCCCTTCAACCGGCCGTCGAATCGCCGTCTCACCACCGGCAATGATCCCTTGCACCATGGACGGATCGGTCAAGAACGTCGGCGGACACTCCGCCGCATCAAGGACCCCCAGCCGCCCGCTCGTCCCGGCACCGATGTAAAACAACCGACCCCCGCGCCGAAACGCCGCAACCACCAGATCCACCGTGCGGCAGATCTCGGCCTTGCACCGCGCAATCGCCGCAGGAATGCGGGCATCCTCGGCGTTCATCACATCGAACGCATCGGCAATGGACATGCGATCAATGTCAGCCGATCGAGGGTTGCGCTGTTCCGTCAGGAGATGGCCACGATCCATCATTGCCATAGGTGTTCTCAACGTGCATGAACGACTGGCGTCATGCGGCCCAATATAACCGCGCACGACGCGCCGGTCACCTGCGGAAGATTCGCCGGCACGCCGTCGACGCACGCCGCCGCCAGCATCGCAAAGCTGACCCCCTCTTTCGCCTGGTCCGGAATCCCCAACCGATCGATCGGAAGAACCTCGATGCCCGGCAACTCATCCTTGAGCATCTTCACCAGGGTCGTGTTCCGGGACCCACCGCCGCAAAGGACCACCTGGTCAATGGCCGGGCTGCCATGACGACTCGGAAGAAACCGTCGATACGCATCCGAGATCGTCTTCGCGGTTAGCGCCGTCGCCGTCGCAACAAGATCGTTTGGTCTTGCCGCCAGATCCCTTGCACGAACGGTTCGACCCACGAAGTCCGCGCCGAATTGTTCGCGACCGCAGCTCTTCGGAGGCGGATAACCCAAAAAGGGATGACGCATCCATTCGCGCAGGAGCCGAAAGTCGACCCGGCCCCTGCCGGCGAACTCTCCCCATCGATCGAATGACCGGCGGTCCCTCGTGATGCGCCGCACCAGTTCATCGATGACCATGTTCCCGGGACCGGTGTCGAACGCGATGACGTCCTCAAGCCCTCCGTCGGCCGGCAGGTAGGTCAGATTGGCGATCCCTCCGATGTTTTGGATGACCCTGTCGCAACGGGGGTGGCGGAACAACACGTAGTCCGTCCACGGGACCAGCGGCGCTCCCTGTCCCCCGACCGCCACATCGGCCTGCCGGAAATCGCTGACGACCGGAACACCCGTACGGGCGGCGATCACGGACGCATCGCCGATCTGCAACGTCGACCCAAGCCTCCGCATCCCGCTGCAAACGCGGCCGGCATGCGCCGACGGGGGCCGATGGCAGATCGTCTGGCCATGCGAACCGATGAGTCCGACCGAGGCATGGGGTCCGCCCCGACGTTTCATCACCTTCAGGGCCGCCTTTCCGAACGCCTCGCCCACGAGGACATTCAACTCACAGAGTTCTTGCGTCGTTGTTTGCGCGGGCGCCATGACGGCCAGCAACCGCCTCCGCAGCGAGGCGGGATAGTCGTGGTGAACGTGCCTCAAGACTGAGACCTTCATGCCCAGTCCCCGACCGCGTAGGTCCACAAGAGCGGCGTCGACGCCGTCGCAACTCGTGCCGCTCATCAGCCCCAGGATTCGTCGTCGATATCGAGTCGCCATGCCCTCAGCCCCTTCGGGTCGACAAAGGAATCAGGAGATCGTTCCTCATTCCACGAAACAACAACGCAGTCGAAGCGCCGCGCGGAGACGCCGGAGGTATTCGCGCCGCGGAATCTCCACCGCCCCAAACCGCCGAAGATGAGCGGTCATGAATTGGACGTCGAGAAGCGCGTACCCCCGCGTTCGCATCCGCTCCACCAGGTAAACGAGAGCGACCTTGCTCGCATCGGTGGCGCGGTGAAACATGGATTCACCGAAGAAGGCCCCACCCAAAGCGACGCCGTAAAGTCCCCCGACGAGCGCCCCGCCCTGCCACGATTCCACACTGTGAGCCAGACCCAACCGGTGAAGCACGCTGTATGCCGCAAGGATGTCGCCGTTGATCCATGTGCCGTCTTCCCGATCGGCGCAGGCGCGCATGACCTGGACAAAGGCCGTATTGATGCGTATCTCGAATCGCCCTTGTTGACATCGACGCCGCAGGTTCTTCGAAACGTGAAAACCGTCCAGTGGAAGGATGGCCCGGGGGTCCGGACTGTACCAGTTGATCCGGTCGTCCGGACCCGCCATCGGGAAAATGCCCTGCGCGTACGCCGAAATCAGTATGTCCGGGGTCAATTCGCGAATCATCGGCGTCGCCTATCGTAACACGCTCGCACCGCTTCGCCAGCCGCCTGAGAGTTCCACCTCCCCCCTGCTTCGTGGTATTCTTAGGGCATGGAGCCCGTCGATCCAGACCGTCCTGTCCCCCTTGAAGTCACCAGTACATCTCTGCTCGAAGGTCTGCTGGACCCGCAAAACGACCGGGTATGGACGGAGTTCTTCGACCGCTACGGTCCCATCGTCAGGGGCTTTGCCCGTAAGCTCGGACTTCGCGAACACGAAGCCGACGATGCCGTCCAAGAAACCATGGTCACCTTCGTGACCAAGTATCGGGAAGGCGGATACGATCGGCAAAAGGGCCGGCTCCGTTCGTGGCTTTGCGGGCTTGCCCAACACAAGATCCAGCACATCCGCGACCGCCGTCGAAAACGCGAGCGCCACGACGCCGGACAAGCGGAGGATGGCCGATCCCTGGAGTCGATCCCCGATGCAAACGACGCCGCCGAACTGTGGGAAGCGGAATGGCGGCACGCGGTGATCCGTCACTGTCTGGAACTTATCCGCGACGAAACAGACCCCATCCATCTGCGGGCGTTCGAGCTGTATACGCTTCAGGGCTGGTCGGCCGATGACGTGGCCGCCGAACTCAACATCTCCCGAAACGTCGTCTATCTGAGCAAATCCCGCGTGCTGTCCCGTGTCGCCGAATTGCGCAAGGCAATCGACCGAGCGTGGGAGGAGGGGATGCTGCCGTGACGCCGTGCCCAACATCCAGCCAGATGGAACGGTACGCCGCCGGCGAATTGCCGGCCGCCGAGGCCGACGAAATCAACCGGCACGTCGAGCGGTGTCTGAGCTGTGCCGAACGACTGGCGAATGTGTCCTCCTTTGATCGTCTGCTCCGGGATGTGAAGGAAGCATCCCAGGAGGAAACCGTCGATCTGGCCGACATGGTCCACGTCGAGAAAACCGGCTCCGAACAGGACCCCCTCGTCGGCAAAGTCATCGGCGATTTTGAGATCCGCAAGTTCATCGGCAGCGGAGGAATGGGCGCAGTCTACGAGGCGGAACAGATATCTCTGAAACGCCGGGTCGCCCTGAAGGTATTGAGCGCCCCGATCGGAGCGAAGACGGCAGGCGTGCTTCGATTCACCCGCGAGGCCCAAGCGGCCGCCCGATTGCACCATACCAACATCGTATCCGTGTTCTCCCAGGGTCAGACCGGAGGTCTTCGCTATTATGCCATGGAGATCATCGACGGCACCGGTCTGGACCAGTTGATCCGTGAACTCCGCAGACGCGTCGAGAAACAAAAGACGATCGGATCGCGACGACCTCTCGCCAATCGGCTGAATGTCTCGTCATGGCGCCGCCGACTGACAAATGATCCCAACGGGCAAGACGTGCGCCGCCAGTTCGTGGAACTGGATCGAATCGACCCGAGCAAGCGATACGATCTGATCGCACGATTGGTTGCCGACGTTGCCGACGCCCTCGACTATGCCCACAAACAAGGAGTCATTCACCGCGACGTCAAGCCCAGCAACATGATTCTCGGCGCCGACGGCCGGCTGAGCCTGACGGACTTCGGCCTGGCGCGAATGATGGAACAGCCGGGAATGACCATCGCCGGCGAATTTCTCGGCAGCCCCCTCTACATGTCTCCCGAACAGGTGGCCGCCGGTCGCGTGACGATCGACCGCCGCACGGACATCTATTCGCTGGGTGCCACGCTGTACGAACTCCTGTGCATGCGTCCTCCTTACAACGGAGAGACGCGAGAACAGGTTATCGGTCAAATTCGCGAAGGAAGGCTCCGCAGACCCCGCAAAATCGACAAACGGATTCCTCACGACCTTGAAACGGTCTGTCTGAAAGCCATGCAACTCGACCCCCGGCATCGCTATCAGACCGCAGGTGAGATGGCGGACGACCTCAGACGATTCGTCAACCGCTACGCCATCCGAGCCCGACGGGCCACACTGTTCAGCCGAATCGACAAACTGATCAGAAGGCATGCCTTCGAATCGGCCATGTTGGGCGCCATCTGCATCACCGTTCTCGCCGCCGGCCTGATATCGCTGCGATACAAACAACTGAATGCCCAGGCCGAAACGGAACTGCAATTGGCGGAGGGATTTGCCGGCGACCTCTGGAAGCGATGGGAGGCGCTCCGTCTCGAGCAGACGCTGCAACAAGGTCACACCGCCGTCGCCTACTGCCAGTTCAGGGAGGCCCGAAAGGTGTTCGGCGATGTGATTCGGCGGGCGCAGAAGCAACCCGTCGGCTACCTGGCGCGAGGTCTGACGGCGTACGTTGGCGAGATCGTGGGAGTCGACTCGGAACGTTCGGGATACCGCGAGGATTTCAGAGCGGCATTGCGACTCCAACCCTCGTCGGCAATCCTCGACTTGCTGAGCCGCCTGCCCGGCCCGGGACAGGCCTGTCGGAGTCCGCGAGAAACCCTGGAACCTCTCCTCGCTCGAATTTCCGAGGTGGAAGATTCGTCCGTAAACACGCTGACCCACGGTCATCCCGCCTTGGTCTATCTGACCCTCGCTTGGGTCGCATTCGCCGGGGGCAACGATGCGTTGGCGCTCAAACTGAGCGATCAGGCCATGGCCGCCCAACCTGAGCTCGCGGTGGGCTGCCTGGTCCGAGCAATGATCCTGTTGAGGATGCGGCAATACGTCGACGCGAGGGATGAGGCGGCGTGGGCAATCCGCCTCCTTGCCAAGCGCCGGCCCAACGAACCCAAGAACCTTGCCTCCGTCTACTTCCTGAGAGCCACGGTCATGACGCTGCTGGGACTGCCCGAACAAGCTTTGAAGCAGACTCAAAAGGCCATGGCGATCCTTGC
Organism: uncultured Planctomycetales bacterium; assembly: GCA_964596165.1. GTDB lineage: Bacteria > Planctomycetota > Phycisphaerae > UBA1845 > JAFGLZ01 > CAYUQT01. The sequence continues at coordinate 58,137 of CAZQTW010000020.1, read as the reverse complement.
GGAACGTCGGTCGCGAATGTCGTCACCCCTCTGGTCCGGTTCGCAACCGACAACGTCGCCCGCCCTGTCGAGCAAGAAACCATGACCGAGCCCATCGATTCGTTCCCGTTCCGTGATGACTCGTATTTCATGCGCCAGGCGTTGGCCGAGGCCGCCGCCGCGCCGGAACATGAGGACGTCCCGGTCGGTGCCGTCGTCGTCCGCGAAGGTCGAATCATCGCCCGGGGCCACAATCAGCGCGAGCTCCTTGGCGACCCGACCGCCCACGCCGAAATGATTGCCATCACGGCTGCCGCCGAGGCCGTCGGATCCTGGCGACTAGACGACTGCACGCTCTATGTCACGCTGGAACCGTGTCCCATGTGTGCGGGAGCCATCGTCCAGGCACGCATGGCGCGCCTGGTCTATGCCGCCCCCGACCCCAAGGCGGGCGCGTGCGGGTCGCTCTTTACCCTCACAAGCGACGAACGCCTCAACCACCGCGTGCCCACGGAAAGCGGCTTGCTCGCCGATGAGGCCGCCGACCTATTACGGTCCTTCTTCGCCGCCCAACGGGCGATGGGCAAGAAGTAACCGCAACCCCGACGCCGCGGACGGACAACGGCCGCCTAGTTCGGAAACAAGCGCAGCAACTCCTCCACAAAGAGCAGATGCCCGCGAGGATCGGGGTGGTTGATCCCGTTTAAGAGCAGGGTCTCATAGGGAATGCCTTCGTACTCCAGCAACTCCCAACGCCTCGCCGCGTCGGCCAGCCCCACCTGCTCATCGACCGCCAGCTTGCGGAGTGCGAAACAATTCGGCCGGTTCTCGGCGCCGCGCGCAAACGACTTGTTCATCCACGACGGCATGACAAAGTGCGGAGTGATGACCACAAACTCGGCACCGATCTGTCGCGCCTGGTTGATCGCACTTCTCCAATTCGCCACGAGAGTCTCGAGCGGCAGCCCCATGTCGTTGACGAACTCCGCGGTGATCAAGTCGGGCTTGTGGGCAAGCACTTCTTTTCCATAAGCGGCCAATCGCCCCTGCGTACTCGTCCCGCCGATCCCCGCATTGATCACGTTGATCCGGCTTCGCGGAAAACGCTCCTTCAGATGCGCGCCAAATAGGTTGACGTACCGTGCTATCGGCGGGTGGACGTCCCCCGCATCGGTCACACTGTCACCCCAGCAAACGATGGTCACCGGCTCACCGGACCGCAGCTTGGCCAATGTCTTGGCTACGGGCTGAGTGCTGGGCGACGGCGCCTCCGTGGCCTTCGTCGGATGGACCACGAAGAGGTGCTCCGGCCGGACGTCCTTGGCGTGATAGGCTCGGTAAACCGTCGCCAGTGTCAGGCAACCCGGAGTCGCGTCCGGTACCAACGGACAGTCCGGCTTGGCCGTTCCCCGCCTCAGCACGACCGTGCCCTCGGGTGTCACCTCAATCCGATCGATCCGGCGCGTCGGATACGAGTAGCTAATAGCCACTCGCTGCTTGGGCTTCATCTGCCCTGTCGGCAGGCGGCACATGGCTCCCCAAACCTCATCCAGAAAATAGTCCCGGTCCTTCTGATAGCACATCCCGCCACGCTTGGCCTGTTCGTATACCACAAGGCTGTTCGGCGCGAGCCAAATCGGATTGGGACGACCTGCATGCCGACCGGCGATGACCCGCGTTCCGCTGTGCCAGGTTTGCGGTCGTTGATCGGTTATCTCGTGCCACTCATCTTCGACGATTGCGGATTCGGAAGGGCCGACCTGCAACACCGTCTCCTTGACTGCGACGACCTTGTCGCCGACGCGGCACTTGCCCGCCCCCACCGTAACCGAGTCCTTGCCGCAGACCATGTCCATTCCCTCGACCACGGCCGGGTTCTGTCCCTGGGTCTTCACCACATCCCCTGCGGTACCCAGAGACGTCAACACCGTCATAGCGCACACGAGAACCATAGACGCACACCTCCTTATAAAGACTCTCTCAACCCTGCGCCATTATCCAGGGATCCGAGCGCCTGTCGATAGATGGAAAGGGCACATTCGCCACGCCACCCCTATGCTACCTCGAAGACACGCTTGCCGCCTTGACCGACGGTGAGTCCCTCTGTAGCGTGAGAAGCTCATGCCCCAATCACCGAGAAACATCTCGATCATCGGAGCCGGCCGCGTGGGCACCGCCTTGGCATGCCTCGCCGAGCGTGCCGGATACACGGTGGTTGCCGTCGCCAGCCGCCGACGCGAGTCTGTGGACAGGGCCTGCCGCATGCTGGGTAAGACGGTCGGCGTCGACGATCCCATCGAAGCCGCTCGGCGGGGCGGAATGGTGCTCATCACAACCACCGACGATGCCATTACCTCTGTCTGCGATGCCTTGGCTCGTGGCGGCGCCTTCAATTCTGAGTCGATCGTCGCTCATTGCAGTGGAGGCCTGAGCAGCGAAGCGCTCATCTCGGCCAGAGAGCGATGCGGAGCGGCGATCGGATCAATCCATCCCATGCAGACATTCGCCACGTCCTACAGCGCGATCTCACATTTCGCCGGCACCTGGTGCTACTGCGAGGGTGACGAAACGGCCGTCCGCGCCCTGCGCGAGCTTTTCGCGGCAATCGGCGGCCGTGTCGAACAAATCGCTACCGCCGGCAAGACGCTCTACCATGCGGCGGGTGTCATGGCATGCAACTATCTCGTTGCACTGCTGGACGCCGCGGTCGAATTGGCCGAGCGCGCCGGCATCGATCCGACCCAGGCGCTTGAAGCCCTCCACCCGCTCGTGGCCACGACCGTCCGCAACGTGAAGGAACTGGGGATGCCCGGCGCACTGACCGGTCCTATCGCCCGGGGCGACGTGAACACCGTGAACCGCCACGTGCGGGCAATCGAACATGCCTCGCCGCAATTGGCGACGCTTTACAAAGCGCTGGGCCGTAGAGCCGTGGCCATCGGGCAGGCGAAAGGCACACTTGATGCCGCCGCCGTCGCGGCCCTGCGCAACATTTTGGAAGAAAGTGAGGAGCGCAACGCATAGTTGCGGACCGCATATCCTCGTCATTCATCCGACGCTATAATGCCCGATCTTTGGATGGGTCGCCAAAGGACCTGTGGCCCGGATTCGGCCCATGATTCGTTTGGCGGGTATGGGTTTCGCACCGCACGGCTGTACGCGGAGAACCTTTCTTGATCGAACTCCTGTCGGGAAATGAGGCGATTGCCCGAGGCGCCTGGGAGGCAGGGGTCGCCGTTGCCGCCGGCTATCCCGGAACGCCGTCCACCGAAATCCTCGAAGGCATTGCCCACTTCAAACAGGACATCTACTGCGAATGGTCACCGAACGAAAAAGTGGCGCTTGAAATGGCGATCGGAGCCTCTTACGCGGGCGCCCGATCCGTCGTCACAATGAAAAACGTCGGCCTCAACGTGGCCGCCGACCCCCTCATGACACTCAGCTACGTGGGCGTCGACGCCGGTCTGATCGTTTGCGTGGCCGACGATCCCGGACAACATTCCTCTCAAACCGAACAGGACACGCGACACTACGCCCGGTTGGCCAAGGTCCCGGTTTTCGAGCCGTCCGACTCGCAAGAGGCCAAGGACTTCGTCGCACTGGCAATGGAGGTCTCCGAGGCGTTTCGAACCCCCGTGATTCTCAGGTCCACCACGCGCGTCAGTCATTCGAGGAGCCTGGTGGAATTGGGCAACCGCTGCAAGCCCGATCGTCCGATCGGCTTCAAGAAAAATCCGCCGCGATACGTGCCGATCCCCATGTGGGGTCGCCTCATGCGAATCGAGTTGGAGAAGCGCCTGGATCGGCTGACCGAGGCCGCCGTGAGTTCGCCGGCCAACCGGATCGAATGGCGCGACAGATCTCTGGGCATCATCACTGCATCGATCGCCTACCAGTATGTGCGAGAAGTCTGGCCGGAGGCCTCCGTGCTCAAACTGGGTTTCGCGTTTCCGTTCCCCGACGCACTGATCCGGCAATTCGCCCAAGGAGTCCAACAGGTCCTCGTCGTGGAGGAATTGGACGACATCCTTGAACAGCGGGCCAAGGCCTTGGGCATTCGTTGCCGGGGCCGCGAATTCGTGCCGGGGGTAGGTGAACTCAACCCGACGATCCTCCAAGCGGCCAAGGCCAAGATGGAGGGACGGGCCTACACCATTCCGGCACCGCCCGCCGTGGCGAGCGATCTCCCCGTCCGACCGCCCGTGCTTTGTCCGGCATGTCCGCACCGCGGCATCTTCGCCGCTTTGGGCAAACACGACGTCGTCGTCACCGGCGACATCGGCTGCTACAGCCTGGGTGTCTTCAAACCGCTCGACCGAATGGACACCATCATCTGCATGGGTGCGGGCATCTCGATGGCCCAGGGATTCGAGAAGGCCGGCGAACCCAGAAAGGTCGTCGGCATCGTGGGCGATTCGACGTTCTTCCACTCGGGCATCACCGGACTGCTGGACCTCGTCTACAACAAGGGAACCTCGACCATCATCGTGGTGGACAACCGTACGACGGCGATGACCGGCCATCAGGATCACCCCGGCACCGGTCGCACGCTCATGGGAGAAGAGACGGTGGCACTGTCGATCGCGGAGATCGGCCGGGCGTGCGGCATCCGGCGGGTCCACGAGATCAATCCGTACGATCTGAAGCGGGTTCAGAACGTGCTCGACGAGGAGATCCGGGCGGACGAACCTTCACTGATTGTCTCCATCGCGCCGTGTCCGTTGCAGGATCGACAGCCGGCCAAACCGCCGAAGGTGATAAACGAGGACACCTGCAAGCGCTGTAAGCTGTGCCTGAAGCTGGGCTGCCCGGCGATGGAAGCCCATGACAACGTACTGAGAATCAATGAGCATCTGTGCGGCGGCTGCGGCCTGTGTGAGCAGGTCTGCCCCTTCCACGCGATTTCGTCCGGGGCAGCAACATGAGTTCGGACCATACAACCAGCGCGGTGTTCGCGGGTGTCGGCGGCCAAGGAGTCCTCCTGGCAAGCGAAATCCTGGCCCGTGCGGCCATGAACGCCGGTCACCGCGTGAAAACCAACGAAGTCCACGGAATGGCGCAGCGAGGCGGATCCGTCATCGCCCAGGTCCGCTACGGACGCGAGGTTCACAGCCCACTGGTACCTGCGGAGACGGCTCGTGTTCTGGCCGGCCTCGAGCAAATCGAGGCCCTCCGTTACGCGCACTACCTGGCCCCGAACGGCTTGGCCGTCGTGAGCAGCCAAATGGTCATCCCCGTCACGGTGTCGTCGGGCACCGCGACCTACCCGACAGACGGCGAGGAACGACTGCGGAGGACCTTCAAGCGATTGATCTACCTCGATGCGGTGGCCAAGGCAGCGGAACTCGGTAACATCCGCGCCGCGAACCTGGTGATAATCGGGGCGATGAGCGGCGGATTGGACTTGCCGCTCGAAGCCTGGCAGCAGGCCGTCATATCCTGTGTGCCTGCGAGACATCGCGACGTGAATCTTCGAGCCTTTGACGCCGGGAGGAAGTGCATATGAGGCGAACGAGTGGTTTCTTCAATAAGGACATGGAGACGGCCTCGCTAGATCGCCTGCGAACGATCCAAACCAGACGCCTGAAAGACATTGTCAAGCACGTGTACACGTGCAACCCCGTCCAGAAGAAGCGATTTGACGCGGCGGGCGTCAAGCCGGGCGACATCACACGGTTGGACGATCTGGCCAAGCTGCCCATGATGGACAAGGAAGACCTCCGCACGAATTACCCCCTGTCGCTGAGCTGCGTGGACAAGCGGGAGTTCGTCGAAATGCACATGTCCTCCGGTTCCACCGGAACGCCCATCGTCATGCCCTATACCCAGGCCGACCTGGAACAGTGGGCGGAATGCATGGCTCGGTGCTATGTCATGGCCGGCGCCCGCAAGGGCGATCCGGTTCAGATCACCCCCTCATTCGGCCTGTTCAACGGGGGATTTGGGATGTACCACGGTGCGAGGGCGGCGGGTCTCTTCGTCATACCGGCCGGCGCGGGAAACACGCCACGGCAGGTCCGGCTCGCTCGCGATTTCGGAACACGCGTGCTCACCGGCGTCGTGAGCTACGGCATCCGCATCATCGAGATCCTGCAAGAGCAGAAGACTGAGCTACCCGAACTCAAGATAGGCATCTTCGGTGCGGAGATCTTCTCCGACTCCATGAAGAAGAAGATTCAGTCGGGACTGAACGTCGACGTCTTCGACATCTACGGAATGACCGAAACCGGCGGTGTCGGAACACTCGGAATGGATTGCAGCGCCCACGACGGGATTCACGTCTGGGAAGACCACTACATCGTTGAGGTGGTCGATCCTCACACCGACAAGGAGGTCGAAGACGGCCGGCAGGGAGAGTTGGTCGTGACCGCACTGACCCGGGAGGCTTTGCCGGTCATCCGCTTCAAGACGGGCGACCTGACCAACATCGTGTCTCGCAAGCGGTGCGCGTGCGGGCGAACGCATGTGCGAATCGCGCCGATCGCGGGCAGACTGGACGACATGCTCATCGTCAAGGGCGTCAATTTCTTCCCCAAACAGGTCGAGCAGGCACTGATGTCGATTCCGGGCGTCGGCTCGAATTACCAGATCATCATTGAAGAAACCGACGGCGTGAAGGATGTTCGGATCAACGTCGAGGCTCACCCCGGCGTCACCGGCTTCATGGTCGAGAAGGTCCTCAAGGAAGCCCTGGGCTTCAGCCCAAAAGGTGACGTCTTCCCCATAGGCGGACTGCCCAGACAGGAGGGCAAGGCCCAGCGAGTGTTCTTCGAAAACAAGAAGTAGGGCAACAAATACCGCCCAGCGGCACCACACGGAACATCGATACAGCCCATCCCGGGGATTCCCCACCTGCCTTTCCAGGAACCCGCAGCAAGACCAAACAACAAGAAAATCAAAACAATATTGAACGCAACTTCTTTTTTGCAAATATTTAATGAGTCATCCAGGGGAGAACCGTGCGCCAGGCACCTTGACAGTATACCGTCTGGACGGTATATAACTGTACCGTCTGGACGGTACGGTTCTCGACCTTCCAAGGGGAGTGTTGCGTCACATGGCTAGCACATCGGAAATTGGCGGTTCCACACCTGTCCGCGACCGGCTACTGGACGCTGCGGAGCATATCGTCGCCCGCGAGGGGGTGAGAAATCTGACGCTCGAAGCCGTTGCCCACGAGGCCGGCGTCAGCAAGGGAGGCCTGCTCTACCACTTCCCCGCCAAGGCGGACCTGATTACCGCCATCGTCGAACGACATGCCAAGGGGCGGGAATCCGCTCAATCGGTTGCCATGGCGGCCGATCCGGTGCGCCCCGGCGCGTTCACGCGAGCCTACGTGAACGCCCGCATCATGCTGCTCGATCCGGAGAAACAGCCCCTTCACACCGCGATGCTCGTCGCCATCGGCAGTGAGCCGCAGTTCCTCGACCCGATCCGGCAGCGAGTCCGCGAATGGCAGGCCCGGCTGGAATCCGACGGAATTGACCCGGCCACCGCGAGCATCGTGAGATTGGCGATCGACGGATTGTGTCTCTCCCAAGCCATGCGAGTTCCCGTGCCCGAGGGAGACCTGCGCCGGCGAGTGATTGAGAAGCTACTCGCAATGACCCAACCGCAACCCAACGGAGAACAACCGGAATCATGAACCCGCACCGAGCGCCCGCACCAGACAGCGTCCCGACGGTTCGAGACATAAGACACCCCTGAATAAGGACAAACCCATGACCGAGAGAAGTCCAAGGTTGCATGTCCGTCGGCCATCCACACTCATGGGCCGCGGCCTCCGCATCGTCGCCGTCGTAGGCTCGGCGGTGCTCGTCGGCTGTCAGGAAAAACAACAGCAAGCCGCGCCGCCAACGCCGACGGTCTCGATCGTCACGGTGATACCGCAAACGGTGTCTCTGACGACTGAGTTGCCCGGACGCACCGCCGCCTACCGCATCGCGGAAGTGCGGCCACGCGTCGGCGGCGTAATCTTGAAACGACTGTTCACGGAGGGCACCGACGTCCAGGCCGGACAACAACTTTATCAGATCGATCCTCGCCGGTTCGCCGCCGACTTGGACCGCGCGAATGCAAACGTCAAACGGGCACAGGCCGAACTCGGACGGGCCCGGTACGAGCTCAAACGACTCACGAACCTCAAGCGGAGTGAGGTCGTCGCTGAGAAGGAATACCAAGATGCCTTCTTCGCGGAGCAATCGGCCGTGGCCGCCGTTGAACTGGCGCTGTCCGAACAGAAGACGGCGGCGCTCAACTTGGAATGGACCGTGGTGACGGCGCCGATCTCCGGCCGGATCGGCTACTCGGCCGTGACCGAAGGCGCATTGGTCACGGCCGAGCAGATGGCGCCGTTGACGACGATTCAGCAAATCGATCGGATCTACGTGAACGTGATGCAGTCGTCCAGCGACTTGTTGCGGTTAAAGCGCCAGTGGGAGACGGGCGCGATCAGCACGGACGGCGAAGGCGCGAGAACGGTACGGCTGCTCCTGGAAGACGGCACACCGTACTCGCTCGAGGGTACCCTGCAGTTTCGCGACATCACGGTGGATCCGACCACCGGATCGTATACCCTGCGCATCGTGTTTCCGAATCCGAAGTCCCTCCTTATGCCGGGCATGTATGTGCGGGCCGTCGTCAAGGAGGGGGTCATCACGGGTGCCATCCTTGCCCCGCAGCAAGGTGTCTTCCGCGATCACAAGGGGGACCCCGCGGCGATGATCGTCGACGCCGAGGATAAAGTCCAACAGCGGATGATCAAGACCGAACGCGCCATCGGCGATAAATGGCTCGTCTCATCGGGCTTGGCATCCGGCGATCGGATGATCGTGGAGGGCATTCAAAAGGTTCGGCCCGGCGCCATCGTCAAGGCCGTCCCGTTCGACGCCGATCAGTCGGACGGTCTGGCGGCTGCCAAGACAACCCAGTCGGCCCCAAGCGCACACTGAACGGAGCACCCCCGATGCTATCGAAGTTCTTTCTCGATCGCCCGGTCTTCGCCTGGGTTATCGCCATCATCATCATGGTGACGGGCGGTTTGGCCATCTACAACCTGCCCGTGTCGCAGTATCCGCCCATCGCGCCGCCCTCGATCTACATTCAGTCTTTCTACCCCGGGGCCTCGGCGGAAACCACCGAAAACAGCGTCACCCAGATCATCGAGCAGAAGATGACCGGGCTCGACCAGATGATCTACCTCTCGGCCAACAGCGATTCGGCCGGTTCCTCGCGCATCGAGCTCACCTTCGCTCCGGGTACCGATCCGGACCTGGCGTGGGCCAAGGTCCAGAACAAGCTCCAACTCGCCATGGCGAGCCTGCCCGAGGTCGTCCAACGGCGAGGGGTCACGGTCGGCAAGGCCACCCGAAACTGGCTGATGATCGTGGGACTGGTCTCCGAAGACGGCAGTATGGACGGCCACGACTTGAGAGACTACGCCCAATCCAACCTGGAGAAGGTGCTCGCCCGGGTGCCGGGCGTGGGCGAGGTGGAGAATTTCGGCGCTCAATACGCGATGCGCGTCTGGCTGAATCCCGACGCCCTGACCAAGTACTCCCTGACGATGGAAGATGTGGTCGCCGCCCTCCGGGCCTACAACGTCGAGGTCTCCGCCGGCCAGTTCGGCGCGCCGCCGGCGGTTGAGGGTCAGCGACTGAATGCCTCCATCGTCGTCCAGAGCCTGCTGAAAACCCCCGAGGAGTTCGCCGCCATACCCCTCCGCATCAACCCCGACGGCTCCATCGTGCGGATCAGCGACGTCGGGCGCGCCGAGTTGGGAACCGACTCGTACGAAATCGAGGGCTGGTACAACGGCAGACCGTCCGCCGCCATGGGCATCCGACAGGTGGCGGGCGCCAATGCCCTCGACACCGCCGCCGCCGTGAAGTCCAAGCTCGCGGAGATGAGCCGGTTCTTCCCGCCCGGATTGAAGGTCGTTTATCCCTACGAAACCACCCCCTTCGTGGAGGTGGCCATCGAAGAGGTGGTCAAAACGCTCTTTGAGGCCATCGGATTGGTCTTCCTGGTCATGTGGCTCTTCATGGGCAACATGCGGGCCACGCTGATCCCGACCATCGCCGTGCCGGTCGTGCTCCTGGGCACCTTCGCAACCCTCGATCTCTTCGGATTCTCCATCAACATGCTGACCATGTTTGCAATGGTGCTGGCCATCGGCCTGCTCGTCGACGACGCCATCGTGGTCGTCGAGAACGTCGAGCGGATCATGAGCGAGGAAGGGCTTTCACCGAGGGAAGCGACGGCCAAATCCATGGAACAGATCACCAGCGCCCTGATCGGCATCGGCTTGGTGCTCTCGGCGGTCTTCGGTCCCATGGCCTTCTTCCCCGGCTCGACGGGCGTGATCTACCGGCAGTTCTCCATCACCATCATCTCCTCGATGATGCTGTCGGTGTTCGTGGCCTTGATCCTGACTCCGGTGCTCTGCGCCTCCCTGCTCAAGCCCGTGCCCGCGGGACATGAACCGGCCGAGGCCGCGATCTTCTTCCTCCGACCCTTCTTCAGACGCTTTGACCGTGTCTTCTTCCGGATCAGAGACATCTACGTTGGAATCGTCGGCCGGTCCTTCTCACGGAAGTCACGCTACCTGGTGGTCTACGTCCTAATCGTATCGGCCGTGATGTACTTCTTCCGCTACCTGCCCACCGGCTACGTGCCCGATGAAGACCAAGGGATGATGATGGCTCAGATCATTCTGCCCACGGGCTCCACCCTGGAACAGACCAAGAAGGCCGTGGATAGCGTCAGAGGCTACTTCCAGGACAACGAAAAGGAAGCGGTGGAATCCTGCATGACGATCTGCGGCATCGGCTTCTCGGGAAGGTCTCAAGCCAACGGCATCGTCTTCATCAAGCTCAAGAATTGGAGACTCCGCGATCGGCCGGACTTGAGGGTAAAAGCGGTGGCCGCCCGCGCCACGGCCGCCTTCTCCACGATGCGCAACGCCATGGCCTTCGCTTTCCCGCCGCCCGCCGTGGTCGAACTGGGCAACGCCAAGGGCGTCGACTTCCAGTTGCTGGACCGCGGCGGTCTGGGCCACCAGAAGCTGATGGATGCCCGCAACCAGTTGATCGCTCTAGCGGCCAAGGACCCGAGGCTGGCCGTCGTCCGACCCAACGGCCTGGAGGACGTGCCCGAGTACCGGCTCGACGTGGATTGGGAAAGAGCAGGAGCGCTTGGGGTCCCGATCACCTCCGTCCACAACACCATCGCGGCGGCATTCGGTGGGGCTTATGTAAACGACTTCATCCAGGCCGGACGGGTCAAGCGAGTTTACGCTCAGCTGGACGCGCCGTACCGCATGCTGCCTGCCGATCTCAACAAACTCTACGTCCGCAACACGGCGGGCAAGATGGTCCCCTTGTCCGCCTTCGCATCCGGCCGCTGGGTCTACGGACCCGCCCGCCTCGAACGATACAACGGGTTCCCCTCGATGAACATCTGGGGCGAGCCGGCCCCGGGAAGGAGTTCGGGCGACGCGATGCAGGCCATGGAAGACGTCGCCTCCAAGCTGCCTGCCGGCGTCGGTTTCGACTGGACCGGACTGTCCTACCAAGAGCGGATGGCCAGCTCCCAGGGACACCTTCTGTACGGCTTTTCGATCCTAGTGATCTTCCTATGCGTGGCCGCCTTGTATGAAAGTTGGCCGATCCCGCTGGCGAACATGCTCATGTTGCCGCTCGGAGCCTTCGGAGCGACGGCGGCCACTTGGCTGCGGGGACTGCCCAACGACGTGTACTTCCAAATCGGAATCTTGACCACCCTCGGGCTGACCACCAAGAATGCCATCCTGATCATTCAATTCACTCAGGAGCGGCTGGCCCACGGAGAAGGGTTGATCGAGGCGACGCTCGGCGCCTTACGAGTGCGATTCCGACCCGTCATCATGACGTCGCTGGCCTTCTTCTTCGGCGTCCTGCCGCTCGCCACCGCCACGGGCGCCGGGGCGGGCGCGATGAATGCCATCGGCACCGCCGTCACCGGCGGAATGCTCTCCGCAACGTTCATCGACCTGCTCTTCATCCCGCTCTCCTTTGTTCTCGTCTCTCGCTTGTTCAAGGTGGAGAAACGGTACAAGGAGGCCGCTTGGCGCCAGGCGAAGAGCAAGGTCACGAGCTGACAATGGCGGAGCCGGCGTTTGTCGGCTCGGGCGCAGGGCGCGAGCCGGCGATGGCCACGTTCCCAGCTATCCCTATCGGACGAAACTCGCCATTGCCAGCACCATCCAGTACGGAGACAGCATCTCCAGGATGAACGTGATGACATAAGCCGGTACGAAGTACAGGCAGCCCTTGAAGACCTTCTCCATCGGTACGTCCTTGCACATCCCCGCCACGACGAAGCAGCAGATGCCCACCGGCGGCGTGATCGCCCCGAACGTGGTCACCAGGGTCAAGACCTCGCCGAACCACACACGGTCGTAGCCCAACTGATCGGCTATGGGCAAAAAAATGGGCAGTGAAATGAGCAGGAACGCCAGGGCGTCCATGAAACAGCCGCCGATAATGTAGAACACCATCATCATTAACAGAATGGCCCAACCCGGCCAGTTCAGGCCGCCAATCCATGAGGCAACCTCCTGGGGCAACTGCGTAATCACCATGAACCGTCCGAAAAGCGTCGCGCCGGCCACGATCATGAAGACCATGCACGATATCCGGAGCGTGTCGCTGACCGACGAGACAAACCCCTGCCGGCTCAGCCGCCTGCGAACAAGGCAAATGCCCAGGGCAAGCAGACAGCCCGCGGCCGCCGCCTCGGTGGCGGTGACCACCCCCGTCAGCAACGCCACCATGATCACCAGAAAGAGGATCAGGACGTCAATGACCGCCGGCAGCGACCGGATCCGCTCCCGCCATGTGGCCTTCTCGTCCCGCGGACCCCATTCGGGATGGCGCAGGCAAATCCCCGTCACCGTGATCGCCATCAGAAGGGCGATCGTCAGTCCGGGAATCAGCGTGCCGAAGAAGAGCTTACCGACAGACTGGCCGGCATAGATGCCGTAGACCACCAAGACAATGCTCGGCGGGATCATGACGCCGAGGGTTGCCCCCGCCGCAACGGACCCCGTCATCAGAACGCTGTTGTAGCCGCGCCGCTTCATCGATGGAATGGCCACGGCCGTCATGGTCGCCGCCGTGGCCGAGTTCGAACCGCAAATCGCGGAGAACCCGGCGCACGCCGCAATCGTTGCCATCGCCAAACCGCCACGGCAGTGACCGATCCACTTGTCCGCCGCCTTGTAGAGTTGATCGCTGTACCCGGCATAATGGATGAACTCGCCCACCAGGACGAACATCGGAATGACACTGAGCTCGTACCGTGAGAAGATGGTCCAGAACTCCGTGCCCGTGATGCTGAGGGCGGCGTTCCATGACGAGGTGGCCAGGGCGATTCCGACGAACCCCACGATGGCCATGATGAAGCCCGCGGGAATGTTGAGCAGCAGCATCCCCGCGACCATCACGAGAATACCATAGACGCCGAGGGCGTGACCGTTCATCGCTGCCGCTCCTCGTCCGGCGGTCTCAGTATCGTCACCAGGTCGATCAAGAGCGCCAGGACCAGAACGGCAAACCCAAGGCAGACGCACAAGACAACGGGATAGTAAACGACCTTTAGAGTCTCGGACACTTCGCCGAATCGTCGAAGCCTCATCCCGTGATTGAATAGCTCCACGGTGACCACGCCAAAGAAGACGGCACAAACGGCGTAGTTCACGACATTGATCAATCGCCTCATCTTCTCGGGCAGCTTCCGGGAGACGATATCAACGACGATGTGGCCCTTGCGCCGCTGGGTATGCCCTAGCGCCAAGGCAATGACCACGGCCCCAAGAAAGCCGGCCAGTTCGTAGGTGCCTTGAAAGGGTATTCCGAAGATCCGAAGGATCACGTTGCCGGCCGCCAACACCATCAACAACACAAGGGCCATGCCGGCGATGATGATAAGGAACCTCTCGATGAATCGGTTCAGCGTCTTGACGTATTGCATGACAGATCGCCCGGATCGGCTCGGCACACCATTCCCACGACCGCCGCGTGCCGACGATCGGTCTCCCCTCGCGAAGCGTCCCGCCCCAAAAACCGCTAGCCCTTCTTCGACTTGAATTCGGTCTCGAATTTCGTCTTGATTGCCTGAACGTCCTTGATGATCTGCTCGCCGGGCAAGCCGGCGGCCGTAACCTTCTTGACGTAGTCGTCGATCATCGGCTTGAGCAGTTCCGGAATCTTGGCCCGGTCCGCCTCGGGCAGCTCGAGTACCTGATGCTGATACTTCTCCTTGGACCACGCGAGCGCCTCGACGACGTGGTCGTCGACATAAGTGCCCGTCCACTGAGCGTGCTCACGGCTCAAATCGTCGAGGACCTTCTTGACGTCCTCCGGCAGTGAGTTCCACTTCGCTCGGTTCATGACGACGGCAAACGTGACCACATTCAGATCGGCAAGCGTGGCAAACGGACAGTAGGCGGCGAAGTTGAAGTCCTTCAGGATCTCCATCGAGGAGACCATGCCCTTCACCACGCCCCGCTGAATCGCATCCGGCGTCTCAGACTGAGGCATGGCGACGGGCGTTCCGCCAAGCCGCTTGACCACCTCCGCACCGGTTCCCGACACCCGAAGCTCCAATCCCTTCAGATCCGCCAGCGTCTTCACGGGCTTGCTGGTCATAAAGTTGGCCGGCGGACACGTGAATGCACAGAGAAGCTTGACCGGTTCAAACTCCTTGGGAGTGTACTTCGTGAGGATCTCGTGAAGCGTCAGAGAGGCCACCTTGGCGCTCGTAAAGCCGAGAGGAAGATCGACGGCCTCCGAAACGGGAAATCGACCCGGTTGATAGCTCATCGCGAAGTTGCCGATATCGGCGGTGCCGGCGATGACACCGTCGATCATATTCTTCGCGCCGAGGAGCGTCCCGCCGGGGAATGTCTGAACCTTCACTCGGCCCTTCGTCCGCTTCTCAACCTCGGTCTTCCACCGCTCCATTTGCACGCAGGGAAACGTCGCCGCCGGCGGAAAGTTCGCATATCGGAGCGTGATTCCGGTTGCCTGGGTGGTCGGCGTCCCCGTCTGGCCGCAGCCCGCAAGGGTTAGTCCGATCGTGGTAACCAAGGCGAACAACGCTGATAATCTGTTCATGATAGGGTCCCTCAAGTCTCGGAGAAAATGTGAAGTTACACAGCGAAGAGCCACTCTGTCAAACGTGGAAAACGAAATCACCCGCGACTCCTGAGCAGGACAAGCAGCATACTCACTGTCAGGGGACGTCGATCGCCAACATGATCGTCACTTCGAAACCTTGTCCGCCCGGTAGGTGGTGCCGCGCCATGTCGTAGTCGTACGGCCGCCGAGTTTGGTCATCGCGTTGACCAGCATGCCGCAGACGAGAGTACCGGCGATCGGATAGGTGGGCGCCAGCAAGGGATTTGTCTGACTCAGTCGATAGAACCGGACCAGAACCGACTGTTGGCACAACACGGCCGCCGTCGCCAGAAGGGCAATCCAGCGCCACGGGCCCGCGGCATCCCAACCGCGATAACCCACCACGACCCAGCCGGCAGCCGCCGAGTACCACGGGAGCAATCCGCTGAACAGCATGACGAAAAGCGTGATGCGCAACCGACGAAACGTCTCAAAACAGCCGTAGAAGATCCGGCTCCACCCCCGCCAGATCGCCTTGAAGTTCGTGTACATCCGCGTGACGTAGAGGTCGAGGTTCTGCACAACCTTAAGACGATGTCCCGCCTGCTTGGTCGCGCGGGCCATATGCATGTCCTCGTTGACCTCGGTCTTGAACGGCTCGTGACCCCCGATCGCCTCGTAGGTCGCCCGCTTCATGAGCATGAAGGCGCCGTTGGCGTAAGCCGTCGGATGCGCCGGGTCGTTCACCTTCGACGGATTGAACCAAAACACCATCAGTCCCCCGCACGCCGGCTGGATGATCTGCTCCCACACGCTTTGCGTCTCGAGGCGAGGTAGAACGGAGAGGAAATCGACGTCGTTCTCCATCGCATATCGCACGGCCACCGTCAGTGTCCGCGTCGACGTCTGGCGGCAGTCGGCGTCGATGAAGCACAGCCATTCGCCGTCGGCCCGTGCATACCCTTCGCGCATGGCGTTGTTCTTGCCGAACCAACCCTCGCGCAGCTCCTTCACATGCACCGGAATCAGCCGCTTGTCTTCCGCCGCAACACGGTCGAGGATCTGGCCGGTCCGGTCCGTGCTGCGATCGTTTATGGCGATGAGCTGGAAGTTGGGGTAATCCTGCGACAGCATGCTCCGCACGCAGGACTCGATGTTCTCTTCCTCGTCCTTGGCGGCCACCAGGACGCTCAATCGCGGCGGGTCAGCCGGCGGACCATCGTACAAGTCGCCGTGGAGCGGAGGTTCCTCCTTCTGGTGACGCGCGATTTGGACGTGTCGCAACAGCCACACCACACAAACCAGTCCAAGAAGAAGCGACCAGACTGCCCATAAAAAGGTCATGGAACGTGCTCCGGGGCATCGAACCTAAGGCTTGTACCATCCTGACGCAGCCCAATCAAGCCTGTCGCCCCTAGACCCCAAACCCCGGACCCTATACCCTAAAACGGCATGGACACGTCCCAACTCTTCAAGATCTTCGCACAATCCATGTTTCTCGGGGCCATCATCGGACTCCAACGCCAGCAAACCGAGCATCCCATCGCCGGCATCCGAACATATCCCTTGGTGGCCGCGTTAGGAACCTTGTGCGGAGTCATCGCCCAGCAGTACGCGGCTTCCTGGATCATCGCGGCCGGGTTCCTCGCGGTGGCGGCCATCCTGGTCAGCAGCTCCCTCATGCGTTGGCAATTGGAGCGCGACCCCGGAATGACCTCGGAGATGGCACTTTTGGTCACCTTCGGACTCGGCGTCATGCTGGTGCAAGGTCCCGCGACGGTGGCAATCGCGCTGGGCGTCATGACAGCCGCATTGCTACTCTATAAGCCCGAGCTTCACGGTGTGGTGCACAAGCTTCAGCACAAAGACGTCCACGCCGTCGTGCAGTTCACGTTGATCACCTTTGTCGTCTTGCCGGTATTGCCCAACCAGGCGTACGGGCCGTTCAACGTCCTCAACCCGCGACAGATCTGGTGGGTCGTCGTCCTTGTCGCGGGAATGAGCCTGGCAAGCTACGCCGCACTGAAGCTCTTGGGCGGCCGATCCGGGGCATTGGCCAGCGGACTGGTGGGCGGACTCGTCTCCAGCACGGCCACCACCGTCACGATCGCCCGGCGCTCCCACGGCGACGCGTCGCCCTCGATGGGCGCGGCGGCGATCATGGCCGCCTCGGGCGTCGTCTTCCTCCGGGTCGCCGTCATCATCGGCGTGATTGACTTCTCACTCGTCCCGCGGCTTGCCGTCCCGGCGACGGCTCTCTTCATCGTGGGTCTTGCCATGGCCGCGATCTTCGCACTTCGAGGCAAGACCGTGGGGTATCAGGTCAGAGAAGCGGCCAACCCCTGCGAACTCAAGGTCGCCTTTCTCTTCGCGATCATGTATTCGGCCGTGCTATTCCTGTTGGCGGCAGCCAGACATTACTTGGGAAGCCGCGGTATCTACGCCGCCGCGGGACTCTCCGGACTGACCGACATGGACGCCATCGCCGTCTCGATCGCTCGGCTCACCGGTGACGGGCAACTGACTTCCGGCGTCGCGGTTCGCGCCATCATCGTCGCCTCCATGGCGAACATGGTCTTCAAGGCCATCCTGGCCGGCGTCCTCGGAAACCGCCCATTGCTGTGGCGACTCATGATCGGATTCGGGGTCTTCCTGGGCGCCGGCGCAATCGCATTCGTCGTCGTGTAGCGGCAATGCATGGCAACACAAACGTGCTTCCTTTCTGTGCGAAGCTCTTGTGCATTCGTGATTGCGCCGTTCGCTCATCCCTGAAGGGCACGCCTTACAACCCCGCTCCTCTGTGCCCGTCCATCCCCATTGCACTTCCGCATTCACCTTCGGCACCTCCCCCCCGGCTTCAAACACAGGTAAGATGCCCGCGCCCGATCCGATCGGAAGACGTGTATCGGAAGCCGACGGCAATCGGTCGGTGACGTTGAATCAATGGGAGGCCAAGTGGTGATTCAGAACTCACGAGCAGTACCCTCTCTTGGGATGGCGTTTGCGTTCGTGGCTTCCGCCGTCTGCCAGGGCGATACGAGGGAACGGGGCAAGCTCCTCTGCGATCGCATCCTCGGGGCCACGTTCCGGTTCGACGGACCGCTCGGCGAACGCGTCACGGCCAACCTCAACAATTGGCTGCTCCGAGCCCCCGACGCCAACCCGGGCATGATCGAGATGTTCCGCGTCCGCGACCGGCAACCGGTCCCTCAGCTCGTCCCCTGGGCCGGCGAGTTCGTCGGCAAGTACCTGATCTCGGCCATCCAGGCCCGGCGGATGGTCGCCGATCCCGCACTCGACGCAACAATCCGCCGCGTCATCGCCGACCTCATCTCCACCCAGGCCGACGACGGCTACCTCGGACCGTTCCGCAAGCAGGAACGTCTGCTGGGCAATTGGGACCTCTGGGGCCACTATCACTGCATGCTGGCGTTGATGATGTGGCACGAAGACACGGACGATGCGGCGGCCCGGCAATGTGCGATCCGCTGCGCCGACCTGATCTGCAAGACGTTCCTGGATACGGGCAAGCGGGCGTTCGACGCCGGTTCGCAGGAGATGAACCTGGCCGTGATCCATGCCCTCGGCTGGCTCTACCGCGACACGGGCAATGAGCGGTACCTCCGCATGATGCGAGAGATCGAGAAAGACTGGGAACGCGCCGGCGATTACTTCCGCCAGGGGTTGAAGGGCGTCGACTACTATCGCACGCCCAGGCCACGATGGGAAAGCCTCCACGACGTCCAAGGCCTGGTGGAGCTGTACCGCATCACCGGTAACGAGGACTACAAGACGGCCTTCATGAATCTGTGGCGGACGATCGCACGGTACGACCGCCACAACACCGGCGCCTTCTCGACAAACGAACAGGCGATCGGCGATCCCTACACGCCGGGGGCGATCGAAACCTGCTGCTCGACGGCCTGGATGGCCCTGACGGCCGATATGCTCCGGCTGACCGGCGAGGCTACGGTGGCCGATGAATTGGAACTCTCCACGTGGAACACCATGCTCGGCTCGCAGCATCCGTCCGGCCGATGGTGGACCTACAACACACCGATGGACGGCAAACGAGAAGCCTCCGCCCACACCATCGTCTTCCAAGCCCGCGCCGGAACGCCGGAATTGAACTGCTGCTCCGTGAACGCCCCGCGCGGATTGGGCGTACTATCTGAATGGGGATTGATGACCGACGGCGCCGGGCTGCTCGTCAACTACTACGGACCAATGCAGGCCGGCCTGACCCTGGGCGGCAAGAGACTGAGCGTGACCCAGAAGACCGCCTATCCGACGGATGGACACGTCTCCATCGCGATCTCACCGGCTGAGCCGATGGAGTTCGGGGTCAAGCTGCGCATTCCGGCCTGGTCGGCCAAGTCAAGCGCACGGGTCAACGGCGAGGCGCTCACCGACATCGTACCCGGTCGATATGCAACCATCACGCGCAAGTGGCAGGCCGGCGATACGATCGATCTGAACCTGGATATGAGTATCCGGACATGGGTCGGCGACGGGGCCGCCCTCAACAAGGCGTCTCTCTACTACGGCCCTCTCCTGCTCGCCTTCGATCAGCACTTCAACACCTATGACACAAATAAGATCCCGCCCATGGACCTCAAGGATCTGTCGTATTCGCGGCTCGACGCACCAGGCCGGTTCAAACCCATGGTACTGTGTCGTTTCAAGGGTACGGACGGACGGCCGCTGGACCTCTGCGACTTCGCAACCGCCGGCGCTTACGGCACCGATTACGTCTCGTGGCTGCCGGTCGTCAACGCCCCTCCACCGCCGTTTTTCCTGCGACAGCCGATCGACGGCGCCCGAATACCACCACCGCCCAACCGTTTCGACTGGACGGGCGGTCGTGGCCCGGCGGATCGGACGTACACGCTGCTCATCTCGACCGAGCGATCCATGGAGGAACCGATCATCCGAGCCAAGGGCATCAAGCGACCCTGGTATGTCGTGCGAGACAGGCTCGAACCAGGGGGAACTTACTATTGGCAGGTGATCGCAAGCTCGCCGAGCGGGCAGCGGACCGCCGAACAGTCGCCTGCTTCGTTCACCGTCGATGCGTCGATGCCTAATCCGTTCAAGGATCATCCCGCGTTGCTGGAATGGCGGAAAGACGGGCTGATTGCAGGCTCTCCGCTCGACGGCAACGGCCAACCGACGTATGGCCTTCTCGAAGAGGACCGAAACGTCAAACCGGCCGCCGATCGCAACGGGAAAGAAGGCGGAGCTGTCGCGTTCTCGGGCAACGGCATGCTGCGGTACCGAATCCCCGAGTTCCCTGAAGACGAATACACGTTCACGGCGTGGGCGTGCGTCGATGCCCCACCGGCCGGCGGCATGGCGCAGATCTTCAGCGCCTGGGCCAGGGGCATGGACGATCCACTTCGCGTGACCATCCAGAACGGAAAGGTTCATGCCCGGATCGAGGCGGGCGCGGCGTGGAGTACGAAGGGCGCACCGATCACCCTCGGCAAGTGGTTCCATGTCGCCGCCGTCAAGAAGGGCGACAAACTCACGCTATACGTGGACGGTAAGCCGTTCGACACCGTGGCCGGCGTGCCGGCGCGCATCTTCTCCACCGCTCAGGATTTCGCGTTGGGCGGCAACCCGCACTTTGCGGGCGATGAGTTCTTGAAAGGACGTGTCGACGACTTCACGTTCCTGGCAAAGGCGATGACGCCGGAGGAAATCACCGCGGCGTACGGCGCGAGATAGTACGCCGGCTTAGCCCACTCCCTCTATAAGCTACTGGTTATCGAGACCAGCCCGGGGATCGACACACGGAATGGACTCAGCGGAGACCAACCAGCAACCGCCTCAAGAACCCCGCGGGGAACAGCCCCCTACTTCCGGATCATGGTGGGTGGTCCTTCGGGCCATGCTCATTCTGTGGATCTTCCCTCGCCAGGCGGCAACATTGGCCCAGACGGTGTCGATGAGGACAGCCTGGCTGGTTCATCTGCTCGCGGGTACGTCCGCTTTCGTGTTGCATTGGGCACATAGAGGAACGCCCGTTGGCCGGATCGGGCAGAATCTCATATCACTGCTTTCCAATCCCTTCTTGTTTTCCGCAACTGTCGCGAGTCTCGTGCCGATCGAAGGGGCGTTTCTTCTGATCTCGGTCGTCCTCCTCCCTTGGGCCGGACACAGTGAGCCGCTGTCGCGCACGTGGCGTCACACGCTCCGCGTCACCTGGCTGACCACCGGATGTGCTATCCCCTTGGTGGGAATCGCTTGGTCGATTCTGACCGTGAGATCAAACCGTCAAGTGGATGAGGGAACGATGTTCATCCTTCTCGAAATCCTCGTCGGCTGGATCCTCTTTGTCATCCTTAGGGCAAGTGGTATCGAACGACCCGTAGCGCATAGCGATCGACCGCCGCTATGTGAGGACTGTGGCTACAACCTGTCGCATACCCCCGTCGACAGTCGCTGTCCGGAGTGCGGTACACCGGTCGTTCAGTCATTGTGCCCAGGTCGGCGCCGCCCCCCTGCCTGGGAACAGGCAAGCCTGACAAACGCCCCGATCCGATTCCTCCTATGTGCCCTCGAGGCGGTGTTCCGCCCCAAGCGGTTCTTTCGAGAGTTGCCAACACGATCGGGGCGACGGACGGCCCAACGGTTCCTCATGGTCAACATCGCCTTGACCGGCGTCATCGCCTTCTTCTCCTGCATATGGCTCTGGTTCTGGATGGAGCCGGGGCCTCGAAACCCCCAGACCGACTACCTGATTCCCTTCGCCGCTCTCGGCCTGGGAAGTGTCGGTTTCTCGCTGACCTGGATCCTGAGTACGGCAGCGGCCGTCGGCCTCTATTGCCGCTGGGCGTGGAAGGAAAACGTCATGCCGGGTGTGGCCAAGGTGTTCTGCTACACTTCGGGCATGGCCCCGCTTGTAGCCGCTGTCTGCGGATTCCTCCTTGGACCGACCTTCGAACTGATGCGCATCGCCGACACCTCCCGGTGGCGAATCGGAACCATCGATGCCGTTATCGTGATCATCCTCGGCTGGTTCACCGTGTTCGGTCTGGGCTTGTTGACCCATGTCGTGATCAGTTTCGTCGGCGTCCGCCAGATTCGGTACGCCAATAGCTGAACGAACGTACAGCCACGTCGGAATAAAACATGGAACGCCCCCCCCGTCCTTTCGGGATAGACTGGCGGGTTGTGAACGACAAAAGGGTGCCTGTCCCCGTTGTGCTACGACGACCCGAACAACTCCTCGACCTTCGCCGCAATATCCGGCGAACGCATGAGCGTTTCGCCGATCAGAATCGCCCTCGCGCCGGCTCTCTGAAGCCGCAACACATCTTCGCGCGTCTTCACGCCGCTCTCTGAGACGACCATCGTGCCCTCCTCGGCCAACTCGGCCAGTCGCGTTGTCGTGGCAAGATCGATGGTCTGCGTCTTCAGGTCGCGATTGTTGATGCCCAGCAGGCTATAGCGCCGGTGCGGAAAACCGATCACCGACCGCACCCGCATCAGCGTATCGGCCTCGTGAACCTCCAAGAGGACAGTCAGATTCAGCTCGCCGGCAAGGATCATCCAGTCGAGAATCTGCTGCGGCGTCAGGATCTCTGCAATCAGCAGGATCGCATCCGCGCCGGCCGCTCGGGACTCGTAGATCTGATACTCGTCAATGATAAAGTCCTTCCGCAATACGGGCAGCGGAACGACCTGTCGGATCTGCTGAATGAACTCCAGCCGCCCCTCAAAGAACCGCTCATCGGTGAGGCAACTGATCGCCGACGCACCGGCCGCGTGGTAGATGCGGGCGACACCGGCCGGATCGAAGTCCCCACGGATCAGCCCGGCAGATGGTGATGCCTTCTTGACTTCGGCAATGAGGTGAATCCCCCGCGGCGGCGCGGCGGCAATGGCCGCGTAGAAGTTGCGAGGGCGCGGCGTGTCGGCGGCCGCCTTCTGAACGTCGCCCAGGGGGCGACGCTGCATGGCGGCCGCCACATCGGTCCGTTTCACCGCTAGGATCTCGTCGAGTATGTTCGGCATCAAGAACCCCGTCGCTCGACCCGCCGCGTCACTTCACATTCGCCTTCAGCCACGCTCGAAGCTCGCGGGGTTTGTCGGTCATCAGCAGGTGGTAGCCTTTCGCATACAGCGATTGCCAGCCCTCCGGTCGATCCGTGTCCCTACCCATTGCCTTGTCCAGCAACTTCGCGCCCGATTGGCGAACCAGGCGACGCACGTCGTCCTTCATCCACGCATCGTCTCCCTGAACGATCGTCGGCTTCAGGTCCAGTGCCACTCGGACCATCGCGACGCTTCTACAGCGCGCCAGCGTAGCCACCTGAGGATAGGTCTTGCGAACGTAGGCCAAGGTCGACGGCAACTGGCATTGGATGATGATCGAGCGATCCATGCCGGTCTCCGCCGCCTGTCGAACCACGGCGTCCACCGTCGCGTTCGACTCCGTTTTGAGGTCCAACTGCAGACACGCTCGGTTCTTCTTGGCAATGGCCAGCGCCTCCGCGTAACTCAACAGCGGCGCAGCCTTCGATCCCGACAAGCGAACGTGCCGAAGCTCCGCGGCCGTCAGCGATCCGAGGGGCCGTCCGTGCCATGAAGCATCGGGAACAACGCAGTTGGACTGGGTCAGCGTGGAATCATGAAAGCAAAAGTAGACGCCGTCCCGACTGGGTCGTAAGTCAATCTCGATCGTATCCGCAACCGGAATCGCCGCTTCGATCGCAACGGCCGAGTTGTCCGGACCGGCCTGTCGATCGCCGCGATGCGCGCACACCATCCGGCCGTCCCATCGCGGATCGCTGAGCCGCATCAGGGCCTCCGGCCGGTCGGCCGCGTTGCCGACGGCCATCCCTTCGCCGGCCATCAGCCAGCAGTTCACGAACACCCAGGGGACCATCCTCATTGCAAGCCGCTCCTCAAGAACCGTCATGCCCGTCTCCGGCCACTAGCCTAGCAGACCGCTTCTCCCACGGCGAGTGTATGAGTTGTCGCTGCGGCCTTCAACACCGGTATTCTCGGACCCTCCAATCGGACGGAAGCCCCGAAACCAAGTGCCCAGAGAAAATCGAGTTCCGATAACCCGCGCCCGACGAAGTCCGGTTCGGCGCCGCGGCAGGATCTCATGTCGACCCTCGTACCAGTCGATAGGCATGAAGGCGGTCGGTGGCAGTGCGCCACGAACCAAGCCGTGGGGACATTGCGCAAGGGAGACCGGCACAGGAGACGGCGCGTTGGCGGACTATCCAAGGACCTACTCGTTTGTCCGAGCCGGCAACGTCCAAACGGTCACGGTCGAGGGACCAAAGGACCATCTCCACCTCCGAACGGAGGTTGAAATACTCCTGCGATTTGGCCTCGGCTGCAACGATCGGGTCGTGGAGGCTCTGGATACGCTGGCCAAGGCATGGGAGGCAGCGGGCGACGCCAAGCGGGATGAGTTGCCCGACCTCTTGGAGATATGCCAGATCTTAAAGGACGCGAGGCTGCCGATCGCCCGTGAATGCGCGGCGGCCATGGACGCGGACGAACCCGAAACGGCGGCAGCCTTGCCGCTCGAAACGATACAACAGGAGGCCGAGTCCTTTCACTGGAGCGTGGCCGAAAGGATCCGAAGCATGGGGGGAACGGAGGCTGACGCACTGGCGCAGGAGTATTGGGCATCGGCGGAAGGCGGACTCGCCGATCCTCTTCAAACCACAGTCACGAGGCAGAGAGGTGCTGATGTGAAGACGCCGGAAACGTCTGACAATGCGGATGCGGTGCTTGCCGAGGCGGAGGCGATGCTGACCCCTGATCTGCCCGACCCAACAGCCGAGGAGCCGGCCGATGGTGGTATCGACCGCGTCACCGCGGACGAAGTCATGAAGGATCTTGATGAGAGTATCAGCTCGGCATTGGCCGTGGCCGACGACAGGTCCACGAGCGAGGCCGCCGTGCTGTCTGATTCCGCCGTTTTCGACGGCAAGAATGCCGACGCCGTTGTCCCGGAGGCCGTGGGCGACGCAGCGGAAGAGGTCGTCAAGACAGCACCGGCTCACCCGCCCCTCCACAAGGAGGATGTCGGCGGCGAACGGAAATCGAACATCGCTATCGATGAGCCCTGTGTCGAGGCCCTCTCGGCCGCGTCAACCGCCGAGGCTTCTTCTGACAGCGAAGTCTTGGCCCGGCCCCTCGTGGACGAGGGGCCAACCAAGCTGCAAACAGCCGCGACGGCCATCGATGTCGCCCTCGAAACCGCCGACGCGGCCTTGAGCCGGTTGACGGCCGATATCGGCACCGCCACGCCGACCGCTCCGGCGGCAACGTCCACCACATCGAATGAGACGGATCTTGCGGCCGACCTGCGATCGGAGACCCTTGCGATCAGAAGCGTCATAACCGAACAAATGAACCGTTTTCTCGACGTCCTCGAACGCCTCGAACGGACCCAACAACAGATACAAGCTTCCCTGACCGAGTACCGCCAGATCCGACAAGCGGCCGAGGCGGTTCGGGATGAGGCACTGTCCGCGCTTCAAGCCCAGAAAGAGTACGAGGATGCGCAGCGTCGTGTCGAATCCGCTCGACTGGCCGCCGAGGAGGCACAAAACCGGCTCCAAGCCACCCGCAAGACATTCGAGGCAGCCTTGGCCGACAAGAAGAGCTAGCGGGTTCGTTTCATCACATCCTCCGCACAACTCACAGACTTTCCGCACCTCCAATCCCGACGTGACTGGCTCCTTCATGGCCGGTTGCCGGGCAGCAACTGTCCGCCTAAACCCGCACAGGAACACTCCCTGATTGTCGCAAGATCCGCCGGATGCGTTCGCCTCCCACCCGGTGCCGGTTTCTGTGGGCGTGGTAACGTGCCCGAAAAAGGAGTACTCGGTTGGCAATGACTCCAAGGAAAACGGTCCCGGTCGCATTCAGCCACATCGGGCCCGACCGCGCGACGACAGGGTGCGGCGCGTCGACGGAATTCTGGACCCGCGCGAAGGCCGAACGGCGCCCGGACATGATCGAGGCGGACCTCGACGGCCTGCACACCGTCCAGCCCTGCTACCGGGATAGGGATCTGCGTAAACTCAAGGCCGATTTCCGCGGGAGGTCCTTTTCAACGGCGCAGTCGATTCGCATCATGCTCTGATCCCGGGGAACGCCGACCTTCGTACGAGAGGAAACCCTAATGCCCCATCGTCGCCTTGGCACACTCAACCGTGTTCTTCAGCAGCATCGCGACGGTCATCGGCCCGCAACCGCCGGGTACCGGTGTAATCCAAGCACACTTGTCTCGGACGGCCTCGAAGTCCACGTCTCCAACCGTGACCATGTTCGGCTTGCCCTTGTCGTTCAATACGGGATTGCCCGCGTCGTCCAAGGCCTTGGGGATCCGGTTCACCGCAACATCGATGACGATGACGCCCTCCTTGACCATGTCGGCCTTGATCAGGGGTGACAAATCCGGCTTGGGAACGGTCTGACCGCCTTTGCGAGCCCTGTCATACAACTGCCAGACGGCCTGCGCCTTGCCGGTGGCTACAAACAGGATCTCCGCCCGCCGGGTATGGGAGGCCAGGTCTCTCGTTGCGACGTGGCAGACCGTGACCGTAGGTGATTCGTTGAGCGACTGCAGGAGAATGGCGGCAATGGGTTTGCCGACGATCTCACTGTGGCCGACGACCACAGCCTCTTTGCCGGCCAGACTCACGCCGGTGCTCGTCAGCAGTTCGACCGCCCCGGCCGGCGTGCACGGACGGACGATACCGCCGCCGTAGAACAAGCGGCCCATGTTGACCGGATGCATGCCCTCAACGTCCTTCTCCGGTGAAATGGTCACCTGGACCTTGCGGGCATCCATCCCGGGCCCCAGGGGCATCTGGAGGATGATGCCCGTGACACCGACGTCATCATTAAGACGCCGGATCTCATCCCGCACATCCTGCTCCGAGCACTGTTCGGGCAGTTGGTGGAGATCATAAGTCAGCCCGATGTCCTCGCATGCCTTCTTCTGCTGGTTCACGTAGATTCGCGAAGCAGGCGGATCACCGACCTGTACGGCCACGAGATGCGGCGGTCTGCCGGCTTTCTTAAGTGATTCGATTTCCTCGACGAGACCAGCCTTCAGCCGCGCCGCTATCGCCTCGCCATCCAGTATTCTCGCTGTCATGCACGCCTCTGCGATTCTATCAGGTGCCGAAGACTCCATATCATTTCCCGGAGCAAGTCAGTTCGCCCCGGACAGCGGTCCATGGTGACCGATGGCTTTACAGATGGCATCCAGATCGTCGGCCACTTTGATCGGCGGGTTGGCGTACTTCCCTTTCACCGGCTTGGGCGGCGGCAACTCCGCCGATTTCGTGTCAATACCGGTGTGGTAGCGAACCGTCGCATCGGGATCCTTCAGTTCGTGCCCGGTGAGTATGCATACGACATGATCATCCCGACCGATCACATTCTCATTCAGCAACACGTGAAGCCCGGCCACACTCGCCCCGCTGGCCGGCTCGCAGCCGAAACCGAACCGCCCCACCAGCGCCTTGTGCTCCAATATGTCTTCGTCGGACACCTCACGCACGACGCCCTTCATGGTATCCAGCGCACGCAGGGCCTTCGGCAGGTTCACCGGCCGGCTGATCTCGATGGCCGATGCGACCGTGTGGGGCTTATAGCCGCTCTGATCCATCTGGCCGTAGAGCAGGCCTATCTTGCCGCTATCCACTCGCCCGTCGTTCCACCTCACGCCTTGTTGCGTGTGGAGTTGGTACAGCGTGTTTGCGCCCGTTGCATTGATAACCCCCAGACGCGGAATCCGGTCGACCAAACCCAGCTCATACAGCTCGGCAAACGCCTTGCCAAACGCGCTGCAGTTGCCCAGGTTCCCTCCCGGAACGATGATCCAGTCGGGGACATTCCAATCGCGCGCTTCAAGAACACGGTACATGATGGCCTTCTGCCCTTCCAGTCGGAACGGATTGACCGAGTTCATGAGGTACAATCCCAACTGGTCCGACGCCTCGCGGACGCGGCGCAAACAGGCGTCGAAATCCCCCTCGATTTGCAAAGTCAGCGCACCATAGTCGAGTGCTTGCGACAGCTTGCCGTAAGCGATCTTCCCACTGCCGATGAAAACGATGCCCTGCATGGCGTCACCGCCCTGGCTGGCCGACAGCGAGGCGAACATTGCCAACGAAGCGCTGGTGTTACCCGTCGAAGCGCACGCGACACGCTTGCGACCGAGCTTGCGGGCCAGCGTGAAGGCCGCTGTCATCCCGTTGTCCTTGAAACTCCCGGACGGATTGAGACCTTCATATTGCAGAAACAGATGGCCGGGGCGCATACCCAACTGGCGCGCCAACAGGTCGGCGGTTTGAAGGTTGGTTCGACCCTCACCTATCGTCAGAATCTCCCGCTCTCGTGCGAACGGCAATAACTCGCGAAAACGCCATACGCCGGAGAAATCGACCACGCTTTCCCGAGTACTCCAACGGTGTTCGAAGAAACACATCTCCCGCGGAACGGCTACCCGGTCCCAATCGTACTGAATATCCAAAAGGCTCCGGCACTTGCGGCAGTCGAACAGGATCTCGTCCACCCCGTAGGTGGCATTGCAGTCCGGGTTGATGCACCTTTGATAGGCGATTTCCCTCATCACAGACTCTCCCAAGAAGACCGTCGGCTCGGAATTGCTTTCCACGGCCACGACGATTGGTAGCTTATCACAAGCTTTGACGGGCACCAAGTCCGGGCACGTTCCAGCGGCGCCGGCAAGAGCGGTAATGGGAGCGACGCTACTTCGTCGGCCACTTCAGATGGCGGTGCAGAAACTCGAACGTCCCGACGCCGTGGATCTCGTGGGGACCATTGAAGTATTCGATCGTCGTGCGATCTCCGATGCCCATCTTGTTGTACCGGCGGCGGACCTTGGCGTACTCCCACGCGACCCATTCGTCCAACGCAACACCGTCGTCATGGCCGCGCTCGACCATGAACGGACGGGGAATCATCAAATTGGCCAGCTCCGCATGGTTGAACGTGTGGCCAAGGTCAAACTCGGGAATCTCCCATTCGCCCGTCAGCGGA
This sequence comes from uncultured Planctomycetales bacterium, assembly GCA_964596165.1. GTDB lineage: Bacteria > Planctomycetota > Phycisphaerae > UBA1845 > JAFGLZ01 > CAYUQT01. The sequence continues at coordinate 28,939 of CAZQTW010000020.1, read as the reverse complement.
TACCCGGCCGCGTAATCGATCGTCGTGGTCTTGAGTATCCACTCATCGAAATCGCCCGAACAGATAGACAGGCAATAGCGCTCCAGGAGTGGCGGCACGCGGACGGCCGTCTTGCCGCCGTACGACAAGCCGTAGAACGCCATTCGCTGGTCATCCACGAACGGAAGACCGGCCAGCCAATCCAGCGTTCGCTCGTGCTGGCCGACGATAAACGAGAACAGCGACAGTTTAAGCGGATTCGCCTTGCGTTGGAGCATGCGAAAGGTGTCCCCGCCTATATACGGATTCTGCGGGGCGTAAACAACGAAGCCCCGATCAGCCAACTTGGCGCCGAAGGCGTGATAGCACGAGTTGATCCTAGGGTCGACAAGGTCGCCCGGACGGCCCTCAAGACCATGCTGACAGACTACCACCGGCCGACGCTCGCCGGCCCTGAGGTCTTTCGGAACAAGCAATACGCCGTAGGCAAACACATCCGGCCACGTGTCGAGCATCACCTCGTATCCGCGCCACATGGGCTCATCATACGCCTGCCGCGTGCGTGGGTTGGCGGGCATACTCGGCGAAGGCAGCCGGCCAATGACCTCCTCCCAGAGATATTGTTTGTAGGACCGGCACGACTGTTGCCACCTCGCGACGGTGGAGGCGTTGGCCTTCGACCAGAACTCCTCGCGGCGGAAATGCGAGTGCCGAGCCAGCCGCTGTGCGTGCTCGACCATCTGATCGAACTGACGATGCAATCGGGTCTGGGGGTCGAACCCTTTGCGCCCGTCGATCGGGGCTTCGCCCGCGGTCTTCAAGGCGTCCGGTCTGATCGGACGGCCAAGGGCAGTGAGCAGCCCCGCCAGCATCCCGGAGGAGCCGGGGCGGCCGGTGCCGTCACCGCTGACAACCCGTATCAACTTCGCACGTGCGCTCAGCTTGTCGTATGTCACCTCGACACGGGCAAACTCGGCCTCGACAGACTCCAGGGACGGGCTGACCAACCGCCCCGGGGCGGCCCCTCTGCGGCCCTCGCGGGCCTCGGGCGGCCCAGCGACCTCCGGTCCCTTGCACGCCTCGATGATGAGCGTTCGGGGGGCAACCAACGAGGCGATCTCGGCGTCGCCGAACTCGCGAAGCAGTGACCAGATGTTGCGATAGATCGGCTCGGACCAGACCTCCCGGCGCGATTGGAAATATCCGCAGACGGCCACCGCGTCGATTCGCGGGTCAATGGCCGCGCTGTATAGGGCCAACAAACCACCCTCCCCATAACCGATCGCGGCAATGGCAGGGTCCTTGCCCGCGGCGACTTGCGTGAAGTAGTCCACCACCGCAAGCACCTTCTGCACTTCGTAGCCAATCGGCGTCCGTCCCACCTGAAACGCAATCCGCTGAACGAACTCACGATGCGGCTGGTTGGTCATGCGGACCTTGGGCTTGCCGGAAAACGTGTCGGCGCGGTCGATCAGCATCGGCACAAGCACCTCGCAGTTGTTCTCCGCAAGTCGGCGAGCAAACTGGGCCTCCGGCGGTATCCCAGACGCGAGGCCGACGAGCATCTCCGGCGTCCAGTCGGCATCGGGCAACGCGATGACATGCGCGATGGGATCGCCCTCGGGCTTCAGGAGAAGCCCCTCGCCGTCCAGGCCCTCCAGAACCGGCCAACGAACGGCCGCGACGGTGTAGCCGTTTCCCCTGGCCACCAGCGTCGGTCCGACAGCTTCGGCTACCAGGTCCATCGTCACATTGGCATGACGCGGGTCTACCGCTCCAATGAGCTTCCGCAGGCGTTCGCGACGCGGCGCCGCGCTGCGAAGGTAGGCATCAACGGAGGCATAGTCCGGCTGCCAGAATTCCCCCCGTCGCTGCGGGGCCTGCTCCAGCTCTCGCGTGAGGAAGCGGTCGATACCGGAAACCATCTCCGCGGCGACGTCGCCTTGTATGGTCAAGGCCTGAGTGCCCTCAAGGATGCCGGCGGCATCGGCCTTCTGCGATTCGCCGCGAAGAGGACCGCAGACTGCGCTCAGCACGAACAGAACCACGTGGGTGAGACACGAGGAAGGGCGTCGAACGCGTAACATGGTAGTGCTCTCCACCTTCATGAGGACAACTCTCCAACGGCATGAACGACCTGAACAAGGACGGCATCACCATAGCAGAAGCCTACAGGGCGAGGGAACCACGCCTCAACGGCCGCGCCGAACACGGCGCATCATGAAGTTCGTGGCAGGCCGGCCTTTCATCGGAGGTTACGCTCAAATAAAGCGAAAAGGCAGCGTGGGCATGCGGAGCACCGATTCGAGGAATGCCCGACTCGACGGCACCTTGGAGTAGACAAGGGGTAGATTGAAGGGGTTCGGAATACTCGTCGAGGCGTCGGCTTCGTGGGAAAAGGGAATACCGGGAAGATGGCCATCGGGTGGGCAAGTGGGCGATGGACAAGCAGAGCGGTAATCAGCATCCTCGCGATCGCCGGCCCCGGCCTTGTCGGTTCTAACCGGCCAGGGCTGATCGCGATGAAGACCGACTCACGATGGCCGCATGGAGCATGGCGTCGAGTTCCGCATCGATCCCACTTGCGGCATGGGTGTGCGCCGAGTTCTCACCCGGTAGCGATACATCTGCCTCCGCAATCAAGCTTGTGCAGTAGTTGACAAAGTAAAGACCGTAACACTGCCTGCACAAACGGTGCCTTCCGGTCGAAGAATGAGGAATGACTGTAGGGTGAGAACAATGCGGACAAGATACGTATACGACCACTTCGCGCTACTCCTCGCTCGGCGAGTGGACGTCCCCAGCGACGATACCAACTCAGTCCGTGATCCTGGGGCGTCCTTTCATATCGCGAATTACATGCACGGGGCGAACAGGTCGGCGATGAGACTGTGGGGAGTCGGCCGTGGGCTCTGGCTGCCGGTCGACATACAACCGGACGCCTTTGGGCATTTCCACCGTGACGCCTTGCCACTTAAGAGAACAACCGCAAGGGCTCTCATCCATTGTGGGACAACCTCACAATGGTTCCCAGAAGCCCGCCGGCATCGACCGTTTTGAATCCCCGCCGGCTCCAAGACACCGCTTGGAGCGATTTTGAAATGCTATACTTCCCCCATCGTTACCGCTTTCTAATTGGTAGTAGTACGGGTATGGGCGAAGAGTCAACAGGATGTTGGATTTCGGTAGTGAAAAACGCAATGTGAAACTGGGCAATCTGGGACACAACTAGCCCTTGGGCAAACATGAGTCCGCGACCGTTGGCGGACACAGACCGCTTGACCAGACACAGGGATCAGTCAGTTCGGACTAGACCGGTTGCAGAACGGCTCGTCGGAGAATCCAAAAGGATCATGTTGGCCGACGTCAACCTTCCTTCTGAGCAGGGTCACGATCATGCCGGCAAACAGGCCACAGCAGCAACAATGAGTCGCGACCCCTGAGCGCTGAATCACCCCCTGAAGCTGCCCCGGGAGCGGTCGTTCGAGGTGTCTCGCGGGGGGCGGAAATAGATGGGGGTTCTTTTCAGCAAAGAACTGGGCGGTACAAGACTTGAACTTGTGACCTCCTGCGTGTCGAGCAGGCGCTCTAGCCAGCTGAGCTAACCGCCCATCGGGTGAATCGGCATCGAACCCGATTTGTGTCTGTCATTATAACGCGGGCAATACCCGTGTCCAGCGCACGCACTGCCCTATGCCCTACGTCCACTCCAACCCGTCCATCGGCCGAAACCAGACATGTGCGATGGGTCGCGGACGCACCCGCAAAGGGAGATCCCTGGGGATGGGCAGCTCATGGAGAATCGAAGGAAACCCCAGGCTTTGAGGTACTCCGGCTCTCCTCGACCCACCGTGAAAGCGGTCTCATTTCGGGAACCACCTTCTGTTTGCCGGGGGTAAGCAACACAGCAAGTCGAGTCTCACCCAGTGGTATCTGAAGGCGAACCACCAGCTTGCGAACGTCGGGGTTCGGGCTTTCCGGTGGCGAAGGACTCGCCGGCATGACGTCGAAAACTGCGGACTCGGGTTGGAGGATCCTGGCCGTCAGGATCTTGCCATCCTTGCTCAATGTGGCCGTAGACCCGCCGAGATGTACATCGGCACGTGTGTGCATTTGCCAGACCAGCTCGCCTGCCTCTCGCAGATCCAGCTCATCCTGGATCAACGTGTAACGTCTTCGAATCAACTGAATGCCCCTGCGAATTCGTCCCGGCGGTCTGCCGTAGGCCTCCGACAGGTCGACCACCCCGAAGGCGCGACCGGGCCGAGAGTGGAAGGCAATCACGTCGGCTCGAGCAGTCGGACTCTGTGGCTTTCCCTCGATCATCGGCACATTGTGCCCTGCGCTCGTGAGTCGGTAGTAGGTCAGCTTGCCCTTGTCGAAGTATCCGGGGAGGCTGTACCTATCGGAGCCCAAATCCACGGCCCATCGATAGCCGTCGGCGTCCAGAACGAACGTCCCCAGATCGAGGTGGCTGTGGTTGGCGCCGTTGTATCCGCCTTTGAAACCAACGTAGACGGCGTTTCGGTCCTCCCAATCGCCGCGGAAGAACATGACGCCGACGTGGGGGAAGCATGCATCGAGGGGCAGTCCGGCCCGTTCGGGAGTCTTCTGTTCGGGACTGAACCAGATGATTCCTTCAGGACAAGCACCGGACAGCCTCGAGGCCTGCCAGGCGTAGAGAGGCTGCTTGAATTTCGCCGCCAGCCAGAACAGGTGAGGGACCCTACCAACATGATCCGAAGCGTCGGCGAAGTTGAAGCTACGATTGGTCGGGCCAACCATGTGAATGCCGAACTCGCCGGTCTTTCTGAAACCGGGCATGTCCAGAAAAGGCTCGATGGCCTGCGGGCCCACGGCGGTTTCCAACGCAGCGAGGAAATACACGGTGTAACTCGTCGCGTAGCGCCAGTAGCCCGGTCCCTCGGCCCAACCACCATCAGGCTCGAACTCACGCATCGCACGCTGGATGCTGCGGTGTGCCCATGAGAGCACCTGCCCCGCCAGTTGAGGCTCGTCTTCCGCTATGGCCAATGCGCCTATGGTCATGCCTCCATTACAGACCGGATTCCAATTATGGTTGCAGACCGCCCAGTTGAAGTACATGTATCGCACCACTACCGGAAGACTGGTTTCGTAGAAGGGGAATGCCGCCTTCAGGCCCTTGTCACGGAGCGCGCGGCGAAGGGTTCCTCTCTGGGTCGGCGTCAGTTCGTCGAAGAACCAATCGTAGCCGATGGCGACGGCGTGTGTCAGTTCTGCCGTGTCGAGAAAGTGAGCGGGATTCCAGTCCGGCAATCCGGCCGCGTGCATCAGCTCTTCGGCGGCGCATCGAGCGAATCGCTTGTCGCCCTCCAATCGGTACACAAGACCGAGCCGGTAGATCCGGTCCACCGCCTGTACACATGAGCCGAGCATGTTTCCGCGATCGCTACGTTCGTATTCGATGGGCCCCGCCTTGAGTAGTCTCTCCGCAGATGCGCGAACCTGCCCATACCAGCCGGCCGGCACGGGATCTCGCTTCAGACTCTTGCGAACCTCAGACACCCGATCGTCCGGCAGAATCAGCCGAGGATGCCCCTTGCGGATCGCCCGGACCCACTCGGATCCGATCCCTTCGTCCCCCCGCATCGGATTAGGCGACGAACCCGCCAGAACCACCACGAACAGGATTGGGCAACGTGGGTCACTCATTGATGGCGATCCTTTCATAGCCTGCCGCAGACGAGGCCGATCCGCATGATTGCCGGCAATTTGGCCCGTCGGCCGCCAATCCGGTTCCGGGAGTCAAGGCGTTGACAGCACGTTCATGATACGACACCATCTCTCCGGACGCGAACAGTCCATGCAAGGAGAAGCACAATCATGGCCGGGGTAATCAACGTCGGGTTTCTGGGCTCTCAGTTCGTCAGCACCATTCATGCCGAGGCGTTCAAACACGTGCCGGACGCCAAAGTCATCGCGGTGGCCTCGCAGACCGAGGCGCACGCAAAGGCCTTTGCGGCCAAACACGGCATTCCCAACGTCTTCACCGACTATCGCAAGATGCTGGAAATGAAGGAACTCGACGCCATCGTCATCGGAATCCCGAACTACTTGCACTGCCAGGCAACCGTCGACGCGGCCGCCGCCGGCAAGCATGTCATCTGCGAGAAGCCGCTCTGCCTGAACCTGGCGGAGGCCGACAGAATGATCGATGCCTGTAAGAAGGCCAAGGTCAAACTGATGTACGCCGAGAACCTGCTTTTCACGCCCAAGTACGTTCGTGTCAAGAAGCTGGTCGACGAAGGAGCCATCGGCAGGGTCTACCTGGTCAAGCAGAGCGAGAAGCACAGCGGACCGCATGCCGCCCACTTCTGGGACGTCGAACGAAGCGGTGGCGGCGTCACGATGGACATGGGTTGTCACGCCATCGAGTTCTGCCGATGGATGCTCGGCCGGCCCAAGATCACCAGTGTCTACGCCCAGATGGCAATCCAGGTCCACAAGGACAAGACCCAGGGCGACGACGACAGCATCGTCATCATGGAATTCGAGAACGGCGCCGTGGGCGTGGCCGAGGAAAGCTGGTGCCGGCTCGGCGGCATGGACGACCGGGCGGAAGTCCACGGATCCGAAGGGGTCATGTACGCCGACCTCCACCACGGCAACGCCATCGAGACGTACAGCCAGAAGGGTTACGGCTACGCCGTCGAAAAGGCCGGCGCCACGCAGGGATGGACCTTCACAATCTACGAAGAGGAGTACAACTACGGCTATCCGCAAGAAATGACTCACTTCATTGAGTGTATCCGCGACGACAAGCAACCGCTCGTCACCGGCGAAGACGCGCGGGTGGTGCTGGAAGCGATCTTCGCGGCGTACGAGTCCGCCGGCACCGGCAAGAAGGTGAAACTGCCGTTCAAGACCGATGCCAAGAAGCCGTATGACCTGTGGCGGCGGTAAGAGCCAGAGCCGGCACCGATCTGTGGGAGCCGTCTCCGACGGCGAAAGTTACGGAATCGCCATCGGAGACGGTTCCTGCGTAGGGCGAGCACCTTGACCATGGAGACATGTTGATGAATGTGAATGGGAGAGGCTTTCGTCAGCCAGTATGGCAGACAGGAAGACATAGAGCGGTTGCTTCTCTCTTGTTAAGGCAACAGAGCATTAGTATGGCTCCCTGTTTCTCCAAGTAGTAGCATCCGTCGTGCTCCCATCAAGTCTCCGACAGATTGGCGTGATCTTCGCCAAGGGCGCCTGTTCATAGACGGAGGCAGCATGCTGTGAACCAGGATCTACGCTTGTCCAAGAGAGCGTTTGCCCTTTGTACTCTGATTTGTGGCAGTGGCTCGCAGTTCGGTGGGTTTGTGCAATATGACTATGAAGATATGCAACTCACATTGTTGTTGACGAATCGGCAGGGAAAACCCGTCGAAACTGCTGAGTTGTGGTGCGATGATGGCCAGAAGACGACAGTCTGGCGCATACGCCCCGGCACCTACGGTCGACGTCTTGAAGATGGTTCCTGGCAGGACATTCCACTCCGGTCTGATGCCACGACGCGACCAGGCCAAATCCGATGGTTCAGGTCGCTTTCTCCCAATGAGCCACGCCCAAAAGTTCTGCGAATCGCCGTGCTCCGCGATGGAGAGCCTACAGCCCTGCTCGTTCAGCCGCTATCGCCGCAAGCGCAAACCTTGAGTGCGGTGACATTGATTCTCGACTGACGAAAGCATCAAGCACAACAGTGACCCGACTCTCTCTCCATCGTCACCCAATCGGTCCGGTAGCGAGTTGGACTCAGTTCTGCGTCGAAGCGGAAAAGGCTCGTGCGAAGAACGCGGGAAACGGGATTATTCCTATCCCCTGGCTGCCCCACGTGAACCCAACCGCTCCCTGATGGCACTTGACTTCAGGCGAGCGTATTGTATAATTCGTACAACACCCCCTGGAAAGGAGAGGCCCATGGCGGGGCGCGTATTTGGGGAGTACTTCAAGAAGCTGCGCAGCAGGACAGGGCTGACGCTTCGCGCCTTCTGTGAACAGCACGGATTCGACCCGGGAAACATGAGCCGCCTAGAACGCGGGCTGTTGCCACCGCCGCAGGGAGAGGAGAAGCTGAAGGAGTACGCAGAGGCACTTAAGCTGAAACCCGGTTCCGACGAGTGGTACGAGTTCTTCGATCGGGCTGCGGCGGCGGGTGGGAGGTTGCCTAAAGAAATGCTCTCCGACGAAGAAGTGGTGGAGAGACTGCCTATTCTCTTCCGAACGTTACGTGGGGAGCCAGTGGATGCCAGAAAGCTCGACGAGCTTGTTAACCTCATCCGACGAGCTTGACATCTATGGGTCAGCTCCCGGTACCGATACTCTCATATGACCAACTCCGAACACGTGCGGTGCGATTCCTCCAGGAGCACGCCCCCACGGGAATAATCCCGGTGCCCGTCGAAGAAATCATCGACCTAAATATAGGTATCGACATAGTGCCAACCCCCGGACTTCACCAGGGGCATGACGTCGACGCATTTATCACGGGTGATCTGACTACGATCTATGTGGATGAGTTTGTGTACAGATCACGACCGGGTCGTTATCGCTTCAGTCTGGCTCACGAGATCGCGCATCTCATCCTGCACGTCGAAGTTTACAGACGTCTGCATTTCCGAGACATTGCCGAATGGAAGACAGCCCTTCAACGCATCGAGCGTGAAGACTACGATTGGCTGGAGTATCAAGCCAACGCATTTGCAGGGCTTGTCCTTGTGCCTTAAGAAGAGCTCAGGAGAAGATACACAATGCTCGCGAGTGCGGCGCGGAGTGAACTCGCTTCCCGAGGGCCGTTGCCCGCCGAGGTATCGCGAGATACGTTGGCCGAATTGGTCCTTGAGGCCGTTGCCAAGTCGCTTGCTGATGATTTCAAAGTATCCGCAATGGTCATCGAAAAACGACTCAGGAAAGAAGGCCTCTGGCATGTCGAGCTGACTTGAAAGGATCACTGCAGTGGGTCTGAGTCGACGCCATTTCATTAGGGGTGCGGCAGGCGTAGCGGGGCTGGGCGGAGCGGCCTACTCGGAATCCGTGTCCGCAGATGCGGCCCAAGAAACGCAGCCGCCTGGCAAACAACACCAACTTACGATCCGGCGGACCATCCCCATTCGGCACGAGGTCGATGTCTTCGTGGCCGGTGGTGGCCCGTCGGGTATCGCGGCATCCGTGGCGGCGGCCAGGCAAGGTCGCAGCGTGTTCCTCGCCGAACGTCAGAACTGCCTGGGCGGCATGGGTACGAGCGGTCTGCTGCCGGTCTTCATGCAGTTTTCCGACGGCGTGAACGACCTCGCCGGCGGCATCGGCAAGGAGATTCGGACGAAGCTCACGGAGGCCGGCGGAAACGGACCGGGCAGCACCCTGACCATCAAGGCCGAGGTCCTCAAACGCGTCTATGATGACCTGCTCGTCGGGGCACGTGTCGGCTTCAGCTTCCTGTCACAGCTCATCGGCGTCGAGACCACCGGCGATCGCGTCACCTCGGCAATCCTGGCCGGCAAGAGCGGGCTCTTTGCCGTTCGCGCCAAGCAGTACATCGACTGCACGGGCGACGGCGATCTGGCCGCGTGGGCCGGGGCGCCGTTCGAAAAGGGCGACGCTCAGGGCAACATGATGGCCGGCACGCTGTGCAGTCTGTGGTCGGACATCAACTGGGACGTCGCCGCCAAGGAAGGCATCCCCTTCCAGGACAAACGACTCGAGCAGGCTTTCAAAGACAAGGTCTTCACGATCGAGGACAGGCATTTGCCCGGGATGATGCGGGTGGGCAAAACGGTGGGCGGCGGCAACATCGGCCACACCTTCGGCGTGGACGGAACGGACGAAAGATCCGTTACGCAAGCCATGCTCTGGGCACGCAAGTCGCTCCTCGAATACGAGCGATACTACAAGAAATACCTCCGAGGATTCGAACAGATGGAGCTGGTGGCCACCGGCGCCATGCTCGGAATCCGGGAGACGCGACGGATCATGGGTGATTACGTGCTGAACCTCGAAGACTTCAAGAAGCGAGCCACGTTCGAGGATGAGATTGGCCGGTATGCCTATCCGGTCGACATCCACGCCTCTCGAGCTTCGACCGAAGACCACCAGAAGTTCCTACAGGAGTTCACCACCCTGCGATACGGCAAAGGAGAGAACTACGGCATCCCCTACCGCAGCCTGATCCCGAAGAAGCTGTCAAACGTGCTCGTTGCCGGCCGTTGTATCAGCACGGATCGGTACATGCAGAGTTCGATCCGCGTCATGCCGGGTTGCTTCATCACCGGACAGGCCGTCGGTGTCGCTGCCGCATTGGCCGTTGAAAAAGGAACGGACACACGAGGGGTCAACGTGAAGGAACTCCAAAGCCGCCTGAAGGCCATGGGGGCGTTTCTGCCGAACTGCTGACCACGCGGTGCCGCCCGGGCGGGGTTGCCGTCAGAACCAACTTCTAAACGAATACGGAAAGCCCGGCTGAGCGGCGTATCGGAGAGAGCGGACAGCCCAACCATTCCCCCGCAAGCAGGGCATAGATGCTTCGGAAGTCTATCGTGGGAATGAGGCTGCCGTAGTCCGTGGTCCGTAGCGAAGGTGGAGCCCCGTGGATTCCGAAACGAACCCGTTTGCCGATTACCATCACCGGTCCGGCCGTCCCATGGTCCGTGCCGCCGGTCGCGTTCTCCGCCGGCCGACGGCCGAATTCAGACCACGCCACAAGCAGCACGCGGTCGGCCGCCTTTCGCCGTTCGATCTCCTTCTGAAAGGCAACCAGAGCGTCGCTCAGCTCGCGGAGAACGACATCGTGAACAGCCGGTTGGTCGTCGTGCGTGTCAAAGCCGCCGACGGCGGCGCAGACGACGGCGGGCGGAGAGCCTGACAATACCGTCTCGGACACCTGCGTCATGACCTCACGCATTCGGCCGGACCTGAATCCAAGCGGGTTCCTCGAAGCGGATGAACCGACACTACCGGCGCGAATCGGACTCCCTGCCCGCGAGGCCGAACCGATCATCCTTGCCGGAATGCAGTCCCCGACCGACACCGCTCGGGCCTCGCGCACGCGTGCCAGATCTTCGACGGCCCCCTCCCACCAGCATGTCCGAACGGCCGGGTCCGTCGATCCGGTCGCCCAGATGCGGCACGAACCGAAATGCGAGTAGTCCGCTTCGACGTAGCCGACGCCCTGAATGATTGCCACCCGGCCGCGCCGGAACAGTGAAGCCAGTCCTGAAAGCGAAGGGTGGAAGGCCACACGGTCGGTGACTCGAATTGCCCGCCCGGCCACCCGGCTCAGGCTCGGTCGAAGCTCATAGTAAAGCGGGTCTGTATAGGGAATGAACGTATTCAGACCGTCGTTGCCGCCCGACAGGTGAAGGAGCACGAGCGTGCGTTCGTCGCGCCCGTTCGTGGCGCCCCTTGCTCCACCCAGCCAGGGACAGGCCGCCCATGCCAGCCCGGCCCTCAATACGGTCCGCCTGGTTGGCTTGCTCAGAGGTGAACGCGTCGTACCCATGGCATCAGCCCTCATGCGTGAAACGCCTTCTGGATCTTGCGAATGGCCTCGGGGATGTCGGCCAAGTCCTTCTCATCGGCAAGGAGAATCGACTGGAACAACCACACACTCTCTCCGCAGATGCGCTCGGTGTTCGGGCACGGGTTTTCCGCGACCAGATCGGGATGCCGTTTTCGAACCCCCCTGGTCATCGGGTGGTTCGACAGCAAGTTGCTGTAGCCCGACGAACAGGGAATGCCCTCCGCGTTGAGCGCCCGGAGGAACTCATCGCGAGACTTCCCGCCGAAGGCCGATGGCGTATAGCGCATCGGATACAGATGCCACGCGTGGTTGGTAACGTATTCTTCGACCTTGGCCGGCCGGATTCCGGTGATCCCCTTGAGTTCGTTCCCCAGGTATCGCGCCGCCCGGTTACGGCGTTCGCACTGGGCGTCCAGATCCTTCAATCGGATCTCCAGCAGCACGGCAACGTACTCCGAGGCGCGGTAACTGTAGCCCGGCATCGGCTCGGCCAGGCTCATTCCCGGCGGCGCGCAGCCACCATGATGAAGGGCATGGACCCGTTTGTAGATCTCCTCGGAATCGGTCGCGATGAAGCCGCCCTCGCCGCTGGTCAGATTCTTGGTGGATTGAAATGAGAAACCGCCCGCATCGGCGAGGCTTCCGCATTTCCTGCCCTTGTAGGAGGCGCCATGAGCCTGACAGGCATCCTCCACAACCTTGAGATTGTGCTTGCGGGCCACCGCAAGGATCCGGTCCATGTCCGCCGGATAGCCGAGGATATCCACCGGCATGATGACCCGTGTCTTGGGCGTGATCGCGGCCTCGAGCGCAACCGGATCCAGACAGGCGCTCTCCGGCTCCACGTCTACGAATCGCACGGAGAAGCCCATCTCCCACGCCGCATGAGCCGTGGCGATGAAGGTGTAGTTCGGCACAATGCACTCGCCGTTGTAACCCAAACCGTCGGTGTCCGTAACGGCCGCCAGGGCAATCTTCAGTGCATTCGTCCCCGAGGTGGTCAACAATCCGTGTTTCGCGCCGAGGTACTGACAGAACACCTTGGCAAACCGATGCCCCCGCGGCTGCGGCAGACCCTCGGTGGCGCTCAGGTACACCTCGCGGAAGGCCTGTTCCTGCACCTTCCAACTCGCCTCGCTCACTTCAGGCCATCGGGGCCAAGGCCGCCGGCCGCTGTCGTGTACGGCGGCGCCGCCGTGTATGGCTAACTTGCTCATGGGACTCCTCCTACGAGGGCGATGACGTGTCACGCCTACCGCGGGCACTCTATCCCCGTACGGACTTCGGGGTCAAGCATCTACTGATGGGCTTGCTTTCCAGGGGACGGCGTCTTCATCGTACGAAACCCGTCCGGAAGGAGCCGATGCACGGCGCCGATGACGAGGTCTTCCACCTTCGGACCGAGGCGCGCGGGGCGATCGTAGTAGAGCATGGAGTACTCGGCTTCGTATCCTCCCTCGCTCAAGACTCGATTTGAAGGGATGTAGCAGGGCACGTCGTTCGCATAGGCCGTCACCCAGAGCCGATTGGCGTCCAGCTCCCTCTTGAGCCGAAGCGAATAATCGACCACCACCTCGCCGGCCAAAAACACCATGGCCAAATCCTGACCCCACACCCAGGTCTGCACGGAATAGTCCAACTCCTTCTGCAGACTCTCGCCGCGATCGAGGCGCGCCAATTGCATCCGAGCGTGATAGCCGATCTGTCCGTCGTGCCGAGCGAGCTCCTCCCAATCCTTGCGAGGCGGAATCGTATCGAAGGGCAACACGATCCGTTCAAGCCTACACGTCGGCACGCCGTTCACCGGCTTGAAGCTCCCCGCACTCAAGAGGCGGGAAATCTCCGTCGCAAACACCCGGCCATGCTGTTTGGCATACTCCAAACCCGTCCGGGGCTGCGGGTCGGCGTCCGCGCCGCAGCCGATCGTGATGAGACACATGACGCCCGGATGCGCGCCCTCGACGTACTCCTGCGCATAGCCGCCCCAGTCGCCGCAGATGCGGTTGAAGTCCGATCCCAGCGTCGTACAGTGGCACGCATAGTTCGCGACGACCGCGAAGGGCCTCCCCGCCGCGTCGCGCACCCTCAACAAGGGCAGGGCAGGGTCGACCGGTCCGCTGTTGTTCACGCCGATCCGATACTGACCGTTGTCCTGCTTCGCACGGCGATTGGTTGCGAAACCCACTTCGCCCTGTGCCCAATCCAGTTGAGCGGGTTGTCGAGCGGCCAAGGCGTCCAAAGACACGGCGGCCAGCTTCTCCACGAGGGAATCCGTATATCGATCGACTCGCACCTGCTGGTCGCTCGGAAGGGGTTCGCCGAACATCGCAGGCAGCGACCCCTTCAGGCAAGGCGCCGAATGCGTGTGCGTCGAACAGAGAACGAAACGCTCTCGGGAAACTGCAGCCTTCTTCCGAAGTCGCGAGGCGACTTCCTCCGTAACCCACCCGGGAACCTCGCAGTTCTCCACGCTGAGCAGTACGGCCGGACCCGTCGTCCCACCGTCGATCGCCAGCGCCTTCGCCCAGAGCCGTTGCTCGACGCCCTCGGACTCCGTGCGCCGCGCGGAATACCCGGCCATGCGAATGGGACCCTCGGGCGTGATGTCCACCCGGGCCGCGCCGGCTCGCACGGATGCCCCAAGGCCGGCGGACGTGGGTACCGCTGAGAACAGAACCGTCGTACCCAGAATCATTGATAGCACCTCACGGACTGTTCGTGGATCGTGTGACATTTCCGTATCAACGGAGGGCTCGCGTGAATGCTTTCGTCACCCCGTCACGCGGGGGAAGCAGTTCCCGATTGCGGTCCATGCTACGTGGGAAACCGGACGGATTCAAGAACACGCCGGAGAAGGACATCCTTCACTCAGTCGTGCGTCAACCTTGGGGACCAATGGCCGGACCCGTCAGATCGTCGGAAACCCGCACATGGGCTCTTGCCCGCAACGGCTCGATAGAGAGCCGCATACCGTTGCACGCAAGCCTCCCATGCGTGCTTCTCCGCTGAGAGCCGGGCGGCTCGGGACAAGGCGCCGGCCAGTCCACTGTCGGAGAGGAGGCGTCGAATCCGATCGGCCAATTCATCCGGACGGCCGGGGGGCGCCAACAGTCCGGTCCGGCCATCCACAATCAGGTCGCGGCAGCCCGGCACATCTGTCGTCACAATCGGCAAGCCAACGGCCATCGCTTCCAGCAGGGCATTGGGCATTCCTTCCGTTCGTGACGGGAACACGAAGACGTCGGCGGCAGCGAGGAGATTGGGCACATCGTCGCGGCGCCCTGCAAAACGGATATGACCGCTCAGGCCGGATGCGTTGATCCTTCTGCGAATCGCGGACTCGTACTCGCCCTCCCCCACAAGGACGAGATGCACGGAGGGGTCTCTCAACAACGCCACCGCATCGACGAGTTCGTCCAGCCCCTTGATCGGATCAAGTCGACCTACCCACATCAGTAGCCTCGCACTTTCGGGAACACGGAGGCTCGCGCGAGACACCGCCGTCGCCTTGCTGAAGCGACCCAGATCAACACCGCCCGGGATCAATCGAAGGCGAGAAACGGGGATGTGCGCTCCACGGTGAAGGTGCTCGACCACGGCTTGCGAGTTGCCCACGACACAACGGCACATTCGGCACAGCAGGCCGCCGATCGTCAGATGCCACCGGCGCTCAATTTCTACCGACTGGATCTCATGGATCATTCGACGCACCGGCAACCCTCCAAGCGATCCGACCAGACTTGCGGCCGTATTGGCGTGGAAGAGGAAGGCGTGGAGCACGTCGGGCGAATGCCGACGAAGGAGTCTCACCAGATGCCACAAGGCAGCCACGTCCCATGCCCCCTCCGCCCCGCACGCCAACGTCGGAATGCCGGCCTTCTCCAGCATCCCGCTCACCTCGCCCGGCGGTGAAAGACAGGCCACCCGGACCTCGAACTCGGATCGATCAAGCGACGAGGCCAGTCTGTGAACGTGCAGGGGGACGCCACCCGTCTTCAAATCGGTGATCAGCATAAACACGCGAATGGGCATGACCTGTCCATGCCTATTTGAGGCCGACCTTGAGGCCCACGACACTGAACGGCGGCGACTCAAACTCAAGACGGTTCCCCGGCGACGACGTCGCCGCTCTTCCTTGCTGCAGATGATAATCTGCCCGCCTTCACGAAGACCGGCACGGCGTCCGCATACGGAGGATAACCGTAGGTCCAAGAGCCGCCGGGGTATCGAATCGATCCGGTGCCGAACTCCTTCAGTCGCTCGATCAGTTCCGCCTTTGGTTCGGGTTTGGTCAGGGCGTCAGTCAGACCGCGATCGAACCAGTTGCACATGAAACCCGGCGGGACGTCACATGTCGGCGCCGGATGGGTGGTGGGCACGTCGATCTGTACCCGCGCCTCCTGCGGTGAGATGCTTGCCGGCCGCGTTGTGACCGGCGTGCGCGTCATCACCTCAGTCTCTGTCCAGACTGCCTCGCCACCCTCAGCGGCCACAGTAACGTATGCCGCATTCGAGACAGGCAGCCGTAGCCGATACCACCGATCGCCTGGTTCGAACGCAATGGCCCGCGGCATGACATCATCGCATCGAACCGTCAGCCGCCCTTTGCCCTTGGCTTGAAGGTACGCGCCGAACGCAATCACGGGTTCTCGCTTGCGAAGCCGAATCGTGTATGAGCCTTCAGAGACAGACACACCCACATCCGTTTGGCCGTCGTGCAACGTGGGTATCGCCGCCCCGTCAGGACCGGTGACCTCGATGGGCAACGGCGATCCCCACTTCACTTGGGCCTCGAGCAATGGGCAAGTCCAGCTCATAACCAGAGTGCACAAGACGGATGCCGCGAAGACTCGTGGCGGGACTATACGAACATAGTGAACCCGACGGACCTGGAGCACAGATTCAAAGTCAATACCCATCCCTAGCTCCGACGCAGCGCGCCGGCCTCGTCCGGGGTCCGGGCCGGCTGAACTGCGGGATCAACCTTTTCCCAACGCCCGGTCTTCGCACTGACTTCCGCCGCGGCCAAGGTCGCGGTGGCCAGGCTGCTCTGGCGGTAGGAATGTGGCCAGGTCGCCCGGCCTGGAATCGCTTCGATGAATGTTCCGATCTCCTCGGCGTAGGCCGCCTCCAGAACCTCCTTCATCGCCCCGCACTCCGTTCGATGCGGGACCCCATCGGCGAGGGTCAGATCGATGTGCCCGCTGAAAATGTCGAACACCACGCTGCCCGACGTTCCGTGGCAACCACCCCGGCGCTCGAGGACCGGGCTGGCCATCAGCACGCTTAATTGGCCGTACGCCCCGCTGTCCAACTCCATCTGGAGGCACCAGGTGTCTTCGCAATCGAGGTCCAGTTGGCCGCGCTTTCCGACCGATCCTGCGACGCGAAGGGGACGCCCGAAGACATCGTTCAGATAGAGGAGTTCGAACGGCACCATCTCGCGGGCGGCCGCCGTGGGTCGCCGCCATGCATAGAATTGCCCGGCCTCCCACGGATGCCAGCTCGGCAGCCAGACGGACAACGACATCTGATAGGACTGCAGCGTGCCCAACCGATCGCGAACGGTCTGCTTGAGCGTTCGGACCACGGGTAGGAAATGCATTGAACACGACGAGGCGCACACCAGGCCGGCCTGCTTGGCAACCGCCGCCTCGATCTTTCGGAAGTCGGGTGTCCAGACGTGTGCCTCGCAGAAATGGTGAATCCCTCGCTCAAGCGCCAAGTCGACTTAGAGTTCGTGTTGATCCGGTGGTGAGGAGATGACCAATGCCTGAGGCGTCCAGGCCAGCGCGTCCGAAAGCGTGGCGAAGGTCACGACTCCGAATCGTTCCTTCGCCCTGTCGCGCCGATCCTGTCGTTCATCGAACAGCGCCGGCGTCACGTCCGATCGTATACAGAGATCCCGCAATCTGCGGGTTCCCATGGAACCCGCACCGATTTGAAGCACCCGGATTGGATCCGACCCCATGACGACGCTCCCGAGTCAAGCACCGACCGCGCTGGACCCGTTCGATCTTTGGCGCATAATACTCGCCGTGTCCGCCGGTCACAACGAAGCACCGCTTGCCCTTTCGACGGAGAAGACCATGGGATCGGGATGCTCGCGATCGTGCAATTGCAGCAGCGTATCACGCAGGGAATTCCTCAAGGCGGGGGCGGCCGCAACGGCCCTGGCCACCGGTAAGCCGCTCCGCGCGAAGGAAGGTGACTTCCCACCCGAGGCCAAGGTGCCACCGCCCAAGGGCTGGTGGGACCAGTTGCTTCAGCGCGGCAAGCCCATCACGTATGTCGGTCCGTCGCTCCAGAAGGTGGCGTTTCCGCTCGGCGGGATCGGCACCGGTAGTGTTGCCCTGCACGGCACCGGTCGGCTCGTCGAATGGCAGATCTTCAACCAGATCAACAAGGCCTCGTTCGTGGATGACAGCTTCTTCGCAATTCGCGTCCAGACCAACGAGGGCCGAGTGACGCTTCGCATCTTGCAGGAAGGCGACCTCGGTGACCTGCCCGGCTGCGAGTCCGTTGAGTTTCGTGGGGAATATCCGATCGCAACGGTCCGCTACATCGATCCCGAGCTTCCGGTCGAAGCGACGCTCGAAGCCCTCAACCCGATGATCCCCCTCAACGAGAAGGATTCCGCCCTGCCCTGCGCGATTTTCCTGTATCATCTGAGGAATCCCGCGCAGCAGCCCGTGCGGGTGCAACTGTTGGCCACACTTCAGAATGCCGTCGGCCACACGGGGCATCATGCGTCCAAGGGCGTGCGGCTCGACTCGTACGGCCACAACATCAATGAGAAGTTCCAAGACGATCGCATGACGGCAATTCGCATGGGCGTCATCGGCGCCGACCCGCCCAAGGCCGATCCGCCCCTGGCGATCGTGCGCGACCACGAACTCGCCTGGGCCGACCGTCGATGGCCCCTCGAAGGAGTCTCACTGCCTTCAGTTCAACGAGCATGTCAGGATGTTGCCAAGAACCCCAGCGTCGGATCGGAACGGAGATGCTGGTGGCTGAACGGACAGGACCCGGCCTCACAGATGTTCGAACATCAGAAGGTCATCGCCGCCGACGCCAGAGCGGGCGCCACACTGATTCTGAGCGGCGCGGTTCATCCGTGGCTGCGTTCGATCGCTGAGAGCCGGCAGGTCGGTCAGGAGGGACGAATCGAGAAGACCTTTGCGGATTTCGAGGGCGATGATTACGGTCCGTGGGTCGCCGAGGGCAAGGCGGTGGGCAGCGGCCCGGCCAAGGGCAAGATCAACTGGCAACAGCCCGTCAGCGGATTCCTGGGCAAAGGGCTGGTCAACACATTCTTGCCCGACGACGAGACGAAGGGCACACTGGTTAGCCCCGAGTTTACCATCGAGCTTCGATACATCAATTTCCTTATCGGCGGCGGCAATAAGCCAGGAAAGTGCTGTCTGAACCTGCTGGTCAAAGACCAGGTCGTCCTCAGCGAGACGGGACACGACACCGAACAACTCGCCCGGAAATCCTGGGATGTCGAGAGGTGGCTCGGCAAGAACGCGAAGCTTCAGATCGTGGACGATCAGACCGGCGGCTGGGGGCACATCCTGGTGGACGACATTCGGTTCAGCAATCTGCCTCCCGACGCGTGGCCAAAAGAGCAGGCTGAGATGATCGCTTCTCTGTTGCCGTTCGAGTTCCACACCGCCCCGTCGGCCAAGGGCGCCGCGTCGGTGACCCTTCCGGGCACTTCCGCACCGGTGAGTATGGTCGCCACCGGCCGCATGGCGGACCTGGTGCTTCGACCGGGTGCCGAGGTCCTGGTTAAGGGCGCCGGCGGAGAACCGCTCGTCATTGCCGGCCGCGTCGATAAGGGTCGCGTCATCGTGGTTCTGGGCGATTTCGCTCGTGGCCGCGAGCGCACCTCGCCCCAGGACCGCAACCGCCTGCTGATGTTCGTAGCGAACCAGATGGGGATCAAGATGACCGTCCCCGATGGCCTATCCAAGACAAATGACGCCTACGGAACGATGTGCCTGGCCACGCCACATAGAGAGGTCGGCCATCGCGTCGCATGGACCCGCCGCAGCCGGTTCTGGACCGATTTTTCGAGTCGCGGTGGTTTCAGCGATGACGACCGTCCGGTCCGGCCGTCGCCTGTGGGCAGCACGTACAACGGGGCACTCAGCGCCAACGTCACACTTGCGGCCGGGCAGAGCGTTACGATCCCCTTCGTGATCGCGTGGAACTTCCCGAATCACTATTGGGGTGAAGCCAACGTCGGAAACCGGTACACGACGTGGTTTGCGGACGCGCCAGAAGTGGCGAAGTATGTCGCGGAGAACCTCGACCGGCTGGTGGCCGAGACGCGGCTGTATCGAGACACGCTTTATGCAGGCACGTTGCCGCACTATCTGATCGACGCATTCGGCTCACAGGCCTCGATCATTCGCTCGCAGACGTGTTTCTGGTGCGTCGATGGGACGTTTGCCGCGTTCGAGGGCTGTGGCGGCAACAGTGGCTGCTGCCCGATGAATTGCAACCATGTGTGGAACTACGAGCAGGCATTGGCCAAGCTCTGGCCGGGGATTGAGCGTAACATGCGGGTGACTGAGCTGGACTACAGCCAGTTCGAGACGGGCGGTTGCGCCCATCGGGTGCGGATCCCTCGGCCCAAGACGCCTGAGGGCGACATGCCGGTGGCCGACGGACAGTGCGGCGCGGTCCTGAAGGCCTATCGTGAATACCTCCAGAGTCCTGATGAAGCGTTCACCAAGGAACGCTGGACAAGGATCAAGAAGGCGATGGAGTTCGCCATCACGACCTGGGACAAAGATCAGGATGGCGTGATGGAACAGCCGCAGTTCAACACGTACGATCGCGACATCTATGGCCACAACACGTTTGTCACGTCGCTGTATCTGGGCGCGCTACGAGCGGCGGAAGAACTGGCCAAGGTCTTCGGGGATGCCGACGCCGCCAAGCGATTCCGCAGCGTCTTCGAGAGGGGCCGAGCCAAGTGCGCCGCCGAGCTGTTCAACGGCGAGTACTACATCCAGAAGGCCGATACTATCAATCTGGGTTACGGCACGGGCGTGTGGGCCGATCAGGTCGTCGGTCAGTGGTGGGCCCGCATTCTGAATCTGGGAGACATCCTGCCGCTCGATCAGGTTCGATCGTCGCTCAAGGCGATCTTCAAGTACAACTGGCTTTGGACACAGGTTGGATTCCAGGGCACGCAGCGGTACCTCCAGTTCGCCGACGGCGACGACAAGGCGTTGCTCTGCGGATCGTGGCCCAAGGGCGGACGGCCGGCCGACCCGATCCTCTATCGCGATGAGGCGTGGACGGGCGTGGAGTATCAGGTGGCCGCCCACAAGATTTGGGAAGGCCAGCTTGACGAGGGCCTGGCGATCGTGAAGGGCGCTCGCGAACGCTACAACGGCATCAAGCGGAACCCGTGGAACGAGATCGAGTGCGGCGATCACTACGCCCGCGCGATGAGCAGTTGGTCGCTCCTGCTGGCCGCCCAGGGATATACCTATTGCGGCCCGACACAATCGCTCGGCTTCGACCCGAGGATCCAACCGGAGAACCACCAGTCGTTCTTCACCACGGCCGAGGGTTGGGGCAGCTTCAGCCAGAAACGCGAGGGGCACACGCAGCGAAATGAGTTGACCGTCGCCTATGGCCGGCTGCCGCTGCGGCAGCTTTCGCTCGGGTTGCCTGAGGCGGTCACGTCGGCGAAGGCGTCGGTTTCCATCGACGGCAAGGCGGTGGCGTGCTCGTCGCAGTGCATCGACGGCAAGATGCTTCTCACGCCGCCCTCTGTAACGCTTGAACGCGGTCAGAAGCTGGCAGTCGAGGTGACTTGGTAGGAAGGATGGTGCACCCGGACGGACTTGTGCGTGTCAACCCGTGTTTATGCCTCTTAAGCCGGGACTTCCCAGTTGAATCAGTTGCTGATGCCGCGACAATCAATGGTATACTGCCGGTATCTCGACAGGTTGGGCATAGAACGCTCGATCTCGGACCAAGGACTATGAACGACCCGCGGAACGACACAGTACTAGCCGAAATGGTCAAACGCATATGCGATACCGTACGACCTGATCGGATTATTCTGTTCGGTAGTCGAGCCAGGCGCGAAACCTCCCCTCAGAGCGATTACGACATCTTGATTGTGGCCCCTTCCCCACTGCCTAGATGGAAGCGAACCGTGCCCGTTTACGTTGCACTGGCCGGCATGGGAGTGCCCAAGGACGTCGTGTGGTGGACACCGGAGGAGATCGAGGAATGGCGCGGAGTCCGGTCTCACTTCATTACGACGGCCCTGCAGGAAGGGAAGGTCCTGTATGAAAGAACCGCGTGAACACGCATTGGCGCTGCTTGAGAAGGCGGAGCACGACCTGATCGCCGCCACGGCCACGGTCGCAACGGGGCGGGCATTGGACACCGTCTGTTTCCACGCCCAGCAGGCGGTCGAGAAGAGCTTGAAGGCACCACTGGCACTCAAGGACGTCGACTACCCATGGAGACACGACTTGGGTGAGTTGCTGACACTCGCGAATGGGCACTTCTCAACGATTGGACCGCCACGGGATGAGATTCTGGCCCTCTCTCCATATGCGGTGGAAGTCGGCTATGACAGCATCACACCGACGCTGGAGGACGCGAGGACCGCCATTTCTACCGCGGAGAGGACGCACACACTCGCCCGGCAAGTTATTGGGAACACCCCTGCGAAACAGGACCCGCAGGCCAGCCCTTGATAATCCTGACCCAGCATACAACGGATAAGCGGCCGCGATACGTCAACCAGGCGTCCTGCTTTTGCGTGCGTGAAGCGGGCGACCCCTGCGATCGACGCGCAGTTCCTTCACGTCGTCATGTTCTCGACCGGCGTCATGGTAGTAGAGTAGGAAATGGAATCCTCGAATCGCTAGAAGGGCGTGGCGCCGCCAGTGCTGTTCGTAGTAGAACTTCCATTTCCAGACGATCCCTCTTGATGTGGACGGATGCTCGGTCCCAACCCTTGATCCCACGCCCAATGTCGTCATAGACACTTTCCCAATGGTCGGAGAGCGTTTCCGTGATCACTTCGGTATCGTCCCGCTCATATGGATCGAACTTCTCCTGATACACATCGTACTTGCCGAAGTATCGCGCGAGCCTCCGACGCCGTCTCTCCGAAATAGAGAAGCGAAACGGATGATCCACAAAGGGCGACCGCTCAATATCGGGCAATTGGAGAGCCCGATGGCAAAGGGATAGGAGGATTTGCAGTAGGTCCTGAGATGTTACGCGGATGCTCCGCTTTTCGATACGGGAGACGTACCTGCAGAACCTCCGAGCTTCGTGGATAAATGTCAGAACTTCCTTGGACTCTGTGACGCTTTTGGTCATGATTT
Source organism: uncultured Planctomycetales bacterium (assembly GCA_964596165.1). Classification (GTDB taxonomy): domain Bacteria; phylum Planctomycetota; class Phycisphaerae; order UBA1845; family JAFGLZ01; genus CAYUQT01. The sequence goes on along the minus strand of CAZQTW010000020.1, from coordinate 6,037 downwards.
GTATGCCATGTCCGCTCGTACTGCCTTGTTCACGGAGTGTCATGTGCGAGGGACAACTCCAACCTGGGCTCTCAAAGACCCCTTCTACTTGGGCAACGGGTAATTCATCACGCCGAACGCCCAGAGCTGGTCGCCGAGTTTCTGGGCGGTCTGGGAACGCTGGGCCGCTCGGACCTGTTCGGCAGCTTCGGCGATTTTCTTGCCGCGTTCCTTTCTATCCTTGATATGCGCGAATCGCTTGCCCGCGAGTCGCTTGTCCGGATAGGCGGCCACTTCCTGACCTCGCTTGAGGTAGGCCTCACCGGCCGCCAGTTTGTTCGGGCCGTCGGTGTGACACTCGGCGGCGCTCATCAGGTGGCCGTCGGGAGCGGGAAAGACACAACACCAACTCGCGTCGGCCATCGACCAGCGGCCGTCGGCATAGAACTCGGCGATGACGTGCCCGCTCTTGCGATCGGAATAGAACAGGAAGATCATGCGGGCAGGGATGCCGGTCACCTGGCATAGCCGAACGTACACCCTGGCCTGCTCGTTGCACCAACCCGTGTGGCTCTTCAACAGATCCTCGTCGGACATCGCCCGATTGGGCGGACAGTCGGGCCCGAGCGGGGGGATGCTCGGGTGGAGGATCTCGGCCGGCATCGCCCGGGTCAGCAAGGCCAAGGCCTTCTCACGGTCTGTTTTGCATCCTCGCGTATGCTTGGCCGCAATCCGCTCGATCCGTGGCAGCGACCCCTTCTTGTAGTCGACCTTCAGCGGCGTGTAGTCGCGGTACAGGTAGTCCGCCGTCTCCTTGCGGTAGACAACGAAGTGGTTGGCCTGCCAGAGGTCCACGCCGGCCGTCACTGCGCCGAGGGGCTCCTTCTGCTGGGGATAGGGGTCGGGCAAGCCGAACCGGCCCAGGAACGGCTTGACCCAGTCGGGCACGCGTTCTTTCGCCCACTCGGGACAACCGGGCGGACTCTCCGCATCGACAGCAAGAAGCGGCGGGGCAGGCATCAGGCACCGGAGCGCCACGAGGAGTCCGACCCCCACAATGGATGAAGATCGGTTCAGGTGTGTCCGAGGCGGGTCGTCCTCGCCGGCGCGGCCACCTTGGCACGGCTTTCGGCCTTGCCATGGCAGGCAGGCCGTCCCGCCGGCCTCAGCAGGGCCGACGGCCATACCTGAGTGGCAGGCGACCCGGTTGACCGGAATGAGCCGGTCCGGCTCGCTGGGTAGGTCGCCAATGCACGGACGGACGACCGCCACAGAAGACCATCGCTGACGCCATGTACTCATAGAAGCACGCTCCGATCGCTGAACGGCATCGGGACACCGGACCTCAGGGAATAGTCCTGGCAACCTCGATGCTCTGTTTGCGATCCTCCATATCGTTTCATGCAACACTTTGCAACAAAATGCAACAAAAAGGGGGGGTGTTGCATCGGACCACATGGGCGACAAGCGATTGGCTGACCGACTGTTAACGCATTTCTGTGATGGTTCTGGCCTGTTCATGTGTTGCACGCTTTCCGCCACAGGGCAGGGGCACTCTGTCCCTACTAATAGAAAGCACCCGGCGTTCAAGGAGATTCCGAGGTCTTTTGAACACGTGCAGCGATGGGAAGGCAAGGTACCGGCGAGCGGTCAGTCGCTTATTAGCAACTGTCGGTTAATGTTGATTGTTCCCCCCATATTCGGGTCGTCGCGCCTGGCATGGCGACAGGCCGTTCCGTGGCAGGCGGCCCGACCTCTTGGACGTTCATTGGGGCCTTGTCTGGCGTCGAGGTGGCGGTGGGAGTGTCTTGGCCTCCTCGGAATCGATGAATCCGTCGGAATTGCCGTCAGTCTGCTCAAAGACGCGAGCGGGTCCCGGCCACTCGTCGCGACCGACTTTGCCGTCGCCGTTGCGGTCGAAGCGCGAGATGAACTCGGCCGGCGAAGGTTGGCGAATCTGCCGGGTCGGTCCTGCCAGATTCCGACGCCTGTCGGGAGAACGGGATGGGGGGTCCGTGTCCGTCTTTGCCAATCGTGCCTGGGTTGCGGACACGTCGATCACGTTTTGCGATTCGACGATGATCGCCCCATTCGGACCGACCGGCAACTTGCCGTTCTGAGCGGCGGTCGCGGCCCCGGTTGACGGATCGACGACCTTCCATTCGGCCTCGCCAAGGCGAGCGGTGTGTACGATCACTGGTTCACGCCCGACCGGCCAGGCGACATGGACGGGGAACGGACCACCGACGGCGGAGCCGGCCACGACGCGGTGCACAATTGCCCGACCTCCGACGTCGACCGGTCCGTCGTACGAGGCGTCCCACAGGTAGATGCAAGCCGCCTTCAGATACGGATACAGATCCCAGTTGCGCTCTTTGCCGGCATAGCTGACGGAGACCTTGCCGGGATGCTCTTTCTCCCACTCTTGGACCATTTGTTCCGCCTGACGATACGAACCGTATTGTGCGACCGGCCGTCCAGCCGCCTTCCGGCCGATGAAGTTCCGGTCGAACCAATCGAGCAGGGGCACGATACATTCGCGACTGACGCCGCGACCCGGCACGATGTCACTGCCGTGAACGGCCCAGCCGAAGTTCCAGATCCGCGCGTCCGTATCATTGAGCCAGTTAAGCACGACGAGCAGGAAGCGGGCCTTGAGCGCCGGCGGCGACATGTCCTGGCGGATCCCCTTGTGGATGCTGTTGCGACCCAGGACGGGTCCGGCGGGCACGATGACTACCGGCGTATTGGGGTCGTTGGCCATGATGTTCGTCGCCGACGGCCGATAGGGGTTCATCAGGTGGTGATGGAAGAGTGCGAAGAAGTCCTCGTCGGGTCCGGACTGATGCACGGCGAAGCCCCACCGGACCATCATCGCCAGTCGTTCGGCATCGCTTTGTGGGACGTGCGACCCGCGGAGGTTGTTCACGGCACGGACGCGGGCCGAATCCGCGATGCCCAACGACCGTGAAACCAGCCGGTCGACCATGATGATCGCGTCGTTCCAGACCTTGTCGACGTCGAGGGGGTCCTTGAACGGAGGGATATCCCGCCACTGATGCGGTCCGATGCGCCTCTCGCGGTGGGTGTGCGTCCCGATGCTGCCGCCGGATTCGTGCAAGCGCCGAATGAGGGGGAAGGCCCGTTCGGCATCCTCCAGGCAGAATTCGGCGAACTCCCCGCAGGTACTGAAGCTGAGTTTGGCCCCGCGCGACTCGGTCTGATCGAGCAGCCAGTCGGCCGCGTCTCGCCAGGATTCGTAGATGTGGCGCCGCATCCGGACGTCGGGAATCGCGTGGAGGGGATCCATATGGAGGTCGAATGTCACGAGGATCGGCGGCGGGTCCGATACCCGCGTCGTCGCCGGAGCGCCGCACCGTGCGGGCTGATCCGTGAGAAGACAGACGAGCAGGAACACCGGGGCGGGGCGAAGCCCCCACCACATCCTCACATGAGTCAGTGCGCTCCGCATTCGACGTCACCGAATGAGCCCGGTCTTTAAGGTGGAACGTGAACCGAACGGATTCATTGCCGGACCCCAAGGAAAAAGCACAGGGGGCATGCCTGAAATCACCCGCTACCAGCGGCCACCCGGCCTGATCAGAGCGGATAGACCGTGTCGATTGGGATCTTTTTCAGTCGGTGAGCCGCTCCGTAAACATCCGGTCGGAGAGCAGTCGTTTTGCGACGTCGGGCCGGCTCAGATCGTCCTTATGTTTTCGCAAGACGCCGGCGTTGTGCCGAACGATCTCCAACTCCTTCTCGAATTCCGGCAACATGTCGGACCAGACCAAGTACTGGGGCGCCGGATAGGGGTAGCGGCGGCCGGCGTCGTGGCGGCCGGCACAGTCGCGATAGGTTCGAGCGGTCAGAGCCGCGAGTTGACGGTACTCCTCAACCGACTGCGCCAGCATCTCCTCGCACTGATCCAGACGGGCCCCGTCTCGCGTTTTGAGGAAGACAAGTCCGGTGATCGCCGCCGCGACTTTTGTCGCGTAGTGCCGGGCCACCAGGCGAAGGGCCCGCAGGTCGTCGAGCAACCGTGCGAATTCGGCCTTGTCGGTCGTTACCCATGGCGTTGCCCCTTCGGCCAAGAGGAGCGCGGCTTCGGCATCCTTGACGATCGCTCGTGCCGCATCCAACGGTGTTTCACCCTCGTGCTTCAGTCCGGCCGCCTCCCGCTTGGCATACTCGGCGATGGTCTCACCCGCATCCGGCGCGTACCACCGCTTGGATTCGACCAGTTGCGGCAGCGTCATGCCCATCGTGGTAGCCTGGTAGTTTTCGGTGGTGACGGCAAAGGCTCGCACGATATGCGGCATGACTTCGCCGCTTCGCTCGTAAGCGGCGAGGATTCGCCGGCCGGCGTCAGCCGAGCCGTATTTCCTCGCCAGTTCACGGGTCCAGTAGGCGTCCTCATCCTGTTTCTCACGTGCGGGATTCCACGCATATCGCGCCCAGGCGGCGAACCAGATCCAATCGCGATCGGGCTGAAGCAGCCGCGGATCCGTTCGATCGGCCGAGTAGGGCCACTCCCAGTAGCGAAGCGGGTAGAGGTGGAGTCCCTTGACGCCCGTCTCGACGCAACTTGTCATGGCCCGACGGACGAAGTCGGGTGAGCCCCAGCGAAACGGTTCGAGATTGGCCACGCAGTGAACGTTGGTGATCAACAGCCCCTTCTCGGCCAGGGTGCGGTGGCCCTGCCCGCCGGCCTCCCAGGCATAATGCCGTGTGACGTCGGGGCGACTGCCCCCGCCCACTTGATCGCATGCGAGGGTCTCGTTGTTGTACTTCGCCTCGGTATAGATATTGGGGTAGAGAGGCTGCGCCTTGGCCAGGACATCGAAGATGGGTGTCGCGTGCGAACGAACGATGATCGGCGGCGGTGGCTGTCCGGGCTTGAGGGCTGTCTTGACGGCGGGGATGATCACCTCGGTGAGCCATTGGGCGTCGTAACGATCGTCGAGTGCCTCGCCCAGACACATCATCAGGCCGACGTGCGGATAGTTCTTAATGAACTCGCCGATACAGTGGGCCGTGTACTCGCTGACGAGCGGCGTCGGTTTGCGATGGACCTTCTCGATCTTGTGGTGCCGTGCGAAGGCGTGCGACAGGTGAATGTTGTAGAAATTCTGGACCACCCAGATGCCGCGACGATCCGCCTCGGTGCAGAGCCAGTTGAACAACTCGATGTTGGCCTCAAGCTGTGGCGTATCGACCTCCTGCGCTTCGGGATACTTCGGCAGCTTCAGGATGGACGTGAAGGGGTGACCGTTCCAGAGATAGAGGGTGTTGAATCGGTACCGCACCATGAGGTCCAGGTACTTGCGCCAGAGGTCTTTGTCGTAGAACCACGGGAATGTCCGAGGCAAATAGGGAAAGATGTATTGCACGCCGTCCGAACCCGTCTCGGGCCGCTGGAGACCGATGCACGGACCGCGTAAGGTCAGCTTCGGCGAATCGGTGAGGTCAAGGCTTTCGGGCAGACGACCGCCCGCCGCTTCGATCCGCTCGGTGAGTTCGAGGCAGCCGTACAAGGCGCCGGATTCATCGACGCCGGCGATGAGCACGGACGGGCCGGGCCTGCAGGTCAGCGAGAAGGCTTGTTCTCTGCCCTTGACCGGCTCGACGGCTTTGGCGAAGGCGTCGCCATCCGCGGCCGTCCCCACCCAGACTGTCCCGGGCTCGCCGGCGGTGACCGGTCGCGTGGCCACTTGGGCCCGACCGCCATTTCGCCCGATGGCGGCGGCCAGTTGGTCCGCACCATACCGGATGCGCGGATGCGCCTTGGCCGAAACAACAACCGCGACGGCCTTTGCCGCCTGGGAGTCCTGTGCGGAGAGGGGCTGAGGCAGGCTCAAGAACAGCATGGCCACGAGGAGGGGACGTCGGCGCATGGTGACTCCTTTCGGGAAGACGTATGGGACACTTGCGGGGCCAGTGAAACGGGGGAATCGCCCGTCGTCAAGAAGGACCAAGCGGGACAAGCGGAGTCGCCCATCAATCGTAACCGTCCGGCCAAGCACGTAGGCGTAGGCGCTCGGTTCTGGCACGGTTC
>CAZQTW010000019.1:80923-87016 GCA_964596165.1 uncultured Planctomycetales bacterium | reverse complement strand
GGGGCCGACGGCGGATTCGCCGACGGCGGAAGGGATGAGTTCGAGGAGTTCGTATTGAGGCGCCGGCGAAGGTCACGCACCTCCTCCTGGAGTTGACGAACCTGAGCCTGCAGTTGGGACATCAGTTCACAGGCTCCGCGTACCTGCTCGGTCAGTTCTGCGATCCGTGCCGAGGTGGTCAGCATGACATCCTTCAGGGTGGCGGCGTCGCAACGGGCAAGTTGTTCGGCCTGTGGTTCGGTGAGCTTGCCTTGCAGGAAGGCGTCGATGACTTCCTGAAGCCCAGCATCCGTGCCAGTTGGCATGTCCATGAACTGCTCTATAGCACATTAAAGGCGACAGCGCAAGTCTGAAATCGAAGATTCTCAAGATTTTCTCGCTTACCCCGGACGGGCCTGAACGGTTACAACTTTTCTACAACCTGTTGTGCGGTTAGTGCGGCTTTCTGCGGCTTGCTGCTGATGTAAGTTGTTGGGATACCAATTATCTGCGATTGGCTGCGGGTTCGCGCGAAATTTACAGTCCGCTCCCTTTGGCCACTTGGGTACACGCCCTGGTTGTGAGGCTGCCGGACAGGCGCTCACTCTAGCCCCGCTGGCCCACGGTGGGTCGCACGGAGCGGCCAACTGGTCCTAGCGTAACTTCAACGGGCCGGAACGTCAAGAAGCCGGTCGGCCGAGACGTTGCGAGTATCTTCCGATGAATCCCTTGTGAAGGCCGTCGGTCTGTCAGAAGATGCTCGAGGCGAGAGGCCCACTGCGCCGGCAAGCCCACGGGCCTTCTCATGCCGGGCGGATCGGCCGTAGCCCATGCCAGTGTGTCAACCCGGTTGAACATTCCGAGCCCGGCGGGTTGAAGGCGTCATACCCACCGAACCGAAGCAGTCCGGATCCGTCGGGTGTCCGGTCGTCTGCTCGACAGGGCCGGCAAGGCTCCGGTCGCTTCGCGGACGGAATCGGGAGCGAGCGCCGTCCTATGGGGCGGGCGAACCGCGGCGGCGGGTGAGGCCGGTGAGAGCCACGGCCATGACGACGGTCAACGACACGATTCCGAAGCCGCACGGTGGCGGAAGCGACGTCACCGATTGCGATGGGCGGTTGTCGACGAGATCGAACACGTTGGGAATGCCGTCGTTGTCACGATCGTTCAAGGGGTCGCCGGGGTTCAGATACTCCACCATGTTGTTGCCCGTGTTGTTTCCCTTCGTGGACTCGACGACCTGCCCCGTCGGATCCAGTGTGGCCATCAGGATGATTCTCGAGCCCGTCTCGATCTTTAGCTCCCGCAATGAATTCGTCACATCGATCGTGATCGAATGGGCGCCCGGTGTCACCTGGCCGCCCGAGGCCGTCTTCTCCTCGAAGACCCGGTCCATCGTGCCGTCTTCGTTCGTGTCCAGTCCCAACCGTATGACGAAACTCGGGACATCTGCCGGACTCTCAACCCAGTAGGTGATGTGCGCGCACGATCCGTCAGGTCGGAATGAACCCATCACCGAAACGACGGCCACATCCACCGAAAGGGGCATGACGGCCGTATTGTCGTCCTCGCTGCTCTCGGCGACCGTGTTGTCCACGTCGAGCTGGACGACGATGCGATCTCCATGACGGATGTTCTGGTTCAAGAACGGCCGAACGTCGGCCAGAAAGACCGTGTGAACGCCCACGGTTCGCAGGGCGGGGTCGGTGACCGTGGCAAAACCAAAGGTGGTGTCGATTGGCGAGCCGTTGCCGGCATCCCGCTTGAGGCCGTAGGCGATTCTGAATTCGTTGACCGTTTGTGAGCCGGTCACGGTGTAGGTCACCGAGAGCGGCGTGGTGTCGCCCTCGGAGCCCAGCGTGATGACGCCGCCGGTCAAATTCGTACCGGAAGTCACGTTGAACGGATTGGATTCGACCGTCCCGAGGCCGGCGGCGGAGGCCCGCAACCGATAGCCCGTGCACAAGTGGCCGACCTTGACGTCTTGCGCCGTGCCGAATGAGGCCAGCCCCGATACCGCGTGGACCGTCGTGTTGCCCGTGAGGACGTTTCCGCACCCGCCGGGGTCCACGAGCGTCAAGCTCACGGCATTGGCGCCTGCGGTTCGGTTTCCGTAGGCGTCGATGATTTCGACGGAGACGTTCAGCGGCGTCGAGACGTCGGTGTTGGTCGGCTGCAGCACGAATCGCAGCGCACCGCCGGTCGCGGCGGACACGGAGAACGCGTTGGACGAGCCGGCGGCGAGGGCGTCGCCGCCGGTTCGGGTCGCAAGAAAACTAACGCCTGCTTCGGCCTTGTCGTAGGTCACACCGCTGATGACCACGCTGTTGGTTCCGGCCGCGATCAGACCGTTCAGCGTGCCGCCCAATGTGCCCGTGCCGGTGTTCCGACTGAGCAGGACCGTCGTGTCGGCGACGACCACGGCGAGATTGCCCGCACCGTCGACCGAATTCACGGTCACGTTGAAGGGCGCACCGGCCGTCTGGTCGCTGATCGGACCGATGTCGAGCCGGACGGGCAAACTGGCCAACACCGTGAACGCGTTCGACGTGGCTTGCGCCAGCACGTCACCGCCCGTCCGCTGAGCAAGCAGGCTCACGCCGCTCTGAGCCGTGTCATACGTGACGCTGAACGTGATCGAGCTATCGCCGGGGTTCAGGGTTCGCGTGAGTGTGCCTCCCAAGGCGCCGGTACCGCTGTCGAGGCTGAGCTGAACGGGTGTGGCGACGCTCACACCCGAACGGTTTCCGTCGGCGTCAAGGACGTCAACGGTCACGGCAAAGGCCACGTTGGCCACCTGGGTTCCGATGATTTCGATTCCGAGCCGGGTCGGCGCGCCGGCGGAGACGGTGAAGGGTGAGGAGTCTCCCGACGCCAGCACGTCACCGCTCGTTCGGGCGGCGCGAAGAACCACATTGCCCTCGGCCTTGCCGTATTGAACCGCCGTGAGCGTGACGCTTCCGGTTCCCCCGGCAATCGTCCCCGTGAGCGTGCCGCTCAACGCACCCGTGCCGGCGAAAACACTGAGTTGCACGTCGGTATTCTGCGTCACGACGGAGGCATTGTTGAGCGAGTCGACCGCGGTGACGGTAACGCTAAAGGGCGTACCGGCCACCTGATTGCCGATCAGCCCGACGCTTAACTTGACGGGCGCGGCGCCCGTGACGGTGAACGGCGCCGACGACCCTGAAACGAGGAAGTCACCGCTGGTCCGATCGACGATCAGGACGACGCCGGTTTCCGAACGGTCGTAGGTCACGCCGGTCAGCGTCGCGGTGTTTGTGCCGGCCGTGATCGTGCCGGTGGTGGTTCCGCCCAGCGTGCCCGTTCCGCCGCCGAGCCGCAGCTTGATGGCACTGTTCTGAGTGACGTTGGCCGGATTGCCGAATTGGTCGGTGACGCGAACGGTCACGTTGAACGGCGCGCCGGCCATTTGCGTGGCGATCGGGTCGATCACGAGCAAGAGGGCCGAGGCTTCCGACCATGTCACGTTTGCCGTGCCGTCGGTGACCACGCCGTCGGCGGCGGTGACCGTAATCACCTCGGCCCGGCGGTTGGTGAGGTTGAAGGTAACCAGACCGCTCGCATTGAAGCTTGTTCCGCTGGGGATGGTTGCCGTCGCGCCGAGATCGCTGAAGCCCGGAATAGCGCCGACGTAGTCCAGATTGGTGCCGTCGCCGCCCGTATTGGTCGAGAGGGTAATAAGCGATGTCGTCGTGTAGTTGGGTATGGGGTTCCCGTACTGATCGCGGGCGAACAGGCTGAGCGTTGAGGCTGTGTTTACCTGCAACGAGCTCGGAGCCGCCTGAAGCGAATAGTGGTTCAGGGTCGTCTCCGCTGTCCAGGTGACGCTGGTCGTACCGTTGCCGGCCACGCCGTCGGAAACGGTGATGGTGATCGCCTCGGCCCTCCGATTGGTGATGGTGAGCGCAATCTGTCCGTTGCCGTCGAAGGTGGCGCCCGCCGAGAATGTGGCGGTGGCGCCGAGGTCGCTGAAGCTCGGGTGGGCGCCGGCGTAGTCGAGATTGGTGCCGTCGCCGCCCGTATTCGTGGAAACGGTGATCGTCGCTCCGGCGACGTGACCGGATATGGCGTTGCCGTAGGAGTCGCGAGCGGTGATCGTCAGTGTGATCGGGTTATTGACGAGCGCCGTTCCGACGCCGGGCGCAACGTCGAAGTGGTGTAAGGGGTCGGATGAGATGCTGAACGGGGCACTATCGACGGTGTCGGTGCCGGAGAATCCGGCGCCGCTATGTGATGCTCGCAACTGATAGCCGCCGGCAGTGACCGTGATGTTCAGGGCGTTGCCCGCGATCCACGTGGCCACGCCGCCGACCGTCGTGAGCGTGGTGGTCCCGTTCAATGTGGCTCCGCCGGGATTCGTCTGAAGGGTAAGCGTGATATCGCGATTGTCGCTCGTCACGGTATTGTTGAACTGGTCCTGGATCGTGACTTGGGGAAGAAGCGGATCGCCGGCACTGGTGGTGACCGGCTGGGTGGTGAAGGCGAGATGGTGCGCCACGTCGGGCGTGATATTGAACGCCGAGCTGTCCGCCGTGTTCGATCCGCCGAAGGAACCGCTGCCGGTGGCGCGAAGCCGATACCCCGTCGCGGCGACACGGATGTCCAGACTCTGGGCAGCGGTCCAGGTGGCCACACCACCGGTGGTCGTCAGGTCCACGGTGCCGTTCAGCGCTGCACCGCCCGGATTCGCCGCGAAGGCAAGCGTGATCGTGCGCTCGTCGCCGGTGACGATGTTGTTGAATTGATCCTGCAGGATGACCTGGGGCAGCAGATCGGCGCCGGCGGTGCTCGTTGCGGGCTGGACGGAAAAGACCAGATGGTGAACCGTTGAGGCCGTGATGCTGAACGTCGCGCTGTCCACGGTACTGGAACCGGTGTACCCCCCGCTGCCCGTGGCGCGCAATTGATAACCCGTGCCGATCTTCTCGATCCGCAAGTTCTCGGTTCCGGTCCACGTGGCCACGCCGTTGACCGTATCAACGGCGGTGGTTCCAGCCAGGGTGGCGCCCCCCGCGTTCAAGAGAGTGAGCGTGATCGTTCGAGCCCCTCCGGCGGTCACGGTGTTGTTGTACTGATCCTGAACGGTGATTTGCGGCGTGAGCGAAACGCCCGCAGCCGACGTCACGGGCTGCACGGCGAAGGCCAGATGGTGCGCCGTCGCTTCCGCCGTAATGTCGAAGGATCCGCTGTCGGCCGTATCCGATCCCGAGAAGGCGGCCCCGTCGTGCGAGGCGCGGAGTTGATAGCCGACGGCGGCCACTTGGATGTTCATGTTTTGCGCGCCCGTCCAGACGGCTACCCCGTTTGTCGTGGCCAGCGTCGTCGTACCGTTCAAAGCGGCGCTGCCCGGATTTGCCGCAAAGGTCAGTGTGATGTTCCGCGATTCCGTGGTGATCGTGTTGTTGTACTGGTCCTGAATGGCCACCTGCGGGGTCAGGGCGACGGCGGCGGCGGAAGTCGCGGGCTGGACGATGAACCCCAGGTGATGCGGCGTCGATTGAGGCGTGATGTTGAATGCGCTGCTGTCCACCGTGTCCGAACCGGGGAAACCGGCGCCGTCGTGCGATGCCCGCAGCGTGTATCCGGTCGCCGACACGGTAATGTTCAGGCCTTCTCCGGCGGTCCACGTGGCCACGCCGTTGGTCGTCGCCAGCGACAGGGTGCCGTTGAGCGCGGCGCTGCCGGGGTTTGTCTGGATCGCGAGCGTGATCGTCCGGTTGTCGCCCGTTACGGTGTTGTTGTACTGGTCCTGAATCTCGACGGACGGCAACAGACTGCCGCCCGCCGCCGTATCGGCCGGCTGAACGACAAATGCCAGGTGGTGAGCGGAACCTGCCGTAATGTCGAACGCGGCACTGTCAACCGTATCCGACCCACCGGCGAAGACCGCGCCGCTGTGCGAGGCGCGAAGTTGATAGCCCGTGCCGACCTTCTGAATGTTCATTGCCTGCGTGCCCGTCCACGTCGCCACGCCGTTGACGGAGAGCAGGCTGGTGGTGCCGCTCAACGTGGCCCCGCCGGCGTTCAGCAACGTGAACGAGATCGTCCGGTTGTCTCCGGTCACCGTGTTGTTGTATTGGTCCTGAATGG
>CAZQTW010000019.1:0-80823 GCA_964596165.1 uncultured Planctomycetales bacterium | reverse complement strand
CGGTTGTCGTTCGTCACCGTATTGTTGTACTGATCCTGGATTCTCACCACCGGCAGCAGATTCGCGCCGGCCGCGCTGTTCGCCGGCTGCGTGCTAAAGGCAAGGTGGTGGGCCGCCGCGGGCGTAATGTTGAACGCGGAGCTGTCGACGGTCTGCGTCCCCGTGAAGTCGGTCCCATCGTGCGATGCCCGCAGCGTGTATCCGGTGGCCACCACCGTGATGTTCATCGCTTCGGTCGCCGTCCACGTCGCCACGCCGTTGGTCGTCATGAGCGTCTTCGTCCCGTTCAACGTGGCGCTGCCGGGGTTGGTTTGGATCGCCAACGTGATGTTGCGATTGTCGTTCGTCACGGTGTTGTTCGCCTGGTCCTGAATCCGAACGGCGGGAAGGAGATTGCCGCCGGCGGCGGTGGCTGCCGGTTGAGTCGAAAACGCCAGGTGATGGGCAACGCCGGCGATGATTGTGACATCAACCAGCGAAGCGCCGTTCAGAGTACCGCCGCTCGTGATCACCGTGATGTCCGACCGGTCCCCGACTTGTGCTCCGGGATTCGCGGACTGATCGTCCTGCTTCAGTTGGATTCCGGAGAAACTGATCCTCGACGCGCCCGTACTGGCCGCGCTGATGCTGAAAATGATCGTGAGGTTGTTCACCGGCGTCACCGAGGTGGAGACGAGCGACACATCCCCTTGGACGATGGTGGCCGTACAGACGGCGCCGGTGTTGAATCGAAAACCCGTGGGCGCCGAGATGACAATGGTCGATGAAGCCTCCCATTCACCCGCCGAAGCCTCCTCAATTGCAGGATTCGAGCCCAATGAGACATAGCTGCCGGCGATGACTTGGTCGGCCGTGATGGGCAACTGACCTTGGGTTTGAACGGTATCGGCGTGGAGAACACCCGAGATGGTGAATACGAGAAGGACGGACCCGACGACTGGACCAGGGGGACGCACGGTGCGGTGCGCCCCCGGCTGTGTTCCACCGCCGAACGCTACTGCAACCTTTGTTCCGCTCCGCATGTCAAGACATCCCGTCCGGACCATCCAACCGGACACGGCCGCCTTCGATTTTACGAATCCCTCGACGCCCGGTCGTAGCGGTTCGATGCGATGCGATGCACCACGGCACGCCGACAGCAACCTTCCTTCACGCGTTGTCCGCTGAATGCGATCCACACGCGCCCCTTGAGCAGCCAAACACTGCAAGCGATACGCGGAGGAGAATCGCCCCTCAGTCCTTCCCCTTTTGCCGCCTGCTCGCATCCCACCAACCGGTGGATGGGGCATGCATGCGACCACCCGCTCTCCACTTGGTGGTCGTTGGCCGCTCTCCCCGACCTCAAATGTTGAGCCCTTGCCCGCCGGAAGGACATACGTCCCACAGCATCGCGATAAGCAACTGCAATTCAAACCACTTAGCGAGATGTGGAACGTCATGGATAACATCGGCGATTGGTCTGGCTGGCTGTATCTACAAACACCCAAAGCATAATAGGCTAAATACAGCGCAAGAAATGACTTCTATGTCCGCATCATCCCCGATATCGCGAGTGTTGCATTAGCACGGACGACATGTGCAATCGGCTTAATGACTAGGATACACTAGGATGCATATATCCATTTTGTGGTCTAGCCTTGGGCCACTGCCCCAACGCCGCGGGTTCGCAAGGGGTTAGGAAACAGACAGTCATTGCGATCTTGATTTGTGTTGTTGATCTAGACGATACCCTTACGTAGAATCGCCCCTCACAGACAGCCGGTCTTCGTTTTCTGGAGTGTCGGATTCCCTGACTGGGGTGGCTCGGAAAGTGAAGTACGCGTGCGCAAGTTCCCTTGGGTCAAGCAAGGTGCGCGGGCCTCGCACAATGTCAGAAGCCCCATTCTCTCAAAGCACGCCGACGGAAACGAAAGGCGAACCCAACATGTGGACACCTCAACGCCTGATCGCAGTAGCCCCGATTGTCATGCCGGCCCTTTTGATGGGAGGTTGCGCGAAGGGGTCCCCACCGGCAAAGGCCCCTACTCCTCCCGTGGTGTCCGTGAGCCAACCCCTGCAGAGAACGGTCACGGACAGCGTAGAGGTCACCGGCACGACACAGGCCATCGAATCGGTTGAGATTCGCGCTCGCGTTTCCGGGTGGCTGGAGAAGATCAACTTCACGCCTCGCGCCAAGGTAAAGAAGGACGACCTGCTCTTCGTGATCGATCCGCGGCCATTCAAGGCCAAGCTCGATCAGGCTCAGGCCGAACTTGCCCGCGCCAAAGCCGAGCTGACACTGGCCGATTTCGAGGCCAAGCGGATGAAAGACCTGCGAGATCGGGATGCGGCCGCCGATGTGGAATTTGCCCGAAAGGTGGCGGAGTTCGAACGTGCCAAGGGGGACGTAGCGGCGGCCCAGGCCGCCGTCGAGGAAGCTCAACTGAACCTGGGCTACACGCAGGTCCGGACACCGATCAGCGGGACGGTCAGCCGAAACCTCGTTGACGTGGGCAACCTCGTGGGATCGGGAGACAACACGCTGCTCACCACGGTGGTCAACGAGGAATCGCTTTATGCGTACTTCGACATTAGCGAGATCGATCTACTCCCACTGATCCGCATGCGCAGTGCCACCACGACCTCCGATTCCGCTCCGTCCACGCAGAAGTTGGACATACCGGCCTATTTGGCCCTCGCGGACGAAACCGGCTACCCCCACGAGGGACGAATCGATTTCCTTGAAACCGCGATCGACCCGAATACCGGGACGCTGCGAGGCCGTGGGATCTTCCCCAATCCGAAAGGCGAGATGCTGCCCGGCATGTTCGTCCGAATCTGGATCCCCGTCAGCAAGCCGCAGACGGCCCTGATGGTCACCGAGCGGGCGCTCGGCGTCGATCAGGGACAACACTACCTGCTGGTCGTCAATGACCGGAACGTCGTTGAGTACCGACGAGTCAAGGTGGGACTGCTCGAGAACGGGCTTCGCGTCATCAAGGACGGCCTATCCGCAGGCGAGTGGGTCGTCGTCAACGGCCTTCAGCGAGTCCGTCCCACGATCACGGTCTCACCGGAGCGCATGCCAATGGAAGCGGCCGCGGGAGTCGCCACGCAACCGGCCTCTGCGGTCTCTCGTCGCGCCAAGGCTTCAGGTTCGTCGGCACGTTCAGGGCATTGACGGAGGTCTCCGGTGATATCACGCTTCTTCATTGATCGCCCGATCTTCGCCGCGGTGCTCTCGATCGTGATCACGATCGCCGGCGGCGTGGCCATGCTCACCCTGCCGATTGCGCAGTATCCCGAGATTACGCCGCCGACGGTGCAGGTGTTCTGCGCGTATCCCGGGGCGAATGCCAAGGTCGTCGCGGACACAGTGGCCGCCCCGATCGAACAGCAGGTGAACGGCGTTGAGAACATGCTGTACATGACGTCGCAATGCACCAACGACGGCGCGTACAACCTGACCGTGACGTTCAAGTTGGGCACCAACCTCGACATGGCCCAGGTCCTCGTGCAAAACCGCGTCTCGATGGCCATGCCGACGCTGCCCGACGTCGTCAAAGCAACGGGCGTAACGACGAAGAAGAAGTCGCCCAATATCATGCTGGTTGTCAACCTCTTCTCGCCTGACGGACGCTACGACCAGCTCTATCTCAGCAACTATGCGACGATTCAGGTCAAGGACGAGTTGGCCCGACTGGAGGGCGTCGGCGATGTGGCCTTTCTCGGTCAGCAGGACTACAGCATGCGGGCCTGGCTGAATCCGGAGAGGCTTGCATCGCGAAACCTCACGGCCGGCGACGTCGTGAACGCACTGAAGGAACAGAACGTTCAGGTCGCGGCCGGCCAACTCGGTCAGCCGCCCGTGCCGACGGGCCAGGACTTCCAATACGTCCTGAGCACGCTGGGTCGATTGACCGAACCGAAGGAATTCGGGGACATCATCATCAAGACCGGCCGCAGCGGACAGCTCACGCGGCTTCGTGACGTCGCCAGGATCGAGCTTGGGGCCAAGAGTCAAGACCAGACCTGTTGGCTCGACGGAGAACCCAGCGTCGGCCTGGCGGTCTTCCAGCTTCCCGGTTCAAACGCACTTCAGACGGCCGATCGCGTTCGCGCCAAGATGGAGGAATTGAAGAAGCGATTTCCAGCCGGGCTCGATTACGGAATCGTCTACGACACGACACCGTTCATCAGCGAGTCCATTCATGAGGTCGCAAAGGCGCTTCGAGATGCGTTCATCCTGGTCGCCGTCGTCGTGCTGGTCTTTCTCCAGAACTGGCGATCCACGCTGATCCCGCTAATCGCCGTGCCGGTATCGCTGATCGGCACGTTCGCCGTGATGGCGATCGCCGGGTTCACGCTGAACAACCTTTCGCTCTTCGGACTGGTGCTGGCGATCGGCATCGTGGTCGATGATGCCATTGTGGTTGTCGAGAACGTCGAACGGTGGATCGAGCACGGTCTGTCGCCGAAGGAGGCCGCCTACAAGTCGATGGACGAGGTCACGGTGGCCGTCATCGCCATCGCCTTCGGCCTCAGCGCCGTGTTCATTCCGACGGCGTTCATCTCCGGCATCACGGGGCAGTTCTTCCGTCAGTTTGCCCTGACCATCGCGACGTCGACGCTCATCTCGGCATTCAATTCCCTCACGCTCAGCCCGGCGCTGGCGGCCATCCTCCTCAAGCCGCGCCATGAACAGCGCGACGTGCTGACACGGTTCATGAACCTCACGCTAGGATGGTTCTTCAGAGGTTTCAACGCGTGTTTCGGGTGGATGACGGCCGGCTATGCGCACACCGTCCGGGTGGTGATTCGCGGATCGATCGTTGCGTTGCTGGTGTTCGGCGGGCTGCTTTACGCGACCTACCACGGCCTCGCGACCGTGCCGACCGGTTTCATCCCGTCGCAAGACAAGGGTTACCTGATCGTGAACGTACAATTGCCCGACTCGGCTTCGCTGGAGCGGACACAGGCGGTCATGAGACGAATCGACGCCATGGCCCGCGAGACGGAGGGCGTCAAGCACACGGTCAGCATCGCGGGACAATCCTTCCTTCTGAATGCGAACGGATCCAACTTCGGCTCGATGTTCGTCATCCTCGACGACTTCGAGCATCGCCATGACCCGAGACTCTCCGCCGATCGTATCGCCGCCCATCTGCGCGGACTGTACTACCAGAAGGTCCAGGAGGCCCTTATCGGCGTGTTCGGCGCGCCGCCGGTCGACGGGCTGGGCACCGCCGGCGGATTCAAGATCATGGTCGAAGATCGCGGCGACAACGGGCTGGCGGCCCTGCAGGCGCAGACCGACAATCTCGCCGCCAAGGCAAACCAAACATCGGATCTGGTCGGCGTTTTCTCGATGTTCCGGGCTCATACGCCGCAGTTGTACATCCATGTTGATCGCACCAAGTGCAAGAGCATGAACGTCCCGCTCAGCGAGGTCTTCAACGCCCTTCAAGTCTACTTGGGCGGCTACTACGTCAACGACTTCAACCAGTTCGGCCGCACATGGCAAGTCAACCTGCAGGCGGACGCCGCCTTTCGTACTAAGGCCAAGGACGTCAGGCAGCTCAAGATTCGCAACTCCCTGGGAGAGATGCTGCCGATCGGCGCCGTTGCCCTCGTAGAGGACATCAGCGGTCCGGTGATGATCACCCGCTACAACATGTACCCGGCGGCCGCCATCAACGGCAGCATCGCGCCGGGCGTCAGTTCGGGCCAGGCGATCGCGATAATGAAGGACCTCGCCGGACAAGAACTTCCGCCGTCCATGACCACCGAGTGGACCGAACTGACCTACATGCAAATCATCGCCGGCAACACCGCCCTGTTCATCTTCCCGTTGTGTGTCTTGTTCGTCTTCCTGACGCACTCGGCCGAGTATGAAAGCTGGCTGCTGCCGTTGTCCATCATTCTGATCGCGCCGTTGAGCATCTCATTCGCACTGCTCGGCGTGACGCACCACGGAATGGATAACAATATCTTCGTGCAGATCGGTTTTGTGGTGTTGATTGGTCTCGCGTGCAAGAACGCCGTGCTGATCGTCGAGTTCGCCAAACAACAGAAGGAGGAGCACGGTTTGTCTCGGAGGGAAGCCGCCGTCGAGGCCT
Source organism: uncultured Planctomycetales bacterium (assembly GCA_964596165.1). Taxonomy (GTDB): domain Bacteria; phylum Planctomycetota; class Phycisphaerae; order UBA1845; family JAFGLZ01; genus CAYUQT01. The sequence continues at coordinate 74,725 of CAZQTW010000019.1, read as the reverse complement.
GCCGCCTCCGCCTGCGGCCGATCCTGATGACGTCCTTCGCGTTCATCCTCGGCGTTGTGCCGCTGGCCACGGGAACCGGCGCGGGCGCCGAGATGCGACAGACCCTTGGAATCGCCGTTCTCGCCGGCATGCTAGGGGTGACGCTCTGCGGCCTGCTGCTGACGCCGGTGTTCTACAACGTACTCCAGGGCGTTTCGGATTGGCGCCGGGCCAAGAAGCGAGACTCCAAGGAGCCGCGCCAGGCCGCAGAAGGTCACGCCCATTCATGACCGAACCGCCGACCGAACGTGCGTCCCGCACAGCATCGCCATGATCTTGTGATTGGCCTTGGGAAAGGCATACTGATCCAGTTCCTCCAAACGCACCCATCGCCATGCGGCACAGCCCAGGGCACGCGGCCTGCCGGACACGTGCCGACATTCGAAAGCGTACAAGGTAATGCGAAAGTGCGAGTAGGCGTGCTTTACGCGGCCGATTTGCCGCAACACCCGGATCCGAATCCCCACTTCTTCCAGGACTTCTCGGCGTAGGGCGGTTTCCAGTGCTTCGCCAGGCTCTCGCTTGCCGCCGGGAAATTCCCACAGCCCGCCGAGCAACCCGTCGGACTTCCGCTGGTCGATGAGAATCCGGTCTCGCTTCCATATGATCCCCACCGCAATGTCGTGGTGGGGGGTCGGTTTGGCCTTGGCCTTGACGGGCAGTTGATCCTGTTCGTTGCGTCGCCGGGCCTCACAATATCCTCTGACGGGACACCTCTGACAGCTCGGGTTTCGGGACACGCAGATCGTTGCACCAAGGTCCATGAGGGCCTGATTGAACAACGCTGCCTTGCCTTGCGGCATGAGTCGGCGCGCCCACCCCCAGAGCCGCTCCCGAGCGCGGTTGGTCTTCGGATCCTCGCGAATGCGGCACAGCCGGCAGAGAACCCGCGCGACGTTGCCGTCGAGAACCGGCTCGTCCAAGCCGAAGGCAATGCTCGCAATCGCCCCGGCCGTGTAGCGACCGATGCCCGGCAAACTCATCAGTCCGGCCGCTGTTCGAGGCAATTCCCCACCCGACTCGCGAACGATCTTCACCGCGGCCTTGTGGAGGTTTCTCGCCCGCGAATAGTAGCCAAGCCCCTCCCAGAGTTTGAGGACATCGGCGAGGGGCGCGTCAGCAAGCGCGTGAACGTTGGGAAACCGCTTCAAGAAACGCTCGTAGTAAGGTTTGACCGTCGCCACCTGGGTCTGCTGAAGCATGATCTCGGAAACCCAGATCGCATACGCATCGCCCGTCCTGCGCCAGGGCATGTCCCGCTGATGCGGCTTAAACCACTTCAGAATCGCGGCCTGGAAACGCTCCGGAAAGAGTAGTCTCGCATTCCCCGTCGGTGCCACCGTGGACGCCCGCCCTTCCTTCGACGTCTATCCCATGCTTCCGTATACGTCCAGGTGCCGATCACTGACCATCGCCACCTCCAACGTCGTCAAACCGGCACGGTCGAGCTGCGATCGAACCTCATCCGGTCTGTAGGCCGCCAGGAGGGACCGGTAGTATTCCTCTTGAAGTGTTTGGGACTCGTTGCTCGCGTACTGCTCGACGATCCGCCGAGCCGCGTCGGCATCGGCCGGGCGAGCCAGATCGCGCATCAGGACAACGGTCCCCGCATGGCCCAGCCGCCTCACTTCCGCCCACAAATCATCCGCGTCCGTCACATGATGGAGGATGCTGTTCGAGAAGATGACATCAAACGAATGCGACGGAAACGGCATTGACTTGGCGTCGACGTTCACCAACTCGATGGCCGCCGCCAACCCCGACCGTTCCACCGCTCGGCGGGCAATGTCGAGCATCGGACCCGAGGCATCGACCGCCACCACGCGCCAGCCCGGCCTCGCGCGAAGCACGCGTATCGGTATGTCCGCCGGCCCGGTACCGAGATCGAGCGCCCGGGCGGTCGCGCGGGCACCTGCCAACTCGAGCAGACGATCGACGAACGCCTGATTCACCTGCGAGAAGTCCGCGGCCGCGTAGGCCTCGGCTTCGGCGACAAGATCCATGACCTCCGGTTCCGCTCGGCGTTGCAGTGACATACCCAATCGCGTGCTCCCTTTATGTGGGCCCCCATTATACTCCCCCTCAGATGGGCGTTCCGAGAGGATGCTCGAACCAATTCCAACATTTGCCCATGAACGGCATGTCAACATGGCACTTGATGCATGTCGCCCGAGCAGTTATGTTTAAGGTCTCAAGGTACTGCCGCGATGAGTGGGGGGCTTACTCGGATAGTCCGAGGAGGAATGTCGCTAATGATCGCCACCTTAGTCTACTTCAAGGAGAACGGAGAACGAAAAGACTTCCCCTTGAAGCCCGGAAAGACCGTCGTCGGTCGTAAAGAAAACTGTGGCTATCGAATTCCGCTCAGTTCGGTCAGTCGTGAACACTGCGTATTCGAGTTGGACGATGACGGTCTGCGCGTGCAAGACCTGGGCAGCAGCAACGGCACCTATGTCAACAACAAGCGAATCGCCGAGGTCAAACTCAAGCCCGGAGATCACGTCGTGGTCGGCCCCGTTGTGTTCACGGTACAGATCGACGGTTATCCGACCGATCCCAAACCGGTGAAGGTCCGCCTCGAGGATCGCGGCAAGAAACCCTCCGCCGAAGAAGTGGTCGACGACGTTCTGGGCGGTGATGATGAAGATGAGACCCGACGGCACGGCCACGTCGATGACGAGGACTCGGATCTCGCCGAGACGGACGTCAAGAGACCTGACGACGCGGATCCTCTGCAAGCGCTCGAAGCCCTCGCCGGAAGCGATGACGACATCAACCCATTCGCCGATCTCGATGACGAGGATGACGACACGAAGAAAAAGAAGAAATAGCCGCCGTCACCGAGAGCCCACGGCTTCGCGCCAAAGCTCGACCCTCATGATCCTCAAGGGCGCAACAAGTCAGCATGTTTGTATGCCGTAACCGTGAGAGCGGATACCCGATGCGCAAAGTGGGATGCGACCGAACACAGCCGCGTCCCCGGACTACAGCAAGCAGACTCCGGTCATCGCTTCCGGCGGCGTGACGCCCATTGCCGCCAGTGCTGTCGGCGCGATGTCTTCGGCGCGAACATGCTCACGACTTGTCTTGAAGTTGGCCAGAAAGATCCCCGGCACCAGCGAGGGGTCCACCAGATGGTCTCCGCACCACTGTTTGGTGTTGTCGCTGAACAGCTCACCGGCCGGCGCGCCCCCAATCGCCATCTGCCACGATGCCCGATAGCCTTCCGAGAAACCCACGATCAGGTCGGGACCGCGTAACGACTGCGGACCGCGGTAGACCTGGTTCGAACGGTATACGGCGCGGACCGGCGATCGCCCGACCGCCGTGTCCTCCATCGCCATCAGGCGGTCGGATAGCTCACGAACCACCGCGTCATACTCCGCGCCGGTTGCGACCGTACCGCACTGTTCCCGACCCTTCACGTTGATGTAGATGCTCGCGAACCCAAGGGCGAAAGCCTTGGTCTTCGACCAGTCAACGCCGCGAAACAGCGTGTCCGAACCTTCCTTGCCTGCCTGGAGGGCCATGAATCCGTTGCGGACCAACCAACTGTTGAGCTGCACCGATCGCCGGAACGAACCAAACCCGTGATCGCTCATGACCATCAGCCCATCGTCGGGACCCAGCGATTCCAGAGCTCGTCCGAGATAGCCGTCCATCTGCCGATACATGTCCGGCAGGACGTGGCCGTATTGACGGGCGAATTCCTCACGATACGCGGGATGCCCCGGATCGCGCGTGAGCCAGAACAGGTGTTGAATACGATCCGAATGGTCGAACACAAACGCGAGTACGCCGTCCTTAAAGCCGCCCAGTTCGTGTTCGAACATCCGCTCGCGTTCGGACGCCACCTCGGCACATTGCGTCAGAAAGGCCTCGATGCCGATCCGACCATCGGTAACGGCATGCGTATCCTCCGGCATGCCTTGCGTGTAAAAGGGGCCGAGCGTTGCCTCCAGTTCGACCGCGAACTCATCCGGATGACTGATGGGAAACGCCGGGCGGCCGGGATCGACTTGGACCGGTGTTGCGAACAACCGCAGCTCCGGCGAAGCGGCATCGAGATAAAACTTCACCAATCCGCTCTGCTTGCGCAGGAAACCCAGCTTGAACGTCACACGAACCCATTTCGACCAGCGGCGCGGCTCCAAATCCAGACGGTTTCCGTCCTCCAGCTTGACAGACACCCCATCGCCCTGACGATTGACCTCCAGCGCCAGCTTGCTGTGCCCCCCTTTGATCGGCGGGCCAAGCAATTCCGTCTGAACCCGATCGGCCTGCCATTGAACCCGGGTCACCTTCTCCTTGGCCTCATCCTTCGGATCGACCGTCGTGGTGAAGAACGAATAGCGACCCATCCGACCGGCTAGGTCGGGCGTACCCAGCCCGCAGAACAGATGCCCGCTTACCTCTTCCGGGGGAAATGCGCCGGGCCAGCGGACCACGCTCGTGGGAATGCCCGCCCGCGACGTCAGCGACCAGAAGGCAGGGGCCTGTCGCACCGGCAGATACATCTTCTCACGAGCGCCCGTGACGTTCTTAGGATTCGGCTGCATGAGGCTCAGATCGGGCAGATAGGTTCCGGGACGGCGCACGATGAAATCAAAGATGCCGTGCTGTCCCGCATCCGCGCCGGTGGCGATGGTGGCCCATGCCACCGGACTTTCGGACGGATTGCTCGTCGCCAACCGAGCGTAGCCGCCCTCCTGCGCCAGTCGCTGGAAGTTCGGAAGCTGTCCCTGGGTCATCAACTCGTCGAGGACTCTGGGGTCCAGGCCGTCCATGCCCAGCAGAAGCAACCGCTTGTACCGTCGCATACTCGTCATATTCGTAACACTCGGCGCTCTCTCGAGGTTCACGCGGAGTCCCGCACGCCCATGAACCTGACACGCTTTGCTGCTCCCCTCGAAGTCTCGGCAAGTCGTTTCTTCTGCCGCTACGGGGTCTTCACGGCAAGTCCCGCCCCGCCGGTCCCAGGTCATTCGAACCGGATCTCCTCGATGAATACCTCGACGTCCTTCGTGCTGCACGGATCCAAACGAAGCGTGGAAATCCGCGACCGCCAGCGTGGATTCGTCCGGAGATCGATGGCGTAGTCGTGCGTCCGGCCGTCGTTACTCAATGCGAATCCGAAGCTGGTGGCCTCCGTCATCGCCTGGCCGCCCACTGAGAAGAAGACCTGCCCATGGTCGCCCGGGCGAAGGTCGCCCGCAATTCGCATGCGGATGATCATCCTTGAGAATTCCCGGGCGCGAAGCCCCCCCATCCCGCACAGGATCGCCGGGTCTTCCGAAGTCGTCTTGAAGCGCAGGGCGCCGTCCCGCTGACCGAAGTCGGCCACGCCCATCATGGCGCCCCAACCCGGGCTGCCCCGGTCGAACGTCCACCGCGTCACACCTGGCTCGTGGGGAAAATCGTAGGGTCCCCGCCCCACGTCGGCCGGGGCGACGTTCACCGGCCACGACTTCGGGTCGCCCTTGCCGAAGACCTTGCGGATGCGCTCCATCATCTCGAACCCGAACTCAAGGTTCGGCTCGATGTAGCTCCCCTCACCCCATTCGTTCGCCGGACCGAGTATGACCAGTCGCCGCCCAATCTGTTTGCAGTACGCCTTCGCCTGACGCAGGATGTCCTCGAAACGATCGGGCGTGCGGCCGGAGATGACCAACGACTTGTCGCCGTGCCACGGCCGCGAATCCCACCCCGTGTCGACGACCGGGTAGTACACCAGCCTCCCGGCATTCCGGACCTTCTCTTCCCACGTCTTTCGGACCGTCCGGGCGATGTCGCCGTAGTCCGCCCGCTTGGGATGGGACGACAAGCCGAGCGCGCCGCCCCACTCGTGGTAGTTCGTCGCGCCGTGGTAACCTTCCTCGAGAAGCGTCTTCGCCCCGGAGGCCGACTCACCGCCGTGCATCGCCACAAAGGTAATACCCTTGTAGCCGGCCGCCTTGGCCATCTCCTGCGAGTCGTTGAAGGCGGCTATCACTTCCTTCGAACCCTTCAGATCGTTCCGGATGTTGCTGGGAGCCCAGAGGAAGACGGCCGGCTTGCCGTCGATCTGGTAATAGCTTTCCAGCGGAAAGTACTTGTCGATCCATTCCCGCGTCACATTTCGCCAATCCTCGCGTGAATGCGTGTTCGGCGGATTGTGATTGGCCCACATGATCGCCACCTTGAGGTACTTACGGTATCGGGCCTTCTTGTAGGCCGCGAACCAGTGCTCGAGATGCTGTTTGCCGGCCACCCAATACCAATCGACGAGGTAGCAGGTAACGCCGTTCTCGGCCGCCCACTTGATTTGCCAGTCGACGCATTCGGGATTCGCCTCATCGTAGTAGCCCAACAGCGGCTTTCGAATGGGCCCGACCCGACGGATACAGTCCCACTTGGCGTCGGAATCCCAGCCGGGGAAGTAATACATGCAGACGTCCAACTCGGTTTGTATCGGCCTCGGCTCGGGAACGTAGTCGGCCTTGGGCAGGTCGTTCGGGGGCAGGAAACATAGTGAGGCCTCGACCGGATCGGCCGCCCCCGCCCCCTCGGTCTCCAGCCGAATCCGATACGCGCCCGGCTTGGCCGCCTTGACGGTCCAACGCAGTTCCACCTGGTCTTGATAGTCGACTGAGGGAATCACATGCTCCGCGGCCCCGTCAACACGTTGCACTTCCGGCGGAACGATCAGCTTCGCCCTGACCGCCTCGGCCTTCGAGCCGCCGAGGTTACCGAATTGAGCCAGGACACGACACGGTCGATCCACGCGGTTCACGGCATCCTCGAAACCAAGATACTGCACTTCAATTTCGGGCGGACCCAACGGATCGCAAGCAATTTGGATCGACTCCACGTGAATTGTTGCGTCCTTAGGCAACCGGATGCCAAATGTGGCGATCGGACCGTGCCAATCACGGTCGCCGGCCAACTCGATGTTGCAGTGCCGGAGTCGATTTCCGCCGCGAATCACGAAGTCCTGGGACTTCAGACCGTGGCTATCCTGCACACTCCAAACGACGGCGGCCGTCGTGTCCTTTTCCGAGCGGGCCACGACGGTAATCCATCCCCTGTCCGCCACCGATAGATTCAGACGAGGTGCGAGGAAAAGGTCCGAAGAGGGATGGATGCTCCAGGCCGACAAATCGCCTTTGAACTGCCACGAAAACACGTCCGACAGCGGCGCCTGCCCCCTGCCCCGCTCCTTGATCTGGATGGAATCGATTTCAAAATGCGCGCCGTTGTAAACGTCCAGACGGAGTTGCCGAATGGTGCCCTCCGCCTGCCAGTTGGGCAACACGGCCACCTCTTCCCACGTACCGTCGCCTCGGAGACGAAACGAGGTCTTCTTCCTCTCCGAGAGGCCACCGTACTCGCCGGTTGTCTCGCCGGACCAGAACAGATCCACCGTCCCCGCCCGGTCGGCCTTCATTCGCAGCAAGACGTACTGCCATGCATTGGCCTTGAAATCCAGGCCCGTGCAATGCCAGAACGGGTCCCAATCCACGGCGTCGGCCGAGATGACGCCGCCCTTGACCTTGACGTTAGCCAGGTGCCCATTGGCCACCCAGGCCTTCGAGTCGGTGTCCTTGTCAAACGTCCATTCGACGACGACATCCGGAGCCGTCTGCAAGGTGAGCAAGTGAACGAATGTGAGTAAAACGAGCATGCCAATCCTCCTGGAATCTGGTCGAAGGATACAGACACCCTAGATGGGTACGCAACTCCCGGAAGCGCCCACGGTCGGCACACCAGAAGAGAATCTCGTATGAGCACCTTGTTTGGCTCACGATGTCTCGGTTTCTTTCATGTTCGAATGCCTCCCGTTCAGTCGGGGAAATCAATGTCGGGCAAGCTGAGCCAAGGTGCTCGGGCCTGGTCCACATGACAAACCGTGCTTCTTCGCCCAGGTTGCTTCTCCCCCTATGAAAGAAAAGGTGCCAGGCGTTCAACCATTGCGTCGGCGAACCTGAACAGTCTGAACGGGACCCGAATCATCGATTACCCAGTGCGTCTCGACCTCTCTCGCTGGTCTTGCGGCCTCTGCGCGTTGCGCGCCAGAAGACGTAGGGACCCTGTGCAAAGTAGGGGCACAGTCCCTCCGCCCGTTGTTCCCGAGGCCTTCCCTCACGTCTTGGAGTCGTTGCGGCGCTGCGTTGAGCTGTAGGTCGCCGGATCATGGTCCGCGTCGGATACAACTTCTAGATGCCGGCGGATTCGACCACGAGTTCGGCAATGTCCTTCACCTTGGTGGCCGGCACGTTGGGAATCTCCTTCAGGCCGTCGCTGATCATGATGTTGCAGAACGGACAGGCGACCGCGACCGTTCCGGCGCCGGTGGCCACGCACTCCTCGGTCCGTTCGACGTTGACGCGCTTGCCGACGACCTCTTCCATCCACATTCGCCCGCCGCCCGCCCCACAGCAGAACGAGCGGTGACGGTTCCGGCTCATCTCCACCGCCCGCGTGCCGGGCACCGATTGGATGATGTTCCTTGGGGCATCGTAAATGCGGTTGTATCGGCCGAGGTAGCACGAGTCGTGATAGACGATCCGACCGTCCCCATTCTGCAACGGCTTACTCAGCCTGATCTTGCCTTGCCGGATGAGTTGCTCGATCAATTCACTATGGTGCACGACCTCATAGTGACCACCGAAGGCGGGGTACTCGTTCTTGAGGGTGTTGTAGCAGTGCGGGCAGGCCGTCACGATCTTCTTTATGCCGTAGTTGTTCAGCAGTTCGACGTTCGCCTTGGCCATCGCGTCGAAGAGGTACTCGTTGCCCAACCGTCGAGCCGAATCGCCGGTGCACATCTCCTCTTCGCCGAGAATGGCGAACGTGACCCCGGCGGCCTTTAGGATCTTCGCCAACGAGACACTGACCTTCTTGGCATGATCGTCGAAGCTGCCGGCGCAGCCCACGAAGAACAGGTAATCGATGTCACCGGGCGAGTCGGACATCTTGGGAATGTCCAACCCCTTGGCCCATTCGCCGCGGGTGTGCGCGCCGATGCCCCACGGGTTGGAATTGTTCTCCATCCCTTTGATGGCCCGCGTCATCTCGGGCGTCATCGACGTATCCGACTCCATGAGCGCCAGATACCGCCGCATCTGCATGATCTTGCCCATCTGATCGATCGTCACGGGACAGATCTCGACGCAGGCGTTGCAGGTCGTGCATGACCAGAGGAACTCCTTGGTGATGACGTCGTCGATGCAGGGCCTCGGTTCGGCGCCCTCCGTGGACTCCGGCTTGTCGCCGCCGCTTGCCCGCGCCTTGGCCAGTTTCACCAGCCGCGGTTGCTCCTCGTAGAGAATATCACGGAGATGGTAGACCAACTTCGAAGGATCGAGCGGCTTGCCGGTGATGTTGGCGGGACAGTTCGCCGTGCAGCGGCCGCACTCGGTGCATGAGAACATGTCCAGGCCGTCTTTCTGCGTGAAGTGCTCGATCCGGTTGACCCCGAAGACCTCGGCGTTTTCATCTTCTAGATTCATCCGGGGCAGCTCGCCCCGGCGCTTCAAGTCCGCGAAGAACACGTTGGGCAACGAGGTGATGACGTGGAAATGCTTGCTCAAGGGCAGCAGGTTCAAGAACAGGATGACCATGCCGATGTGGGAATAGAACGACAGATAATGGACGGTCGTCGTCACCGGGCAGTTGCAGGCAAACAGGCCGCTCAACGCGTTGCCGACGAACGCATACTTCGCCTGCCACACCGTCGGATCGCGGGCGATTGTGGTGGCGTCGAAGAGGAAGTCGGTGATCATGAGGCCGCCGATCAATCCGATGATTACCAACGCCTCGCCCGTCAGGTGAACCCGTTTCGGCCGAACGATCAAGCGCCTGTAGAAAGCGTAGATCACGGCCGCCAAGACCCAAACCTCCGCCAACGTGTAGAAGACCGTATAGGGCTTGCCGAGAAGGTTCTCACCGAAGAACGGCAGTCGCCATTCAGGATGCGGCATGCCGGCCAAGCCGTGACCGAAGGCCATGATCGTTCGTAGCGACACGGCCAGGAAACCCCAGAAGATCAGGGCGTGCATCACACCGGCGCCGATTTCCCACCGCTGCATGAAACGGCCTTGGCCGATGCCGATGCGAAACAGCAGAGCGATCCGCTCGCCGATCCGATCGAACGGAAAGCCGCCTTCCATGCTTCTGAGTGCATACCATCGTCCCAGCATGGTTCGGACGAAGAAGCCGAGTCCGACGGCAAGGATGAGCAGCGTCAGCAGCGTATTCACCCACCAGAAGCCAGCAGCGATCATGACAGGATCACCTCCGAATGTGATGTGACGGACACCCAAGAATCTCCCCCCGTCTCAACAAGAAGTCAGGAGTCAGAAGCCAGAGCCCCGCCGCGAGGGCCTCGTTCTTCTGTCTCCTGACTTCCGACTCCTGTCTCCCTCATTCCTAGGGGGCAGGGTGAGAACCGTATACGTCTTTCTCGGCCTGCTATTCGATCTCCGCGTTCCGACGCTCGGATTACGCCTTGGCCTTCTTGATCTCTTCCGCAAGCACCGGCGCGACCTCGGCCAGGTCCCCCACGATGCCGTAGTGTGCGCTCTTGAAGATCGGAGCGTCCGCGTCCGTATTGACCGCCACGATGCACTTCGACGTGCTCATGCCCGCGAGATGCTGAATGGCGCCGCTGATGCCCAAGGCGATGTAGAGCTGCGGACCGACGGTCTTACCCGTCTGACCCACCTGATGCGAATGATCGATCCAGCCGGCGTTGACGGCGGCGCGCGACGCGCCCACCGCTGCTCCGAGGGCGTCGGCCACAAGTTCGACGTACTTGAACCCTTCCGGTCCGCCCACGCCGATGCCGCCCGAAACGATGTATTCCGCTTCGGTAAGTTCCGGCCGCTCGCTGACCTTCGTCTCGAGCGACTTGACGGTCACCCGGGCGTCGGCCGCATCGAAGGCCACCGACACCGCGTTCACCGGAGCCGAGCCGCCGCCCGCGTGGTCCGGGAAGGCGTTGGGGCGAATCGTGACCACGTAGTTCGGATCGACCGCCTTGACGCGACGCAGCGCCTTTCCGGCGTAGATCGGCCGGATGAATTCGGCCGCGGCGCCGTCGCCCTTCATCTCGGTCACGTCGGGAATCAGCGCCAGGCCGAGGCGCTGCGCGACCATCGGGGCAATCTCCTTGCCCGCGCTGGTGCACCCGATCAGGACCGGTCCGGGACCTCCTGCCTGAACCACGCCGGCGATCGCCTTGGCGTAGGCACAGGCCGTGTACTTCTCGACGGCCGGCACCTGCACGGCCGCGACCTCGCTCACGCCGGCGCCGGCCGCCGCGGCTGCATCGCCCGGCCCGACAACGATCGCCACCACCTTGCCGCCGGCGGCAAGGCGATGAGCCACCGTCAACACCTGGCGCGTCGTCTTACGAAGACCCTTTGCGTCGAATTCCGCATATGCATAGACGGTTGATGCCATGAATGACTTCTCCCGGAAAAACCCTTACGTCGCAGATCGCCGACGGGGTTATAGTGCCTTCGCCTCTTCCCTAAGCAGACGTACCAGTTCCGCCGCCGCCTCGGCCGGCTTGCCCTTGACCATCTTGGCCCCGCTGCGGGCCGGAGGCAGGTCGTGCCCGCCGATGGTCACCGTCTTGCGAATCAGATCCCCGCCCAGGTCGGCAAGCTTCAACTCGTCGATCGGCATCTTCTTGGCCTTCATGATCTTGGGCAGTGGAGGCAGGCGCGGCTCGTTCAGCCCTTTCTCCGCCGTAACGATGGCGGGTAGCTTCGCCTCCACCACCTCGGTGCCCGCGTCCGTCTCTCGCGTGACGGTCACCGCGCCGTCCGTCAGTTCGATCTTGACGGCGGCGTTAATGATGGGCATATCCAGCAGGACCGCCAGACGACCCGGAATCTCGAAGGCCTGATCGTCAACGGCGATCTTGCCGGCCAGGATCAGGTTGCTTTCATACTTCTTCACCGCCGCCGCGAGAACCTGCGCTATGCTCACATTGTCGGCGCCCGCCAGCGCGGGATCCCAGATCCGCGTGGCATTGTCGGCACCCATGGCGAGCCCTTGCCGAAGGGCCTCGACACACGCGTCGGGCCCGACCGTCAGCATCCGCACCAGCGAGGCCGCTCCGCGCTCCTTCATCCGCACGGCTTCTTCAACGGCGTATTCGTCGTAAGGATTCATGATGAGCTTGATGCCCTTGTCGTCGATCCCGCCGTCGCCCGTCAGTTGAATCTTGGCTTCGGTGTTGAACGTCTGCTTCACCAATACGAGGACTTTCAGATCAGCCATAATGTCTCACCTCGCAGGACTTGCTCTCACTCTTTCCGCTTTTCCACGGGGGGCCTAAACCACCAAATCACCGTCCTTGGCGATGACCGCTTCGGCGATCTGCCGGCTCGTGTCGCGAACATTCATCGGCCGCCACGGATTGAGCTTCTCGGCCGCCTTGAGCAGACCGATGGCCGCCCCGGGGTTCGCAATCGAATTGATGATGTCCCGAGCGCAATCGAAGATCTTCCGACTGCTTCTGTCGGCCTGCATCCGCGTCAACGCAACGGCCGTCGCGCACTCGTCGATGCCCTTGGCATCGATCAACTTCTGTGTCCGCGCCACGGTGCTCTCCATCGCGTAGATCTCCATGATCATGTCCGCCATCCAGCCGAGGCACTCTTGCTGGCCCATGACGGCCATCTGGTCGGTCAGCTTGCTGCCCATGCCCTGCTGAAACGCCGCGCCGCAGAGATGGAACATCCGCTTGGCCTGCCACACCCGCTGCTTGAGCTCGGCGAGCGGCCCGTCGTACTTGGGCAGCTCGAGCTTGGCGCCCATCACGGCGCCCATGGTCTTCATGATCGCAGGCGCGAGCGCCAGACGATTCTGGGCGACCCGCTTGAAGATGGTGCCGCCGATGACCAGCCGGTTGATTTCGTTCGTGCCTTCGTAGATCCGCGAAATGCGAGCGTCGCGATAGCACCGCTCCGCAGGGTATTCCGTGGTGAAGCCGTAGCCGCCGTAGATCTGCACCATTTCGTCCACGACGCGATCCAGCATCTCGGACTGGTAGATCTTCTCGATGGCGCACTCGATGAGGTACTCTTCGAGGGCCTTGAGCTTGGCCATCCCGCCGGCCTCTTTCCCCAGTGTCTTGATGCCGTCCGAAACGTGCCCGGCCGTTCGCATGGTCATGCAGTCGCCGGTGTAGATGCCGGTGGCCATCATGGCTATCTTCTGCTGGATCAACCCGAACTTGGCGATCGGGCTCTTGAACTGCTCGCGCTGCATGGCATATTGAACCGCCCATTTCATGGCGATCTTTGCCCCGCCGACGGCCCCAATGCCCAACTTCAAACGGCCAAGGTTCAGGATGTTGAGGGCGATCTTGCCCCCGTCGCCGATTTCACCCAGGATGTTCTCCACGGGGACCCTGACGTCCTTCAGCCGAAGGGCGCAGGTGCTGCTTCCCTTGATGCCCAGCTTCTCCTCTTCCGGCTCCACATCGAAACCGGGTGTGGGTACCTCGACGACGAACGCCGTGAACTTGTCGTCCTCGCCGTTCACCTTGGCGAATATTGTAAAGACATTGGCCCAGGCGCCGTTGGTGATGAACTGCTTGTTCCCCGTTAGGAGATAGGCCTTGCCGTCCGGTGTGGGAACCGCCTTGCACTTGGCCGACAACGCGTCGGAACCGGCGCCGGGCTCCGTCAGGGCATAGGCAGCCATCTTCGCCCCGGAGGCAAGATCCGGCAGCAAACGATCCTTCAGTTCCTTCTTACCGAAAAACAAAATGGGCAGCGTGCCGATGCCGACGTGCGCCATACTGGCCGTTCCGAACGACCCACCGGCCGCCATGAACTGCACAAGGCTCATCGCGCCGAAGAAGTCGAGGCCCATCCCGCCGTATTCTTCGGGGATCTCGGTCATCAACAAACCGAGTTCGCCGGCCTTGCGGAACAGCTCGAGCATGAGCCCTTCCTTCATCTCGTCGATTTCCTCGGCGCGAGGAATGACCTCGTTGAAGATGAACTTCTTGATGGTGTCGGCCATCATCTGATGGTCTTCGGTGAGTTCCTCGGGAGTGTGGATCAGTTCCAGCGGTGGATCGTCGATGAGGAATGAACATCCCTTCAGAAGTCCGGTATTCCCTTCAGCCATGACACTGCCCCTCTCCGGCGATGCCGGTGGTTAGAAGAATCGAAATCCTATGGAATTGCCAACAAACCCGAGTCCCGAATTGGGCTGTTAACAATAACTAACTTGACCTGGTACGTCAACGATTTATCGGAGGGCGTCCCTACCCCCAGCCGTTGGAATACTCCGATTCCAAATTGAAACGACTTGCTTGCATATTGTAACGCAAATGTGCGCATGTTTACAAGCCACTAACTTTTGATTGGGATCTGACACACATTGGTCGACATAGCCTGCTTTCAAACAACAACTTATGTCGGTAGCGCTCGAAACCACGCCTTGAACACCGTTCGCAAGGAATCGATAGATGTAACCATACAACGCCCGCCCAGGCTCGACAACGCCCGACCGGCACGACGGAATAGAAACCGTGCCGGGGGAAAACGCTCGGTCTACCATCCCGCTTGATTGGACCTTAACAGATTCCACGAAGGGAGTCGGCCACTCGCTCGGACGGCCTTCGCCGTCGTACCGCTCGACGGAAAGGAAAACCCACAGGATCCTGGGCGCCTGCGCTCCGCTCCAACTCCCCGTGTCGGTTATCTGAGTAACTGAGGGCGGCGCGACTCGAACGCGCGACCTACGGTTTAAAAGACCGTTGCTCTACCTACTGAGCTACGCCCCCGATTGCGAATGGGGTGCCGGCAGGTCGGATCAACTGAACCCACACCGGCGTCCGTCAAGGGTAGTCCGTCAGGTGAGTGGAGTCAAGGATGGCCAATCACAGTGTCCACACCGCCATCCCCGCGCGGACCCCACATCCAGTCCGGAACTGGAAGACGGGTTTGTTGTCTACTGAACGACGTGCGGCGGAAAGACGATCGTGCCTTCGTCGGTCGTGGCCGCGGCCGCGCCGTCGAAGACCAGCGGGCCGAGCATCGCCTGGCCGGTCTTACCCGGCTTGCGAAAGGCGACCCACCGCGATCGTCCGGGACGCCGATCGACACGGCACCCTATGGCCGTCTCGCTCTCAATTCGCTCGAGCTTCACCGTGGGCCTGGCCTCAAGTCGGTAGGGACAGAGGACCGTCAGCATGAGCATGTCGCTGCTGCGCTCCGTCGTACTCGCCTCGACGTGCCATTGCGTCGGACACTGGATATCCGGCGGCGGTTCGTAGCCGCTCCACTGGCGGAATGTGAGCGCTGACGGCGATAGATAGGCCACCTGCACGCCCGCACGCGTGCGTTTCAACTCAACCGTACCTGTCTTCCGGTCAACCTGCATCTCGGTCAGCCCGTGCACCATCCATTGATAGGTCGCCGGCTTGTCGGCCACGACGTCGTCCAACAGGACGATCGTATCCGGCTTGACGAAGACGACATGTCGAATGAATCGCTTGACGTTGCCGTACGCCTGGGTGGCATCACCCGCAACGTAGTCCGCTGCAGGCGTTGTCTTGAACGCCACGATCCGACCGGTGGCCGCCGCCGAGTGCTTTTGCTGACCCTGGTTGTCCACCAATAGCGCATTGTGCGCCCGCGTGGTCCACGCGTATTCGCGATGGAAACGCCCTCCGTGCTCACCGCGATAAACGAACGTGCTGAGCAGTTCATCTCCGTAAGCACAGAGGATGAACGAGTTCTGCGGGTTGTGGCCATGGCTCTGCCCGCCGAAGGGGCTGGACTTGAAGAGGAACATCACGTCTTGGCGGGCGTCGAGGATCGTGTCATGCAGAGCGGCCACGCCCGTGCCGCGAAAGACCCTGCTGGACGGAAGATCCGCCGGTGCCTTCGCCTTGATAGGCTTGCTCGAGGCCTCGCGCAAGAGGCCGAAGATGCCGCGCTCCGGCTTGCCGCCCCACTGTTCGGCCCACCACTGCCAGTAGGGATTCCTCAGACGCCGGGCAAAGTACTCGATGGTGTGGCGCCAGTCGCTCCCGGGCGGATGATACGACAGATCGCCGAATCCGCCGACTGGCGTGTGGGGCGGCACGACGTAGAGGGCGAAGTCGCCCACCCGCTGATAGAACGGCTTGGTGAGCGGCTCAAACTGGAGCGCGGCGCGAGCGGCGTCCATCCAATACAGCGATCGGTAGACGTACGAGTTCCAGTAGTTCGCCCCCTCGTGCCATCCGCCGTCGCTGTCGCCCCAGGCAGGATATACGGCAAAGTAGCAGTTGAGCGCGAAGTTAAGCCATTCGGGGGCGGCCTCCAGTTCGTCATAGAAGCAGATTGCCGATTCGGCCATCTTATGCCACATCCGGTTCGCATGGCTCTCGAACGGCATGTCCAGATGACGCCGACCGATCAGAAGCGAATAGGCCGCGTGCGTGCGGGTCCGCATGACACTGCGCACTTTCGATCGATCCTCTTCACTCAGCGCGTCGAAGGCCCAGTCGTATGCCCTGGGCAGCATGTACAAGAAGGGCATGGCCGCTTCATCGTTGAGCACGAGGTTGGTCGGACCGTTCGGATTCCAGCCGGCCAGGTGCAGGATCCAGCGGCGGGCGGCCTGGCCATACTTGCCGTGACCGGTCATTCGGTAGACGAAGGCCAGCGTGTTCGCCACGTCCAACGCCTTGACGCTCGTCACCCGATTGGGCCACCAGTACTTCATGGTGGCCGGGTCGTGGTTTCTCGCCATCACGTTCGGCTCGGGGATCAGGTCGGCCTTGAGATAGGCGTCGGCCTGTGATCGTAACTCGGTGAAGAGGTCTCGAAGCGTCGGCCCCGAGTCGATTCGTCGGCGCAGGGGCTCGACATCCTCGGGTCGGAGCATCAATCGCGGATGGGTCTTGGGAATGCGCCGCCTGCATTCCTCGGGAGTAATGAAGGGAAAGGGTTTCGCCTGGGGAGCGATCGTGAAGGCCCGCGATCGGCTCCACGCGCTGACCGTCCCATCCGCCGCAATGAACCGGTATCGCCACCAATACGGACCCGGCTCTAGCGGCGTGTCGGGCGTGTAGACGTTGTAGATGATGTCGCGAAACGTTCGCGTATCGGACTTGGGAAACGGCTCGCCGGCGCCGACCTGCAACTCGTAAGACTTCGCCGTGTTCTGGATGACCCAGACGAATGAGGGAGGCGTAACGTGACACACCTCGCCTTCGGCCGGTCGATACCCATACTCCAGCGGACCGGGCGGGCGGTCGACGACGTCGGTGGCGAAGGAGGCGGAGACCAAGACAACGTTTGCCGCGATAAGCCCCAGCGATGGTCCTATTGCTCGATTCATGCGCGGAGAGCCTCTTTGGAGACGTCGGTGGTCCGGTGGAACCCTTCGGCAGCTTTCTCCAAGCCGTCACCGCGGATGAGTCTACCGTGATGCCGCCCAGCCGCCTAGGACTCTCGGTCAATCGGCAAACCATCGCCGCATGGCTTCGTGCGCATCTCCGGACTCCGAAGGAGAGCCCAGGACGTGCCCGGAGTATGATTGTTTGACCCTGTGCGACACGATCTCTAGAATCCTATGTGCCATGGGGCGTTTTGCCTCAGAGGCAGGCCCGCATGAAGAAGGAAGAGATCACTCGAAAGGTCGTCGAGGCGGTTACCGCCGTCCGTCTTTGGCTGCCCACCGCTCCCCAGCGTTTCCGTTTGTTTATCGTCTCCGCAAAGGAAGACCCGTGGGCGATGCTCCGTTCGCCGGCTATCCGTGTGATGGCTCTGGCAAGCGCAGGGTTCGTCGTCCTGTTGTTTGTGAGTTGCCTGGGCGACTGGCTGTGGCCGTCCAGGGAAATGGGCACACCATCCGAAACGGCTACATTCCGCGTATCCTGCACAAACCCGCAGTGCCGGTTTGCGGGCAAGCTCCAGTTCGAACCCCATTTCAGGAAATGGCCGACCCAATGTCCGAAGTGCAAGCAGAAGACGCTCTATCCGTACGTCCTCTGCAAGAACACCAAGTGCCGAAAGTGGGTCACGCCGACAGTGCAGCCGGACGGCAAAATGCGCTGCCCGGCCTGCGGAGCGGGGCTCTGACTTCTCATCCCCTATCGCGAGTCCCGGACCGTCTCAGCCCGGGCCCTGCACGGTAATCTTTCGGGTTTGGGCGGCCGCCGCCTTCGGCAACATGACGGTCAATACGCCTTCGTTTTGCGTGGCCGTGATCTTGCCGCGATCGATCTCGTCGCTCAGGGTAACCGATCGAAAGTAGTTCGCTCGACTGAACCCCTCATAGACGATTCGTCCCTGGGGCGGCTCGCATCCGCATTTGCCGGAGAGGGTCAACACGCCTCGTTCGACCTGAACGTCGATTCCGTCCTTTGTCACCCCAGGCATGTCGGCCACCAACAGCCAGCCCGTGTCGGTCTCGCAGATGTCGATCGCCGGAGCGACGGTTTCATTCGCGATGGGCTCTGCGCGCTCAACCTCTGTTTCCACCTTGCCCGCCCGGCCGACGGTTTCATTCTTATCTTTCTTCTGGCTCATGGTCTTCTCCCTGCATTCAGTCAATCGCCGGACTTCGCCACTCGGAATGCCGCGCCTTCTATCCGCCCTTTACGGAAATCTTGTGCGAGCGCGCTTGAACGCTCTTTGGCAGCCGAATC
The DNA here is from genome assembly GCA_964596165.1 of uncultured Planctomycetales bacterium. Taxonomy (GTDB): domain Bacteria; phylum Planctomycetota; class Phycisphaerae; order UBA1845; family JAFGLZ01; genus CAYUQT01. The sequence goes on along the minus strand of CAZQTW010000019.1, from coordinate 56,028 downwards.
GTCAGGATGCCGTTGGCGAGTCGGGCGGTTACACCATCCGGATCGACACTGTCGGGCAACACAACGGTTCGATTGAACGTCCCGTGGCCGCGCTCCCGCCTGAGGTACCGGTCGTCGGGTACGTCCGGAAGGGGTGGCTTGTTCCCCTTGATGACCAGCGTGTCGCCGGTAATCGAGAGATCGATTTCGCTCGTCCCGACACCGGGCAGCAGGGCCTCGACGACGAAGGCATCTTCCGAATCATAGACATTGACGTTCGGATAGCCCTCGGAGTTCGGGACGTTGAGCAGACGCTCCAGCTCTCGCTGAAGGCTGCGCAATCCGACCAACGGTGCAAAACCGCTGGGCCAACGGAAGGTTGTCATGATGCTTCTCCTTGTGTTTGAATTCACCGACGACAACGTACGGCGGAAGGAGTGCATATGATATGCCAGCCTTCGCCCAGAAGGAACGGATTGGCCGTACACCCTTTGCCAATAGTGGGTTATGGCAAAAGAGGTTCCAGTACTTGGCCTGCCCCCTGCCAAACTGACACCGTAACGATGGCAGAAGAGGTCTTGCGAATCGCTCGCAAGTTGACGCTTAACGGCGCGCTAGGCCGTATTGCTCACGCGCTCCGAGTCACTCGCCGGACGCGTGTCGGCCTTGGACGCGTCGGGGTACGCCCGACGCATGGCCTCACCGACCAGTCCAAGGAACATCGGTTCCGGACGCAGCGGCCTGCTGATCAGTTCCGGATGGGCCTGAGTGCCGATGAAGTAGGGATGCACTTCCTGCGGCAACTCGAAGATCTGCATGATCGGATAGTCGGGGGCTCGGCCGCTGAAGACAATGCCGCCCGCCTCGAGCTGTTCGATGTATCGGGGGTCGACTTCGTATCGGTGACGGAATCGCATTCGGACCTCACTGGCGCCGTTAAACAGACGACACGCCAGGGTGTACGGCTTGATTTGGATGTCGCGTCCGCCCAGTCGCATGTTTCCGCCCAAACCTTCGATCTGCTTCTGTTCGGGAAGGATGTCGATGACGGGGTGCTTGCAGTCGGGATCGAGCTCCGTGCTGTTGGCGTCCGCCAATCCGCAGACATGCCGGGCGAATTCGACCACGGCAAGCTGAAACCCATAGCAGAGCCCCAGGTAGGGAATCTTGTTCTCGCGGGCATAGCGGATGCAACTGATCTTGCCTTCCGCACCGCGGGCGCCGAAACCGCCGGGGACGATAACACCGTGCACGCCTCGTAAGGCATCGGCCACCGTGTCATCAGTCAACTCCGTCGTATCGATCCACTCGATGTTGACGCGGACCCCGTGATACGTTCCACAGTGCTCGAGCGCCTTGATAATGCTGGCATAGCTGTCGCGAACGGTGGTGTACTTGCCGGTGATCCCGATGGTCAGCGGCTTGTTGGCGGCATTGAACCGCTCGATGTAGCGCTGCCATGTCTGGCGCGCCTTCGCCTCGGCCACCTCGTCGACACGGTCCGTGATCTTGAGGATTTCGAGAACGGCCTTGTCGATACGCGCCTCGCGGAGCATCTCGGGAATGACGTACACACTCTGGCAATCGTGCATCGAGAAGACGCAATCCAACGGCACATTGCTGTAGAGGGCCAGCTTCTCACGAACCTTGCGGGTCACCGGCGTGTGAGCTCGACAGGCAATAATGTGCGGCTGGATTCCGCTGGCCAGCAGACGTCCGATGCCCAGCTGGGCCGCCTTGGATTTCTGCTCGCCCAGCGCGGGCGGTTCGATGATGTAGGTCAGCGATACAAAGCAGAAACTGTCGGGTCCCTCCTCGAACGCCATTTCGCGGACGGCCTCGATGTAGTACATGTTCTCGACGTCGCCGACCGTTCCGCCGATCTCGACGAAGACCACGTCGGCGTGGCTGACTACCGCCAGTTCGCGCAGCTTGCTTTTCACTTCGCCCGTGACGTGTGGGATCATCTGCACGTCGCGGCCGAGATAACTGCCCTTCCGCTCCTTCTCCAGGACGCGGGTGTACATCTGTCCGCTCGTGGCAAAATTGCACCGCGAGAGGTCCTGATCGAGCATCCGTTCGTAGGTGCCCAAGTCCATGTCGCATTCCATGCCGTCGTCGAGGACGAATACCTCGCCGTGCCGGAAGGGGTTGAGCGTACCGCTGTCAAGATTGAGATACCCTTCAAGCTTGATCGGCGCGACGGTGAGGCCCTTGTCCTGAAGGACCTTGGCCAGTGAGGAGCTGAAGATTCCCTTGCCCAGCCCGCTCATCACCGTACCGAAAACCACCACATACTTGGTTTTGCCCGGCTTATAACCGGCGGGCATGGGGGTGTAGAATTCGGTTTCGTCTGTCGCCTTGCTGACGGAGGAAAGAAGCTTCTCTGCGTCCATGAGCGGACCTCCCTATCCACTTTTCCCCACTCGTCGCGGACCCCCTACATCTTGGTCGCGACCCTGGCCACAAATGCGGCGTATTCCTCAGGGGTGTCGATACCAATGGCCGCACGGTCAACGACCCCGACCACAATCCGATAGCCGTGTTCCAACGCGCGAAGCTGCTCGAGCTTCTCGATCTTCTCCAAGGGGGTAGGCGGCAGCTTCGAGTACCTCAGCAGAAAATCCCGTCGGTATGCGTAGATGCCCAGATGGAGCAGCCAGCCCCGGGGATCCTTCACCTTGCCGCCGTCGTCGCGGGCGAACGGAACGACCGCCTTGCTGAAATACAAGGCGCGGCCGTGTTGATCCAGCACGACCTTGGTCGTGGTTGCGGAAACGACGTCGTCCACCGTTTCGAACGGACATGCCAGCGTGGCCATGTCGCACTCGCGGTTCCGTTCGAGCAGGTCCACAAGCTGGTCGATCTGCCTGGGATCGATCTCCGGTTCGTCGCCCTGGACATTGACGATGATTTGATCCTTCAGCCCTTCGGCGACCTCGGCGATCCGGTCGGTCCCACAGACATGATCGCTTCGGGTCATGACGACCTCGCCGCCAAAGCTTCGAACCGCGTCGAATATCCGCTGGTCGTCGGTGGCGACAATGACCCTGCTTAACTTCTTTGCCAACAAGACATTATCGTAAACGTGTTGGATGAGGTACTTGCCGGTCTGATTAGCGAGAGGTTTCCCCGGAAACCGCGTAGACTGGTACCGGGCTGGAATGACCGCCACCGCCGCCAACGACACACCTGTAAGGCTGGAACTCCGCGTCCTGACACTTCCACCCACGCCATCGTCATAGTAGTACCCGCTCGAAGGCTTGTCAAAATCAAAATCGATCGACGGCAAAACTGACCGTATCGGCAGGATGCCGAGCCGAGCAAGGCGCCTTCCTCATCTTCAGCGTTGACAACACTTACCGATCCGCGTAAATGGGCGGCTTGGAAAAGGAGTTGTCGGTGTCCGACTACTCCCCAACGAGAAGGAAACTCAATCGTGAAGCAGAGCGTAATCCACAAGACGGAAATCCCCGGTTTGCCGGTGCGCAGCGGCAAGGTTCGCGACGTGTACGACCTGGGCGACGTGCTGGCCATCGTGGCCACCGACCGCATCAGTGCCTTCGACGTGGTCATGCCCACGGGCATTCCGAACAAGGGCAAGGTACTGACGCAACTCAGCGCGTTCTGGTTTGAGTGGTTTGGCAAGCGTGTGGATCATCACCTTCAGAAGCTGGTGCTGGCGCCCGCCGACCTGCCCACACCTCTTCAACCCCATGCGGACATACTGTGTGGCCGGACGGTCATCGTCCGCAAGGCGGAGGTTGTACCCGTCGAATGCGTCGTCCGCGGCTATCTGGCAGGCTCGGGTTGGAAGAGTTATCAGGCCGATCGGACCATCTGCGGGATCAAGCTGCCCGGTGGCCTGCGTCAGTGCGATGCACTGCCCGAGCCAATCTTCACGCCGACGACCAAGGCGACGAGCGGACACGACGAGAACCTGAGTTTCGAGCAAGCGGCCCAATTGTGTCCGCCGGGCGTGATGGACAGGCTGCGCCGCCTGTCGATCGACGTCTATCGCGCGGCGGCCGACTACGCCCGCGGACGAGGCGTGATCATTGCCGACACGAAGTTCGAGTGGGGCCTGGCGGACGGCAAGTACATCCTCATCGACGAGGTTCTCACGCCCGACAGTTCCCGCTTCTGGCCGGCGGACAAGTACCAGCCCGGCCGCGATCAAGAGAGCTTCGACAAGCAGTACGTCCGCAATTACCTCGAGACGCTGAGCTGGAACAAAACGCCGCCGGGACCCGAGCTTCCGGCGGAGGTGGTGGCCAACACCACGGCCAAGTACGTCGAGGCGTACGAGAAGCTGACGGGAAGGCGATTTGAGGGATGACGGTTGTTACGTCGCCGAAAGATCCTGCTGGCGCTGGTTATTTGCATGGCCGGGGTACCGTTCTACGCGGTGCTCGGATATGCCGCGTACCTTCACAGCAGCATCTATCGCAAGAAGCACGAGCGTCATCTCCGCAACTTCCTGGAGTTGCCGGTCTCGATCGGTCGGGCCAAGCCCCAAACCTATCACCGTGTTGACTTCATGGACATCCGCGTGTGGCTGCCTGAACGACGGGCACAGGTCTTCAACTGTCGCCTGGCCGAATGGCACGAACTGACCGACAAGGACAACGGCTTCGCCCTGGTCATCAGGGATGGTCGACTCCTGGTCGATAGTTCCCAATGGCGCCAAGGGGACTACAACCTCGTGTTGAAGTCAGGATTGGCCCACGACTTCAGCGCGATCCGTCTCAAGCGCGTGGATCTTCAGAATGTGGACCTGGCCTGGCGCGAGAACGGCATGGCGCTCAGTGTTCGCGGGACCACGGGGCGCATCCAGTTCGACCGTCCCGACGAGGGCCGCATCAGCGTGGTCAGCCACGCCCTGAACGACACGGCCACCGAGGGACCGATTCACGTCCTCGCGCGTTTTCGCCCGTCGAGAGACCTGGTGATCCACGAGTTGACACTCCGCGTGCCGTCGTTGCCCGTGCGAGCCCTCGGACTAGAGTCGGTACTCGGCGTGCAAGAGGCCCACGGGCGTTTTGAGGGCATCCTTCAATACCGCGAGCAGGATCGCCGTCCTCTGATCACCCTCGAAGGTCGAGCCCAAGGTATCGAGCTTTCCGACTGGACCAACCGAATACAGGGTGGACCCCTCCACGGGCTCATCGATCTGACGATCGAGAAGGCCGAAGTACTCGAACAGAAGGTGCTGTCCGCCCGGTTTCGCGGCCGGGCCGGGGGGCTGCAATTGGCCGAGCTGACAAGACTCGCCCGTATCACGCCGGTCGAGGGAACCGTGGATCTTGAATTGGTCGGCGCGGAATTCACCGATAACAAGCTGGTCAAGGCCGTCATCCGAGGCAAGGCGTTGGCGAGCACCCTGGATCCCATAGTGGCCCTGCTCGGTCCGGGACGAATTGCGGGGACGCTGCGAGTCTCCGTGAACATGCTCGAACTCGTGGACGAACGAGTCGCCTCGGCCGACATCGACGTTGAGGTAGTCCCCCCCAAGGACGGTCCGGCCGAGCTCGACACGGAATTGATCATCGGCGCCGCCCGGACCCTGCTTGGCACCGAACTGCAACCCCTGATTGCCGTGCCGCTCCAGCGGCTCAAGACAGTGACCTATTCCCGGCTGGCCTTCAAACTGCTGGCCGATCACGATCAACTCCGCATCTTGGGCACCCACGGTTCGGGCGGCAAGGCGATTCTGACCGTCCGGCTGTTCGGCACGGACTTGGCCGCCATCAGCCAACCGGAACAACCCATGGAGTTGGCCCCGTTGATTCGGGGGCTCCGCCAAACAGGCGAGAAGAAGATCAAGGAACTCATGGAGATCTACCAGCCGCAGCTTGCCGCCACGGGCACGACGTCGCGGTCGTCACCGACATCTCGACCGATACCGTAACAAGAGCCGACGTACCGGCAAGGACGAGCTACGGTTGACCTCGACCGTTGCCGTCAGGATTGGCCCACGAGAGAGAGCGGGCGTCGCTGTAGCGGTAGGTCAGTCGAGGATAGGACGAGACATGGCCCGCGAAACGCCCCGCGCTGTCCCAATAGCCGTATCCTCCGAAGGGACGACCGCTGCTGTAGCCCAGGTAGTTGCCGTATCCGTCGTAGAACGCGTGGCCGCCAAAGGGACGTCGGGAACTGTATCCCGTGGATCGTCCGGTCGCATCGTAGTAGTTATAGCCGCCGAGGGCTCTCGGCGTGCTGTATCCCGCAGGGCGACCGGAGGCATCGTAGTAGGTGTAGCCGCCGAGGGCCCTCGGCGTGCTGTATCCCGCGGGGCGACCGGAGCGGTCGTAGTAGGTGTAGCCCCCTCGTGGGCGCGGGTCGCCTTGAAACGTCTGACCCCATGCCAGGGTGCAGATCAGTCCCAGCAGAATCGCCGATGCCTTACCGAGATGATTCGGCAACATGACCGATCCCCGAAAGACGCCTCGCCGGCTCATAGAGGATATCGACCTATTTGAATCGTAGCGCCCGTTCGGCGAAAGGACAAATCGCTGGGGCAACGTCCCATAATGCGAGGCGGAAGAGGTGAACGGAGTCATGGTGTTGCCACCGGATGAAGCCCCTCCTGAACGGTCGGTCTCACGTTTCCGCAAGATCCAGGAGTTCTTTCGCTTGCCGCACACTGACGGAAGTTTTGTTGGGCCCGGCGATCATCTCAGCCAGTTCTTCGACGCGATCTTGCCCCTCTATGACACGGACGACGGTTCGGGTTTGGCCGCCGCGACTGATCTTCTGCACGCTCAGGTGCCGTGTCGCGTAGGCGGCAATCTGAGGGAGATGCGTGATGCAGATCACCTGATGCCGGCGGGCGAGCCGGCGGAGCTTCTCGCCGATGACCGAGCCCAGCCGACCGCCCACGTGGGCGTCAACTTCGTCAAAGACCATCACGCTCGAGCGATCGCTTCCCGATAGCGCCGACTTGATCGCCAGCATCACACGGCTCAGTTCGCCGCCCGATGCGATCTTCCGGAGCGGTTGAATCGCCTGGCCGGGGTTGGTCCGGACCAGCATTTCCGCCGCATCGCAGCCGGTCGGCCCCGGCTCGCACTCGGCGAGCTGCAATTCAAAAACGGCCTTGTCCATCCCCAATTCGGCCATTTGAGGATTCACCGCCGCCGTGAGCTTTCGGGCGGCCGACCGGCGTTTGGCGGAGGCCTTTTTCGCCAGCGCATCGAACTGCGCCCGTGCGTGGGCGATGCGTGCGTCGATTTGCGTGAAATCCTCCTGTTTCCGGCGAAGATCCGCCATTTCGGCTTCGATCCTGGCTCGATAGGCGACGACCTCGTCGAGCCCGCCGCCGTATTTGTCACATAGCCGACGCAACACGCTCAGACGGGCCTCGACTTCGGCCAGTTCGGCCTCGTCGAAGTCGAGCGCGTCCACGTAGCGGTGCAGATCGCCCGCGACTTCACCCAGCGCCAGCATCGCCGAGTTGCAGGGCTCGGCGATCGGGCGAAGCTTGTCGTCCAGCTTGGCCAGCTCCTCCAGATCGCGTGCGACGGATCGCAGCTTGTCGAGCAATCCCTCATCCTCATCCAGATTCGTTATGGCGATGGTCGTGGTCTGCCGGATCTTGTCGATGTTGGCCAGCCGGCGATGCCGCGATTCGACGGCCTCCAATTCACCCGGCTGAACGGCAGCCTGATCGATTTCGGCCGCCTGGAATTCGTACAGCTCGAGCTGCTGCCTCCGCAGGTCAACCCCTTCCGCCAGTCTCTCTCGCTGTTCGATGCACTCCCGCCATGCCTGATAGGCCGCGCCCACCTCGGATCGCAACTCATCGCACCCGGCGAATGTGTCGAGCACGCGCAGTTGGTTGGCCGGGCTCAGCAGGAACTGGTGGTCGTACTGGCCATGGATATCCACCAACCGCTCGCCGACCTGCTGAAGCATGGAAACCGTAATGGGCTGACCGTTGATCGAGCACGAGCCGCGCCCGTTCGCCAGCAATCGCCGCGTTATAAGGATCTCCGGTTCCTCGATGGCGACGTCGGCCAATTGGCTCAGCTCGGACCTCACCTTGGGGCTGTCGACGACGAAGATGCCGGAGACGCGACCTTCGCTCGCTCCCGGCCGGAGCGTGGTGGCCGAGGTCCGCATGCCCAGGAGGAACTGCAGTGCGCCGATGACGAGGCTTTTGCCCGCCCCCGTCGCCCCGGTGAAGACGGTCAGCGCCTCATCCAATTCGACGTGCACGTCCTCGATGATTGCCAAGTTCGAGATATGCAGTTCGCGCAGCATAGGTCATGGAGCATGGGCTTGGCGCCCACGAAAGCAATTGCCCGCTCTCGAACCCACCCCTTTGAGCAGTCTCCTCGCGGGCCGGTTGCCCCCTTCGTGAGGGCTCACGAAATCTTGCACCCGGGCGGCATCGGCTCGTCCGTCGTCAGAACGATCACGCGGCTCCGGTCGTCACTACTGGCGGCAAGCAACATGCCTTGACTTGTCTCGCCCCGCATGGCCCGCGGCGCCAGGTTGGCAACGATGATGATCGTCTTGCCGACGAGCGACTGGGGATCGACCAAGTAGGGCTTCAGCCCCGCGACAATCTGCCGCTCGCCCAACGCACCGACGTCGATCTTCAGGCAGATCAGCTTGTCGGCATTGGGATGATTGCGAACCTCGAGGACCTTGGCGGTCCGCATATCCAGCTTGACGAAGTCCGTGAATTCAACGACTGCCGGTGTTTCGCTCATCTCTCTGCGCTCCAACGGATGTCTGTCCCGAGAAAAGGACGCCTCACCTTGCGGCAAGCCCCTTCGACGTAAAACGGTACTCGCCCGATCCGACTTCGTAAACGGCCGTCCCCCCTTCCGCGCGAAGGAACTTGACGCCCGTCGCCTGGCCCGCCGGTTGGTCGCCCTCGGTCACACCGGAGGCGTCCTTGGCCGGCACGTGAACCGTGGCCGTCGTGTTGACCGGCACGCGGATCGTCAAGGTCAAGGTGTTGCCTTCGACCCTCCAATCGCTGACGATTCGACCGCGAATCGAATCGTAGCTTGCCTTGGCCCATTTCAGGTCACCCACCAAGCAGGGTCGGATGTCGAACGTGTCGAAACCCACGGCGGTCGCATGTGGGCTGATGCCGCCGAGCGCCTTGAAGAACCATTCGCCGACCGAGCCGAACATCGGGTGGTTGTGTGAGAACGTGTTGTCGCTGAACTCCCAGTGCTCCCACAGGGTTGTCGCGTCCCTTTCAAGCATGTGCCCCCAACCGGGAAAGGTTTTCCGGTTCACGATCGTGTAGGCCACCTCGGCCCGGCCGGCGTCGGTAAGGGCGTGCAGCATGTATTTTGTCCCAAAGATCCCCGTGCTGAGATGGCCCTTGTGGGTCGTGGTGATGTCCTTGACCAGCACGTCGATCGCCGCTTGCCGCTCGCCCGGTGGGACGAGGTCGAAGTAGAGGGCAAAGGCCTGGCACGCCTGGGTGCCGGTATCGTATTGCCCCGTCCCGGGCTTGAGGAACGTGCGGTTGAAGACCTCTTTGATGTCTCGTGCCAGGGTAGCGTACCGCTCAGCCTCGGCCGTCCGGCCGGTAATCGCCGCGATTCGTGAGAGCAGGAGTGCGTTGTAGTGGTAGAACGCCGTGCCCGTCAGCGCGACGGGTTTGGGCACGAGGCTCTCATGATCGCTGATGCCCTTGTCCACGATGAGATCGACGGCCCTGGCTCGGATGAATTCGACCCATCGCTTGGTGTGCTCGTATTGCTCGTCGAGTAGCGCCTTGTCGCCGTAGTACTGATAGAGTTGACGTTGAAGGAGCGGATGGGCGGTCCCCCAACCGATCGGCCCGGATTGAGGGCTGAGTCCGCCGTCGGCTATGCCCACGAAGGGCGCGGTTTCCGTCATCCCGCCGTCCGATCGAACGGCGTCGGCATGGTCCCGCACCACCTTGGCATAGAACTGCGCCATATCAAAGTTGAAGATGGCCATCTCGCTGGAGGCGAGGATGTCGCCGCCGTAGCCGAATTTCTCGCGGTGCGGACAGTCCGACTGAACGCTGAACATATTGCTCAGCAGGGTCCATTGAATCATCTTTTGGATGCGGTTGAACATCTCGTTGGAGCAGGAGAACGCCCCGACCTCTTCAACCGCCGAGTTGAGCCGATGACCCTCAATCATGTCCGGTACCGGTTTCTCGGGTAGCCCTGTCACCTCGACGTAACGGAATCCGTGGAACGTGAATCGCGGCGTGTAGGTTTCCGTTCCTTCCCCCTTGAGGATGTAGGTGTCGCTCTGCCAGGCGATGGGTGGGGCGCCCGGTCCGCCGAGGCCGGCTCGCTTGACCTGCCCCGCGACGGACGTCATCGGATTCAGCGTGCCGTCCGGGTACAGCAGCTCGCCGAAACGGAGTTGAACTCGGGTTCCGGCCGGACCTTTCACGCGAAGCGAAACCCAACCTGCGAAGTTTTGCCCCATGTCGAAGATGTATGTACCGGGCTTCGGTTCGGTGATCTTCACGGGTTTCAGGGTACGCGTGCATCGGATCGGCGGCTGCATCTGCGCCCGCAGCGGACCGATCGACTCGGTCGACGCGACGACGGACCGCCATCCGCTGTCGTCGAAGCCCGGCTTGTCCCAGCCGGGTTGTTCGCGGCGGGCATCGTAGACCTCGCCGAGATAGACGCTGTTCCGCACGATGGGTCCGTCACCGACCTTCCAGGTCGTGTCCGTCACGATCGTGTCGGACGTGCCGTCCGCGTAGTCGATGCTGAGTTGTAGGATGGCTCGCGGGCGGCCGATCGTCAGCGCTTCACGGAGATTAAACCGGCCCCACATCCGTAAGGGGAGCGGATCGTACCACCCGTTTCCGAGCATGATGCCGACGGCGATCTTGCCGGGCCTCAGCATGCCCGTAACGTCATGCGTCGCGTAGAGCACCCGTTTGGAGTACGTCGTCCAACCCGGATCGAGCACGTGGTCGCCGACCTTGGCGCCGTTGATATGCAACTCGTAATAACCCAGACCGCTCACGTAGGCCCTCGCCCGTTTCACTTCCTTGGGTACCATGAACTCCTTGCGGAAGAGCGGCGCGGGCCGATCGGCATACATGGCCGCTTCGCTCGCCGGCGGAGGCTCACTCGATGCGATCCAGGTCGCCTTCCAGTCCTCGGGTTTCAGCAAGGCCGTCTCCCACCAGGCGGTTTCGCTGTAGGGAGAGACGTCGCCGTCGCGATCCCACGCCCGAACCTTCCAGTAGGCCCGCGTGCCCGAGGGCAGCGCCTTGCCGCCGTACACGATGTGGACGGACTGGTTCGAGGCGACTTTGCCGCTGTCCCACAGATCGGCCTGATCGGCCGCGAGCTTCTCCGGCGTGCCGGCCACCAGGATCTGGTAGGCCGTCTGAACCTGGGCTCGTTGGGGTGACTGAAGCACCCAGCTCAGGCGAGGGTGAGGATTGTCGATGCCCAGCGGATTCGTCGCATATTCGCACCTCAATCGCGTGGGCATCACACCGGCGAAGACGGAACAGCTCAACGTGGTCGCCAAGATGATCGCTCCATAACCGGACACGGCGTGATTCTGCATAACGTTGCCTCTGTCTTTGCCAAGACCGTTCAAGGAATCAGGGATAGACCCGACCCAGCATGCGCGCAAACGGAATGGTCTCGCGGACGTGCTTGAGCCCGCAGAGCCATGACAGGGTCCGCTCGACACCGAGCCCGAAGCCCCCGTGGGGCACACTTCCGTATCGCCGCAGATCGAGATACCATTCATAGGGCTCGCGCTGCAGGCCGTCTTCCTCGATCCGTTTCAGCAGCATGTCATAGTCGTCCTCTCGCTGCGAGCCGCCGATGATCTCACCATAGCCCTCCGGCGCGAGCAGATCGAAGTTGTTGACGACCCGGGGATCTTCCCGATTCAGATACATATAGAACGCCTTGGCCTGTTTGGGATAGTGCGTCACGAAGGTCGGCCGCTCGCTGCGGCGGCTGATGATCGTCTCGTCCGACCCGCCCAGGTCGGTGCCCCACTCGAAGCCGCGGGCCAGTTCCATATGGTGAGGAATGTTGCCGATCTCCTCCGTCAGATCGCCCAGTTCCTCACGGGCGTTGGCGATCTGCTGGACCAACTGATCGGCCTTCCACTTTTTCAGGCCGGGTTGCTGCCGTTCTTTCTCCATCCGTTCAATGTCGGCGGCGAGTCGTTCGGCGCGGGCTTTCTTGGTCTCCAGATCGAGCTGAAGCACGTGTCGCGTTTCGTCGCTGTGGAGAACCTCCGCCGCCTGCGTATAGCTCAGGCGGACGAAGGGCTTGGTGATCCGCTCGAGGGGGGCGACATCGCGCCCCAGTTCGATCAGATCCGCCCGATGGTCGTTCAGAACCCGCATGACCAGTGAACACACCATGTCCTCCGCCACGGCCATCACGTCGTCGAGACGAGCCCAGGCCATCTCCGGCTCGACCATCCAAAACTCCGTGAGGTGCCGGCGCGTTTTGCTCTTCTCGGCACGAAATGTCGGACCGAAGCAGTAGACCTTGCCCAAGGCCATCGCCGCCGCTTCCAGGTAGAGTTGCCCGGTCTGGGCCAGATAGACCGGCTCACCGAAGTAGTCCACCTGGAACAGGGTGCTCGCACCTTCGCCCACGGCCGGGGCGAAGATCGGCGTGTCGATCAGCGTGAAGCCGTTGCGATTGAAGAACGATCGGATTTCGTCGATCAGCGTGTGCCGGATGCGCAGGATCAGACTTTGGCGTTTCGATCGCAGCCAGAGATGGCGATGGCGCATCAGAAAGTCGATGCCGTGCGGCTTGGGTGTGATCGGATAGGGCTCGGCTTTGTGCACGACCTCGGCGGCGGTAACGGCCAGTTCATAACCGCCGGGCGAGCGGGGCTCGGCTCGCGCGGTCCCCTCGACGATCAGCGACGACTCCTGGGGCAGGCGCTCCAGCTCCTGGAAGAGTCCGGCCGTCCGGTCGTTCTTCTCGAGCACACATTGGCATAACCCCGTTCCGTCGCGCAGGATCAAGAACGCCACTTTGCCGCTGGAGCGAGAGTTGTACAACCACCCCCGAATGCGAACCGCCTTGCCCTCATGGTGCTTCAGTTCTCTGATGAGTGCGTCAACCGCCATACACAAACCCCTTCCTCGAATGACCGTCGCTTCAGCTTACCGGCAAGGAGTGTACGTTCAATGGTCGGCGTCGAAAAGCTGCGCCGGCGAGCCTGGATACGGCCCTATGGCGTGATCGCCGATCACACCTTCAGATTGATCGGCCCAGCGAGGTCTCCACGCGATCGCGGATTGCCGCCGCATGCCTGAGCTGATCCTCAACCTGTCGGCGGATTTCACCGGCGGCCTCGACGTCGCCCAGCGATCTTAAGTTCACCCAGATATTCAACGAGGCCGCGCGGGCGGCCGCTTCGCACACAATGGCCGCAACGCCCAGGTCGCTCAGAAGGTAAGGATTGCACAGGGGCAGGAGCCGCTCGACCTCTTCGAGGACCGCCACCACCGTGGCGATGATCTCCTGAGGCACGGCAATCGCCGCCGTCAGGGCAACCCCGGCCTGTTCACCCCTGTTCGGATCCTCCTTGGGCAGCTTGGTCGCTTCACTGTATAGGCCATACGCGGCTATGTCCTCGGACACCAATTCACGGAACATCCGCCCCGCCCGAGCCAGTCTGTCGGCGATCGGCGCCACCGCCGCATGGTGTTCGGCGTATTTCTTGCTTTTCAGCGTGAAGGCGGCCGACATTTGAGCCATCGTCGTGCCCAGGGCAGCGACCAAAGACGAGACGCTTCCCCCGCCCGGCGTAGGGGTGGCGGCGGCCGCATCGTCCAGAAAGCATCTCAACGGCTCGTCGAAGTAGTCGCGAACTGTATCACTCATGTCGGACTCCGAATACCGGGTATTGAAACAGCCCGCCGGCTCAATCCACCGCCGCGGGTTTGAAGCCGATGTCCAGCTGGTCGGGCGACGGCGTCACCACCGTGATGATCGCGCGGTTGAGGAACTCCCTGGCGACGCGTTTGACGTCATCGAGCGTAACGGCACGAACCTTCTCCTCGTATTTCTCGTAGGCCTCATAACCAACGCCGTACAACTCATCCAAGGCGACTCGCATGGCCATCTGACTTATCGTTCGATTCTGCATATGTTCCGTGGTGATCAGGATACCCTTGGCGCGTTCCAGCTCCTCGGGCGTGATCTGACCGTTCATGGCCTTCTCGAACTGTTGCCGCATGATGCGGTACACGTCGCCGACCCGCTGGGGCTGGCAACCGGCGTAAGCGGCGAAGTAACCCGGCGCGAGCCCGACGAAGTTCATCCCGTGGACCTCGTAGACCAGATCTCGATTGCCCTCGCGGAGTTCATGGTGCAACCACCCCCCCGGCATGTACGACCCGGACATGATGCAATCCAGCACGTCCAGTGCGTACCGGTTCGCCGCATCGCCGTACCGGGTCCCGCGATAGGCCATCCAAATGCCCGCGACGGCGGGTTGCTTTGATCGCTTGACGAACAGCGTGTCCGTGGTGATGGGCGACTCGTCGCTCGTATGGAGCGTCGGCGGCTCGCCGGCCGGCAAACGTCCGAACCGCGTGCGGACGAGTCTCTCTGCCTCAGTCGGATCGATGTCCCCAAAAACGGCCACCACCGTGCTTCCGGCCTTGACCCAACGGCTATGCCAGGCTTTCAGCGTCTGGGGCGTGATGGCGCGTACGGATAGGTCCTGTCCGATTGGCATGAACCGATACGGGCTCCGGCTGAAGAACCGCTTTCGGAAATAGACCTGCAACTCGCTGCGCCACTGGTCGTTAAGTCGATCGATCGCGTTCAGGACACGCGGTCGCAGACGATCCAATTCCAACGGCGGAAAGGCGGGGTTCAACACGACGTCGGCCAGGACCTCGAGGGCGTCCGCGAAATCCTGCTTGAGCACTTCGGCGGTGAAGTAGATCGTGTTGTTGCCGCCTTGGGCATTGATCGATCCGCCTCGCGAGTCGAAAAAGCCGGCGATCTGCTCGGCACTTCGCGTCGCCGTGCCCCGAAGCGACAATTCGGCGGCCATGCTGCTAATGCCGTTGTCGGCCTGTGTCTCCGTAAGCAGGCCACCGGCGACGAATACCTGCATCGAGACCATGGGTACCGCCGGATCGCGGCGCAACAAGACTCGCAACCCGTTTTCGAGCACGACCTTCTTGATCGGGCCGGGGCGATCCGCCGGTGCCGTGGCGACCTGGGTCGTCGGCGCTTCCGGCATCACGATAATCGTGGCGTTGATCTCGGGGTCGAGGTATTTCCGAGCCACCTCACGAACCTGTTCGACCGTGACCTTCCCGATATTCGTTACGTAGGCGTCGCTGAAATGCGGATCGCCGGTACTGATGAAGTCGGCGGCCAGGTTACTCGCAACGGACTCGGCCGTTTGCTGTCCGAAGATGTGTTCCGCCGCCTTCTGTTGTTTCGCCTTGGCAAGCTCCTCCGGCGTGATGAGATCGGACCGCACCGCCTTGATCTGGTCCAGAATCGCCTGCCGACAGGCGACGACCCGATCCGGGGCGGACGTCACCGTCACCGCGAACAGACCCTTTCCCCAGTGCGGCGTCCAACTGAAGCTTTCCAGCGCATAGGCCAGTTGGCGTTCGCGCACGACGGACTGAACCATTCGTGAACTCTCGCCGTTCGTCAACACATAGCTCAACACGTCGAGCGCGTACAGATCCGGGTCCGTGAGCCTAATGCTGGGCCAACACAACTGCATGAGGGCGGTACCGGCGCTCATCTTCATCCGCTTGACCACCCTTCGGGGCGTCACGAGGGGCGGCTGTTCGGGCAGGACCACCTCGGGACACTCTCGACGGGCGAAGTGGGCGAAGCTCTTGCGAACCAATCGCACCATCTCTTCGGCATCCGCGTCGCCGGCCACCGCCACGACGGTGTTGTCCGGCACATATCGCTCTCTCCAGTAGTCAACGATCTGATCCTTGGTCAATCGCTGAACGATCGGCTGATAGCCGATCACCGGGAACCGGGCGGGGTGTTGGTCGTACAGGGTCTCCATCATGATCTGCCAAAGCTGATGCTGCGGATCGCCGAGGTCTCGCTCCAACTCGCGCTGCACGACACCCCATTCCCGTTTGAATTCGGCGTCCGGAAATGTCGGATGGGTGATCCAGTCGGCCAGCAGGTCCACCGCACGGGCTAGCCCCTCGCGACCGGTGTTGATGTAATAGGTGGTATACCAGAGGCTGGTGCCCGCGTTGCTGTTGCCGCCCAGTTCCTCCAGAATTCGCTTGCTCTGATCCTCGGTGCGATTCGTGGTGGTGCCGCCGTGCAACAAGTGTTCGAAGAGGTGGCTCATTCCGGCCCCGAGGTACTTGCCCTCATAGATGCTGCCCGTCTTGACGTAGAGCCGGACCGAAACGACGGGAGCCGTCCGGTGCTCCTTCGCGATGACGGTCAATCCATTGCTCAGAACGGAGACGATTTCGCCGGGCCGTTCGATCAGGCGATGATTCTCGTCGAGGAATCCGTCCGGACGCGCACCGGCCGCGGATTCGTTTGCCGCACCGCCCCCCGCCGTCAGGAGGAGCAAGCTCGCACAACCCCATCCCGTCCGTCGCCATGCACGACTTCCGACCATGAAACGACCTCCTATGCGCAATCGGAACCCCACGAGTATTCCCGAAGGCCAACCATGATGAATGAGGTGTTGTCCGCCGCGGCACACCGACCGCCTCGGTCCGGCGAATCGTTCGCGGAAGGCATCAGGGCTCCCGTTCGCCGGGACCCAACCCTTCGCTCATATCGTTCTCAAGTTCGTCCATGTACGCCAGGCTTCGGTCCAGCTTGCCTTTCAGATGCTTCACTCGGAGCAAGCTCCTGACCCGATCGAGCAAGTCTTGGCGACCGACCGGCTTGGTGAGGTAGTCGTCCGTACCGCTGTCCAGCCCACGTTCGATGTCCATCGGTTCGTTCAGCGCGGTGATCATCACAATGGGAATGTCCGCGGTGGCCGGATCGGCCTTGATCCGCTTGCACACCTCGAACCCGGACATCTTGGGCATCATGACATCGAGCAAAACGAGGTCCGGCCGCTCGCGGCGTATGGTTTCAAGCGCGGCGATGCCGTCCGTGGCGCGAAGCGTCTGCACGCCCGCCAGTTCCTCCATGTACGCCTCCAACAACTCCAGGTTCTGCAAGTTGTCGTCCGCGATGAGGATCTTACTAGCGGGCAAGGGCGTATCGTTGTTTTCGCTCATGACTGTGGTCCTTTGCGACCGACGCGTCGACGCGGCAAGACGACAACGGCCTCACGTCCGGCGCATCCCAAAGAATGGGATCATAACCGCCCAAGCAGCAATGGCCAAGACACCCGCGGAGTATCCTTCTCCCGCTCACCGCTCCCCACCCCAATCGAGAGGAACCGGTGAAACGGCCCCTGGGTGACAATTGCCCGCCGATCAGCTACTGTGGACGAGGGTATCGCCGTGTTCAACGAAACCTGTCAACGACGCAACGTCTTCACCCGACTCCTCCGCGGAGTCTCGAAAACGGTGTCGGCCGGACTCATTGCCTGCGTCCGCGCCTACCAGGTCGGCATCGCGCCGCTGCTCATCGGGACGTGCAAGTTCGTACCGTCGTGCAGTCAGTATTTCATCCAGGCCGTTCAGACCCACGGTCCCATTCGCGGCACGCGGTTGGGCCTCTGGCGAATCCTCCGCTGCAACCCGCTCAGTAACGGCGGCATCGACCCCGTGCCGCCCGCGGTCGCCGATCGTTCCGGGAGCGCGGACCCTCCGGCCTGACGACCGCCGTCGGGGACGTGTGAATCGAATGATCAGGCCGACAGGAGGCGGGAGACGATCTGGACGATGACATCCATATGCCGCGACATCATCCAGAGCGGAACAATCAACAGTCCCACGCCGACGATGACCAGGCAAGCGCCCGTGGCGGAAGGCAGCAATGAAACGCCGTCCAGCCCGGCGTTGAACTCGCGGCGAATGCGTTCAAGTAGCTTGGAATCTTGGCCTCCCTCCATGGGACTGAAGTAAAGCGTCACATTGTTCAGGAGCCCAAATGCGGAAAGGCTAATGCGAAGGTTTGCGCGTTCGACGATCAATCCGGCGGAATCCTGTTGCACGGCGTAACCCAGCCGAGCCAGGGCGTCTTCGAGCAGCCTGCGACAACGACGTTCGCTGATGTTGTATACAACCCAACTCCCCCAGGGCGGCGGCAGAAGCATCCAGAAGACCACTCCACCCACGGCGACACCGATCGCCAGAACCCAGGTGAGATGGTACTGAATCAGAATCGGAACGGGCCAAACGAGAACGGGAACGAAGACCAACGTCAGGGCGATGAAATCACTCCGGCCGCTGACAAGCCGGGGCCTGCTCTGAGTGTTCACGAGTCCCATGGCGAGGAAGTATACCGCCACCGGCGCCATATTGATCAGCAGACGCAATAAGAAGATGGCTTCGTTCTGGGTATTCATACTCTTCCTATCGGCCGGAATCCCGCCCCTTGTTGATTGAGCTAAGACGTGCTTTCCGGCGCTAGTGGCGAGTTTTCCAACCTGTGCTCCACGGGCCTGTCTATGTGCTCGCCGACAGGGGCCACCTTCCGATAACCCAGATGCTTAATAACCTCCAACACTTCCGTCCAAGACGGGAATGGGCGGTTGTTCACCCGTTTGTATTCGTCGATGGCCATGATGAACGCGAATTGCTCATCGGTCATCTCACCTTCTTCGGCACTTCGACGTTGGTCGCTACGGCGCCGACCCGGTCCTCGCCGCCGCTCCATGCCACTGCGTCGGTCCACAACCGATGCCCGTCGATCGATGCCTGCACGACGATCATCCACACCACGACGCTCGGGCCCGGTATACTCGTCAGCCATTCCGCTCCTCTTGGAACTCAGGGACACCTCACCCTTCGACGAAAGGCACGCGTCTGCGAGCGGCACTACATGTCGTCGTCGTCGTTCTCATAGAAGACGTCTTCATCGTCCTCATCGTCGTAGTCGTCGAAGTCTTCGTCCTCATAGTCATCCATGTCGTCGTCTTCGTCGCCCTCTTCCCCCTCGTCTTCAAACTCCTCCTCGAACTCCTCTTCTTCGTCGTCATCCGCCCGTCGACGCGCATTGAGGATTTCAATCGCTTCGTCGTACAACTCACCATGCGCGATAACCGCAATTGCCGCCTCGGCGTCATCGGACTCCGCAAGGACGGTAATGCCGGGGCTTCCGAGCAACGACCCAAGGCCTTTCGCTTCCATCGTGCGTGGTGCCGCTGTCGCGGGCACGAGTTCCGCAACGCCCGTGGAATTACCGAGTTCCGTCTTCGAGCACTCTGTCTTGATCACCATCACACCAGGGTCCTCCAACGCGTACCGATTAATCGTCATGTAAAGTGTAATGCCTACAAGGTGGCGGTCAAGCGGAATTTGCGCTTCGCCTGCCACACACACAATCAACCGTAAACGTAACAAATGACGAAGGTTAACGTGGTTGGGACGCCGACAACGACTGATTACTGCTTTCGTCGACCCCACCTTCGTGCTTCCGCCATTTCTCAATGGCCGCAATCTCGTCGGCCCATCCCGCGGCTTCAACAGAACCTGAACGTAACGTCTTCCATGCCCGTGACATAGGACGTCGCATGGGTTGTCTCGCGGGATTTGATCCGATTTCGGACTCCTTCAGGGATTCCCGGAATACCAGCCAGAAGATGCCCGCCGCCTCCAAGACCCGCACGTCCAATTGCCTCGCAAGTTCGGCGACCGCCCCAGCCACGTTGATACCTTGCCTTTGCAGGCTCACCAACTTCTGGTTGGGCTGGGCATGTCCAAGGATGCCGATGTTGGTGGAAAACGCCTCGCCCAAGACGTCCGTCGCCGCCATGGGGGTCGCATCCACTAGATCGAGGTCGGCGGTGGGCTTGGCCACTCTTGCACGCTCCCATTCGGGATGCTCCTTCCGGATTCTCGCTCGATAGGCGAAGCCGATCAGGCGCCATCCCATGGGAGTCGCTGCAAGCGGCGTGATTGCGGCCAGGTCCTCCGCGATTATCCAATGAAGATCGGCCAGGCAACATAACGCGCTCAATGCCTGATAGCCGTTCAGTCCGCGACCCGTGAAATGGATTCGCGTGCGGGCCGCATGTTGTCGGGCTGCGTCCGACATCCAGATCGGCCGGCCCAACTGGTTCGCCAGGTCGATCACAGCCTGAGAGGCCGTCACGTCAGCCCAGGATGCCTCAACCGGTTGAGCGAACCAGGAGGGCACTTCCGCCCCGATCCCTTTTCCGGCGAATAGGCACGGTGCGACGGTGGCACAAATGGAGATGATCCTACCCATGTCCACGCGGTCTGCCTCCTGTCGCGATATCGTCCCTTCGCGGCCGATAAGCTCAGGGATTATTAGTTCGACTCACGAAACGATGTCAAGCACATAATTCACCCCGGGCAGAGACATTTCCCCCTACGAGGATTGACGACACGGATCGGGATAGACTGGCCGCCGCCTCGCCCGGTGCCCCATCGGAAGAAGGATGGCCGATCTGGCACAGGAAAGGCCCCCATCACAAGAAGACACCAGACTCTTACGGGACGGTCCGGCGATCCGTGCCGAGCAGGAAACGAACCGCCCGGCGTTCGGCCGGACCCGAGTCCCTAAACCCTGAAGAGCGCGCCCAAGCGCCGCCCAAGCAGCAGTGAAATCGCCGCGATCGTGACCGCCAATAGCGCCATCGCCCATACGCCGAGTGCGCTGGCAAGGTATCGACCCTCGCCTAGAAGGCCGAATAGTTCGTAGATAGCCTTGGTAATCGGGTAGTACATGCCGCGTTGAGCGAGCATGAGCGAATCGGAGACCTCGAGCATGGCGAAACTGAACGCCAGGAGTCCCCCGGCCAACAGGTTTGCGGCGATCAACGGCAGCGTGATCCTTCGGACGGTTTGCAGCGGCGGCGAACCGAGGTTCAAGGCAGCCTCCTCCAACGCAACCGAGGTCTGCTGCAGGCCTGCCGCGGTCGACCGAACCACATACGGAAGGCGCCGAACGGCATAGGCAATCACCAGCAGCACCGTGGGGTCTTCGCGCGGGTCCAGGAAGGCGAAGACTTCGCCCTGACGGGTCATGGCCAGATATCCGAAAGCCAGCACGATGCCCGGGACGGCGAGCGGCAACATCGCCGTTGCGTCGAGCAGGCCGCGGCCGGGCATGTCGCTGCGGACCACCACGTAGGCGATGGCGATACCCAAGACGAGGTCGATCACCATGGCCAACGAAGCGTACTTGATGCTGTTTCCGATACTCGTGATCGTCAGCTTGTGGGTAAGGGCCTCACGGTAGTGATCGAGCGTGAGCGTGTGCGGCAGGACGGTCTGGTACCACCCCCCGCTGAACGAGTTCAGCACAACACCGACGTGCGGGACAATCGCCAGGGCGATTACGGCAAGGAACGGCAGGATGACCGGCACTGTCCGGAGCCCTTGAAGCCGCCGCGTCGGTCGCGCTGCGGTTGCCTTGGCCATCATCGCGTAGGTGTGCCGGCCGAAGGCAACCTTGCCGAGCAGGTACAGCAGGGCCGTCGCGCCCAGCATGACAACCGTCAGGGCATACGGGAACGGATTGTCGCCGATTTCCTCGATGCCCTCGAACACCTGCACCGGAGTCACCCGCATGTAGTCGAACATCAGGGGTGTGCCCAGCTCCGTAAAGCTCCAGACAAACACGATCGTCCCGCCGGCGAACAAGCCGGGCATGATCAGCGGCAGTGAAATCCGCCGGAACCGCCGCCAGCCGACGCAACCGAGGTTCTCGGCCGCCTCGAGCATGGTCGGATCGACGTTGGCCAACGCCGCCGTCGCATTGAGGTACATGATGGGATAGAGGTGAAGTGCCTCGAGCAAGACGATACCCCAGAAGCGGCCCTTGCCGATCCAGTCGATCGTCTGATCGGCACCAAGGACGCCTAGGGCGTGCAGGGCCGAGTTTAGCGCGCCGTACTGGCCCAGGATCTGCCGAAAGCCGATGGCCCCGACGAACGGCGGCAGAATCATCGGGATCAGGAGCAGTCCACCGAGGAGGCCCTTGCCCACAAAATCGAACCGATCGCTGAGGACGGCTAGTGGCACTGCCACCAGCGCCGCCAGGATCGTGGTTGCCACCGCGATCTCGAACGAGTTCGCCATGCCTTGCAGGTAGAGAGGGTTTCGGAAGACCTCCTGAATGAAGCGGCCGGTCAGTCGGCCCTCATAGACGAAGCCACCTCGGACGGTCTGATAGAGAGGCCAGACGAAGAACAGAGCGAAGAACAACCCCACGAGCAACGAGATGAAGATCGCGGTGTGCCGTCGTATCATCGCCCTGCCCCCCCCTGTTCGGCGAGCCTTCGGGCGACGGTATAGTTGTCCCGGAAGAACAGGGCCCATTCGCGGGTCAGCTCAACCGCCCGCAGCTTGTCCCGAAGGTCGACCTTCAGGGCCGCCTCGTAGCTCAGCGGCATGCGTTGCATTCGCTCGACGGCGCCGGCGCAGGCGTCGGGCCCACCGGCCGCCAGAATCGCCGACCATGCGGCCGCCAGCTCCCGATGCGTGTCGATACACATGGTACGCGTCATCAGCCGGATGAAATCAAAGAGCGGGGCGGTCCACTTGGGCTCGTAGGTGAATGCCGAGGCGAGATCATAGGGATTCACATCGGGATCGGACGACCAACGGAGATGCTCGGGTGCGTACATGTCCCGTCGAATAGGCGGTCGTCTGAGGGCATACTTGACGGGTCCCCCAGGCGCTCCGACGCGGTAGTTCCAGAGCCGCTGACCGTCGATCGTGAGGCAAAAGTAGATGAACCGGCGCGCCAATTCGGGATGGGGCGCACCGCGCAACATGCCGATGGGATCCATGCCGATGCCGGTGCCGCCGATGGGGGACACATAGCCCATGCGGCTCGTGCCGTCGGGACGGGCGACCCTGCCGGCCTCGAACCGGCCGAAGAAATCGATACACATGCCGGCGGCGGTGTTTCCCTGGACCACATCCACGGGAACCTTGGGAGCAATATTGGTGAAGTAACGGGAGTTGGCGCCGATCCGCTGGATCAGACGCATCCCGCGCCAGAAACCGTCACCCACCGCGGCACATTCGGCCGCCCTGTCGAGTTGCTTCACCTTCGCTCGTTCGCATCGTGCGCGGATTTCGAGGGCGATTTGTTGCTGGATGAGCATCTCGAAGGCCTTGCAGGACGAACCGCTCTTGGACGGGTCGGCCAGGCCCACCTCGCCAAAGAGGCGTGGGTCGGCCAAGTCGGCCCACTGAGCCGGGGGCTTGTCGATGCCGAGGCGGTTGAGCACGTCGTGGTTGTAGCAGATGCCGAAGCTGGATAGGCACGTGCCGTAGAAGCGGTCCCGATCGTCGTAAAGGATTTCGCCGCTGATGATTCGCGGCATGATCTTGGAAGCAAGGAGTTCGGGATGCTCGTTCACCAGCCCGCAGGGAACGAGGTTACCCGCTCGCGCCTGCTTGTCGTGATCGAACCAGCCGCCGCCGAAGAACAAATCCACGCCGACGCCGACGTTCGATTCGAGGAAGGCTTTTCGAGCCTCGACGACGTCGCGCGGCGTATGGGGGTCGGGTCGGGTCGGGTCGATCCGCGGATTGGCGAAGCCCGACTCGATCTCGGGGGTCCATGGCTTTCTCAACTGTTGCGTCCAATAGGCGCGGAACGAGGCGACGTATTCGGCCGCCAGATACCGCGTGATGATGCTCGTCCCGCCCATCATCCGCCAGTCAATCCGCACCGGCCGTCCATAGTGTTCGTGATGCCACCGGCTGAAGGCGTTCTCGAACTCAAAGAGGATCGCCTCGTTGTGCGGAGACAGGGCGGTCAGCGTCAAGGCGTCGGGACCGAGCTGCGCCTGCGGCGGGCGCAGGAGATACGGCACGCCGAGGATAACGGCCACAAGCGCGACAACGATCCCACCACGAAGCAGCACGATTACACCCCAGCATTCTTGCGCAGCCGCATCAAGGCATCGACCGATTTCTTCGGGATAACGCCGTGCCGATCCGGTGGCACGTTCAAGAGAAAACTGACGCCGGCTCGGCGACACGCCTGATCGTGCTTGACCGGTTCACCATCGACCCGCAGCGCGTCTCCGGCCACTCGGAACCATTCCTTGCCGATCGGATCACACCCTTCGCCGGGCACGTCGCTCATGTCGTGGTGCTCCACTCGATGTCCCGATGTGTCGCCGCAAACCGGAGAGGTTCACTCCGCCAGGACAACCACCTCGTTGGGACTGAACCAGCACAGGACTGGTCCGCTCAGATCGCCGCGGGGATTGAGTTCGGTGGCCTTGAAGACGATCCCGCCATCCATGATCAATTCGTGCTGGGCCACTTCACCCAAGTAGACCGTTTGCCCGAGCTTGCCTTCGAACACGTTCATCTTGCTCGAGGGTTCCGAACCGATGTGAATGCTTTCAGGTCGGATCGACAATACGACGTTCCGGCCCACTGTCAGACTGTCCGGAGCCCCGGCCGAACGAACGACACCCAAGGCCGTATGAACCTCCGTGCCGTCGGCCCCCGAACCGACCAGGGTGCCTTCCACAAAGTTCGTTTCGCCGAGGAAATCGGCAACGAATCGATTCGCCGGCTTGACGTACAGCTCGTGGGGCTTGCCGATCTGAACCACCCGGCCATCCTTCATCAGGGCGATCCGGTCGGCGATCGACAACGCTTCCTTCTGGTCGTGCGTGACGTAGATGGCCGTCAAGCCGGCCTGTTTGCAGATCCGGCGGATTTCGCCCCGCATCTCCAGCCGCAGCTTGGCGTCCAGATTGCTCAGAGGTTCGTCCAAGAGGAGGCACTGGGGCTCGATAACCAGCGCGCGGGCGAGCGCGACCCGCTGCTGTTGGCCGCCGGACAGTTCGTTCGGCTTGCGGTGGGCATAGGCGCTCATCTGGACCCGATCGAGCGCTTCGTCGGCGCGACGGCGGCGCTCGGACCGGGAAACCTTGCGCACTCGAAGTCCGAAGGCGACGTTGTCCCGTACGGTCATGTGCGGCCAGAGGGCGTAATTCTGAAAAACCATGGCGGTATTGCGCTGATGAGGCGGGATCTCGGTGATGTCGCGATCGCCGAAGCGGATGCGGCCCGAATCGGGGCGCCCGAAGCCGGCCACGCATCGCAGCAGTGTGGTCTTGCCGCATCCGCTGGGTCCGAGCAGGAAGAACAGTTCGCCGCTCCGAATTGCCAACGACACGTCATCGACAGCCGTCACGGAGCCGAAACGCTTGACCACATTCTCAAAGGCAATGTCAATCACAGCGCGCAGATATAGTCAGACCTCGAGTGAAATGCAACGGTCGGATACAGATACCCGGCTTGACAAGTGCTGCCGGCGAACTGCGGTATTCATGCCGACGACGCAGGCTGGGTGAAGGGATTCGCTGTATGGATGGCGCTTGGCCGGCGATGGCCGCGAATCGTTGCCGGTTTGGACAGACCAGACTCTTCGTCCCTATACTCGGAAGACCAGCGTCTTGATCTCGAACGGACGGAAGTAGACGCCGAAGTAGTTGTCGACCATGGGAATGGTCTGTGGCTGCTCCTCCATCATATTCGTCTGAGCGGCCTCCTTGACGGGCGCGTTCACCTTGATGTTGACGTGGCAGCCTGTCTTGGTCGTCTCGTACATCCGAACAACAAACCCCTTGCCTTTCTCAAGCCACTTGACGGCCTCGATGACGACATTCGGCGAGTCGACCGTGATGAGGCTGCGCAGGCCCTTTGTCTTCGGACCGGCCGGAACGACGGTCACGGGGACGTTCAGTTCGTAGGCCGGCCGGATGACCGATTCGACCGAGAAGCCGCACGCGTGCGGCAGCAGGGCATAGGTGAACAGGTGTCGTCCCTCGTCGCCGCGCGGGTCGGGATGTGTCCCCGATTTCATCAGGCTGAGCCCCAACTCGCCGCCCCAGACGCTGACGCCGTACTTGCAGTCGTTCAGCAAGGCCACGCCGAATCCGTTTTCGGACAGGTCCGTCCACTTGTGGGCGCAGACCTCGAATCGCGCCCGGTCTTGCGGCAGGTTGCGGTGCGTCGGTCGTTCGGCGTGTCCGTACTGGATTTCATGCCGTGCGGTGTCGGCCAGCACATCGAGCTCGAACATGGCCTTGAGCAGTTTGTGTTTCTCCGCCCAGTCGATGACGCTCTCGAAATCGATCCGCGGCGTGTACGCGTGGAAGACGATGTCCTGAACCATCGTTGAGTTTGCGCCGATCTTGTACGTGCCGCGGATGCGGAGCTGAAGCGGACCGTCGGCCGTCACTTTGCGGCTGACAAGCCGGTCCTCGATCCGCATCTTCATCCGCTGATCGCTGTCGATGTCCCAGTTGTCCCACGATTCGGGAATGTCCTCGCCCAGGAGAAACGTGTTGAGCTGACCGCCCGGCCGAACGACTTGGCGGCCGGAGGCCTTGTCGATCAGCGAGTTGATTCGGCCGATCTGGTCGAAGCGGACCGTGGCGTGCGGCGTCTCGATCGTGTTGCCGTTGATACGGAAGGGTGACACATTGGCCGACTTGCCCTTGGTCAGTTCGAGCACGGCCGCGCCCATCGCGGGGACCGACAGGCCGCAGACGGCCAGCTTGCGCTTGCCTTGAACATCCTCGAACCATTGGGCGAGGATCTCCGGGTCGGCCGGCACGAGCCCCTCCGGCGTGCCCTCCAGGACCAGCTCATCTTCGCGATCCCAGTTCAGGCTATTGAACACCAGGACGTTGCGATCTTCCGGTTTCGGCGTCGGCCCGGCGAGCTGTTGCGCGGCGGCGATGCCGAGCTTCTGCGTGTCGGCGAGCAGACGTTCGAACGTTTTGACCGCTTCATCGTTGACGGCCGCGATGGAGGAACCCGGCAGGATATCGTGGAACTGGTTTGTCAGCAGCGTCTTCCAGAGTCCGAGCAGCTTATCGGCCGGGTACGGGGCGCCTCGCAGTGCCGCCAGGGTGTTCAAGAACTCGGCCTCGCGGAGCGCCAACTCGGTCTTGCGGTTGCCGCGCTTGACCTTGGCGATGGACGTCAAAGTGCCGCGATGCAGTTCCAGATAGAGTTCGCCCGAGTATTCCGGCAGGTCGGGCGATTCTTCGCGGATGGTCTTCATGAAGTCGCTGATGCTCATGTAGCGCGCCTTCGGGCACCCTTCGAGATCCCCGACCCGGCGGGCGACCTCACACATCTCGGCCATCGGCCCGCCCCCGCCGTCGCCGAAGCCGAACGCACAGTAGCGACGGTCCTGAACGTCCTTGTGCTGAACCCAGTTCCACTGGGCCGTGAGGGTTTCAGGATCCGGCCAGCAGTGGATCGAGTTGTAGTGGGCGATGACCGGCGTGCCGTCGATGCCCTTCCACACAAACGTGTCGTAGGGGAAACGGGTCGTGTCGTTCCAGCCGATCTTGGTCGTGCAGAAGAAGTCGACGTAGCAGCCCTTCAGGATTTGCGGCAACGCGGCCGAATAGCCGAAAACGTCGGGCAGCCAGAGCGTATCGGAGGTGTAGCCGAACATCCGGCGGGTCGCGGTCTGACCGAAGAGAAGCTGGCGGACCATCGCCTCGCCCGACGTGAGGTTGCAGTCGGGCTCGACCCACATCGCGCCGTTGGGCTCCCAGTTGCCCTTGGCGACCGCCTTCTTGATTCGTTGGAAGATGCCCGGGTAGTAGGTCTTCATCCACTCCGTGTGGCACGGGGCGCTCTGGATGAACATGAATTCGGGGTACTGCTCCATCAGGTTGAGCGCGGAGGAGAATGTCCGGGCGCACTTGCGGATCGTTTCGGCGATGGGCCAGAGCCAGGCGGTGTCCATGTGCGAGTGGCCGATGATGCCGAACATCGGCGTCGTCGGGCCGTTCGGCGACCGCATCAGCGGCTGCATGATCTTTCGAGCCTCGAAGAGCTTCTGCCGCCATTCGGATTCGGACGTTTCCTGCGGCATGGCATCGATCAGTCGGAAGACGCTCGCCAGCCGCCGGGCGATCTTGTTGCGGCGGAGGCTGTTTTCGTCGAGAACCTTGACCAGTTGGCGCAGCACGCGGAGGTCGAAGACAAATGCCGTGATGTCCTCGCGTTCGAGCAGCAGCTCGACGCCCTCGAATGTGCGGGACTTCTTGCCCACCACGATCGGTGTGTCGCTCGGCATGCAGTTGGGGAACGAGTGGCCGGCGTAGGCCTCGAGGCTGATGTGGTACTTCTTTCCGGCGATGCCCTTCTTGGTCATCATCACGACCGGGTGCCAACCGTCGAACACGCCGCGCTCCTCGCCATCGACGATGAAGAGCGTCTCGCCGCCGGTCTTGGCGCGGATGAAGACCTTCTTGCCGTTGCACGCCTGGGGCAGCTTGACGTCGCCGCGGAACCAGGCCGTCACCCATGAATCGCCCCACTTGGTGCCGGGCGGAGCGGCCTGCCACTTGACCTTGCCGGGGCCCGGTTCGACGCGGAAGTGTTCGAGAGTCTCGCACATCTCCACGGGCACGTCGGCGATCTTCTCGAACCGCTGATCGGCGTAGTGGTGCTCGATCTTCTCCAGTTTCTTTAGCGTTCGCAGGTCAGTCAGCATGAACGACGTCTCCTCGGCCTCATGTTGGCCCGGCAAACGACGCGGCTATGGTATTGAACCGTCGGCGGGGCATCAAGGATGAGGTTTGGCCGTCAGGTACTGTACGGCCCCGTCAGGGCCACAAAGCGGCACGGACGTGGTATATTTGATGAATCATGTACCGGCAACGCAGACCCGCGGAGGCCGCAGCATGAAGGGCATTCAATTCCTGATCGACGAGCGGGGCGACAAGACAGCCGTCGTGATCGACCTCAAGAAGTACTCGGAGCTTTGGAAGGATTTCTACGATCGGGCAGTGGCCCGTAGCCGCGAAGGTGAACCCCGCGAGACGCTTGGATCCGTCAAGAGGCGCCTCCGTTCTTCGCGGAGGCGCAAAGGCACGCATCCACCCAGTGTGAAACCGGAAGTCGAGGGTTAGGGGTGCCAGGTTTCTCCGACTTGCTGCAAGGCGGTGCGGACTACAGAGTCGCTAAGATACATCCCGGCGGCGTGAAGGTCTGCAATGACCGAACCGGCCGACGAGAGCAATCCACGGCGCTTGGCACGGAGCACAACGCTCAACGTGCCGACAAGCGGCACGCCAAGCGAGCGAGCGGCCGCACGGGCAGCAGCAGCATCGAGCACGGCGACGAAGGTTCGAAGCTCCAGGGCAAGAGCCTATACGGCTGTTTCCCCCGCACCCAGGCCCCATTCAAGCAGGGCATTCGGCATCTGAACGGGCGACTGCCTCTGTCCCCAACCGCTGCCTAGGGCCACGCGGTCCGGATCGTCGGGGGGACCGGCCATGATCTCCGTCACGACCGCCTCGGGAAGAATCGGGCCGGAGCCAAGGGCCTCCAGGAGTCGCAGTTGTCCGACCCTGGCCAACACGATCACCGGGGAGGCGTTGACGACCCCGGTGTTACTCACGCCCGGCCTCCTCGGCGATCTCTTCGGCACTATACTGGAATGGCGAAACGCCGAAGCGTGAGAGGGCGTCGATGAAGGCGGTTCGTGATAGTCCGGCGATCTCAGCGGCCCGGCACTGCGATACAACGCCCAATTCATATCACTTGACCGCCGCCGCCAGGCGCATTTCGCTGGCGAAGTCCTCCGGATCCTTCCGTAGGGCGGACAACGCGCCTTCGGGCAATTCGATCGTCATACGCACCATCACATGTCCTCAGCCGATGTCTTCCCTTCTACCAGGAACACACCGGATGCGCACGCGGCATTGACATACGAAGAACCGGACGGCACTATCGTGGGGTGGCCTCCGGCCATAGCCAACCGCCGGCATCTCTCACGCAGGAGACCCCATCATGAACCGTGTACTACGAAGATCCGTGACGTTCTTCCTGGCAATCTGCCTCCAAGGCTCCCTGACAAACGTCTCACGCGCCGAGGGCGCGGCGGGGCCCGCGCCGGCCAAGGCGAGGATCCTGTTTCTCCATCACAGCACCGGCGAGGTCATCTGGAACGGCGGCGTGAAGGAGTGGTTCGACGCCTACAACCAGGCCAACAGAACCGAGTACGACATCACCGAGCAGGCCTTTCCCAAGGACTCGCCGTACGGCTGGAATAACTATCCTTATGACTACTGGAACATCTGGGTGAAGCACGCCGGCAAGAAGGCTTTCAAGGGCGAGCCGACGCTCGAGATGTTGACGCCGAAATACGACGTTATCATTTTCAAGCACTGCTTCCCCGTGTCGGGGATCGACGAGGACAGCGGCAATCCCGATGTGGCCAGCGAAGACAAGCGGATCGAGAATTACAAGCTCCAGTACGCGGCATTGAAGAAGAAACTGCGCGAGTTCCCCAAGACGACGTTCATCGTGTGGACGGGCGCGGCGCTGGTGAAGGGCGAGACCGATGAGGCCGCCGCCCGTCGAGCCAAGGCCTTCTTCGACTGGGTCCGGACAACCTGGGACGAACGCGGCGACAACATCTACATCTGGGACTTTCAGACGCTTGAGACCGAAGGCGGCCTGTATTTGAAGCCCGCGTATGCGGCGGGCGACTCGCACCCGAACGAGTCGTTCGCCAAGAAGGTGGCGCCGCTGTTCTGTCAGCGGGTCGTCGACGTCATCCGCGGCGCCGGCGACACCGGAAACATCACGGGCAAGGGCGGCAAGCCGACGGCGGCCGCTCCCCCGGTGAAGCCCGCCGAGCCCCCTCCGGCTCGCCAAGAACAGGAAGCCGTCGCGGCACCGCCCATGGCCAAGCCGGGCCCCGACGACTGGGTGTTCGACAACGCCGAGGAGCCCCGGCGCCAGGCATCACTTTGGGGAAAGACCGCCACCTATGTGCAGGACGGCCAGGGGCACGTCATTAGGATTCGTTTCGCCGAAGGCAGGGAGGCGGACTGGGGCGAGTACGGTCCCCACAGGATCGTGGCCACCGCAGCCGGTCCGAAGAACCACGACATCACTTCCTACCGCTACGTGGCGTTTCGCGTCAAGGCGGACCAAGACATGCAGGTGGTCTTCTCACTGATCACCCTCCCCGACTCCCTGCCCCGCATGGATGAATCGTATTTCGGCTTTGCGGGCTACGTTCGCCCGAAGCCCGGCGAGTGGAAATGGATCGTGTTCGACCTGACGAAGCTCGAGCTCAACGCCGAAGGAGAGAAGGCTTACGCTGCGGCCGGCAAGCCTGCGCGGCCCAACCATCTGACCTCTATCAGGCTCGCCACGCACAAGAAGAACGAGAGGGCCGACTTCGCCATCGACGACATCACGTTTTATCGCGTCTTGCCGCAATCGCTGTCCGGTGCGGTGCAGGCGCCGTAGCGCCTCCTCGCCCCCCGGACGGACCACTCGCCTCTATCAAACCTCCGTCGATGCAAGCCATTACGTGTAATCGATCCGAAGTTGCCACCCGAGCGGAACGTCGGTGGACTCCCGCGTTTTCGGGAACGGCTTCCTCCAGCCGCAGGCGGTTGAAAGGCAACGGACTTCCCGTATCTCCGGGACCCGCTACAGACCATACTCCCGCCACCGCTTTGTGACGCGCTCGACGATTTCGGGTGACATGACCAACTCGTCGGGCCAGGCGCGGACCCGGCCTTCGCCGGCGATCTTGCGTGTTGCGTCGATGCCCATCTTGCTGCCGGCGCCGCAGTCGGGGGCGGCGTGATCGAGGATATCGAGCGGACCGTCGACGACGACCGTGTCGCGCCGGGGATCGACGTTCGCCCCGACGTGGAACAGGACGTCCTGCTCGTCATGCACGTTGACGTCTTCATCCACGACGATGATGAACTTGCCGAACATCATCTGTCCCGCGCCCCACAGGGCATGCATGACCTTGCGGGCCTGATACGCATACTCCTTGCGAATCTTGACGAAGACGCAGTTGTGAAACGCCCCGAACATCGGCAGGTGATAGTCGATGATGTCGGGCACGATCGCCCTCAGAAGCGGCAGGAAGATCCGTTCGGTTGCTTTGCCGAGGTAATAGTCTTCCATGGGCGGTTTGCCCACGATACACGTCGGGTAGATCGCGTTGCGCCGATGCGTAATGGCCGTTACGTGAAATCGCGGGAACATGTCCGCCAGCGAATAGAAGCCCGTGTGGTCGCCGAAGGGGCCTTCCTTGATGAGCGGCTCGTTCGGATCGACGAATCCTTCGATGATGATTTCGGCATTGGCGGGGACTTCCATGTCGATTGTCTTACACGGCGTCAGCTCGA
Source organism: uncultured Planctomycetales bacterium (assembly GCA_964596165.1). Classification (GTDB taxonomy): domain Bacteria; phylum Planctomycetota; class Phycisphaerae; order UBA1845; family JAFGLZ01; genus CAYUQT01. The sequence continues at coordinate 23,769 of CAZQTW010000019.1, read as the reverse complement.
TGCCGCGTCCCTGAAGGAAGCCGGCGAACACGAGTTCGCTGATCCCCGGCGGGAGGGGGCACGTGGCGGCATACGGTAGAACGCTCTCGCCACCCAGTGCAACGGCAACGGGCATGCGCTCGCTTCTCCGTTGATACATGCGGAAATGTCGCGCCCCGTCATGATGGGGGTGCCAGTGCATGGCGGCCAATTGGGGTTCGACGATCTGGATGCGGTACATACCGACGTTGCGATCGCCGGTTTCGGGATCTTTCGTGTAAACGCCGCCCAGCGTGATGTACCGTCCCCCATCCTGCGGCCAGCACTTGATCGCGGGCAGGTCAAAAAGATCGGCGTCGTCGGTTTTCACGAAGTCCTGGCATTGCCCCCCACTGACGATCTGCGGCGCGAGCCCGGCGAGTTTGACGAGTTCCGGCACGCGCTTGATCTTGTCCATGAGGGAGACCGGGATCTCGGGCCGGAGCAGCCGGGCGATTCGTTCCGCCAAGTCTTCCAGATGGGCGCAGCCCAGAGCCATTCGGACGCGCTCGTAGCTGCCGAAGGCATTGATGAGTACCGGCATGCGGTGGCCGCGGACGTCTTCGAAGAGCAGGGCGTAGCCGCCGCGTCCGCCGTGAACGGGGTCGGTCTTGGGCGGCGGGGGGTCGCCTTTCGGCGCCGGCGACTTGCACATGCGATCGGCGATCTCGGCAATCTCGAGTTCGGAATCGACCGGCGCCTTGACGCGCTTGAGCTGGCCGTGCCGTTCCAGCGCGGCCACGAATGATTGAAGATCGTCGGATGGCACGATTGCCGCCTCCGGAAGCTCGCGCTACTCTTGTTTCGTCATCTGCTTCTTGATCGTGTAGTACGCCGCCGTCACGACATTGCTTCTCAGGAACACATCATAGATCACCCGGTGCAACGGAACGAAAGCGATGTCCTTTTGAACCTCGACGCCGTTTTCGACGCGAGCGTCGACCGTGAACAGGGCGACGCGTCCCTGGCCCGTCTCGCTCCAGTACTTGCTGTCATAGCCGGCGAGCAGGTCGATGCCCACCTCGTAGTAGCTCCGGCCGTCCGGCAGGCTGTGACCCTTCATGTAGATGTTGTAGGCGCCCTGGTAGATCATGTGATGATCGATCATTCCGTCGACGTGCTTCTTGAACCAGTCGTGCATGCGCGTGAACTCATAGCGCGCGGTGTTCAGCCCGGGGAAGATCCGCGTCAGCCAGAGCGGCGCCGCCCGGCCCACATACGCGCCGCCCTCGATGATCCACTCGCCCTCGCCCTGGGGATAGTTCAGCACGCCCGGCTCGTTGAAGAACCGTTGATGCGTGCTGTCGATCAGCGTCGTCGGTCCGGTGGCGTGCAAGCCGGGGAAATCATAGAGCACCATGGCCTTGACGTTGTCCTCCGCGCCCACCTTCACTGCCTTGTATTTCAGATCGAAATAGGGATTGCGCTCGTTCGCCGCCAGCGAGAATTCGCCGTCCACCACGCCGCCGTTCATCGTGCAGGTGAACGGCACCGACACGCGCCCTGCCGCCACTTTGAAGTCGCTGATGAGCTGTCGGACCGTGAAGAGCTTGCGGGTCTTCTCGCCGGTCAGGCGCGCCTCGCCGATGTGTGCCCGGCCGGTCAGGTCACACCGCTTGAGGAATTCGAAGATGGGTTGGGCTTTGATGATCCGTTCATGATCGCTCGGCCGGCTCGACGACTCACCCGGCTGCATCCGGTCGAGGAACTCCCGAAGCCGGTCGATGTCCAGCTCGTCGGCGATCAGAAAGACGGAGCCCTTGGGACTGCGGCCGACGTCGTCGATGTGGGCGGCCACCTTCAGCCGGTTGTCGCCGACCCGCACGCGAAGCTCTTCGCAATCGATCCGGTCGCTGGATACCCCCATTTCGCCGTCCAGTTCGATTTTCGAATCGGCCAGCGTCGTCTCGACGCCTCGCGCGATCAGCGTGGAAGGCCCCAGGCGAAACTGCCCGCCCGTCGTGGCCAACGAGATCGTTCCCTTGACACCGCCGGCCAGGGATTCGGCGATGAGCGACGGGGCAAGCTTCTGCAGGTGTGCCAGTTGCGGAACATCGTAGGTGGCGGCAGCCGTCAATCCGCCGAGGCGCGATCCGCCTCCTTCGGGATCATGCTCCAACCAGAAGTCTCCGCTTCCTCCGAACCGCATGTCCCACGCCTCCACATTGCATTCACGAACGACAAACCCCGTCGTCGATCCCTCGCGGGCAGACTGATCTCGCGTGGTCACATCGAAGGCGACACCCAATCGCGTGCCCGGGGCCTTCACCACGTGGGGCGAAGCGTTCAGATTGATACGGTCGGCGTCGATACGACCGACCAGGCGGACACCGCGCTGATCGACGCCGAGCCGGATGGCCGCTTCCGCCACGCCGATCAGATCATACTTGGCGGCCAGCCGGTCGACGGCGGGGCTGAGTGATCGAAGCGTCGAGTCGATCACGATCGTGCCGACGGTCGACAGTGCAACCTCCTTGAAGGGGCTGGCGGTCAGCCACCAGCGCGGATTGCGGGCGATGTAGTCGCCCGTCAGCTTCTCGTGCGTCCCGGGCTGCGTGACGATTCGACCGTCGGCCGCCCGAAATCGGCACGAGGCGACCGTGGCGACCACCTCGCGAACGGCGATCTCGTGCGGAAGCGAAGGATCGCGTTCCGGCCGGCTTTCGACCGTGGCCGCAAGGCGGCATGGGACGCCGACAGGCTTTTCCAACGGGTCTGCCCCGGGCAGGTATAGGCCCAAATTGCCGGCATCCGCGAGAACGCTGAGCACATGCCGCTGAGGATCGCGCTGCGAGCGGATGGTCATGCTGACTCCGCCCTTCAGTCGGTACTCCGCCGATGAGGAGGCCAGCGAGGGGACGTGCCGAAGCGCCCGTTCCATGTCGGTGACGTCCAGTTCAATCTGACCCTGCTCATGACCGCCCCCCCACGCCAACGAACCCCGACCGGAAAGACCGTTCATTCGAAACGACAAGTCGTGCCGATGGGGAAGTGTGGTCAAGAGGCTGTCGTAAAGGTAGTCGAGGCTTATGGAGGCCTCATCCCCGGCAGGCTTACTGAGACGGTCGGGGAGGTCGATGCCCAGGCGTGACGCCTCCACGTCGGCGTGCACTCGCCACGTCTCCGGCCGCATCTGTCGGCCAAGGCTCACGCCGTCCAGATTTGATTCGATCCGGACCGTGCAATCGCCCGCGATCTTCTGGCCCTCCAACCGACGGCTCAAGGATGGCATCAGAGCCAGCAGCCCCTCGATTCGCTCGATTCGTAAGGAGGCCGCCAGGTGGCCGTGGATGACGAACGGACCCTCCTGTTCCGAGGTCGAAGTAGTCGTACCGCCACCTCCGGATGAACGAGATGCCGAAAAACCATTTGCGAAGACGGTCGTCGACCGATCCACTGCCTCTTCGCCGCCTGCGGACGTGGCCGAAACGGTGTTGCCGCTGCCGCGTTCGACGGTCAGGCGGGCCTTGGACAGATTGGGGTCCAACCAGACCCGCGATCCCCCACAGCGAACGTCAAGGCCCAACTGACGGATCGTGGCGGCGGAGTCGTGACATAGAACAAGCTGCGCCGAGGCCGAAAGGGCTTGGCCTGCGGGTTTTTCGAAGGTCTCTGCAATCGCGAACGAGCCGGCCTCCGGAACGGCCACGTCACACCGGAGCATGGATGTCTTCGCCTCCACCCGCCCGGCGTCCAGACCGAAAACCAGATCCATGGGACCGCTCAACCGAACATCCCGAAGCGGTTCGGCCAGGAACGGCAGGTATTCGGTCAGACGATCCGCCGGACGCGCGGTGACCAGGACTTCACCCTGAAGCTCCGGCCAGGCCTCCGCCAACACATCCAACAGATCCGCGCCCTGCTCGACCGGTCGGGTCGGCTCGACGAGGACTCTCCAGGGCACACGCATGTGGCCACGGACGGTGAACGGTCCGAACCGGACCTGTGCATTGTGAAGGTCCAATCGGTCGCCCTGTCGATCCACGGTCACGTCAAACGTGGCGGCGCTCAGTGTGCCGGTGGGCGCACGGATGATGTCGGGATGGGTAACCAGGGCGTTCTCCGCATCGAAGGCAAACCGCAGTCGGTCTCTTGACGTTGTCCTCGCCCAGTCGAACTCAAAACGACACGCTCCGCGAGTCTGCGTTCGGCGACCGAGGAGCCGATCGAGCTCCGGCACCGACTGCCTCAGTTGCTCGAGGTTGTTCGATTCACACATCATGTTCACGTCGATGCGACGGTCGCTGCGCAGGGCGATCCGGATCGGAGGTTTGTCGCCGACCTTGGCTCCTTGAAGGCGAAGGCCGGGCAAGTGAGCGTCCACCTCGTCCAGCATGAGCTCGTCGATTGTCGGATTCCAACGCCCGTGGGTGGACATTCCACAGGCGCTCAGCGCGGTGGGCTGATCCGTGCCATGGCGATGAATCGCAACGTCGGACAGTTGGCTTTCGAATCGCCAGTCGATTCGAAGATCCTCATGGACGCGTACCTCCAATGTTCCGGCGCTCCAGCCTGAAACGCGTCGGATTGAGCCTCCCGGGATCAGATGGACGGGCAACGAGGTCAAGTCCAGTCGGTGCCATGAAATCCTTCCGCCCCCGCTGAGGTCCACGCCCTTCTTGAGCTTGGGTACGGTGAGCCGGCCTTCGGTTCGGATGGCCTCCGCCGCTCCGGGGCGGATATTCGCGGCGCCGGACGCCTCGTCCACAGGCATTTGACCTCGAATGTCCCAGCTCACCAATCCGGTCTTGGCATCGAGTCGGCACGCCAGACTGCCCAAACGGACCGAGACCTCGTTGCGACGAGCACGACCGCCGCCCAACGATGCGACCGTCGGCGACGGAAGGTCGGCGTTTTCCTCAACGATGTGAATGGCCGCTCGAACGGCCGACCAATCGCCCGACGGCGCCGATTGAGTCCCCTCCGCCCCCAGATCGGCGATGTTCAGCCTTTGGACCCCGTTCTCGGTAAGGATGACAATCCACACCTCGGGCTCGTTCAAATTCAGGCGGGTGATCGGTTTGCCCATTAATGTCGCCAGCGGCGAGAACTCGGTTTGCACGCGCCGCACCCGCACGAACGGACCCTCGCCAAAACCGGGACGCTCGTCGATCGTCAGTCCGTGAATGACCACTCCGCTGGCCCAACCGATGTCCAGACGATCGATCCGAGCGCCGCGATTCATCAGGCGCGCGATTTCGGCGGCAACGCGATCGGCCAACCATCGTTTGGGGATCAGCCAGGGGAGCAACACGTACAACATCGCCAGTGCCGCAACCAACGTCAGCGCGCCCCACATCAGGCGACGGCTCAACGGCTGTCGCGGTCCGGGGATGCGTCGGAGGTTGGCGTCGGTCTCGACCTCGAAAACCTTCACGGAAGACCCTTCAAAAGCCTACTGGGATACGATGATAGCGCCGTCCGGCAGGTCGACGAAGACCTGTTGCGCCTCGGCCACGTGTCCCGCGACCGCATCACCGCGGTGGATCCGGACGCGGTAGCGGAGTCTCAGCGGTACGCCCGGCTTCAATTCGAACTGACCCATCGCCGGCCAGGATGGGTTCAAGTATCCGTACGTTCGATTATTCCATTCGTTGGGGTACAGGGGGTTGCCCGGACCATCGAAGATGGCCAGTCCGCTGGTCCGATCGTCGTTCGGCGTAAAGCGTCCCGACAAGTCGCTCCAGGTAAGCCTCTCGTGGCTGACGAAGTCGGGTTGGCGCCCGCGAGGCCCCATGACCACGGTGTCGCGGCGCGGCGCGAATCGGACGTTGAATCCGCCATAACCCTTCTTGTATTCAGCCTCGCCGCCGATCTTCACCGGCGTGTCGATTGCGGTGAACGTCAGAAACACATCGATTGTCCGAGCGTGATCGCCGGCCCTCCAGAAGCAGAACTCGACCGTCTCATTGACGATCGGCCGCTCGCCGGCCACCCACTGATTCGCCACTCGCAAGACGGCGCACGCCACGCCGGTCTGCCGGCTGAGGATGCGGACGTGACGGTGTCGGACGCCTCGAATTCCCCACTGATCGTAAACCTTGCCGGCCGCCTCAACGCGCGGCCAAGCCCACGACATCCCCCGGTGGTGGAAGTGATCTCGCGGAAAGTCATCGGTCAGGACGGCGCCGTCGAGATCGTAGACCGGATGAAAGTAGCAGGATCGCCGATAGTTCTGGGGCACTCCCGGCTTGAGCACATCGCCGCGGATGAAGGTGGCCACGCCGCGCCCGCCTTCGGTAATCGCAACCCGATCCTTGTCGGGCTCGGCAATGGCGAATCCGTCTCCGCTCGGTTTGTCGTTCGTCATGCGGAATCGGCGAACCACCCCCGTTCCCGCCCTTGTCGGCATGACGAAGCAGAGCATGCGGGCAGGCTCGGAAAGGACCATCGCGGGGACCCGTCGTGCGGTTCCATCCTCCACCAGTGTCAGTTCGCCAGTCAGGTGAGCCTGGGCCTCCTGGAGCGGCAGCATCACGGGTGTCTCGACCCGGCCGTGCATGGGTTTGCAGCGGACCTCGACGACGGATTCGGCCCGCAACGGAGAAGCCGACCAGAGCAGCAAGACCGCCGGCGCGCCGATTCGGATCAGTGAAGAAAGGCGTTTGCCCTTTTGAAGCATATGACGGTCCGACATGGAACACCTCGTCCGACGTTGGTCCTTATTGCCACTCATGTTCGGTTGTTGTGGGGACAGTGTCAACGCAAGACACGGAACCCTGAGGAACACCCCGCAAGGCCGCTCATAGACTGAACAACGGCGAGGCGGTCCCCGGTTTCGGGGCACGGGGCTGCACGGTGAAACCCTCGACGTTCAGATCGCTTCGCGGCACGATGACGACATGATACGGGGTGGCAAGCTGAATCGTCGATTGCGTGCTCGCCGTCGGTCGATGGATCCGAACGTCCACCTTGATGTACGAGCCTTCGCGCCACACCCGATGGATGCGAATGGCGTATCCTTCCGCCATGACGCGGCCCATGGTCACGGTCAGAACCATCTCATTCTCAAAATCGACCGGGACGTCACCGATTGGGCAGTAGGCCATGTCCGCCCTGGTGCGGGCCACCAATCGGGCGGGCTGTGTCAAACCGCAATGGCTGCCCGCTTTCTCCCAAAGGATGGGAAACTCCTCCACGTCCTGGACCGGTTCGCCCGAGGAGCCTGCGTACCCCGCACACCCGCCGAAGGTGAGCAGCACGAGCGTCGCCCACACCCTGCGGCAGGGTCCTGTCACGAACCGCGATGTCCGGCGGTCATTCACCATTATGCGCCCATGCTATCGTTTCGTCGCCGAGAGGTGAAGTCCGATGGGAGAACACGAAGGTCAGGCGATAAGCCCCTCGATCCGCTTCATGAAGATGCCGATTTCCTTGGCGTACTCCGGGCTGCCGTCCAGTTCCAGGTGCCCCTCCTTGACGGCCTGAACGGTATCGACCTGACTGGTCATGACGGCGAAGGCCCCGTCGATGCCCCTGAACTTCATGTGGACAAAGGGCATGCGGCGGGTGTACGTGCCGCGCCCGGCCTTGGTCTTTCCGGCCTTCACGCGAAGGTAGGCGGCCGGGCCGTCCGGCATGACGGTCCATTGGTAGATCCGGTCCGGGCTCTTGGCGCAGAACTTCACCATTTCCGGCTCACCACCCTTGTTCAATTGGCTTAGAGCGGTCGTCACCATGTACATCAACAGTTTGACCTTCAGTGCCTTGAGCGCCGGATCGGCCGGGATGACGTTCGGCATCAGGATCTTGAGCGACAGTAGCAGCGGCACCACCTTGAGCAACAGACCCAGGCGATACCAACCGCTGACGACGGGCAGGGCCACCTTGCCCGTCAGAAAGGCGACGAGCTTCGCCGGCGTCGAGAACCGGAATGCAACGGTCGGATGGGGATGGATCTCGTGTTTGACATCGAGCGAGCCGTCGACCCATTCGAGATAGGAACCGAGGTCGCTGCCTTTGACGGCGAATTGGACGACGGCATTTACGCCCTTGAACTTGGCTGCCTTGGCAGGATTCTCCTCCAAGACGACTTTGAGCAACGGCAGCGCCCCGCGCAGCAGAATCCGCGCGGCTAGCACGTCACGATCGATGTTCGTTTGCTCTTCCGACATGGGTGGTCGTCATCAAGGATAGCGGCTCGTGTCCCCTCGTCAATCTCTCGCAGCTCGTCCCAACCGCGCGGCGACGTCGACGACTCCTCGGATCCCACCGACGAACCGACCCATCGGGTTTGTCGGCACGACGTTTGATGCTCTATTATCTGAAGACCTCACGGAGGGTCAACGCGGTTATCGACGGACTTCCGAGGGACCCATCGATGGCGGACACCTCTCAGCCCATGCACGCCAGCGGCCTTCTCCGGCGCCTCGGGCTTTTCACGGCCGTCATGATCGTCATGGGCAACATGATCGGTTCGGGCATCTTCAAGAAGACCGCGCCGATGGCGTCCGAGGTGCAGTCGGCGGGCCTGCTCCTGATGTGTTGGGTGATTGCCGGGGTCATTTCGCTGTTTGGGGCGCTATCCAACGCCGAGGCGGCAAGCATGATCGCCGACCCGGGCGGTCAATACGCCTTCTTCAAGAAGATGTACGGGCCGCGTTTTGCGTATATCTTCGGCTGGTCGAGCTTCAGCGTGATGCAGTCGGCCTCCATCGCGTCGATCGCCTACGTCTTCGGCGAATCGGCGAATGCCCTCATGCCATTCCCTCGGTTGAGCGCGGGCTGGGAGAGTCTGTCCATTGGGGGCGTCTTCTTCCCCCTTCAGAACTCCGGCGTGAAGGCGTTCACCATCCTGACGTTGTTGGGGATCACCCTGGCCAACTACTGCGGCGTTGTCTACGGCGGATTCATTGCGAACGTCTCCATGGCCCTCAAGTTGGCGGGGATCGCCGTGGTTGTCGTGCTGGGTCTTGCCTGGGGCGGCGGATCGTTCGATCACCTCTCGCCGATCCTGGCAAGACCCGATGCACAATACGGTTCGTCTCTGGGTTGGTTTGGGGCGATGTTCGCGGCCATGTTGGGGGCCTTCTGGGCCTACGACGGTTGGAGCAACGTTATCTGCCTCGGCGGCGAGGTCCGCCATCCGCAGCGAAACATCCCCCTGGCGCTGGGCATCGGCGTGGGAGGCGTCGTCGCGATATACCTGATCGTGAACGTGGCGTACTTACACGTCATGCCGCTGAGTGAAATCACCGCGCTGGCGGGCGCCGAGAATCGGATCATCGGCGTGGAGGTCATGCGCAAGGCCTTCGGCAACGATGCGGCGAAGTTCGTGGCCATACTGATTCTCATCTCTACGTTCGGCTCGACCAACTGCCAGCTCATGCCGCCGTCGCGGATGTACTTTGCCATGGCCCGCGACAGGCTGTTCTTCAAGGCCGCGGCGCGGTGTCACCCGATTCATCACACGCCGTCGACGTCGCTCGTGATGCAGGGGGTATGGTCGTCGCTCCTCGTACTGACCGGCACATTCGACCAACTGACCGACATGGTCATCTTCGCCTCGTTCATCTTTTACGGGGCCAGTGCTTTCGGGATCATTGTCCTCCGCCGCACGATGAAGGATCACCCGCGACCCTATCGTGTGCCCGGCTACCCGATCGTGCCGGCCGTCTTCGTGCTATTCTGTCTTGCGCTGGTCGTCGTCACGATAATCGAACGTCCGCGCGACGCCGGTATCGGGCTGGCACTGATTGCCTTGGGCGCGCCGTTCTACTTGTACTGGAGCCGCACGAGGGACCTACGACCTCGATCCTAGCCCCGACGGGGGCGGCGGGAAAAGGAACCGGGCACGAACCTGATGAGGGCGGTCCCGGAAAGAGGCTCCAATTACGCGACCGGATTCCGCCCTTTGGCGCTCAGGGGACCTCGCAGACCGCCGCCGGCTGGAGATTGGCGCCGGCGATGCCGCGCTTGACACCGGCCTGGGGCAGTCTGTCATTACCGGTCGATGGCGTCAGGACCTTGCCACGGAAGGTGATCGGCTTGGCCTTCCCCCACCACGTCGGAGACAACGGCGCGATGTAGGCTTGACCGTGATGCGTCTTCTGACTTCCATCCTGGTTCAGCGTGTCGAACTCCAGGTAGTATGTGCCGGTGAGCCACTGATAGCCGTCCCAACGAACGAAGTAGACGTAGCCGGCCTGATACCACATGTTATACGCCTGCCGGCCCACACTGCCGTCCGGGGCGGTCACGGTCACGGTCCGGATGAAAACGGGCTGATCGAACATGTACTGGAAGATGAGGTAGACATACCATGTGCCCGTGTAGTAGTCCGGCACGGCATATTGGAACGTGTTGAGGAGGTAGCCGTGCACGGGCGTGGGATCGGGACCCGGTCCGGGCGGCGTATTCGGTTCGGGATCGGGATCAGGCGACGGCGGCGAGGAGGCCGGCTCGGCCACATAAGCGACCTCGGCCATGTCTTCGAACGCTTCGTACGCGATCCACATGAACCCGTTGTCTCCCCAGGCGGTGCCCCAACTGTTCATCAAGCGGTAGGCGCCTTTGTTCTCGTCGTAGCCGACCAGCGTCATGGCGTGACCGCTGTTGGGCATCTTGCGCCCGCTGCCGCGATAGACGGCACTTCCCGTGGCGTTCATGAAGTCGTCGTACAGATAGCCGCCCCACGACACCACTCGGTTACCGGCAAGTTCCGACTTCACCGCATTGCGATTCTTGGGATCGACGGCGTGATAGCTGCCGATTTTGAAGTTGGCCGCATCCGACTCGGGCGAGTTGGTCGTGCATGATATTCCCGCCGCCATCGAATCGGAGTATGGCACGCTTTGGAGGCTGGCGGTGCCGGTTCGGACGAGGATGCCCAGGGCCGTATCGGGGTAGGCCCCTTGGCAGCAAGGAGCCGGGTCGACCTCCACGCACTTTTCCATCAGATAGGCCGGACTGCCTTGGTGATTGGCCGTCGTGACCGACCAGCCATGCACGCCCGCCGCCATGTAGGTAGCCAAGCAGTAGGCGTTGGCGAACCCCACGCACGAACCGCAGTTCTTCTGGTCGCCGATCGGCGGAACGCGGCCGGACACCACCAGATCAACCGCGGCGGGAAGCTCGCCGGCCCCCAGAAACATGATTGCTTTCGGCATGGCGGCAAAGGATTCGGGCGTGGGGATCATGCAGCCTGTCGCGTATTGGGGACTTCTTTTGGTGTCCGGTCCGGTTTGACCGTTTGGCTCCTTGTTCGTCTCGGCGCTCGGAACACATCCGCTCCAAACCGACGCCCAGACGAGCAAAGTGAGGCCCGATAATACCCCCAGAAATCCTCCGGGCATTCGACAGGCGGTTGCGAAAGACGGGAGTCTCATGACGAATACCTCCAAATCGCTCCGATCCCCCACCCTTCTTCACTGTTCGTGCAATTGGCCCGCGGCGTCGAGGCCCTTTGTCCACGATAGCTGAGACATCCGGATCGGGGTGGGGTTAGGCGAAATGAACAAGCCAATTGCCCGTGCGGGGTCGCTTCCCGGCCCCGGTTTTCTTCCGCGCGGTTCATGTAGTGGCAGGTAGTGGGTTGACAGGCCGATTCGCCAAGCCAAAATGAAGGGTCTGAGGAGACTCCGACAATGAGTATTTCGACGCGAGTATGGAATGCCGGGGCAACCGGGGTGTGTGCTGGTCTGGTGCTCGTGGTGCTGGCCGGCTGCAGCGACATGGGTGGCTTGGGTGGAGACTTGGGCGGGATTGGTTACACAGGTTTCAAGCGGCAGGTGATGTGCCCCAAAGCCGACGTCTCCACGGACAAGATCATGGAACTCGGCCAGCGCGTCCTTGCGAAACAGGGATTCCGGCTGAAGAGTGTGGACAGAGATGAGTTGCGGATCGAGACCCACCCCGCTGAGCAGCTCGCCCGCGGTGGCGAAGGACGGATTCGCGACACGGTCATGAAGGTTCCCAACCGTGTGCGCCGAACGGCCTCGTTGGAATTCAGCACGCGCGGCGATGACATCCAGGCGTTCTGTCAGGTCAAGATGGAGCGGCTTGACACATCGGACTACCGCGTCTTCGCTCAACAACGGGAATCGAGCGATGCCCCCACCCAGACCCCCATCGACCGCGAAGGCGCCACCACGCCGAGACAGAACCAGGTGTGGAGCAGTGCCGGTCGCGACGAGTCGATGGAGCGGGAAATCCTGGCGGACTTGCATGATCGAATTCAGGCCCTTCGGCCGAACAGGGAGTCTAAACCGGCCGCCGAGCCGTCCAAGTAGTGCGACTGTCGCCGTATGAGGCGGGTCGCCTGTCCTCAACTCAAGTGGGCAGGGGCCGTGTTTGGGTACCCGACACCTTCCGGGTAGGAAGGCCAACGAGATCTCTCAAACGCGGAACCTTTCGAGACCACCCGAGTTTCTCGACACTCGACCGATGGCGTGCTTCATACCTTCCGCTGTTGGTCCGCGACCGGGTTAGACCGGAAGACACCACTCAAGAAACCAAGAAGTCATTCCATGTGTGCAGGTGGTCTGGGTCGTCTTCTGTGGCTGCTTGGGGCTCGTGTTATGAGGTAGGCCCCGATCCATAATTCTTCTAGAATATTCCGTTAAGGAACCGTTAGTATGATGTTGGACTTGTGTTAGGTTGGCGTCAGGGGAAAACGCAGCAACCGAGAATCGGTTTGACTCTCCTGACGGTTCGGCATGTCCGGAGGACGGTTCGCGAAGCCGACCCCCTGTTCGATGTCGAAGGCGTCGCGGCGAGGGCACATCACACGCGGTGTCACAAGGCACCGAGAGGAGGGAAAATGTCCAATCGACGTCACACGAATCGACCCGTTGTTGCGATCGTCCTGATGGCGGGGCTTTTTCCTGTTGGGCGGGACAGTCGGCAACGAAGTCCGGGCAACAGAGCCCAATTACGTCATTGAGATTACCGTAGACGGACTCGGCGGCGCCTATCTTCAGGCGCTGATCGCTGGGAACCAATTGCCCAATTTCAAACGGCTCCAACGTGAGGGCGCGTGGACCAACAATGCGCGCTGCGACTATGACATCTCCGTGACGTTGCCGAATCACGTCTCGGTCGTGACCGGCCGGGGGGTCACGGGCGATACAGGCCACAATTGGTCGGGCAACACCGACCCCGAGCCGACCGAGACGATTCACAGCAACAAAGGGTCTTATGTGGCCAGCGTCTTCGATGTGGCCCACGACAACGGCCTGAGGACGGGTCTGTTCGTGGGCAAGAGCAAGATATCGCTCATCGACACGTCATACAACGCGACGAACGGCGCGTTGGACACCGTCGGTCCGGACGACAACGGCCGCGACAAGACCGATACCTTCGTCTACGCCTCCGATCCCAGCACGTTGGCCAATAGCTTCATCGCGGCCATGTCGAGCAATCCGTTCAACTACAGCCTCTTGCACTTCAGGAACCCCGACTCGACCGGTTCCTGGGGAAGCACGACCTACAACAACGCGATCAAGACCGTGGACGGCTATTTGGGCAGCATTCTGAACCTCGTTGAGACGAGCCCCGTTCTGAAGGATCAAACGGCCATCATCCTGACGGCCGACCACGGTGGCTACGGCAACAGCCACGGATTTCCCTTCGTACGGCCCACGTTCGCCATCCCGTTCTATGTCTGGGGCGCGGGCGTCAGCTCGAATCAGGGCTTGTATAACATCAACACGACGACCCGGCAGGATCCCGGTACAAACTGGGTCGACTACGGAGATCCGATCCAACCCATTCGCAATTCCGACGGAGCGAATCTGGCGCTTGACCTGCTCGGCCTGACAGCCATTTCCGGTTCGACCGTGAATGCCGCGCAAGACCTCTCCGTCCAAGGGAGTGGGCCGAGGCCGGCTGAGGTTGTGGCTTATACTGCGTTCAATGAGACGACGATCGGTGTCAAGGACTGGACGCCCGGGACCTCCGATACCGAACTGGGCTTCGCAACCGATGTGATTGCCGGTGGGCTCTCGCCGGATTGGGTTCTGGGGTCTTACGACACGTCGGGCGCCCCTCGACGATTCCGGTCCGTGGGTTGTGAGGCCGTCACGACCTATCAAACGGTTGATCTCAGCCAGTATGACGGAGTCCAGGTCACCTTTGACGTCCAGTTCGGCAATACGACTTACGAGAGCGACGACTACTTCCGGGCTGTTGTAACCAACGGTACGGAGACCATCACGCTGGTGGATCTCGATGGTCTTGAGATAAATGCGCTCTATTGGTTTGCCACCTATGCCTATTCGGCGGCGATTCCCGATTCATGGACGCAAGCCACGCTCATCATATCGAGCCGCACGGACGCCCCGGACAGCACGGAGTTGGTGGACTACGACCACATCTTCTTCACAGGGACACTGATTCCCGAACCGTCCAGCCTGTGCTTGCTTGCCGCGGCGGGACTAATCTCGTGGTGTCGGCGTCGGAATTGAGTGCTCATCGCGGGACGCCAACCCGATCTGCGATGAGGCGCACATCACAGCGACCGAGGCGGTCTGTGCGCACCCCCAACGGGAATTCGGGCGACGTTTTTTGGCAACCCCTCGCCGTACCGGCACATAGGTCACAAGGAATCCGCCCGATCAAGAAAGAAGGGTGCCATGTTCATCTTCCCTTCATGTGCTGCCAGCTAACCTTGTTCTGGAAGGAAGGTTCAGTGCGGAGGGCTTGCTCCTTTGTAGAGCATGCCTGTTCATGCCAATACCGGAGCAGGAAGCCGAGCCGCACGTTCGAGGTGGGTGCTGTCGTGACGGATTTCACGATGCCGCGTGACCAAAAGACCACGAGAAAGGAACGACAATGAAGAATCTACTTAGACTCACGAAATGGGCTGGTCCGCTCACGATCGGGTCATTTGGGGTGGTGGCGGTGACCGGCATCCTGATGTTCTTTCATCTGAACTCAGGGCTGATGAAGCTTGCACACGAATGGATGAGTTTGCTCTTCGTGGTGGGGGTCGTTGCGCACGTTGCCGTGAACTGGCGGCCCTTCCTCGGCTACTTCCGCAGACCTGTCGGAATCACCATTATCGCCGTTCTTCTCGGACTGGGTGCCCTGTCGCTCTTTCCTGGCGGCTCCGATTCCCACCGCCGGCCTCCGTTCATGGAAACATCCAGAGCTTTGGAGCAATCCTCATTGAGTCTTGTGGCCCGGGTGGCCAAGCACAGCCCGGAATCCCTCATGGAGGAACTCAAGGCCAAAGGTATTCGCGTCCGAAACGGCGAGCAGACGATCGGCGAGATCGCCTCTGAAAACAGCGTCCGGGGCATGGATATTCTGGGCCACATCTTCAACAAACGGGATGGCCGACCGGAACACCGCCCCCAAGGGTAGAAGGAGGCAGATGAGCGGGACGGTCCGATTCGGGGGGGCGAACGAATGGCCCCTCCGAAATGGGGCGTCTCCGACACGGTCAATCGGATCTGAACGGCAACCGGATCGGGACAGTGCGGGCTCGGTTACCAGTATCGCCAGTAGATGTAGAACCAGCCTATCGCGTAGATGACGTACCACAGAAGCAGGCGCTTGTACCAGGGCGTGGGACCTTCCGAGAGGCCCCTCAGCATCGACGGTCGCCAGACCAGCGTGGCGCACTGCTCGACCGTGGGCGGCGCAGTGGCCAACGAGACGACCGCCGCTCCAATCATGATGATTACCTGGGCGATCATCCCCTGATACAGCCAGTGCATCTTAACTCCCGCCAGATAGCAGGTAACAACCACGGCGATCTGGATGATCAGCCCCCCCACCAGGCCGAAGATCGCTCCCGGATAGTTTGCCCGTTTCCACAATAACCCGAGCAGGAACACGGAGATGAACGGCGTGGCGGTGTAGGTAATCAACGTCTGGAAATACTTGAACATGCCCACCTTTTCGACCAGCGGGGCGCAGAGGCAGGCCACGAGCAGCGATACCATGGAAGCGATTTTGCCCGCGCTCACGATCCGCTGCTCAGTCGCCTTCGGGCTGAATATCTTCCTGTAGACATCGAGGGCGAAGATGGTGGCCGTCGAGTTCACGAGGGCGCTGATGGTCGACATGACCGCGGCCAGAAACCCGGCCAGCACGATTCCGCGGATGCCCCACTCGGGCGACAATTCGCGCAGGACGAACGGAAACGCCGTGTCGGCTTTGTCGAGCGGCGGGGCCATCTTCATCACGTGAATCCAGTGATAGACGATGAAGCCGAGGAAACAGGTCACGAGCGGACGGATGAAGTTGATGAAGCCGGCGAAGATCGTGCCCATGATGCCGTCCCAGGTTGATCGCGCGCCGAGGACGCGCTGGATCATGACCTGATTCGTTCCCTGGTAGAACAGCATCAACCCCAATGCCATGCAGATCAGGCCGAGGAACGGCGCCATTTCGTCGCCGGGTGGGCGATACAGGTGAAACCGGTCGGGGCTGGCCTGCATCATGGCCGTCCAACCGCCTGGGATCTTGGCCAAGACGAGGAAGAAGAGGACCACCCCACCGCCCACAAGGAGCAGGCACTGGAAGAAGTTCGTCCACATGACCGACGACAGTCCGCCGCGAATGGTGTAGACGGCCACGATGGCCGTCGAGGCATAGAGCACGATGTAGAAGTTGATCCCGCTGAGTTCGGAAAACGTCAGGCTACCGCCGTAGAGAACCGGCACGAGGAAGACGACGACGTAGGCGACCAACATGACCCAGGAATAGATGTCGCCGCACAACGGGCCGAACCTTCGGGTGTAGTACTCAGGCACGGTAACGATTTTGCTCTTGAGGTACACGGGAATGAAGAAGACCATGACCAGCGTATAGGCGGGCAGGCTCCACCATTCCCAGTTACCGATGCCCATGCCGTGTGTATAGGCCGCGCCGACCGTACCGACGATCTGCTCGCTGGACACGCTGGTGGCCACCAGGCTCGGACCGATCAACCACCAGGGGAGCTTGCCGGACGCCAGAAAGTAGCCGCGGGTTGTGTTCTCCTGTCTTCGCGTCACCCACAATCCGACCCACGAGACGAAGGCGAGTGAGACGACAACGATGATGATGTCGTAGACACTGAGGGCGAAATTCATGACGGCTCCTCGACTCCGCGACGCGGAGAGGAGAATCATACGCGGCGGACCCCGCTCATTTCCAGCGGATACCTCACATCCGGTTTTTCTCACGACCGCCCGCCGGCGCGCGACGAACTGCTCGCCCTCGAATCGGCATCTCGCCGCCCCGACGCGGATACCGTAGCGAGGCCGATGGGCGAGTCTACCCGTGGAGCCACGACAGTCGGTCCGGTGAGGAAACGACTTTAACGCAAATACGCAGGGAACAACTCATGGACAAGTTGTCCCCCTGCGTTTCCGCGCCGTTGCGTTTGGAAACGCGCGGCGGGGAGACGGTTCCTGCCTACGCCGACACGCCGATACGCAACCAGCGGACGTTGTTGATGCCGTCTTCGCAGCACCAGAAGATTGCCAGCACATCGCCGTCGGGGAGGATGACCATGGATGGGAAGCCGAACCTCAGATCGCTGAGTTCCTCGGCCGACCTGCCCTCGCCCGTCATGCCCGACTTGGCGCCCTGCCAGATGACCGTCTCCTCAAGGGTCGTCCACGTGTCGCCGTCGATCCGTGCGACGTTCGCCCACAGGCCCGGTTTGGCGTCACCGCGATACAAGCAGAGGATCCGTCCGTCGGGCAGGAGCTTGATCTTGGCGGTCTGGCCATGGAAACCGGTCGGCCGGGGCGCCGAGAACGTTCTTCCGTCGGTGGAGACGACATAGCGGTTCGGTTCGCTTCGGCCCTTCTTCTCGTCGAACACCCAGGCGACGACCAGCAGGCGGTCGTCCGGAAGCTGAACCAGGCTCTGTTCCCAGTAGATCACGCCGTCCTTGTCGCCGTTCATGATCTCGATGTACTCGGGCCATGTCTTGCCCCGGTCGCGGGAGACCAGCGCCAGGGCCTTCATGCCGTTGGGCATCTCGCCGTTCCACCCCCTCCAGGTGGACGTGGGCCACAGCCACCGCCCGTCGCGAAGCTCGACGACCCAGTGGCAAGTCTCGAATGCCGGTCCGACCAGCGGCGCCCGTACGGTAACGGGGCCTTGCCAGGTCCGGCCCCGGTCTCGGCTCGTAAGCATGATGAGGTCCATCGGTACGTAGCCGAGGTTGGCCTTGTTGGTGACACCTTCCTCGGGATCGTCGCGGTACATCCGAGCTCCGACGGCCACCAACGTCCCGTCGGCCATCCGACTGATTCGCACCGAGTGCGTCGATGGTCGGGTTACGGGATCACGAAACAGCGGAATTGGGGGCGACCACGTCGCCCCGCCGTCGGCGGACCGCGAGACGACGGTGTGATAGTCCATCGCCTCGACCGCCTGGCCGACGTCGAACGCCGCCACCAGTTCGCCGTCGTCGAATCGGGCGATCGACGGATGCCACGTATGGACAGAACGCAGCCAGGGTTTCGGATTGCGGTAGACCAGCCCGGTTGCTTTCAGTGTGATCATGTGTATCTCGCCTTTCGATTGGGTCGGACATTTGGAGGGGCAGTGTAATGCCGTCCAAGCTGCGCGACCAGACGTCCGCTCAGGTCCGACCGGCAGCGGACGCCAGCCTATTTCGCGCCGGTCGCTACGTGGAGAATGGCCTTGCGAATCCAGGCTGGTGGAGTCGCATCAGGCCGCTCCGGTCACCACGTAAAGAATGGCCTTGTGGATCCAGTCCAACTCTTCCGGCGTAACGTCCAGTGAGAGGGTGATGGTCAGCCGATCGCTTCTGGCGATGAGGGGGGGCGGCCCCACAATGGAGGCGAGGAAGGCGGGCATGCCTGCCGGTCGCGGCGTAACGATGAGTTCTTCCAGTTCGTTTGCGGGGATGGCCTGTTCGCGGGTCAACAGACCGCTGGTGGTGACTCGCAGCTCCCGTGGCGAGGCCGTTATGCGAACGCGTCGCATGGCCAGAAGCAGACCGCTAAACACTGTTGCCGCGAACGGCAGGATACAGATGGCGCCGAAAAACATCAGGAGCGGCAGTCGGAACACGTCGTGTGCGCCGTGACCGCGCAAGAGACCGGAGGAATAGAGGACGATCAGGATCACGATCGCCGGCACGAGGCCGGATATCATGCTCAGCTTCCGAATGGGGGACAGGCGGTTTGGAGGAACATCGATCGTCACGGTGTCGTCGGCAACCTCGTAGGTGCAGCGCATTCCCGTCGGCGGCTCGGGCCAGGCGATGTCTTGCCCCCTTCGGGCGAGCTGGTCACGGAGCGGCATATCGAGTTCATCGGCCTCACGGCGGACGGCTTGGCCGGTGCTGTTGTCGACCATGGGCAGACCCAGGAACTTGGCGATCTGTTCGGCCGAACGTCGGGCCTCCTCGTAATCCGTGGGCTCGACCACGTTGAATGGAGCGGACCCGCCCTTCAACCGAACGGGATAGACGGTGGTGGTCGACTTGTTGCCTTTACGGACTTCCCTGCTGACGCTGACTTCGGCGAGCCCATTGAGCGGCCGCTCACGGCGGTAGATCGGGCTCAGAAGCCCCCACCACGCGGTGGCCCGACGCGTGGAGCGGTCGATGATAATGCCGCGACGTCCGAATACAAACGCGGCCCCCACGGCCATGAAGATCAGACTGAACGGCACGAGGAACAGGAGTTCGGTCGGATGGCCCGTCTTTGAATCGGCGACCTTGCCCATGCCCCCCGCGATGAGGAAGGCCAAGCCGAAGATCAGAAAGGGCAGGCCGAACAGGGAAACGCACCCGCCGCCCGAACGACCGACCAACCGATCCGGCCCGTCTTCCCGAAGTGTCATGGCTCCGTCTCCGCAGCTTCACCCCGGCAAGGGAAGGCCACGTCGGATCCGAAGCAATCAGGCGGACACGGGCTTCGATGGGCGATCGCCCAGGCTGTTTTCGGTCGGAAGGCGTGCTGCCGATCGCCCAGCGGACGGACTTCGGCGCGCTCGGCCGAGCCGGATGCCCGCCCCCTTTCTGCCCGACGCGAAGTCGCCTAACCGATGATCTGCTTGATCAGGCCCCGGATTTGGCCCTGAATCATGCCCTTCATCGGCCGAAAGGCGAACGGCACCTCCATGACGGTGAGGATGACCTTCTTGTCGGCGAATTCGATGAATCCCTTCGCCCCTGCGACCGAAACGTTGGCCTTGTCGCCATCCCACGTAAAGCTGACCTGATTGCCGGCGATACTGTAGGTATTCGAGGCGATCTTGTCGGCAAAGTGCTTGCGGCTGGCGTCCGCATCCATGGTATGCTCGTATTCCATCTTGATGAATGGTTCGCTCACGAACGAATCCTCCTTCGATGGGAACAGTTGCGCCATCACATCAGGTCGTACATCATCGGCGGTCGAGGCGTTTCTGTCCAGTCCCGACCCGGAGTTTCGGAGGACGTAACGCGTGCATTCCGCCTGCGAAAACGCCGATCGCCGCAAAGGAGGGTTGTTCGCCATTCGAGCCCCGGTTCGCATGGCCGCTCACGCAAGACTGCACGTATCCTTTGGACCATGCGGACGTCCCAACGACTTGCAGCCCACCCACAGCCGGACTAATCTCCGGGTCGATACGAGCTGTTCGGCCCGACCGAGGGTTGTCGCCGAGGCTCGAGTCGCATGGCAATCCAGGACCCCCCATTGGGGATTCCGAATCTCACGAAGGGAACCGTCTTCATGCCACGAGTACTTGGTCTGGACATGGGTACCACGAGCATCAGCGGCGTGGTGGTGGACACCGACGGCGGAGAATTGGCTGCGAGAGTCACTCGCGAGCATCATGCCGACATCAAGTTGACAGGCTCCGGGAAGGCCGATTGGGCCGAGCAGGATCCCGCCGGGCTGTGGGAATCCGCCTGCGACGTCATTCGTGAGTTGACCGCAGAGGCTGGCGCTGAAATCGCCGCCGTCGGGCTGACCGGCCAAATGCACGGAACATTGCTGGTCGACGACGATGGGAAGCCGGTGGGAAACCTAATCACATGGCAGGATCGTCGATCGGCCGCCTTGATTGATGAGCTGATCGCCTCGGTGCCCGCTGAAGCGTGGCAGGCGACAGGCTGCCGTCTGGCGACCGGCTATATGGCCGCCACCCTGGCGTGGATGGTGCGCAACGGCGGCATCCCCGAGGCCGCGAAACGCGCATGCTTCATCCACGACTGGATCGCCTCGCGAATGGCGAGTTCGACCGTGTGTACCGACCCGAGTGATGCGGCCAGCGCGGGTATTCTAGACTTGTCGGCCAAGAATTGGTCGCTCGAATTGGCTCGGGTCCTTAAGTTGCCGGCCGATCTGCTGCCGGAGGTTCGTGAATCCGGACAGGTGATCGGCCAGATATCCCGCAAGATTGCGGAGGCGACCGGACTGCGGGCGGGCGCGGCGGTGTGCAACGCCATCGGTGACAACCAGGCGAGCTACCTCGGCAGCGTCGCCGATCCGAAGGAGTCGGTTCTCGTCAATATCGGGACGGGCGGACAAATCAGTTGGCTGGTGGATGGGTTGGATCGACCGGCCGGCACGGAAGTTCGCTACTTGCCAATCGACCGGCTCTTTGCTGTGGGTGCCGGCATCTGTGGCGGTCGGACGTACGCATGGCTCGAGGAGTTCTATCGGCGCGTGGTCTCGTCTTTCACCGGTGAGAGGCCTCCATCAGGACAGTTCTATGAGCGTATGAACCAACTGGCGGCTGAGGCGCTGAGCGGCGAGTCTTGGACGGGCCTGCGATGCCGGCCGACGCTTTCCGGAACGCGCGTTGATCCCGATCTGCGGGGATCCCTCGAGGGAATCGACCTGACAAACTTCACACCGGCGAATCTTACGTGTGCCGTGCTGGCCGGAATCATCGACGAACTGTTGGGGTTTTATCAGGCCGGACCGTCAGCGCTGCGATCAACCCATCGCGTGGTCATCGGCTCGGGCAACGCGATCCGTCGGAATCGCGTCTTGGCGGAGATTCTGGCCAAACGGCTAGGACTGCCCGTCCGAACGCCGGTCCATCTGGAGGAGGCGGCCTACGGTGCGGCGTTGCTCGCCTCGGTGGGCGCCGGAGTATTGCCGGACCTTTCCGTCGCCGGACGGCTGATCCAGTACCAATCCCCGCTGTGACGTGGGTTGAGGCGCGTCTGTTCTATTGTGACAAGCCGTCGGATTGCGATCGTCGAGACGACAAGGATTTCGCGTCCTCGATTCGGCGCAGCACGGTGACGACCCCGTAGACCTGATCCCGAGCATCGACAACACGGGTCATGCTCGCTCGCAAGGTCTGTGGCATGGCGGTGTCGTTGTTGAGAACGATTCGAATGTTCCGCTGAGCGGGCTGATCCGGTCTTCGCATCGACTTGATCAGACTGACGAACGCCGGATTCTGAATGACGCGGTGAATCGGCTGACGATAGGCCATCCCGAGCGTGAATCCGAACAGCTCCTGGGCGGCGCGGTTGACCAGCAGGACATCGTCAAACGCGTCCGTCACAAGGACGGCATCGCTCACCTTCTCGACGACCGTCTCGATGCATCGTCGCTGCGCCTCATTGATGCGCGTTTGGATGTCCAGCTCCTTCTTCTGCAACTGCAGTCGGGCGGACCGATGTCGAAATTGAGTCACGTAGCGATTCAACACGCCGATGAGTGCGGACAACTCATCGTCGTCGGGTGTCTCCAGCGGATCGGCGGCGCCCGTTTCGGCAAGGTGCTCGAGTCGCCGTTGAAGGTTGACGATCCTCCAGCGCGTGCTGTACCAGCCGAGAACCAGCGCGGCGGCCGAGAGCGCGATCGCCATTACGGTCAGCGTCCAGAAGATGGATTGGGAGGCGTGGTTTCCCCTGTGGATTGTTAGGGCGCCGTAGGCGGCCAAGCCCGCCGCGAGCACGAGGGCGGGCAGGCTCATGGGCATCGCGCCGCGTACGCCCACCCATTTCGGATTTCTGTCGGCGGCCGTGCCGGTACGTGGCGCGTCCTCGGCAGATAGACTGGAATGGCGTCGTGGCACGGGGCGATCTCCCCATGGGGCCACCGGAGCGCGGAGTCTTCAACGAAGGCTAGTAAGCCGTCTGCCGTACACCGAGAGGCAGGATCTGTCCGGTCATTTCGTCGTAATACCAGTCCGGATTGTCTTCGATGCGTCCGCTGACCCGATTTCCACCCGTGTAGGGGTTGTCTGGGATCTCATGGAGATACGGACCCACATACCTGTTGATGCTGCCCGGGATTAGAGGTGAGCCGTCATACACGGTAGGCTCAATCAACTGAGCCTCGAATCTCGCGGCGGAGGGATAGCGCCCCCCATGGTCCTGACGGTAGCGTTCGATTTGGGCTCGAAGCACTTGGAGGTTGGCATGGAGTGTGCCGATCTTCGCATCGTGAGCGGCCTCGCTGAACCGAGGCACGACCACCCAGGCCATCGTGCCCAGCACGACCAAGACGACGAGGATCTCCGTCAGGGTCACCTTGGACCCATGGTGTTCGCCCTGGTTCATAGTCGAGTCTCCCGCTCTCGGAGCCGATGGCATTCGCTCGCGCAAGGGCAGCGGTATTGCCGGACAGTCTCTGTCTCCTGATGTTGTGCTTCAGGAACGGCAGGGTCCCCCCTAGCTGTTCCCCACAGGGCAACATCTTGGTCCGTCAGTATCCTGTATCGGACCGCCTCAGGGACGACTTAAGCAGGCTCAATCGCGGCCTTTTCCGTGATGTGGAATCCTCTTGGGGCTGCCGACATGGCGAGGAGGAAACGTGTGGGCGCTTAGCCCGGATTATTCATACCGCTTTGGCATCTTGATGGAAAGGTTGTCCCGCA